>JANOYV010000167.1:0-11820 GCA_031429105.1 Hyphomicrobiaceae bacterium | reverse complement strand
ATGCTGTCGCCGTGCTTCTTCAAAATCACCAATTCCATCTGTTCCTCCGCTGTCAGCATCGGTCCCTCCGCTCAGGAGGAACCACCTAATGCGGCGGGTCAGATTCATGTTGCCACCCGGGTCAGTTTTGCACTGCCAGTGACAGAGTGAGGACAGCAGCATGGCAAGCGACAAACTGGCGAGCGCCCACCGGATCGATGAGTTCCGCTCCCCTCCGAGAGTGAGTAAAGCTTGGTTCGTTGCGGTCATGTTGTGCTGCCAGTCCTGGTCTCGACCAGTCCACCGACAATCCGACGCGCGACGGGTGCGATCACCTCGACCATTGGGAACGCGATGAGCCATGATGGAAGCCAGGCCCCGACCCAAAGGCCGAGAAATCCGTCAACCAGCCCCGCGTTTCGGAAAGTTGAGATGCCGGAAACGAGAAAGGACATCAGTGCCGAAAGGATGAAACCGAACAGGATGGGTCCGAACCGTGGGGGGGTCATGAGAGAATTCCTTGATTGCTACTGCAATGCAGATAGGTCATTGTTAGGCATGCCGTAAGGCACACCGTTTGCACTGAATACATGCGCCTAACGCCACATCACGAATGCCGTGCTATAGTCACCACATGCCGAGGCCCGATCTCAATTTACTTGTCACGCTGGATGTGCTGCTCGCGGAAGGCAGCGTTGCACGGGCCGCCCAACGGCTGCGGCTCAGTCCATCAGCGATGAGCCGGGCCCTGGCGCGACTGCGCGAGACGACTGGAGATCCACTTTTGGTCAGAGCTGGACGCGGACTCGTTCCGACGCCAAGAGCGCTCGAATTGCGTGAGCCGGTCAGTCAACTCGTGCGCAAAGCAGAAGCCGTTCTGCGCCCTGTCGAAACACTTAATCTCAAGCAACTCACTCGAACGTTCACGCTTCGAACGACTGAGGGCTTTGTCGAGAACTTCGGACCGGACCTCATATCCCGCATCGGAGCGGAAGCCCCCGGCGTACGGTTGTTCTTTGTGCAGAAGCCGAACAAAGACAGCGCGCCACTTCGAGACGGGACCGTCGAACTCGAAACCGGTGTCGTGGAACAGACGACCGCTCCGGAGCTGCGTGTGCAGGCCTTGTTTCGTGATCGCTACATCGGCGTTGTGCGAGCCGGGCACGCACTGAGTAAAGGCAAGATTACGCCTTCCCGCTATGCCGGTGGCAGGCACATCCACGTTTCGCGGCAGGGGTTTGACAGGGGACCGATTGATGAAGCGTTGAAGCCGTTCGGGTTGGAGCGAGTGATCGGCACGATTGTCGCTGGCTTTTCAACCGCGCTGGCTCTCGCCCGTGCCTCCGAAATGATCGCCAGTGTTCCCGAACGACATACGGGAATCCTGCGCACAGGCATGCATAGTTTTCCGCTACCGATAACGATTTCGGAGATCACCATCTCATTGCTCTGGCATCCGCGCTTGGATGCTGATCCAGCGCACCGCTGGCTCCGTGGGTGTGTCCAGGACGTTTGCGCGTTACAATTTTCCGGCCGACCGGATCGGTAGGTTGCGCGGCCAAGATCTGGCAGTGTCCACTTACGAAGGTACTGCGGGCGCGGCAACACACCATTTGTGGATTGATTTCCGAGGAGCCGCCGAGGTCGGCTTTCTCTGCGACGCGACGGTCAAGACATGAGCGCGCGACGCGTCTGACTCCAAGCTGAAGTCGCCAACGATGCCGGACTTTAGATTATCGGGTGGCTACTGTTCTCGCTGTCTCCACTGTCAGGCACTCTCCCGGCGAAACCCCGCACTGGCCACCAGAAGCTGTTGACTATAGCTCGTTGCTGGGGCGTGGGCGGACAAGGTCGAAGCAGTCATCTCCTCGACCGCCTTGCCCAGTTGCATCACCATGAGTCGCTCACACATATGGCCGACAACGGCGAGGTCGTGACTGACGAGAATGTAGGTGAGGTTGCGTTCCCGGCGCAGCGCCTGCAACAGATTGAGCACCTCGGCCTGAATCGAGACATCGAGCGCTGATGTCGGCTCGTCGAGCAGCAGGATGGCCGGTTCGAGGACTAGCGCCCGAGCGATTGCCACGCGCTGTCGCTGGCCACCCGACAACTGATGTGGAAAGCGGTAGCGGAACGAGGACGGTAGCCCTACATCGAAAATCGCTTTGCCAATCTTTCGCTCGGCATCGGCAATCCCGTGGATTGCAAGCGGCTCGGCCAACGCGGCATCGACCGTTTTCTTTGGATGCAAGCTGCCATAGGGATCCTGAAACACCATCTGCACGTTTCGGAAGAATGCCTTGTTCCGCGTTTTCTCCTGGCGCTTACCTAGAATGTCGATGTCGCCGCTCCACTTGCGGTTCAAGCCAGCCAACACGCGCAGTACGGTTGATTTGCCCGAACCCGACTCACCGACAATGCCGTAGCTCTCGCCGGTCCCCACATTGAACGACACATCGTGGACAACGTGAGAGTCGCCAAAACGGACGTCGAGATGACTGACAGAGATCGCCACGGTTGCACTCATGACAGCCACGCAGGGTCGCGCGATATCGTCGCGAGTTCAGCCCGGCGATGCTCGATGCTGGGGAGGCAGGCGAGTAGCCCGCGCGTATAGGGATGACGGCTCTCGAGGCTTGCCGGGTTGACGAGTTCGGCTGCAGGGAGCGTTTCCATCGCTTTGCCGCCGTACATAACGATCACCCGATCGCAGAACGAAGTGACCAGACGCAAGTCGTGGCTGATGAAGATTAGCCCCATGCCACGGCGCGTAACGAGATCATCCAGGATCTTCAACACTTGCAACTGTACCGTCACGTCGAGGGCCGAGGTCGGCTCGTCAGCTATAAGAATATCTGGTTCAGCAATCAGCATCATTGCAATCATTACGCGCTGGCCCATGCCGCCCGACACTTCATGTGGATAGAGATCATAGACGCGCGCCGGTTCGCGGATCTGCACTGCCTCCAGCATGGTGAGGCTGCAGTCTTTCGCTTCGCGGCGGTTCGCCTTGTGGTGTACGCGATAACCTTCGGCGATCTGCTCGCCGACAGTGACGACGGGGTTAAGTGAGAATTTCGGGTCCTGCATGACCATCGAAATGTGCCGGCCACGCAGCTTGCGGCGCGCAGCCTTATCCATAGTCTGCAGGTCCTGCCCGCGAAAGATTAATTTGCTGGCCAAAATCTCACCAGGCGGCGGGATCAAATCGAGGATCGCGCGCCCGGTCATCGATTTGCCGGAGCCGCTCTCGCCAACGATACCGAGACGTTCGCGTCCAAGCGTGAACGACAAGCCCCGCACGGCCTGCACGATGCCGGTCGCCGTGTGGAAGTTCACCCGGAGGTTCTCGACTTCGAGCAGTGGTGGCGTGATTTCTGACCTGGTCAACATTGCTGTCACTTAGCATCCATCACGTCACGCAGGCCGTCGCCCAGCAGATTGAACCCCAAGGCGACTATGCATATTGCCAGTCCTGGAAAAGTTGCGACCCACCATTGGTCGAAAATCTGCTCACGACCGGCCGAAATCATCGCGCCCCATTCCGGAATAGGCGGCTGTGCGCCGAGACCCAAAAAGCCCAGACCCGCCGCAGTCAAGATAATACCGGCCATATCCAGTGTGGTGCGCACGATAAGTGACGGCAGGCACATGGGCACGATGTGACGCAAGACGATCCGCCACGACGACGCGCCTTGCAGGCGGATCGCAGCAATGTAGTCCGCATTGCGAATAACGAGCGTTTCCGCACGGGCAACGCGCGCGTAGGGTGGCCAGGCGGTAATCGCAATCGCGATCACGGCATTGACGAGCCCTGGTCCCAGGGCTGCCACAAAGGCGAGCGCCAGGACCAGACGCGGGAAGGCAAGGAATACGTCAGTGATGCGCATCAAGCTGCGGTCAATGAGCCCGCCGAGATAACCTGAGGCGGCGCCGATCAGCAAGCCGATCGGCCCGACGGTGACGACAACCAGCATCACGATCACGAGCGTCACTCGGGTACCGTGCACGATGCGACTGAAAATATCACGGCCGAGCTGGTCGGTGCCGAACCAAGCGTCGGCCGACGGCGGCTGCAGGCGCTTGTCGAGGGTCTGCGCGATTGGATCATGGGTTGCGATGAGCGGCGCAAGGGCAGCAATCACAAGCAACGCCAGCACGATTATCAAGCCGGTCATGGCAAGTGGATTGCGCCGCAAGGCACACCACTGCCGCCACAACTGGCCAAGCTGCGCTTGTTTGCGCGACGCCGGCGCGTTGGTAGTGAGATACTCGGTCCAAGTCATCATGGGCTTAAGCTACTCACCGGGTGCGGGGGTCGACCAGCCGACTGAGAATATCTGACAGCAGATTGATGCCGATGAATACAGAACCGACCACGAGCGTACCGCCGAGAACAGCATTCATATCGGCATTGAGTAGCGAATTGGTGATGTAGCGGCCCAGACCTGGCCAGGCGAAGATCGTCTCGGTCAGAACCGAACCTTCGAGTAAATTGGCATAGGACAACGCGATCACCGTGATCAACGGCACGAAAGCATTGCGCAGCGCATGGCGCCAGATGACACGCGCCTCCGACATGCCCTTCACGCGCGAGGCAATCACATACTGCTGTTGCAATTCCGTGATCATGAAACTGCGGGTCATGCGGCTGATATAGGCGAGGCTGAAAAGGCCGAGCACGGCCGACGGCAGGATCAGATGCGACAAGCCATTGCGGAAGGCATCCCACTCACCCTGCATGGCGGCGTCGAGTAGGATCACCCCCGTGACGGGCGTGACGAAATCCTGGTAGGCAATAGAGATTCGGCCTGGCCCGTTGACCCACCCGAGCTTGGCGTAGAACAGCAGGAGACCCATAAGTCCTAGCCAAAAAATCGGGATTGAGTAGCCGAGCAGACCGATGAAGCGTGCGACTTGATCAGGCCAATGCCCTTGATAGACGGCGGCCAGGACACCCAGTGGAATGCCGAGCATAATGCCGATCAACGTGCCGAGAGTCGCCAGCTCCAAGGTCGCGGGGAACACGCGCTTGATATCAGCAATCACCGGGTTCGACGTCAGTACCGATTTGCCCAGATCGCCGGTGAACACCTTGGTCACATAGATTGTGAACTGCTGCCAGAGCGGCTTATCGAGGCCAAGTTCGATGCGGGCCTTCTCATAAACATCGGGGCGGGCGTTGTCGCCCACCACTGCCAGCACCGGATCAATCGGGATGACCCGGGCGATCAGGAACGTCACCAACAGTAGTCCGAACATGGTGATTGCAACCGTCGACAACTCGCGGCTGGCAAGTCTGCCCCAGCGGGCTGAGCGTTGCGCTATCGAACCAGATGCTGTTGCCATTAGGTGGGCCCCGGAGGAAGCTGGTCGTCACATTAAAGAGCCATCCCGGCAATTATTGCCGCGATCCATGGTGCCGCCTATTTGGTGTCCGAGTTGTTGGCACCATGGGCTCCGGGGACAAGCCTCGGGATGTCACCTGAGGTGCAGCGAGACACGCGAACCGTATTGCCCATGACGCAACAATCACTCGTTTCCGCGTCTCATTTCTTGACGATATCGTAGTACAAGTTGCGGTCGATCGCGATGATCAGGCCGCGAACGCCTTTGCCGACGGCTGCGACCTCGGTCTGCTGGAACATCATTACGAAGGGCGACACCTTCTGATGCTCGCGCTGCAACACGCCATAGGTGGCAACACGCTTGGCAGCGTCCGGCTCGAGGACGGCGGCAAGCGTCATTTTCGTCATCTCCGGGATGTTCCAGGAGTTGCGCCAAGCAAGCGTTTTGGAGCGCGCGTCATCGCCATTGTCCTCGTTGACGGCGAAGGTTTCGGCATTGGTGTGCGGATCGAGATAGTCCGGTCCCCACTGACCGATGTAAATGTCGTGCGTGCGGGCACGATACTTGGTCAGGGTCGCCTTGCCGTCGCCCGGGATCAGCTCCAGTTTGACGCCGGCCTGCGCCCAGGTCGCCTGGATCGCCTGCGCAATGTCCGTGATCGGATTGACTGAGCGCACGTCCATGGTCACGGTGAAGCCGTCGGCGAGGCCGGCCTTGGCCAGCAGTTCCTTGCCCTTGGCAAGATCAAACTTGTACGGCTTGTCGGTGATGGCGCCCAGGAATCCCTTGGGTATGAACGAGCCGTGCTGCTGGAAGGTGCCTTCCACGATGTTGCGCTCAATCGATTCGTAGTCGACGAGCCATTTCAGGGCTTCACGCACCTCAGGCTTGGCGAGGTTCGGGTTCTTCTGGTTGAGGCCGAGATAGAGGATGTAGCCTTTGTCGCCTTGCACGACGGTCATATCGGGCTTGCCTTTGATCGCTGCCAGCTGATCCTTCGACAGATTGCGGGCGTAGTCGACATCACCTTTTTCGAGCAATAGACGCTGCGAGGCTGGCTCAGCGACGTGGCGCACGATCACGCGCTTGTTCTTCGGCGCACCCTTGTGCCAGGCAGTGTTCGCTTCGAGGGCATACTGCTCGTTCGGGCGATAGGCCTTGATGATATAGGCGCCCGAGCCGGCCGAGTTCGCCTTGAGCCAGCCATTACCGAAGTCGCCGTCCTTCTCGTTTGCCTTTACGGTTTTGGAGTCGACGATACTCGCCACGTTTGCGTTCAGGCAGTTGAGGAAGAATGTCGGCGCAAAGGGCTTCGACACAGTGACAACGACCGTGGCGTCGTCGGCAGCCTTGACCTTTTCGAGCACATTATCCTTGGTGAAGCCGAATTGGGTAAGAATGAAACCCGGCGACTTGTTGAGCACCACGACCCGCTGGAATGTATAAACCACATCCGCTGCGGTCAGCGGGTTGCCGGAATGAAACTTGATGCCGGGGCGCAGCTTGAAAGTGTAGGTCAGATTATCAGGGCTGACCGTCCAGCTTTCGGCCAATTCGCCAATCAGCGCGTTGTCCTTGGCGCGGTCGACATTGACCAGCTTGTCATAGACGTTGGCCACGACCTCGCCGCCAGAGAACTCGAATGACTCTGCTGGATCGAGTGAGATGATGTCGTCGATCTGCTTGGCCATAACGACCGTATCTTTGGGCGTCTGGGCCTGCGTTATCGCCGCCATGAAGGTGACCATTACGGCCCCCGCGATCAGTTTTGCGACTCCGCGCATGCAAATCTCCGTTCATTGCAGCTACCGGCGATCGGTACCTCGCTCATGTAAGACGTATAGTAATTGCTCAACATGTCCACCGACCAGGGCAAATGACGCGTCTGTGTCCGTCGTCAGGAATTTTTGGACCGTTGAGTGTTTGAACTAAGCGAGTGTTCGGCTCATCTGGTTTGGCTTTGGGCTGACGTGCTCCCCTGAGATTGGTCCATTTGGAAGTATAGTTTTCCATCGTCTGAGGCTTGGCCGAGGAGTGAGCGGATCCCACGAAGGCATCGAAATTCACCGAGAGCCAGATCGCGTTTGTCCTGAGGCAGCGCTAAGAAGGCACGCCGGTCGCGTAGATCTGCCAGAAGGCGGGGATCAGCTAGGCGACCTACTCGTGTTCTTTCCCTCAACGCACTACGGACCACTCAATGGGTTGACCTAGCACTTGAAAAAGTCGCTCCATCGCACGGGGTCGCGTCTGTTACGGTGATCGTGCGAACGGCTACCGAAATTGAGTGCGAGATCAAGAATTTCGCTTCTCGGTCGAATTGCGACATGTTGGTGATGCCGAGCACCCTTGCCGCATACAATCGTGCTCTGATCATTGACTGAGCAATGCAGCACCGGTTGCCCAGTATTTACCCAAATCGCTATTTTTCGACGAGCGGTGGCCTGAGAACATGCAGCGAAACGCCCACGCGACGTACAAATGGCGAGTCGTAGCGTCCGATCAACTTCATTTGGATAGTCTAACGCCGACGGATCACTCTGAACAGGCTCGGCGACTTCCGTTGCTGGCCGATTTTGTTGTCAATAGCCGCATGCCGAGCATCTATCCATATCGGGAAATAACCGATGCGGGCGGCCTGATCTCTTACGGTTCGAACCCCATGTATTTGTTTCACCGCTCCGCAGCTTTTGTCGGCAAAATCTTACGGGGCGCGAAGCCGCAGGATTTACCGGTGGAGCAGCCGACCAAGTTCGAAATGGTGATAAACTTGAAGACGGCGCGAGCACTCGGCCTCACGGTGCCGATGACACTGCTCTCGCGTGCGGTCGAAGTGATAGACTAGTCATCCAAGTCCCATTGCTACGGTTCAATCTCGACTGTCTCGACCTGTCGTCGATCATCGGATATCCCACCGATCAGCTGCCGAACCGCAAGTCTCGGCTCGCTTGGCGAGCGACGGAAAGAATTGGCCCAAGCACTAAATCGCTACCGCGATAGCGCCAGCCTGCGAGGCCGGTGACCAGTTGAGAGAGTAGCTGTATCGGGGTGGGGAGCCCCAACTTGAGGATCGAGGTCTTCGCACCTCACTCAAGGCAGAACTCCCCATGACGAACTCTACCGTTATTTCCCCGCTGCGCCAGCGCATGATTGACGACATGGTTGCGCGCGGCCTCGTCCCGCAGACGCAGAAGGGCCATGTGCGCGCCTGCAAGCGGTTCGCCGCCTATTTGAAGCGCTCGCCCGAGTTGGCGACGGCCGACGATGTGCGGCTGTTCCAGCTGCATCTGCTGGAGAGTGACCTCACGATCCAGAACCGCAACCGCACCATGACCGGCGTGCGTTTTTTACTGAAGGTCACGCTGCGTCGGCACGATCTGGCGGCCGAGATCTTTCACATCAAAGAACCGACCAGGATTCCGCAGATCTTGAGTACTGACGAAGCTAAACGGCTTTTGATGATGGCCGCCACGCAACCCCGCGTGCTGCTCAGCATTGGCTATGGTGCCGGCTTGCGCGTCAGCGAGGTCGTCAAGTTGAAGGTCAAGCACATCGACGCCGACCTCGGCATCATGCGCGTTGAGCAATCGAAGGGCCGCAAGGATCGCCAAGTGATGCTGTCGGTCGAGACGTATGAGTTGCTCAAAGAGTGGTGGAAGGTACGCACCAACAAGTACGACCTCGGCGTTGAGCCCGGCGAGCGCTGGTTGTTCCCCGGCCGGCGCAAGGGGCTGCATCTGACGGCTCGGCAAGTCACGCGCCTGTTCCACGAGTCCGTGGCGGCAGCCGGCCTGAAGAAGAAGCTTACACTGCTCACGCTGCGGCATTCGTTCGCGACGCACCTTTACGATCGCGGAGTCGATATCAGGACGATCCAGGCGTTGTTGGGTCACGAGAAGTTGGAGACGACCGCGCGCTATACGCGCGTTGCAACGGGTCTGATCACCGCGGTCGAGAGCCCGCTCGATCGTCTGTCACTGCCGCGCCAGAAGTCGAAGAAGAGCACGAAGAAAGCCAAGCGCGGCAACGGTAAGTCGAACGGCGGATCGTCAACATAGTCGCCGCCCGTGTCGCGACCGAGCCTGGAGATCGCGGATATCTTCCGCGACCATGGCCGCGTGTGGCGTGATGCCAACCGCGGTCATGTCAGCCTTCAGCAGATGAAGGTGATGAGTGCCATCGAGCGCTGCCGGACAGCAGCCCGCGGCGGCCACGTTGCGCGGTGTGTGATCGGCGCGTGTTCGCACACCGTCATCAGCTACAACAGCTGTCGCAACAGGCACTGCCCCAAGTGCCAGGGCGCGGCGGCGCGCGACTGGCTCGCCGATCGCGAAGCCGAGTTGCTGCCTGTGCCCTACTTCCACGTCGTCTACACATTGCCGGCGCCGATCGCCGACTTTGCCTTCACCAACAAGGCCGTCATCTACGACATCCTGTTCAAGGCGTCGGCCGAGGCGACACTGACCATCGCCGCCGACAAGCGGCGTCTCGGCGCCCGGGTCGGCATCACATCGGTTCTCCACACCTGGGGCAGTGCAATGACGCATCATCCGCATGTGCACATGATCGTTCCTGGCGGTGGATTGTCGACTGACGGATCAAAGTGGATCGCCTGCCGATCGAACTTCTTCCTGCCCGTGCGCGCGCTCTCGCGCCTATTCCGCCGTCTGGTGATCGAGATGCTCCTCGAAGCGCACAAGGACGGCAAACTCATCTTCTTCGGCGCGCATCAACCGTTGGCCGACGCTGGCTGCTTTGTGAACTTCCTTCGCCCACTCAGCCGCTGCGAATGGGTCGTCTACGCCAAGAAGCCGTTCGGCGGTCCTGAGGCCGTGCTCGCCTATCTGTCGCGCTACACGCACCGCATCGCCATCTCGAACCGCCGCCTCGTTGCAGCTGACGCCAACACGGTGGCGTTCAAATACAAGGACTACCGTGTCGAAGGTGAAGGCCGCTTCAAGACGATGACGCTGGCCACGACAGAGTTCATCCGCCGCTTCCTCAGTCACGTGCTGCCGAAGGGCTTCCATCGCATCCGCCATTACGGAATGATGGCCAACGGCAATCGCGCCAATAACGTCGCCAAAGCGCGCGCGTTGCTCGGCGTGCCCCCGCCAGCTGTCGAGTCCAAGCCAGAACCTGCCGCCCCTGATCAGCCGACCGTCCTGCCTCGCCCATGCCCGTGCTGCGGCGACCGCATGTTGGTCATTGAAGTATTTGCACGCGGGCGCGAACCACGACATCGGCCAACGCCAATCGTGATCCGGATCGATACGTCATGAGATCGCAAAACTCGCCGTCCGATATGACATGCTGGCCCGCCGCCGGTATCGAGCCCGCTTGTGCCATCGCTCACCATCGGATGACGGCACGGCCTCAAAACGTGCGCGGAGACCATCTGTTTGCTGACTGCGACGGCGTGCTTATCCAGATGCAGTGGATGCGGTCGACATCGAACGTCGCGCTCAAAGCCGCAGCCAGCCTCAAATCCCCATAGAGCCAGCCGCGCCACCGGCGCCCATTCTGGCCGCGATTTCGTGCCTGGGCGCTTCTCGGACGTCGGCCCGAGCCAGCCGCACCCACACGCATGCCGACGTCCGAGAAACCTGCACCTCACTCACCGGTCGCACACGGATCGGTTGCCGACGCGACCGGGGTCGAAGCTGCCGATCGGGGAACAAAGTGCGACTGATGGACGGTCCCGATGGAGGACCGTCCTTTCCAGGCATCGTCTGTGATCATTGATTCTGCCCCCAACCGGACTCAGTGCCGGTGCGCAACACTCGTGTTGTAAGTCTGTAGAGCACGGCGACAAGAGACGTGTGCACTGCAACAACGCCATTTTTGACATGCGTCGGCGGCGATGGCAGCTTGTCGTCCGAGACCGCATCCGTTCTTGTCTTCGAGATGGGCCAATAGAACACAAACCAGACTCGGATCATCAGACGGCATGTGCTTTTGTGCGCGCAGTCGACACGGTTCGATGCTACGTTTTGCTGCGCCGCAACTGGATTAGTGCACTTCTTGGCAACGAACGGTCGGTCTTGGGAGATCATCGAGCATCGCCGTCCCTCTCGACTTCAACCCGCTGCCGGTCGAGGCTGACCCCAAGCCGACGAAGTGCCCGTGCTCAACACCCATGTTGCAAAAATGCAGAGCGTGACGACAAGCGACGTGTGCACCGCAACAACTTTGCTTTGGACAGTTCACGGCGGCGATGTCAGCTTGCCACCCGAGACGGCTTCCGTTCTCATTTTCGAGATGGGCCAAGAGCGGAAATTGGCCGCCGCCCGCAGCCTGCCGTTATATCCCTGTTCGCTGGAGCTCAAGCATCGCCGCCTTGATGCCGAGCAACTCGAACTTCGCGCCGTAGATCGTTTCGAGTAGTTCGAGCGCGACCATCCCGCACTGCGCGCTCGTCTTTAGCCCCATATCGAGCTGCACCCCGTCCGCGTGCTGCAAGATGGCGAGCATCTCGCGGCGGTCGGGTTCCTC
>JANOYV010000166.1:0-7322 GCA_031429105.1 Hyphomicrobiaceae bacterium | reverse complement strand
CTCGTCACCTTCATGACCTATGATCTCGGATATATCGACTTGGAACAGAAAACCCTGCAAACAATCGACAACCCATTCGGCTCAAGGTTGTAACCTATGTCTTAGGTACAAATTGTTACCCATGTCTCCGGGTCGGACATTTGGAAGATTGGAGCGGGCGAACGGATTTGAACCGTCGACCCTCACGTTGGCAACGTGATGCTCTACCCCTGAGCTACGCCCGCATCCAGGTCTTGGGGTACGTCATGGCCATGCCTAAACATCGCCGTGAAGGCTGTATGGCTTAAACCTGTGATCAATGCAAGAGGCCGCACAGACTGAAAATACGTCACCTCGCGGACAGTACTTGCACCGGCACCACGTTTGGGCTCTTTGTCGCCCACTTAAATATGCCCCAAACCTACAGAGACGTGTGCTGCCAATGAAGCCCCATACCCACACGAGCCGTCCCGAATTATTCGCATTCTTCGATACCCTCGGCATCAAGACCACGACGGTCGAGCATGCGGCCGTTTTTACGGTCGAGGAAAGCGACAAACTGTGTCGCGACATATCCGGCGGGCACACAAAGAACCTTTTCCTGAAAGATGCAAAGGATCGCCTATTCCTGATCGTTGCCGAGGCACATGCAACCGTCGACATGAAATCACTCCACAAAATCCTGGGATGTGCCCGACTGAGTTTTGGCAAACCAGACCTGTTGTTCGAGGTTCTAGGCGTGACGGCTGGATCGGTTACAGCGCTTTCGATCATGAACGACAGACAATGCCGTGTTTCGATTGCCATCGATCAAACCTTGATGGCGTTCGATGTGATTAACGCTCACCCGTTGACTAATACGGCGACAACCAGCATCGCCCGAGACGATCTCATCAAGTTCATTCGCGCGACCGGGCATGAGCCGCAGCTGGTTACGCTCGGCATCAGGACCGAAAGTCAATGAACAAAGTTCTCGCAATCCCTCTCGCATGCTCACCATTTTTACAATAGTCTGCGCTGCAACATAAAAACGGGATTTCAACCTATTGTCGTTGAACACTGGGCTGAATGCCAATGTCGGTTGCCGCAATCGGCGCGGCCGTACCAAGCCTCAGACTAATCAGGAGCAAGACATGATCCTTGGAAATCCGGGTCCAGCGAACACGGGCGTCCCACCGGGGGCCTCGCCTGACATCATCCGGGATACAACCACGGCCACTTTTATGAAGGACGTAATCGAGGCGTCGCGGCAAGTGCCGGTCCTGGTTGATTTTTGGGCGGACTGGTGCGGGCCTTGTAAACAGCTAACCCCGATCATCGAAAAGGTGGTCCGTAGCTACAACGGCCGCGTGCGCCTAGTGAAGATGAACATTGACCAGCACCCGACCATCCCCGGCCAACTCGGCGTGCAGAAGTTACCAACGGTGATGGTGTTCCGCGACGGCAAACCTGTCGACGGCTTTCTGGGTGTGCAGCCCGAAAGTGGGATCAAGGCTCTGATCGACCGGATGCTCGGCGACGACCACGCCATCGACCTCGCGGCCGCAATTGCAGCCGGCGACGAAGCGTTTGCCGCTGACGATTTGCAGGGTGCTGCCGAAATCTACGCTTCCGTGCTGGAGGAGAACCGGGAGGAGCCGGCCGCGTTGGCTGGCCTCGCCCGCTGCTACCTCAAAACCGGCGATATCGCGCGCGCCGAACAAACCATTGGCCTTGTCCCCCCGGACAAACGAAAGGCTGCCCCCGTTGTCGCGGTCCTAGCGGCCCTAGACCTCGCACTAAAGGCGCAAGGAGCCGGTGATATTAGCGAGCTTACCGCGAAACATACCGCCAACCCCACCGATCATCAGGCACAAATCGATCTGGCAGCTGCCCTTGGCGCCCGCGGCGACAAAGCGGCCGCAGTTGACCATCTGCTGGCAAGCTTTAAGCGTGACCGGAACTGGAACGAGCAAGCTGCACGAAAGCAATTGGTGCAATTTTTCGAGGCCTGGGGGCCGAAGGACGCAGCGACACTAGAGGGACGCCGCAAACTCTCTTCTCTGCTATTTTCCTAAAAACATCGTCATCATAAGGGAGGCTCCGTGGCTCCGACTAACCGCTACCGTCGGCCAACCGATCTGCCGCAACAGATACCGGTATTTCCGCTACGTGCGGTGATTTTACTGCCGCGGGCAACGTTACCGCTGAACCTATTCGAGCCGCGTTATCTACAGATGATCGAGGATGTCGTCGCAGGCAATCGTATCATTGGCATCGTTCAACCGGACCGGATCGTCGGCGATGAAGACAGCCCCACGGGTACAACAACCCGGTTACGACGCGTCGGCTGTGCCGGTCGGGTCACGGCATATCAGGAGCTAGACGACGGTCGAGTCGTTATTACATTGACCGGCATCTGCCGCTTCAACATCGATAAGGAAATCGACACGCACGATCCTTATCGAACCTGTGCGGTTGATTATCAAAGCTTTGCTGACGATTTCAAGCAGGGTGCTGGAGAGGATGAAGTCAATCGCGAGAAGCTGCTTCATGTGTTGAAGCGATATCTTGAGTCACACCAGTTCCGTGCCGATTGGAAAGCGATCGGCAGCGCGCCGAGCGAACATCTCGTGAATTCGCTTTCGATCATCAGCCCCTATTCTGCTGAGGAAAAGCAAGCCCTGCTCGAGGCACCGAACCTAAAAGCACGCGCTGAAGTTCTGGTGGCCCTGGCCGAGATGGAAATGGCAACCGGCGACGGCAGCACCGGCTCGACGATGCAATAGTGAATATGTGACCGCTATGACCGACGACTCATCGCAAGTACCCCAGGCACCAATGGCCAAGACGGAGGCGGAGACCGATCGTCGGCTGCTGGAATTTCTTGTGTGTCCAGTTACCAAAAGTCCGCTTCGCTACGATCCAATCGCGCAAGAATTGATCAGCGATCGCGCACGGTTGGCATTCCCGATTCGAAACGGTGTGCCGCTGATGACGATCGATTCAGCCCGGCAGATTGATGAACCGGTCTAATCGCTCAGTGATGCGCGCTCACGCCTTGCCGAGATCAGCCGTCACGCGTTGCATCTTGGTGCGACCTTCATCGCGCATTTGCCGACGCGTTGCTTGCTGCAGTCTGGCAAATTCGGCCTTACGCTCCGCAACGAAACTGCGGAATCGATCATCCAACATGCCGCGTCGATCGGCGATCTGCGGCAGCATGTGATCGGGCGTCTCGTTGGGCTCGACGATGACGGGGCCTTGGTCGGTGATCGCAACATCCCAACCGATCATGCCCATTTTGCTGAAGACGTGCATGCCATCCACTGCCAACGCTTTGGCCTCGGCCCACATTGGCAATTCGAAACCGACCATAGCAGCGCCAGAATCCGGATGAACGTCATGCGATTGCTGGTTCAGCCCTTTGCCCGAAACGACACGGCTGATCCGTCCGCTCTCGATCTCGATCTCGCCCAGCAGATTGCCAGCACGCCAGAAATTGTCAGCAGCATTGGCACCGGCCGGGATTTTCCACGCCGCGCGCAAGATTTCTGGTCCAGACTTCGGGTTGATTGTAACGATCCGAACCGTCGCCAATCGATTCCCACAGATCGCGCGAATGGCTGAGTGCGGCAATAAACGTTTTTGGAACAGGTAGCCCGAGGCATAGTGGGTCGTCACATCTGCCACGAAGGCATCCAATGCGATTTCTGCGCCATCAACGGTCGTGAGCACATCGCGCTCGGCAACGTAAGCATCAAAGCTCATCGAGCCGAGGCTCTGCAGAGCATTCGATGGCTTGCCGAACAGCGGGTAGTTGAACGGCTGGCGCATGAACGTGCGCAGGGCTTCCTCTGTCTTCAATACCTCACATGGTGGTGCTGGTAACCGCAGTGCCGGCGCAAAAATTGCCGTGACTTGGATAACTGGGAAACCGTAACCGCCTAACAAGGTTGCGGAGGCCAGCTTGTCGTTCATGATGCCGTACCAGGTTTGGTCGAAATTGACCTGATCCCAAAGCTGACGCATTACGTCGAGGCCGACAAACTGACGCTTGTCGGCGCCATTGAGTGCTGCATCATCAAACAGCCGGAGATCAAAGTACTCCTCGACCGATAGCTTGCCTGGGCCAAAGCCGAGGCGGGCAAAATCGCCGATCAACTGGTTGAACGACTTGCCATATTCGCTGACGACCCGGCGCATCAGAACAGGCAGCGACAGATCAGTCTGCGTTCGCTCAACGGTTAGAACCGACCCAGCCGGTTCTGCTGCCACTTCGGCTGCCATGCGTTCCAAGACCTGGATTGCATCCTCGGTTGAGACAGTCGGCTTGAGCGCGGCTTGGTTCACGGGAGACCTCGTTGGGCGCTAGCGCCAGAGGGTTGGTCCAGGGTGAAAACCCTGAAAGATCTAAGTTTAGTTTCCGCCAGAATGACAAAGGAAACGCTAACGTGCCGTCGACCTTGGGTGCACTGACGCTCCGGCTGGCGCTCGCCCGGTTGGCAGACTATGACTGGCCTCATGAACAGCCACCACGCGAGGACCACATGACCGACCGTATCCAGTGGCAAACAGCACAAGCCCCAACCTTGGCGGATTTTGAGCAACTTGCCGCCGCAGCATGGATCAAACTACCAGGTGAATTTCGCAAATTATGCGGTGACCTCATCATTCGCGTCGAGGATTTTGCCCTCGATCAAGTGCTCGACGAGCTCGATATCGAGAGCCCGTTCGATCTGATGGGGCTTTATCAGGGCGTCAGTGTCGACAAAAAAAGTGTCTCCGACGTGCCGCAGGAGCCTGATATGGTCTTCCTGTACCGGCGGGCAATACTCGATTTCTGGGCTGACGGCGACGAGAACCTGGGAGAAATTATCACCCACGTGCTGGTGCACGAAATCGGCCATCATTTTGGCTTTTCAGATGAGGATATGGAAACCATCGAAGAGGAAACTGCGGCCTAACGGCCACTTTTTCGTGTGGTCTGGGGTAGCCAGCTTGCTCATGACAGCCGGGCAGAGTATTTTTGCGGAACGGGGCCAAATCCCTCAAACAAAATTAGGGCGTTGCGGTGTGGGCATGAACTCGTTTTGCCGGCATGTTGTGTTAGCCGGGCTTCTGCTCATTGCGCCGTTTGCCGGTACGGTGGCGGCTGAAGACGTGCCGACTCCCGAGGAATATGCCGCGCAAGCCGGCGGGGATGCGGTCGTGATGCCACCGGGGGGTTTCACGCTCGATGGCCGCAAACAATGGTGCGGCAAGCGCCCAACCGTCGTCGACGACCAGCTCGACGACTATGGCGCCGCCTATCCCGGCTTTCTGATTTTCAATTCCAGGCTGATGGAGAAGGTCTCAAAGCCAGTCAAGCTATGGATTTTCGCCCACGAATGCGGCCATCAGTTCCGCGGCCCGGACGAGGCCACGGCTGACTGTTTCGCCGTTCAGCGGGGCCGCCGCGAAGGCTGGCTGGATCAGAGCGGCCTCGACGAGGTTTGCCATTTTATCTCGCCGGCACGCGGCGATAGCATGCATTTTTCGGGCAGTTATCGCTGCGAATACATGCGTGAATGCTTCTCGGAACAAGCTGTCCGCTAGTGGTATAAAAAATCTGCAAAAAAGTTATCCCCGCGAAACGCGGCGCTATTAACCTGCTTTCAGGACCAATTTCTGAGGCAAGGTTAACGTGGTGGGTTTGAAAGATGCATCGAAGAACTTGCTGTCGCTGGCAGAGGCGCTCTACCAGTGGACGGGCGCGCTGGCGGGCCTCGACGGCACGCGGCGCGAGAAGGTTGCTGGCTTCGCGTCCGCGATCGCCGATACCCTGGCCCGGCTGGCCGACGCGCTGCTGCGGCTTGAGCAGAACCCGGCCGACATCACGGCGAAACGCCAAACCGTCCGCGACTTTGGCCGCATCTCGGGCTATCTCGAAACCATGGTCGGTGTGCTGCAGCATCACCTTGACGGCCGCAAGCTGGCTGGCGTTAAACGGCGCCTGGAAGGCCTGAGTCCAGGCATCGATCTAGCGATCGACCCAGGGTCTGCCAACACTGCCCAATGGGCCAAGATCAGTGCGGATAGGATTATCGCCGCCGAGGGCTACTTCAGGGCCCTGGCCGACAGTTTGAGAGCCTAGCCAGGCAGCGCGGTATCGACGGCACGCCGGAAATTGATGGATGACCAGCGAAGCCGGCAACAAACGAAAAGGATCGAAGACGCGATGGATAAATTCACGACCCTGACCGGTGTTGCGGCGCCCCTGAGCCTGCGCAATATCGACACCGACATGATCATTCCGAAGCAATTCTTGAAGACCATCAAGCGCACCGGTCTTGGCAAGTCGCTGTTTTTCGAAATGCGTTACGATCCAGCGACCACGAAAGAAATCCCGGATTTTGTATTGAACAAACCGCAGTACCGGGCAGCGCAAATTCTGGTCACCGGCGAAAACTTCGGTTGTGGATCGTCGCGCGAGCACGCGCCGTGGGCGTTGTTGGATTTCGGCATCCGCTGCGTAATCGCGCCGAGCTTCGCCGATATTTTTTATAACAACTGCTTCCAGAACGGCATTCTGCCGGTGGTGCTGCCGCAAGCCGATGTCGACAAACTGTTGGATGACGCGAACCGCGGCGCCAACGCGACATTGACGGTCAACTTGCACAGCCAAGAAATCCGCGGCCCCGATGGCGGCGTCATCAAATTCGACATCGATCCGTTCAAAAAACACTGCCTCTTGAACGGCCTCGACAACATCGGGCTGACGCTCGAGAAAGAAAAATCGATTACGGCGTATGAGAAAAAGGCCACCGGCGACCGGCCGTGGCTGTGAGGGCTCTAACTCCGCCGTTCCAGCTTTGTGGAGGGGTCGCGCGAGGTGTGAAATACTGCGACGATCTCAGCCCTTACTTTGGCGTCAGGCATCGGCACCAATTGGTAGATGATGAGTAGTGGTAAGCCTCTTACCACGCATTCATACGTTCTCGTTTCTCGATCGAATCGCGCCGCACGCGGAAAAGTCGAAATATCGAGCACGGCGCTGTCCACGCGCGTCGCAATAGTGGCCGCGCCCTGAGCGCTTTGCGTGGCGACGTAGGTCAGGATGCCATCGAGATCGTGAAGTGCTGCGGCCGTCCAGACGACGGGCGTCATAGATTCGGATTAAACCGGCGTAACAGCGTGTCCACGTCAGCCGAACTGATGAATTCGCGCGGGGTGGCAAGCCGCTCTTTCAATTCGCTGCGCTGTGCGTCCGTCATGCGAGAAGTGCGCAAGCTATCGACGCGGAATTTCAACTCATCGAGCACGTCCGCCTGCGCCTCCTCCGGCAAGTCACGCAGCGTTTCGGCCAAATCAGCCAATTTGCG
>JANOYV010000165.1:0-2309 GCA_031429105.1 Hyphomicrobiaceae bacterium | reverse complement strand
GTGGACATCGCCAATCAACGCTGACACATCGGCAGCATTGACCGTGTTGTTGCTGACATAGGCTGATACGATCTCAGCGGTCAGCTCCACCAGCTCTGTTTTAGCGAGTTCATCCATGGTCAACGTCCTGTGATCTTGAATGGTCTGTTTGGCTGCTGCGCGGTTTGGCAAAGTTAGCAGCCAATTTCGGTTCTGCGGTATTACACCATACTTGACCTTTATACAGTCGAATGACTGCAAGATGATCGGCTTTGGCTAATTTTGATCTTGGAACGCAAGTATCAGGCGATGTCAACACAGGGTATGTGTAGAATTGGTGATATCCCTAACGCCGGTTGCCCAAACCCCGGCTGCGCTTTGCAGGGTTGTTGGCATAGGCGACGAGCTGTGACCTGATTGAGCTACATGGCGCTGGATCCAGCGTCGAGCCTGCGACCTACCGCGCCTGTGTATCCGCTGGCCAGTTGCATTGCCCACCGAGCGTCCATCGGCTACCAAACGGGGATGAGCAAATCCCCCGTCAAGCCCGCCCGAGTGCCGACCGCCCACGACCGCCGCGTGATTGCTGTGCGGGGTGCGCGTGAACACAATCTGAAGAACATCAATATCGAGATCCCGCGCGACAAGCTGATCGTGTTCACGGGCCTGTCGGGATCGGGTAAATCCTCGCTCGCGTTCGATACGATCTATGCCGAGGGCCAACGCCGCTACGTCGAGAGCTTGTCGGCCTATGCGCGCCAGTTCCTCGAAATGATGCAGAAGCCGGATGTCGACCACATCGACGGGCTGTCACCGGCGATTTCGATTGAGCAGAAAACAACTTCGAAAAACCCGCGTTCGACGGTCGGCACCGTCACCGAGATCTACGACTACCTGCGCCTGCTGTTTGCCCGCGTCGGCGTGCCCTATTCGCCAGCCACCGGCCTGCCGATTGAAAGCCAGACCGTCAGCCAAATGGTTGACCGCGTGATGGCGCTGCCTGAGGGCACGCGCGGCTATCTGCTGGCGCCCTTATCACGTGGGCGCAAGGGGGAGTTCCGCAAGGAGTTGGCGGACTTGCAGAAGAAAGGGTTTCAACGAGTCAAGATCAACGGCGCGTTTCACGAAATCCCAGACGCGCCGAAACTTGACAAGAAGTTCAAGCATGACATCGACGTGGTTGTTGATCGCATCGTCGTGCGCGGCGATCTCGCAAGCCGACTTGCCGACAGTTTCGAGACCGCGCTCGGTTTGTCCGACGGCCTTTGCTATTTTGAGTATGCGGACAATCCCGTGCCCGGCGGCCGGCTCCGCGAAGCGGAGTCGCCGGGCACCAACAAAAAGGCCGCCCCTCACCCTAACCCTCTCCCCGTGAAGGACGGGGAGAGGGGAATTCTTCGCAACAAAAACGAGACGCACGAGCGGATCACGTTTTCGGCGCGGTTTGCGTGTCCGGTCTCGGGCTTCACGATCGACGAGATCGAGCCGCGGTTGTTCTCGTTCAACGCGCCAGCAGGTGCGTGTCCGAAGTGCGATGGATTAGGGACCGAACTGCGTTTCGAGGCTGATCTCGTGGTGCCTGATCCCGAGATGTCACTGCGCAAGGGCGCAATTGCACCGTGGGCAAAGACTGGTGCCACGTCGCCCTACTACGAGCAGACGCTGCAAGCCATTTCGCGGCACTACAAATTCCAGATGACAACGCCGTGGAAGGACCTCGACGCCAACGTCCGCAACGTCCTGCTGTACGGTTCGGGCGAGGAAGAGATCGACTTCATCTACGAAGACGGCCTGCGCAAATACAAGAACACCAAGAGTTTCGAAGGTGTCATCGGCAACATCGAGCGCCGCTTCCGCGAAACCGACAGCCAGTGGGTGAAAGAGGAATTGTCTCGCTACCAGGACGATCACCCTTGCGAGGCGTGCAGCGGCTATCGACTAAAACCACAATCGTTATGCGTGAAGGTCGGCGGTATCCACATTGGCCAAGTCGGCGAGATGTCGATCCGCAAGGCAAATGCGTGGTTCGCCGAGTTGCCCGCGTCCTTCACTAAGCAGCAGGCCGAGATCGCCACGCGCATTCTCAAGGAAATTCGCGAGCGCTTGAAATTCCTCGACGACGTTGGCCTCGATTACCTGACGCTTGCCCGCAACTCCGGCACGCTGTCCGGCGGCGAGAGCCAGCGCATCCGGTTGGCGTCGCAAATCGGATCTGGTTTGACCGGCGTGCTGTACGTTCTCGATGAGCCCTCCATCGGTTTGCACCAGCGTGACAACGCGCGGCTGCTGGAAACGCTCAAGCACTTGCGCGATCTCGGCAACACGGTGCT
>JANOYV010000164.1:0-4938 GCA_031429105.1 Hyphomicrobiaceae bacterium | reverse complement strand
GCCGGCAGGCTGGTCTGGACACCCGGCCATGACGACCATGGCGACGGCCTCGCCAGCCTCACCTTCCAGGTCCAGGACAACGGCGGCACTGCCAACGGCGGCGCCGATCTCGACACGACCCCGAACACGCTCACGTTCAATGTCGCGAGCGTCAACGACGCACCAGTGGCTCATGACGATGGGTACAGCACCACCGAGGACCATGCGCTTTACATCCCGGTTGCTGGCGTGCTCGGTAACGACACCGATATCGACGGCAATGCACTTTCCGCGATGCCGGTCACCGGGCCGGCCCATGGCTCGCTGACTCTCAACGCCGACGGTTCTTTCAGTTACGAACCGACCCACAATTTCAATGGCACCGACAGCTTCACATATGTCGTCAGTGACGGAACGACGGAGTCGAACCTCGCCACGGTCACGCTCAGCATCGATGGCATCAACGATGCTCCAATCAATGCGGTGCCGACCGATAGGCAAATCGTTGCCGACGATCATTCGTCGCTGATCTTTTCAACGTCGAATGACAATGCCATCAGAGTCTTCGACGCCGATGCTGGCGATGCCGACATGTTGGTAAAACTGGCGGTCAAGCATGGTTATCTTACGATCGGGGCCGACAACGACGGCGTAATCGTCAATGGCAACGGTACCGGCACGATGACGCTGGTCGGATCGCAAAGCGAGATCAACGACGCACTCGAGGGTCTGCGCTATACAAGCCTCTCCCAGGGCCATGACGACGGCGATGATGAGGGGCACAACGATCAACTGATCATTGTGACCAGCGATCTGGGCAACAGCGGCGTCGGCGGCGCGCTCAGCGACACCGACAAGATCACGATCGAAATTGGCGACGACCATCATTCGTCCAGCGCCCGCTCCGCCGCGACGCTGGCCGTAGCCGCTGGTGTTGCGACATTCACCGGTGTCGGCTCTGCGGTCGACCTGATCGATTTTTCCACCGCGGCGTTCGCGAATACGATCACATTCGCATTCGGCGCCGACGCGCCGATCGACCCGACCTATGCCGTCGATATCCTGAGCCACTTCGACAGTGAAATGCACCAGATCGACCTGTCCGGCATATTCGCGACAGCCGCGGGCGCGGGCGTCGTCTATGCCGGCAACGTCGCAGACCACGTCCAGGCAGTCGATAAAGGTGGCGGCCGGATCGAATTACTCGTTGATAGCGACGGACAGCAGGGGCCAAATGCGCCGGTGAAAATCGCCGTCGTTTCTGGCACATCAGGAACCGACCATCATGCGCTCGGAAGCGGCGCGAGCGATGTCATCTCGGTCGTCTTCGACCAAGCGCAACCAGCGGCACACATTGCCATCTCGCACGCAGGATAGACACAAGTTCGGGTAAGTCACTGCGACGGGGAAGGTGCAATGAAGTTGCAGTGGCGTGCGCTCGGCAGAGGCTTTGGCTGGGCGCGAATGGTTGGGCTCGCCGTTCTCGCCATTGCCCTGGTCGTCAAGGTGCTCGATCCGGGGCTGATGGAATCGCTGCAGCTGCGCACGTTCGACGTCTATCAGAAGCTCAAACCCAGGCAGCCGGCAGAACCGCTGCCTGTCACTATCGTCGATATCGACGAGAAAAGCCTCGCGGCACTTGGCCAGTGGCCATGGCCGCGCACGCTGGTGGCCGATCTCGTCGCGCGGCTGATGACCGAGGGCGCTGCCGCGGTCGCCTTCGACATGGTGTTCGCCGAAGCCGATCGGCTGTCGCCGGGACACTACGCGGATATCGCCCTCGATCTCCCGCTAAGTGTCCGCAATGAGCTGAAATCGAAGGCGAGTAACGACGAGATCATGGCCAAGGCGTTGGCGCGAGCTCGAGTGGTGCTCGGGCAGGTCGGGTTGTCAACCAAGGCTGCTGGCAAAGACCGACCGAAGGCGATGCAAACGCCGGTCGCAACGATCGGCGGCGACCCTGCGCCTTTCCTGGAGGTCTATGGTGGACTGCTTCGCAACATCACCGAACTGGAAGCTGCTGCGACCGGTCGAGGTCTATTCTCGATCCGCCATGAATTCGACGGCATCGTACGACGCGTGCCCCTGGTAGCCGCGGTGGAGGGACAATTGCATCCTGGCCTAGCCGTCGAATTACTACGCGTCGCCACCGGACAGAACGCCTTCGCGATCAAAACCAACGCCGCCGGCATCGCCAGCGTAGTCGTCGGCGGCGTCGAAGTGCCGACCGACAACAAGGGCCGACTATGGGTCAACTACACCCGGCATGATCCGGCGCGTTTCATTTCGGCCGCCAACGTGCTGGCGACCGAACTGCCGAAGGGCCGCATCGCCGGCCACCTCATCCTGATCGGCACTTCCGCGGTCGGACTTGGCGACCTCAGGGCAACGCCGCTCGCCGGTGCCATGCCCGGCGTCGAAATCCATGCTCAGCTGCTTGAAACCATACTGAGCAAGAGTTGGCTCGAGCGGCCGCAATATGCGCTCGGTGCCGAGATTGCCGCCGCCGTCATTCTGTCACTTCTGATGATCGCGCTGATGCCGGTGCTGGGCGCTATCCGTGCTTTGAGCCTCGGCGCATTGCTGGCTGCGATCACGGCCGCGGGCGGCTGGTACATGTATTCCCGCCACCGCATGCTGTTCGACACGCTCTATCCCCTGGGCACGAGCTTCGCCGTTTTCACCGCCGTCACTTTCATGGAATACCGCAAAGAGGAAAAGAGCCGGCAATCCATCCGCAATGCCTTTGCCCGCTATCTCGATCCGGCGATGGTCGAGCAACTGGCGGAGCGCCCGGATCGATTGTCGCTGGGCGGCGAAACCCGCGAACTGACGGTGTTGTTCAGCGACGTCCGCGGTTTTACCGCGATTTCAGAGAGCTATCGCGACGACCCGCAGGGCCTGACCAGCCTGATGAACCGCATACTGACGCCGATCTCGCGTGCGATCATTGAAACGCGCGGTACCATCGACAAGTACATGGGTGACGCCGTGATGGCCTTCTGGAATGCGCCGCTCAACGATATTGAACACGCAACACACGCCTGTGCCGCATCGCTGGAAATTGTGCACCGGCTGGTAATTCTCAACGCCGAACGCGCTGCCGAGGCCGAGACGGAAGGCCGTAAGCACCTGCCGATCGAGATCGGCATCGGTCTCAACACCGGCCCCTGCGTCGTCGGCAACATGGGTTCAGATGTCCGTTTCGATTATTCGGTGCTGGGCGACAGCGTCAATGTCGCCTCCCGCCTCGAAGGACAAACCAAGACCTATGCCGTAAAAATACTGGTCGGCGCCGAGACAGCCGCCAAGGTCGCCGATCGCTTTGCGCTGATTGAGGTCGATATGATCCGGGTCAAGGGCAAGCGTCTCCCGGCTCGATGCTTCGCATTGTTAGGCGATCATCATTTGCGTGCTGGTTCCGATTTTATTCAGGCAGTCCAAGAGATCGACACGCTTCTGGTCGCGTATCGCCAATGCCGCTGGGACGATGCGATGGCGGCAGTCGCAACTACCGTGGCAGCGCGGCGGCTAGGCCTTGCCGGATTGCTGTCATTGTACGAGTCCCGCATCGCCGCATTCACAGCGGCGCCGCCACCGCCAGATTGGGACGGCGTCTTCGAAACCGATCGCAAATAGCCAAACTGGCTGGCACTGCCACATTCTTTTCGCGACAGCTATCTTTGGGTGGCTCAGCTGCTGCTGCTGCTGCCGGCACGGCATGCGCTGACGCGCGAGAATACACTCGAATTGAGGGACCTTCAAGATCAGCCATTCGTCACGTATTCACCTTACTAATCTCGCTACGTTTACGATCTGGTGACGACGCAATTGTTCGGCGCAGAAACGCTGCCGCGCTACCTGCAGCACGTCGGCCGGATCCATGCGATGGTCTCGTTCGTGCGCGCCGACATGGGGATCGGACTGGTTCCAGAAACTGCTGCAAATCTGCGGTTCAATGGCGTTGTCATGCGCCAATTGAGTTTAGTGCCCAAGATGTGCACCGAAGCCGACGGTTGACCCCACCCTCGCACTCGAAAGCGCGCCGCTGCTCATGACCTCCGCAGCTCGCTGACGCTCGCCGCTACGGGCATGAGTAGCGGCAAAACACAGCAGTTGGATGCGCATTGCCTCGCTAAGAATGTTACCGGAGAAGTGACCGCCATGGCTTGGGGCTGGACACCGAATCGGATCGGTGTCGCCGATGGCGGGACAGATCAGCATGCGAGCGCGGCGCGAGATTACGGCGGCGGTAGCGGCACGCTACCGATCGGGCAGCCGGGCGGAGAAGGGTGCCGTTGCCGATTACGAGCCGGATCCCTTTGCCCGCCCGGCGCAGTGTGGCTGTGATCGCCAATTTGATGCGACCTGCCCTCACGACTACCTGAACGTTCTCAGCGTCGTCCGCTAGCTGTGACAGAAGTGCACTGGGTTTGAGGTGCAGAAGAATTTGGTCGTTCTCGAGTCTCACGTCCCCAAGAGCCCCGCTGCCAAGCGAACGCTCATGTCGGTTGGCGGCAAGCTTGTCTTGAACGATTTGCCAGAGGTCGACGTCGACGATTGCTTCGTGCTGACCGGGATATACATGTCCCTGATGCGAGATCTTACCGCGATAGATCCGGTTCTGGAGTAGCGTGTAAAGTGCACCGCGAGAAAATTGGTTGCCGCCCACAAGCGCAGCAGTAGCACCCTCGCGACGCTTGCTTACGATGCCTTGTCGAGCCAAGTCCTCTCGCAGTAGCCGCACAGAACCGAGCTCAGCATACCGGCGGAATATGGTGCGCACGGTCCCGGCCTCTGTCTCGTTCAAAATGAGCTTGCGGTCTTTGACATCGTATCCGAGCGGCACGTTGCCGCCCATCCACATGCCTTTGGCCTTGGACGCGGCGATCTTGTCGCGGATGCGCTCGCCGGCGATCTCGCGTTCGAATTGCGCGAACGAGAGGAGCATGTTGAGTG
>JANOYV010000163.1:0-7186 GCA_031429105.1 Hyphomicrobiaceae bacterium | reverse complement strand
TCTGCATAAGTCACCGCAATGAACTGCGCATCAATACCCGTCACAGCCGAGCCCGCTGGCTTCTTGGTCTGACTAAATCCAGGGGATGACGAAATCGCACACAGGACGATTGCGAAACCAGCGGCACCGACAAGCACCATTTTTGAGCGATATCGCCGACGATACAAAGCTGCTGCGCTCCCGGCATAAATTCCAGGTCCACCCGTTGCAGAATGCTATCAGTTTTGCGACTGCGTCGCCACCAATCGCCAGTTTGGATTGCGCGACGACATCTCCCGCGCAAACGTCCAAATGTCAGTGACTTCCTTGATCTTTTGTGGGTCGCCGCCAATCACAGTGCCGACCTTGTCACGGGTGGCCGAAATCAACTGACTAACAAATTTTACGGTCAGCTGGGCCGTACCGCCCTTTACCTCCGCCTCTACGATGTCAGCCTTGTCAATGCCAACGAAGCTTTGGTCGATTTGCTCGGCTCTACTTTCGCGATCCGTGATCGCCCCAGAAAATCCCTCAAAGACCTCCTTGCTGAGCAAATCCTTTAAAACCTTCCGGTTGCCTTCAGCGAAAGCGGTAACAATCATCTCATAGGCCTGCTTGGCGCCATCAAGGAAAGACCTAGGGTCGAAGCTTGAGTCACTGCGGGACATTTGCATAAGGCCGCCCTCAAGCGACGCATTGCCGACGGCGAACGCCTTGATCCGCGCTTCTGCGTCGGCGACTGTTGTATCAGCAGAAGGCGGTGGTGCTGTGACCTCCTCGCGGCCACGTCGCGGCATCGCCACGACTTTATCCTGAGCGGCAGCTGCCTGCTCGCGTGCCTGTTCGGCGCGCATTTGCTTATCGATCCGTGCTTCATCGTCGGGCGTGCGTCGGCCCAACACACTACGCAGTTTGAAAATCACTATGACCGCAACGACCAGCGAGATCAAAGTGAGAATATTTATTTGGCCATCCATCGCGACTTTGGCTTTCTCGAGCATTCAACACATACTGGTTGATGTAGGAACTTCAGGACGATCAATCCAGTGGTACGGGCCAGTGGTACGGGTTTTGAAGTTCAGGTCGGTGCAATAATTCGACATTGCCGCGCGACTTCGCCCTAAACTTAGGACATTGCTATGGCGAAGCCAACCGGAATGACGCATCCGCGACGGTTGCGACCACTCGTAGCGTAAAGTTACGTATCGAGACTGATCAAACGCTAGGACCAAATGCAATGTGGTTCGGATTATTCCTCGTTTTCGTCGCCGTCCCCCTGCTGGAACTAGCGCTACTGATCAAGCTAGGGCAATGGATCGGTTTTTGGCCGACTTTAGCCATTGTTGTGGGAACTGCTGGCCTCGGCACTTATATTCTTCACCGACAGGGGTTCGCCGCCTTCCGTCGCGGCATGGCTAACCTTTCAGCTGGAACGCCACCCGTGGAGCCAATCCTCGATGCATCCATGTTGATGGGGGCTGGGGCGTTACTGTTAGCGCCGGGACTGATAACTGATTGTCTGGGATTTCTACTGCTCGTGCCGCAGATTAGACGTGCCGTTGGTAAGTGGGGACTAAAGCGCATGCTGGCGGCAGGCAGCATTCATGTCTCAACATTTTCCGACCCTGATCGGTCGCCACCGGACCAGAAGCGGCATGCTGGCGCCCCACCCCATACCGGTCGACGACCAAGCTCGAATGGACCCGTGATCGATGGCGAATTCGAAAGAATTGACGAAAAGTTGCAAAAGCCGATGCCGGATCACGAAACCAAACCGATCAATCCACCGCCAAAACGTGGTAATGAAGTCTGATTGCAGACCTAACATCGCCGTGTTAGCCAACATCGATTATAGGTTAGACATCAGCACAGCCGCAGGCAGTCACCATGGCCGAAGACGTCACAGCAGAAGCTGGCGAACCAGCGAAAGCCCAAATCAACATTCGCGTGATGGGCCAGTACATCAAGGATCTCTCGTTCGAGAGCCCCAACGTCGGCAAGTTGATGGAAGGCCCGGTCGAGAACCCGCAACTCGAAATTGAAGTCAACGTCAACGCTCGACAGGCTGGCCCCAACGTTTTCGAAAGCGTGATCGAATTCGAGGCCAACGCAACCAGCAAAGTCGGCGCGTTGTATACATTAGCCGTCGATTACGGCGGCATGTTCAAACTGGAAAACATGCCCGCCCAATCGGTGGAGCCGTTCCTGCTGATCAACGCCCCAGCTTTGCTGTTCCCGTTCGTACGACGTTTGATTGCTGATTTAACACGAGAAGGTGGCTTTCCCCCGCTCATGCTCGATCCGATCGATTTTGCCTCGCTTTATATGAAGCGCAAGCAGCAGGACCCGAACAAAGTTGGCAACGGAGCGAAACCAATTAGTTGAGGTAGCGTTTCCAGATCGCTGTACCGCCCAGAGTTGCAACAAACGCTGTATGCGCCGCCTCGTCTTCGGCGCTCAGACGCGGCTTCAAAGGAACCGACCGCACCTGGGCTGCGCGCTTTATTGGTCGCCCTGTTGAAATATCGTCAGTCTGGACTTCACGTGCCAACCTCAGTCGGGCTTGGCGCTCACCTAACAACTCGACGTAAACTTCGGTTAGCAACAATGAGTCGACAATGGCGCCATGCTTCGTCCGTTTCGAATTGTCGACACCGTAGCGCTTGCACAGTGCATCGAGTGTGTTCGGACCGGCGGGATGCTTACGGCGCGCGAGTGCGAGCGTATCGACTACGCGATCCATCGTAAGCGCAGCCAACCTGATCCGCTCTAGCTCCATATTTATAAAGCCAATGTCGAAATTGGCGTTGTGGATTACTAGTGTCGCATCACCGATGAATTCCAAGAACCCTTGAGCGACGGCTGAAAATACGGGCTTATCCCTTAGAAATGCGGTCGAGAGCCCATGGATCCGTTCTGCGTCCGGGTGCACCTCACGATCCTGGGGATTTATGAACGCATGAAATTCAACACCGGTTGGATTGCGATTGACCAGTTCAATGCACCCGATTTCGATCAGGCGGTCGCCTCGCTTCGCGTCGAGGCCTGTGGTTTCTGTATCGAGCACAATCTCGCGCATTGGCAACGGGCCTTTCCGACTGTTCAGACCCAGTACCGCCCATAGGCTTTGCCGATCTGTCCGCGCAACGATACGACAATCGCATCGACCTGGGCGTTTGTTGACGCGATATCACCACTCGTTTCCACAACGAAATCGCCCGCCGCGCGCTTGTCAAAATCACTCATTTGTCGCTTGAGGATTGCTTCAAGCTTTTCCACCGTCATTCCAGGACGTTGGAGCACGCGTGCGCGTTGAATATCAGCTGAGGCACTCACAACAACCGTCACATCGACACGTTGATCACCGCCGGTCTCAAACAACAGTGGGATTTCAAGCACTGCCATTGTTGCACCCGCCGATACTGCGGCTGCCAGAGCCCGCCGCTCCGCCAACTGGACCATTGGATGAACGATGGTCTCTAAGGTTTTGAACCCCGCCGGATCTACTAAAAGTCGCGTTGATAGGGCTTTGCGATCAATACACCCATCGCGTGCAACCCCTGGGAATGCTGCTTCGATCGGTGCAACGGCAGCCCCGCCATAAAGATCATGAACAATCGCATCGGCATCGACCACTGGCAGACCATTGTGCCGAAACCGCAATGCCGCGGTCGATTTTCCCATGCCGATCGATCCAGTAAGGCCAATCAACAGCATTTCATGATCCTTGATTTATCCAACTTGCTACGAGCGAAGTGCACGATGTCGTCGCAGCGCGCCCAACAAAGATAACAGCGGCATTCCAAGTATCGTGAAGAAATCTCCTTCTATTACTTCGAACAACTGCAGTCCTCGCCCCTCAAGTTTGAAAGCACCAACCGCCGAAAACAGTTCGGCTCCCTCGGAGGCCAAGTAGTGATTGAGGAATTCGTCGCTGAATGCGCGCATCGTCAGACGCGCGGTATCAACATCCGCCCAAACGATCTCGCCGTTAAATGCAAGCACCACGGCTGAGTGCAGCGCATGAGTTTGACCACGCAATTTTGACAATGTTGCCCGCGCAGCGGTCACATCTGCGGATTTGGTGAGAATCTCAGTGCCCAGGTTTAGGATCTGATCCGATCCAATAACGAGCGCGCCGGGATGTCGTTGACTGACATCCAATGCCTTGGCTCGCGCCAGTTCGCCCGCCACGTATGCTGGATCAGCGATAGGATTACTCAGCGCTACCGACTGCCGAATGGCATCTTCATCGATATTTGCAGGATCAACTTTGAACGAAACACCGGCGTCTTCCAGCATTTGACGTCTGGCTGAGCTACCAGATGCAAGAATGATCGGTGGTACAAGATTAGCCATCGTTGACTTCACCAGACGATGGGCTGCCAGCTTCCCGATCATGAAATAATCGTAGGATCTGCGCCGCAGTCTCCTCAATTGATCGGCGGGAGACGTCAATCACCGGCCAACCGTGTCTGGCACACAACCGACGCGAATGGGCAATCTCCTGGGCGATCCGGTCTCGGTCAACGTAGTCGTCGAGATTACGGTCGGATAAAAACCGCACTCGGTTTCGCCTAATTTCAGAGATCCGCTCGGCACTCGCCACCAAGCCGACGACGAACGCACCGTGCGGCTCCGTCAGTACATCGGGTAACGGAATCTCCGGCACGATCGGAACATTGGAGGTCTTGTAGCCACGTTGAGCTAGATAAATGCTAGTCGGCGTCTTAGACGTGCGCGAAATGCCGAGGATGATAATATCAGCGGTGTTGAGGTCAGTTGGCAACTGCCCATCATCATGCGCCATCGAAAAATTCAACGCATCGATCCGCTGGAAATATTCGGCGTCCAAAACGTGTTGACCGGCGACAATTGGCGTCTGCGGCGCACCAAGATAGCTCTCGAAAACTTTCATGATCGGTTCCAGCACATGCAAGGCTGGAACCTTCAACTCGCGACACCGTCGCTCTAGTTCCGCTGTCAAATCTCGATTGACGATGGTGTAGAGCACGATGCCAGGTGCAGATGCGATTTCTTGCAATACGCGATCAAGTTGCTTCGCGTTCCGGATCAACGGATGCACGTGCTCAATCGGTCGAACCTCGGCATATTGAACGGCCGCCGCCTTCGCGATTGTCGTCAGCGTTTCGCCAGTAGAATCGGAGATCAGATGTAGATGGAAGTAGCTCGGCAGGGCATTCGCCATCTGTGGATAGATCCATGGTTATCAACAGTGTACGTGCAACGATCAGCTAAACACACGAGACGTGTCGCATTACTAACAATTTTATCCACAAACACCGTCGACACGACAACCATCACGCCAAAAAGCTAAGCCCTGTATTCACTCTCGCTTCGGACAACTTGTCCACGCGTTGTGCACTAGAACTGCCATCAAATGCCGTCTACAACACGCCGCTTAACACGCTGTGCCAAATCATGAAAAACTATCCTAGTCGAAAACCAAACGCTTACCACCAGAACTAGTGATGAGATGCCTCTTTTGGGGCAAGTTGGGGATGAGGACCGACAGCTACGGTATTCCCGCAATCCACAGCGGTAACAGTCATAATAATAAACTAACTTAGACTCTTGAATTGAAAAGAGACGCTGATGCACGAGCATAACTCAACCCTGACCACCAAAGCCCGGTCCATGCGTTTTCTGCAACCATTTATCGGTCAGGCGATCAACCCACCCCCGGTCTGGCTGATGCGGCAAGCCGGTCGATATTTGCCCGAGTACAAGGCAACTCGCGCCAAGGCCGGATCATTCCTGAATTTGTGCTACTCGCCTGAACTGGCGTGCGAAGTCACCCTTCAACCGATCCGGCGCTTTGGCTTTGACGCCGCCATTTTGTTCTCAGACATCTTGGTCGTGCCCGATGCCCTGGGGCAAACCGTTAGCTTCGTCGAGGGCGAAGGCCCGCGACTAACAGGGCTAAAATCAGATGCTGAGCTCGCAAAACTGAACCTCGCCCAGGCGAAATCAAAATTCGAATCTGTAGCTGAAAGCGTGTCGCGTATCCGCGCAGGTCTACCGAAAGAAACGGCACTCATTGGGTTCTGCGGCGCACCATGGACGGTCGCGACCTACATGATCGGTGGCCAAGGTTCGCCCGACCAGGCCGTCACCCGCCTCAAGGCTTACCGTGAACCCGAGTTTTTTGGCCGCCTGATGGATTTGCTCATCGAGGCTTCGATCAACTACCTCGATTTGCAGGTCAAAGCTGGTGCGGACGTTTTGATGATCTTCGACAGCTGGGCTGGTAGTTTGCCGGATGATGAGTTTGCAAAATGGGTCGTCGCGCCGACCAAGAAGATCGTCAGCGGCATGGGCGCCAAGCACCCACATGTGCCAATCATTGGTTTTCCGAGAGGCGCCGAATATGCCTCCCTCGCCTATGCCGAAGCGACCGGTGTGCAAGGCATTGGCTGTGATACCGCAATGCCGCTAGCCCTGATGGCAGGTCCGTTGTCGGCCAAGGGAATCGTGGTACAGGGCAATCTCGATCCGCTACTGATGATCGCTGGAGGGGCCGCCATGGAACGTCGTGCGCGCGAGATTGTCGATGCAATGCGCGGCAAGCCTTTTGTATTCAATCTTGGTCATGGCATCACGCCGGAAGGCTCGCCTGACACGGTGGCGCAGTTGCTGAAAGTCATCCGGAGTTACGCGTAATCGTGCTCGATCTTTTGATCAAAACACTGCATGTGCTTGCCATCATTTCTTGGATGGCTGGCCAGCTCTATCTGCCTCGCTTGATGGTTTATCACGTCGATGCCGAGCGCGGCTCGAAGCAATCTGAGACGTTCAAAATCATGGAGCGTCGGTTGCTCAAGGCAATCATGACGCCGGCCATGGTGGTGGCTTGGATCACGGGGCTGTGGCTCGCCTATTCGTCGTTCGGTTTCAAGGGTGGGTGGCTCCACGCCAAGATTCTGTTGGTGGCGTTGATGTCGGCATCTCATGGCTTGCAGACGAAGTGGGTGAAAGATTTCGCATCCGACCAAAACACGAAGACTGGCTATTACTTTCGCGTTGCTAATGAAGTACCAACGTTGCTGATGATTGGTATTGTGATCCTAGTGATCGTAAAGCCTTGGTGAGAGTTGGTTTGTGTCATGGCATTGAAGATCCCGAAGCGTCAATTAAAAGGCCGCGTCACGGTCGATAGCGACGAATTTGATTGGGAAATTTTTCG
>JANOYV010000162.1:0-1531 GCA_031429105.1 Hyphomicrobiaceae bacterium | reverse complement strand
CGGCATGTTGGCCGCATCGCCATACTTACGCTCGCCGCGATAGCCACCGGTTCGATCATCCACGTCGGATTGCCGCGCCAACGGATCATCGGAAATCGCCAGCTCGGTTTCGCGCAGGCGCTTGACCTCGTCGCGCAGGCGGGCCGCGGTCTCGAACTCAAGATCGGCTGCCGCATCCTTCATGCGCTTTTCCATATCGGCGATGACGGCTGCAAGGTTGTGGCCGACGAGCGGCTTGTCGCTGCCATCGGCGAGGCCCGCATCGACCGTGACCCGATCGGCCTCATAAATCGACCCCATGATGTCGCCGATGTTCTTTTTCACGCTCTCCGGCGTGATGCCGTTCGCCGTGTTCCAGGCTACTTGCTTCTCACGGCGCCGATCAGTCTCGGCGATGGCGCGTTCCATCGACCCGGTGATCCGATCGGCATAAAGAATAACCTTACCATCGACGTTGCGCGCCGCGCGGCCAATGGTCTGGATCAACGATGTCTCCGAGCGCAGGAAGCCTTCCTTGTCGGCATCGAGAATTGCGACCAGCGCGCACTCTGGAATGTCGAGCCCTTCACGCAAAAGGTTGATGCCGATCAGCACGTCGTAGGCGCCAAGCCGCAGGTCGCGAATGATCTCGATGCGCTCCAGGGTCTCGATGTCGGAGTGCATGTAGCGCACGCGAATGCCCTGCTCGTGCATGTACTCGGTGAGGTCTTCTGCCATCCGCTTGGTCAGCACCGTGACGAGCGTGCGATAGCCCTGGCGCGACACCGAACGCACTTCGTCGATCAGATCATCGACTTGCGTCTTGGCGGTGCGGATCTCGACCGGCGGATCAATCAACCCCGTTGGTCTAATCACCTGTTCCGTGAAGGTGCCGCCCGTCTGATCGAGCTCCCAGCCGCCCGGCGTTGCCGAAACGTAAACCGATTGCGGGCGCATGGCGTCCCACTCTTCGAAACGCAGCGGCCGATTATCCATGCAAGACGGCAAACGGAAGCCGTACTCCGCAAGCGTCGCTTTCCGCCGATAGTCACCGCGAAACATACCGCCGATTTGCGGCACGGTGACGTGGCTTTCGTCAGCGAAGACCAGCGCATTGTCAGGCAGATATTCAAACAATGTCGGCGGTGGATCACCCGGACGACGACCGGTGAGATAGCGCGAATAGTTTTCAATGCCGGCGCAAGAGCCGGTCGCTTCCATCATCTCCATGTCAAAGACCGTGCGTTGCTCCAATCGCTGCGCTTCGAGCAATTTGCCGCCTGCGTACAGCTCTTCGAGCCGCGCCTTGAGCTCGCCCTTGATCGACTTGATTGCCTGCTGCAGCGTCGGTTTCGGCGTGACATAGTGCGAGTTTGAATAAATCTTCACGAGTTTCAGGTCGTCGGACTTCTGCCCCGTCAGCGGATCGAATTCGATGATGCTTTCGACCTCGTCGCCGAACAGCGAAATGCGCCAGGCCCGATCCTCATAGTGCGCCGGGAACACTTCGATGGTGTCGCCGCGCGCCCGGAACGTGCCGCGCACAAAATTC
>JANOYV010000161.1:0-2889 GCA_031429105.1 Hyphomicrobiaceae bacterium | reverse complement strand
CTTGCCTCCCGCCATGATAGAAGCTGCAAGACTGACGCGTGCAGGCAACCTCGCTGAGGCAACGCGTTTGATCCAGAGATTGCTCCGTCGAGATCGCGCCACCGGAACTTCGTCGGAGCCTCACACGGCGAACCCGCCACCTCGCCTACCGTTCACGATCAATGCGACCGCCGACCGGACGGATGATCCAATAGGGCAAGTTTTGCAACCTGAGCGGATCGAAGCGACACGTGACGAGACTCGGAATATCGAAACGAACGCGCTGACCCGACCAACTTGGCCTGGCCACCTACGCGGCAATTTAGGGGACATCGTCAAACATCTGAAGGATGGTGGGAGCGCGATCTCCAAGCGGCCATTGGAGCCGCCTCCACCTTTGCCCGAAGGGGCTCGTTTCCTCAACGCGAACTTCGAAAACCAATCCGGCAGCCGCGACTACAAAATTTATATTCCGAGCAGCTATCGGGGTGTGGCCGTGCCGCTGATCGTCATGCTGCACGGCTGCACGCAGTCGGTCGACGACTTCGCCGCTGGCACGCGCATGAACACCATCGCAGAGGAGCGCGGATGTCTGGTCGCCTATCCGGCGCAGGCGAAATCCGCCAACCCGTCGAAATGCTGGAATTGGTTCAAGCCCGACGACCAACAGCGCGGCGGCGGCGAGCCGTCACTCGTCGCCGGCATCACACAGCGGGTCGCGCTCGACTATGCCGTCGATCGGCAGCGGATTTATGTCGCAGGATTGTCGGCAGGAGGAGCGGCGGCGGCCATTATGGGCGCTGCGTATCCCGACATCTACGCAGCCGTTGGTGTTCATTCTGGATTGCCAGTTGGCGCCGCAATGAATCTGCCCTCTGCAATTGCCGCCATGCGACAGGGCAATGTCGCAACTGCCAACAGGATTTCGCCAAGCGGGCCTGTTCCGCCCACCATCGTATTCCACGGCGATAGCGACGGCACCGTCCATCCGGCAAACGGTGCGCATATCATCGAGCAGGCGAAGTCGTCACGGGCGTTAGCGCTGCGAACGGTGGCCCATCGCGGCCAAGCACCCAACGGTCACACTTACAGCCGCACTTGCTATCTCGACGAACAGGATCAAGCGGTGATGGAGATGTGGATCGTCCATAATGCCGGCCATGCTTGGTCTGGCGGCAATCTGTCCGGGTCGTACACCGATCCGCAAGGGCCGGACGCTTCTCGCGAAATGGCCAGGTTCTTCTTCGATCATGCCCTTCAAGCCGGACCGATGCCGTGACGGCCAACAGCTAGCCGCGGCAAAGTCAGTTTAATTCCTTGCGCAAGTGCGAGCGCTGAGCGGCCACCATGCGACTCAGGCTAAATGCGTCGATCTTCAATGAGTCGACGATGACTATGCAGAGAAAGCGGACGTCCACCGACTCACCAGTTAAGCGCAAGGAAAGCTGTCGAACCATGGCTTCAGTGCCTCAGTCAGCGGACACCACCGGGATCGAGCGGCGGGCCGGTCCAGCAGGCAATCCCACCGAGACGATCGCCAAGATCAGAGACCGACCATTGACCTGATGACGTGACGGGCCACTTTGAGACATCACCGTTTCCACGATATTGCTCTCCGGTTGCGCTCGCATAGAGGTGACACAATGGACGATCCGATTGAAATCAACCTCCAAAATTGGGAGGAGCGTGCGGCAATTCATGCGCGCGACACAACTGGCGACTACATGCTCGACCGCTTTCGCGCGGGAGAGGATGCTCTCCACTCAATAGAAGCAGCCGAGCTCGGCGACATCTCCGGAAAGCGCATCCTGCATCTGCAGTGTCACATCGGGCGTGACACACTGTGCCTTGCACGGCGCGGCGCAGAGGTTACGGGAATGGACTTTTCGGGAGCGGCATTGAGGGTTGCCCGGCAGCTAGCTATCGAGACGGGATTAGAGGCTAAATTCGTTCAGGGCCGCGTGGACGAAGCCCACGATCTGGCGCCCGGACCGTTCGACCTGGTCTTTACGACATGGGGCACAATCTGTTGGTTGCCAGACATGCAGGTCTGGGCGAACGTCATTTCTTCCGTCCTTGCCCCCGGGGGCGAACTCTACTTCGCCGATGCCCATCCAGCATTCAACGTGCTTGAGGTGCACGGCGGCAGACTTGTCCCGACCTTCGATTTCCAAACGCCGGCCAGCAAGCCGTTGAATTTCGTCACGGCGACGACCTACACCGGTGATCCGACAGTCATGACACACCAATCGACGCGGGAGTGGATCCACTCACTGTCGACGATCTTTAGTGCGCTCATTGGTGCCGGCATGACAATTACGATGTTTCGTGAGCACGAGGTTCTGCCTTGGTGTGGCCTACCGATATTGGTGCCGGCGACGGATCGGCTGTGGCGTCTGCCGAACGGGCATCCTCGAATGCCATTGGCGTTCTCGATCAGAGCACGGAAAGGCGCTTAGAAGGCTTTTGGAATTTTCGTGAATGCAAGTCGGCTTGGGAGCATTTGGGTTGGGCATCAATTGCTTTGTCGTCGAAAAGCAGAGTTTGCGGAAGTCGAGCCACCACCATCATCCGCTCGCCGTCGAGTGGCCGGACACGGCCGCTCGACCTCTGACAGCGGACGCCCGGCGGACAGTGCCCTGGACAGGCTGCGGCGCTCGTGATCACCTTGATCGACGTGGTCGTCCGGAACCGACCGTCGGGGTCGAGTCGAGATGGGCCAATAGCGACACAAGCCAGACTCGGATCATCTGACAGCGTGTGTTTTTAGTGCGCGCCAGTCGACGGGGTTCGATGCTGCGTTTTGCTGCGCCGCAACTGGATTGGTGGACTTCTTCGCAACGAACGGTCGGTCTCGGGCTATCATCGAGCGTCACCAAGATCCTCGACTTCAAACCGCTGACGGGCGAA
>JANOYV010000160.1:0-54925 GCA_031429105.1 Hyphomicrobiaceae bacterium | reverse complement strand
TGAATCAGCCTCTTATCGCATCATCGTTGAATATGTGACTTTACTGCAACGATTACGTTTGCGTTTTCAAATGACTCCACATGACCCAATGACGATTGGGGTTGAGTTGCAGTTATTTTTGTTGCTGTGGACTTAGATTCTTGATGAAAAATGCCAGTAGACATCGCTTTTTTAGCTCGACGACTTTTTAATCTGAGCGAGTGGTTGCTCAAGAATTAGACATTGATGGCGTGCACCAGGAACAATTTCAAGGCAGCCGATCGACCAAGCCGGTTTTGCTGCTCTGCAAAAAATGCAGTTGCTTATTGTGCGGTGCAACCTTAATTTCAATTAGTGGTTCGGGTGAGTTTCTCCCCCCAACCGCAGCCCTCCTTGGGCGTTTCCTCCCTAGACTTGGGCCGTTCTTAGTTGAGCGGCCCCTTTTCTTTTTGGACATCAGGGTTCAGTTGCGCGCCATGTTTGAACAGCGGGGCGCGTGTTGCTTCTATTCAGCTGCAATTCTCGTAGTCAGATGTCTCGGCAGATCCCTAATCATGCTTTTGGCAAGTACTGTCATTTGCCGTTGCAGTGAGGCAAACCCCGGAAGTTGCTCCAGCGATGCTTCGTTGAGGTATAGCGCGCGATTGATCTCGATTTGAACTGCATGCACGCCTTCGAACGGGCGGCCATAGTGCTCGGTGATGAAGCCGCCAGCATAGGGGCGATTGAGCTGCACATGCAGCCCCAATTCGGCAATCGAGTCGCGGATTAATTTTGTGACGCGGGCATCGCAACTGGCGCCAAAGCGGTCACCAAGCACGATATCGGGTCTGCTGCCACCGTTCGGCCGCACCATCGAGGTCGACGGCATCGAATGGCAATCAACAAGCACTGCCGTGCCGAATCGTTCCCGCGTTCGCAAAATGAGCGATGCGAGTACGGCATGGAACGGCTTATATAGCATTTCGATCCGATGCATCGCCGAGTCTAAGCTCGGGCGACCGTTGAGCGGATAGATTTCCTCTCCGTCGGCAACAATGCGCGCGATGGTGCCCAAGCCGCCAACAACCCGCATCGATTGGGTGTTGGCAAACGGAGGTAAACGGCCCCCGAAGAGTTCCGGATCGAGTTCATAGGGCTCGCGGTTAACATCAAGGTAGGCTCTGGGAAAATTTGCCGAGAGTAGCGGTGCGCCCAGCGACGCGACACCTGAAAACAGTCGATCGACTGCGACGTCCTCTGACTTGCGCAAGCTGTGTGGATTGAGCTTTGAGGATGCAATAAAGCTTCGGGGGTAGACGGCGCCCGAGTGCGGCGAGCAAAAAATGAATGGCGTGGTCAGGACCACGGGCTCAAGCACCTGGAACGGCGGTGTCAGGTCTTCAATTATCGATTTCCGCTCGTCGTGCAGCATTCAGCCTTGGTCCGTGATTTGTCGCGCGCACTTTGCCAACGGCTGTGCGTCGTGTCTATGTAAGATGTGAAATCGGCGGCCCGTGGTCACGGATTCATGATTGGTTTATTAAATTAAAGGCAAAATTGGTTGGCGATTTTGGCATTGTCGCCGTAAGTAAGCACGAACAACCCGGTCGATCTCATGAAAACATCACCACCGCCGTCATCGCCGCCGCAGACCGCCGTCGCGCGTATCATCCTCGCGGAAGATGACGATTCGATGCGCGGCTTCCTTGAGCGCGCTCTGCAGCGCGCCGGTCACGAAGTGACGTCGTTTGCCAACGGACAGGAAGCGTTCGAGCGGTTGCAGTCCGAGCCCTTCAGTCTGTTGTTGACGGATATCGTGATGCCACGCATGGACGGTATCGAGTTGGCCCGTCGCGCCAGCGAACTGCACCCCGACCTCAAGATCATGTTCATCACTGGCTTTGCGGCCGTGACGTTGAACAACGACCAAACGGCGCCAAAAGAGGCCCGCGTTTTGTCAAAACCGTTCCATCTAAAAGACCTTGTGCGGGAAGTTGATCGACTGCTGGCCGCCTAAATGACCGATTGTTGAAAAATGGCAAAAGCTGTGCTTGCCAGCATCACATGACGCCAGTATAGGAAGCCTTCCCGTTTCTGCCCTTTGGGGCGGTAGGGGCGCGTAGCTCAGCGGTAGAGCACTACATTGACATTGTAGGGGTCACAGGTTCGATCCCTGTCGCGCCCACCACTTTTTTATCGAGAGCGTGTGATGAAAGTTAAGAACTCAATCAAGTCTCTGCGGGTCCGCCACCGGGATTGTCAGGTTGTGCGGCGTCGCGGACGCCTCTACGTCATTAACAAGACGCAGCGTCGCTTCAAAGCCCGCCAGGGTTGACGTTGAAAGCCGGCGCCAGTCGGCTTTGACGGACGTTTGCAGGTCTAGTATCATCCCGCAGATGAACCAGCGATTTGTAGTCCCCTTGCGCGCCTCTGTTGCACAGAGCTTGATGATGGTGGCCCTGGTGGCCGCCTTTTCTCCGTTTGCGTGCGCGCAATCGAAACCGACGCCGGACACTCAGATTGCTCCGCCGGGCGTCATACCTACGCCGACAACGCCCCCGGACTCGGTCGGTAAACCTTCAAAGCCTCCGCAGTTGGGCCGGATCATTCCGGATGCACCGCTTGAGCGGGCGAAACTGCTTGATGACCTTTACGCTCACTTGGCCACAGCGCCGGACGAAGAGGCTTCAAAGCCATTTGCCGAAGCAATTGAACGTCTTTGGCTTTCACCCGGCAGCGATACCGTCACAGCTTTGATCGAGCGGGCCGTGCAGGCCTCAGGCCAGCAACGAAATGACCTGGCGTTGCAGTTGCTGAGCGCGGTCGTTGAATTGGCCCCCGACTATGCGGAGGGCTGGAACCGTCGAGCCTATATCTTCTACACTGAGGGTGACTACGAACGCGCACTTGGTGATTTGCGTCGTGTGCTTGCGCTGGACGCGAACCACTACAAAGCGCTCGATGGTGTTGGCCAGATTATGCGCCAATTAGACCGGAAGCCGCAGGCGCTCAGAGCCTATGAGAAGCTTTTGTCGGTTCACCCGTTCTGGTCGAACGTCCAAAGCACGGTGGATGAGTTGCGCCGCGAAGTAGACGGACGGGCCCTGTGATTTAGCCGATTAGATCGCAGGTGATACCAAGGGCGGCGATGGTCTCACTGGTAACGTGATGATCGCGCGTTCCTTATCTATACGCACGTGGCCGCCCGCCACAAGACGCAGCGCATGGCGATAGATCAAGTGCTCTTGCTCCAACACGCGGGCGCCTAGAGATTGCGCCGTGTCGTCCGGTAGTACCGGCACGGCGGCCTGGACGATGATCGGTCCGGTATCCATTTCTAACCGCACGAAATGCACCGTGCATCCATGGATCATCAAGCCCTGATCAAGCGCACGCGCATGAGTGTCGAGCCCTGGTAAAGCCGGCAGTAGAGATGGATGTACGTTGAGTTGCCGGTCTCGCCACCGATCGACGAATCCACCGGTTAAAAGCCGCATGAAACCTGCGTTGCAAATCAACTCAACGCCCTGATCAAGCAGTGTTTGATGCAACTTCATCTCAAACGGCACACGTGAGCCAAACAGCTTATGGTCGATGGCAACAGCTTTGATGCCAGAAGCGGCAGCGTGCGCCAAACCAGCGGCCTCGGGACGGTTTGAGATAACAACTGCGATTTCGGCAGGAAAATCCGGGGCGCGACATGCGTCGATCAGCGACATCATGTTCGAACCACGGCCCGAGATCAAAATTCCGACGCGTTTTTTGTTCATGTGCGTGCGCTTAGCACGCTGACATCGCCTCTCCCAAGCCTCAACGTGCCGTTATCCCTCCGCGATACCGATACAAGACGGAAGGGCTAAAGATGTGCTAGCCAGCCAGTCGCCGGTGAATTGCAGCGTTACAGCAAAGAGTTGGATCGAAAACATGAAACAAGATTTGAAGCCGAAGCGACGTCTCCTTTGGCTCGCTGTCGCGGGTCTTGCTTTGGCGACATCTGTTCAACCGGCCAATGCCCAGACGTGCGGTAGCGAAGCAGGCGGCTTTGAGGCATGGGTGCCGCAGTTCAAGGTCAAAGCCACAGGCCAGGGCATTTCGGCTGCAACTGCAAACGCAAATCTGGCCGGCATGACCTACGACAGCAATATCATTCGGCTGGATCGTTCGCAGCGTTCGTTCAAGCTGACATTTGAGCAATTTTACGCCAAGCGGGTTTCGAATTCCCTGATTTCCCGGGGGCAGCGACAGATTCAGGCGAACGGTGCCTTGCTATCGCAAATCGAGAAGCGATTTGGGGTGCCAGGCTCGATCCTGGTGGCGATCTGGGGGCTCGAAACCAACTACGGCGCAGATGGGAATGGCGGTAAGTCGATTGTCAATTCATTGGCGACCCTCGCCTATGATTGCCGCCGCACCGAATTTTTCCAGAACGAATTGCTCAACGCACTGAAAATTATCGACCGCGGCGACATGTCGGCATCGTCGTTGCGCGGTGGTTGGGCTGGAGAAATCGGCCCGATGCAGTTCCTGCCGTCATCGTATGTAAAATACGCGGTCGATTTTGATGGTGACGGTCGCAAGGATCTGATCCGCTCGGTCCCTGACATGTTGGCGTCAACCGCAAACTACTTCAAGGCGTTCGGTTGGGTTGCTGGCCAAAGTTGGGAGCCGGGCTCGGCCAACTATGCTGTGATCCAGCAGTGGAACAAGGCCGAGGTCTACGCCAAGACGATTTCGATCATGGCAGCCAAACTCGACGGGCGTGGTCTTTGATGGCTTGATCGAGCAAGGCTCGTCGCCTGTTCATCACTCAATGATTGGAACGTGCGCACCAGCGGTGCGTGGCAACTCACCAAGGACGCGCGGATCCAATGCGATCTCGACTTGCTGGCGATAGATGTTGAAGCCCGAGCGGCGATAGAAAGCCAATGCCGCCGGGTGATCGAGCGTGCACGTGTGAACCCAAAGTCGATGAATGGGTTGCCGCCATGCCCGCTCAATCGCGGCGTTCATCATGTCGCGACCAATTCCCTGACCTAAAAAATCGGACTTTAGTCCGAAGAAGGCAATTTCGCATTGCCCGGCAATGCGGAAATCCAATTCCAGGATACCAGCTTCGACAACATTGCCGCCCTGCGATGTTGCGGTTAGCGCGTGCACATGGACAGCCGGATCGTGGATAATAGCGCTTAGTTGCGCATCATCTAGCCGCAGCCTGGAGAACCAGAGCCAGTCTTCGCCGACGCTGCGAAACAGCTGCCGATACCAGTTCAGAACTGGAGACATTGTCCGGTCAAGCGCGACACCGTGAGGTAGTGGTGTGAGCGTTGGGCTTACGGGGCGCGCAGTCATTTCGAGTGACGTAACAATGGTCGCCACCCGTCCTGCCGGAACGCTTGCAAAACCGTCGGCCAAAACACGGTCAAATGTTGAATCGTTCAACGCCGCCCCGCTGGGCCCATTCGATCCCATTTTGCATCTACCTCATTGATCCTGCTCGGCGCCACGATGAGGGGTCATCAGGTGCGCCGCAAGACCGCATAAGTCGCATAGCCGCGGAATGGATGGGCAATGAAGCAATCAAGCTTGTGCAAATCGGCCAGCTGCTCGAGTTCGCCTACCAAATCAACACGAGGACTAACCGAAAACTTGGCGAGCCATGCGCAAAGGGCCGACTTAGCCAATCCAGGAAACTGCTCGAGTTGTCCAAAATCAACGATATGCAAGGCACCTTTGGCGGAGAGTTGCTTGACCGAACAATGCAAAGTGTCGCGCCAAGGCGGGATCATCGACAAAGTATATGACATGAGGACTCGGTCGGCGGTCGGGATACCGAACAATGCCTGGAGATCAAAATTCGCAGCATCTCCCGGCATAACGTTGATACGTGCCTCCAATCCCGCGGCTTTAATTTTTGTGCGTGCCGTATCCAGCATCACCGTAGAAATGTCGAAACCAAAGAAGCGGCAGTGCGGGTACGCCCGTGCGGCATCGATCAGATTGTGTGCCGTCCCGCAACCGACCTCAACAACGGCGCCGCCGTCTGGTGGTACGAGACCAGCAACGAGCGTGTCGCGGCCCAATAAAAAATGCCGTCGCGTCGCATCGTAAATGTGGCGCTGGTGGCGATAAATACGATCCATCTGGTCGCCAGCGTGAATCGAGGTTTTGCTCATGCTCGGCTGGCCTTCTTCACATAAAGATGGAACCCTCCATAGATGGCCGAACGATCCCGATCGGTCCAGCCTTTGGATTGCTCGGCTTGATAGGTCCACTGATTGAGGATTTCAGCTGAGACCCGACCCGGCAATAACGATGGCGTGGCAGCAGTACGGAAAATGACGCGTGCGCCAGGACCGGCTGTGCGCGTGATTTCGGCCCATAGCTCGTTTAGGTCAGCGTCAGACATCCAATCCTGCGCGTCGAGGAGGACATACCGGTTCAGGCTCGCGGTCGGCTGCTGTCGCAAGTGTTTTGTCAGTGATACATTGAGTACATCGGCCCGCTCGATATGGGCACGAAGGCGCTCATAGTTTCGTAACTCGAGGTAGGGCGGTACCGAACCACCGGGAGCTGGATCATACTGGCGGGCAAATGCTTGCCATGCGAAATAGTTGGTTTCGAGTTTAAATCCACACGCCAAGCGCTGAAGTCGTTCATGCAAAACGGCGCCGATGCCATCTGAGTGATCTCCGGCCAACACTTTGTATTGGGCTGGTGGAATTCCAAGGCCAAAAAGCGTCGCTGGGCGTTCGATCAGCCAGCGAATGAGCGGGCGATTCAGGAGCGGAGCAAGTTCGGTCTCAAATATGCGTCGCTGATCTTCGATCGATTTCGCCGCCATCATGCGTGCTGGATCGGCGCCGTGCATTTTTGCCAGTAAATGGGCTGTAGTGATAAATTTTCCAAGCAGTCCATTCCGATAGAAATTGCGGTTGAACTTGGCGATCCGATGCCGTCCAAGATGATCGCGACTTTCCCAATACGCGCGCGTCACCGGATCAAGTGCCGGTCGCAGGTAATGCGCGTACATCTGGGCGCTGCCGGTGTCGCGTCCACCGGAAAAATAGCGATTGAACGCCGCATGTGACGGCAGATGCCGTGCGGCTGCGAGCTTCAACCGATTGAGTGCCACGTGCGCTGGATTGAGGTCGACTGCCGTAATATGTGCCGGACCAGCGGTCAAATAACTCATCATATTGCAACCGCCCGATGCGATCAGCACGATGCGACTGTCGCCATCGAGGCTCAAGGCCTCCATGTCGATGACCGGATCTTCCCATATCTGTGCATAAACGAGGTTACTGAAAGCGAACGTAAAGAGCCGTTCAAGGAGGCCCTCCTTAGAGATCAACTTATTTCGATGTACGGCATGGCTCAGCAGTCGATGACCGGTTTCCGGTTCGACTTTAGAGCGAGCTAATGCATTGGATGCGGAAGCCATAAGGTCTCCTCGAAGTCGTGTTGCGTTCGATGATGGGCGTTACTGAGCTGCAACTTGTTTGATTGGGACGACTGTGAACGCGGCCGTCTTGCGGGTGATCGCCAGCCAATCGATGACGATCATCTCGCCGGCATCCGTCTCGGCGATCGCAGTGCAACTCTCGACCCAATCGCCGGTGTTCATGTAGTGGGTGCGGCCGATCTGGCGGCTGGCGGCATGGTGGATGTGGCCGCAGATAATTCCATCGACGTTGCGGCGGTCAGCTTCGGCGGCGAGCGCGGTCTCAAATTCGCCAATGAAGTTGACGGCGGTCTTGACCCTGCCCTTCAGATAAGAAGAGAGTGACCAGTATCCGAGACCAAATTTGCGGCGCAATCCGTTAAGCGGCGCATTGAGCCAGAGCGCCAGTTCGTAGGAACGATCGCCTAGAAATGCCAGCCAGCGGGCATAACGAACGATCACATCAAATTCATCGCCGTGCATGACCAGATACTGTTTGCCGGTTGACGTGGTGTGAATTTCGTCACGTCGGATTTCAATGCCGCCAAAATTCTGGCCGCAGAAGTCGCGTAACCCTTCATCGTGATTGCCGGGTATGAAAACGATCCGCGTGCCTTTGCGCGCGCGGCGCAACAGTTTTTGCAGCACGTCGTTATGCGATTGCGGCCAATGGGGCCCGCGACGAACTTTCCACAGATCCACGATGTCTCCTACGAGGTAGATGACATCCGCCTCGACCTCCCTGAGGAATGCTAGCAGCGGCTCTGCTTGAGCGGCTCGCGTCCCTAGATGCAGGTCGCATAAGAAAAGTGCCCGATAGCGTTGTTCGTCCCGTCCACGTCGCACGGTACCTCCGTCGATCAGTGTCCTATGGAGGTACTCAAATCCGAGTCATGTTGCAGTCGTGTGACGAGGCGGTGAAGTTGGCTGAGCGTTCAAGCCGTCGGCTTCTCGTCGCAGGTCGAGGGGCGCGCCTTGTTCCAGCCCCGTGCCGTCCAGTTGTGTTGACCAGGTGCCGGCATGGCTGCCTCTGCTTCTGTGCTCGATTGAAAGTAAAATTCGAAGCAGTTGGCACTATGCTGAGCGACCTTGAAGCACCCGCCACTAATGCTGCCACTGTAAAGTGTACAGAACGACTGATTGATGATCGACCAGCGGCCCGTCATCGCCTTGCGCGTATCTTGGTAGGCGATGTCTCCGGTGGCGGCATACGTTTCAGTAAATGTCAGACCATCGATATAGATACCGTTGATCGTAATGCCGGCGAACGTGGCTTTGATCGCCTCATCGCTCATCCATCTGGGGCTGGTTTGCGCGACGACGCTGACCGTCGACAACGCGAGTGCTAGTCCCGTAATCCGGATTTGCATGGCCGTGGCCGTCCAAGGTTGCGATCAGGCAGTCGTTTCAAAGACACCATGCAGCCGATTGTGACCAGTTTCGGTTGTTACAGGCAGATATTTTGGTCAGGTGCCGCACCACCGTTGACGTGGCAACCTATTACTTGCGACAACACGCCCCGTTCGCAGGACTGATACTGGGCCTAAATAGGCTACCCCTGCACTGCTTTGTCAGGACTAACCACGTATGACCTTCGTCGTTACAGATAGCTGCATCAAGTGCAAGTTCACCGATTGCGTGGAAGTTTGTCCCGTTGACTGCTTCTATGAGGGGGAAAACATGCTCGTGATCCACCCCGACGAATGCATTGACTGCGGGGTGTGTGAGCCCGAGTGTCCGGTCGAAGCCATCAAGCCAGATACCGAGAAGGGGCTGGAAAAGTGGGTGGAGCTGAATCGGCAATACGCTGATGCTTGGCCGAACATCACGTCAAAGAAGGATGCACCGGCAGACGCCGACAAGTTTCGGGATGAGAAGGGGAAGCTGGAGGCCTACTTTTCGGAAAAACCTGGCACGGGTGACTAGGACAGTCCTGATGCTGGAAATTTAGCGCTTGCCGCATGGGCCGTGCGATTTAGAGATGGTGTACAAATCTCCAAAAACAACTTTCAGTTGTCGTTAATCATGAATTTTTAGCGGACTTGTTGTCTTTCACATTGCGGCCCTTCTTTTTCCATGAAGTTTGTGTTACTTATGTCCCAGTCGCAAGATCTGGAGACGAAACAAGAACGCAAACATTCAACATTGATGCAAGTGTTCTTGGACTTGCAGCGATTTTGGCTGCGCCTAAAATTTGGGCGTGCGTGCTTGCCCCGCAGCACTTCGCGATCAAAAAAGTTACCGCCAACAATGCAGCACAGCGAGCCGCGCAGTTCTAGGGCGCACCGATGTGTCGCTACAAGCTATTCATGCATCGACGAACCAGGTCGACGCAAGACGAGTTTGGATTGGCAGACGACGATGAGCTGGGCGTCCATCTCCAGCTTGGTGCAGCCGCGCCCGTGCGGTCGTATCGATGTTTGCGTGACCTGCACAGAGTGAGACCGTAGTCGATGCCCCAGAAGAAAAAAGCCTCCACCAAGACAGCAGCAGCAAAATTGGTTGTGACGCGTAAAGGCCAAAAGCCAGTGGTTAAGAGCGCCAAAGCGGCATCGAAGTCAGTGAAGGCATCGGCGAAAGTCGCTGTGAAGACACCGCTAAAGCATAGTGCCGCAAAATCGACCGCGAAAACCTTATCAAAGTCGACCGCTAAGGCGTCGGCAAAAAAGGTCGTCGTCGCAGTAACAAAGTCTGCCACCAAGTTGATCGCCCCGAAGCCGGCAAAGTCTGACATCAAAAAGTCAACTGCCTCTAAGGCTGCGCCAATTGCTGCGAAGGCACCAATTATCGTGAAGCCAATGGTCGTTAAACCAACCGCCGTGAAACCAGTCGTAGCGAAGGCCCCGGCGCTGCCACCGGCGCATGTACTGCCTGTTACAGCCGCAGCTCCTGTCGTCGCTCGCAATGTGCCAGCCGCAGTTGCCAAGCCTGCGGCGCAGCGCATCACGGCGCCAATGATTGCCCCCAAAGATGCAGCAGCAAAGGCTCTTGAATTGCAGCGCCACCAACAAATGAATGCTGCCAAAAAGCCGGTGAGCGCACGCCACGGCTTCAAGACCAATGAGTTCATCGTCTATCCCGCCCATGGCGTTGGCCGAATCGTTGGGATCGAAGAACAAGAGATTGCCGGCATGGCGCTCGAGTTGTTCGTGATCACCTTCGAGAAGGACAAAATGACGCTGCGCGTGCCAACCGGCAAGTTGCAGAGCGTTGGCATGCGTAAACTCGCCGATGAAACCATCGTCAAGCGTGCCATGGAAACGTTGAAGGGTCGCGCGCGGATCAAGCGCACGATGTGGAGCCGTCGGGCACAGGAATACGAGGCGAAGATCAACTCGGGCGATCTGATTTCAATCGCTGAAGTTGTGCGCGACCTTTACAGGTCCGAAACGCAGCCAGAGCAGTCCTACTCTGAGCGTCAACTGTATGAGGCAGCCCTCGATCGGATGGCGCGCGAGATTGCAGCCGTCGATAAACTCGATGAGCGTGGTGCCGTTCAAAAGATTACCGAGGTGCTTTCACGTAGCGCCAAGGGCCGTCGCGCCGCCGAAGAGGCTGTAGCCGAAGTCGAAGCTGATGACGGTGATGACGAAGTGCAGGCAGCATAGTAGCTGCGTGACGATCCAGTCCGCTCCATAAGCGGGTCGAGATCAACGAAAATATAATAGGGCGCCCGTACATCGTTTGTGCCGGGCGCCCTTTTTTATGGTGTGTCAGTTTTGAGGCGCAGGCGGTTCACTCGTTGGCTGTGACGCGCTGACTGAAACGTCGATGGTGCGCTTGCGCGAACGCCGCCGTGGCACGGTTTCGGCTGGTGGCGGCTCCGCCACTGCGCTAGCCGTAACAGGCTGACCTTCGACCAGTTCGATCTGGTGGCCGTCGAGTATTTCGATGGTTGGGCCGCCGCGTCGTTCGATCCAGCCGCGCACCCTTATGCGGCGCCCCTCGAGATCTGCAAGGCTCAGCCCGTTAACTTGCCAGCTGCGGGAAATGGTCGGTTTAATCTGAATTGAAAAATCACGCCGCGGGCTGCGCGTTTCATCCTGAATGGGCTCATCCGCCTGTCGCTCCTTCTCCTGTGGGACGAAGCGTAGGATCAACGAGGTTCGCGCTTGAATGACACGACTAACCTCACCCTCGACAATCTGAAACGTGCTTCGCAAGCGCATCAGCTCTTGGGTCTGCGTTGCGTCGCGCGCCTGATAGGCAGCATTCGACCACAAGCCAATACGGGAAGCGCTGGCCAATGCTTCATGTGCTGTCAGTTCCCGTAGGCAGCCAAGGCTGTCTTTGAGAACATAGGCGCGCGCGTGACCTTGGCTCAACATGTGGGCCTGGACCCAAACGCGGTTCTCACCGTCTGGTATGGCGCCACTTGCGTGCAGTGGCTCAACGAAAACGTGTGCCCGCGTGCGGCCATACCGATCGAAGCGGCGTCCTGAATAGGCAAGTGTTACCGAGCGACCCAATACGAGCTTCTCAAGTGCAGCCTTGGCGTCACGCTCTGGTGGCCAGAAAGCGGTATCGAGTTCTGAATCAGGTGCCTTGGGCGCCAGCGCTCCTAAAAGGCGTACTTCGGTGCCGTCATCGAGTTTCAATGTCTCCGCGTCAATGACACCGGAGACGGCCCGCGTTGGTCCGGCCTCAAGTTGGCACGTGGTCGGCTCTGCTGCCCACGCCGACGAAGTCGCCGCCGACAAGAGCACGCAGATTGTAACGTTTGCCACAAGGTTGAGACGGATCGCCATGAACGTTAAAATTGCAGGTATTGATTTGACATCGAACCTGGGTAGGCAACGGGTGGCAGCGCTCAGCGCAGTATGATAAGGAGTTCGGCTGGTAATGCGTAGGTCCCGTAGCTCAGCCGGATAGAGCGAGAGTTTCCTAAACTCTAGGTCGGGGGTTCGAGACCCTCCGGGATCACCACAATTCATTATGTCTAAAGCGGTGCCGATGGCGCCTCGGACGAAACTGCCGTCGTGGTTGGCGGCGTGCCAAAGCGCGGCAAGCGTAACCCGCGGCAAAGCACGTAGAATACCGGCGTGAAGATCAAACCGAACAACGTCACGCCGACCATGCCTGAAAACACCGCCGTTCCGAGCGATTGGCGCATTTCAGCGCCAGCACCCGCTGCGATCACGAGCGGCACGACGCCAAGAATGAACGCCAGCGACGTCATCAAAATCGGTCGCAGTCGGGTTCGGGCCGCTTCGATGGCGGCTTCCGCGCGCGGCTTACCTTCATCTTCGGCCTGTTTGGCGAACTCGACGATCAGGATCGCGTTCTTGGCCGCTAGCCCCACCAGAACCACCAGACCGATCTCGACCAGGATATTGCGATCAAGCCCGCGCAAGTTGACGCCGATCATGGCGGCAAGGATGCACATCGGCACGATCAGGATCACGGCGAGTGGCAGCACCCAACTTTCATAAAGTGCCGACAACAGAAGAAACACGAAAACGACGGCCAGACCAAAGGCAACGGCAGCGGTGTTGCCGGCAAGCTTTTCCTGCAGCGCGATTTCGGTCCACTCAAATCCAAATCCAGCAGGCAGCTTTGCTTCGGCGATTTTTTCAATCGCAGCGATGCCCTGGCCGGACGAATATCCGCGCGCGAGACCGAGCTGCATTTCGGCTGCCGGATACAGGTTGTAACGTGGCACGCGGTAGGCGCCGGTCGTATCCTGGAACGTCGCCACCGATCCGATCGGCACCATCTCGTCCGTGACGTTACGCGTTTTCAAGTTGGCAACATCGCGCAGGCTCAAGCGATAGGGGTCGTCGGCTTGGGCGGTCACACGATAGGTGCGACCGAGAATGTTGAAGTCGTTGACGAAGGCCGAACCCATATAGATCGACAGCGATTCAAAGACCCTCGAGATCGGTACACCAAGTTGTTCGGCCTTGGTGCGGTCGATGTCGGCATAGATCTGCGGGGTACGCGTGTTGAAGAGTGTGAAGGGTTGGACAATGCCCGGCACTTGACCAGCTGTTCCAGCAACAGCCCATGTCGCGCCTTCGAGGGCTGGTAGCCCTCGCCCGGACCTGTCCTGAACGTACCCCTTCAGACCGCCGCCGGTGCCGATGCCCGGCACCGAGGGTGGCTCCAACACGAACGCAAACGCATCGCGCAATTGGAACATCTGTCCACGCAGGTCGGCGAGGATCTGATCCTTGGTCACATCAAGCTTTTTGCGATCCTCGAAGGATTTCAGTGCAACAAAGATAACGCCCGTGTTCGGCGCGTTAGTGAACGTCGCGCCATCGAAGCCAACGAACGCAACGGCGTCGCGCACGCCTGGGCGCGACAGCATGATCTCCGACGCCTTGCGCACCACCGCATCCGAACGATCAAGCGTCGAACCCGGCGGCAATTGAAACGCTGCGATAAAGTAGCCCCGGTCGAGTTGTGGGACTAAGCCGGTCGGAGTTGCCGCCAAGCGATAGTAAGTCAAACCCAGCAATCCGGCATAGGCGAGGAGAACAATTGTCGAAAGTCGGATCAATCGACGTGTCGCGTTAGCATACCCATTCGACAGTTTGTCGAAGAGCCAGTTGAAGCCTGTAAAGAACCTCCTGAGTGGAGCACCAAGTGTGTGCAGTAGGCCGGTTTTGTCGTCGTCATGTGTCACGTGCGGCTTCAACAATAGGGCTGCCAATGCCGGCGACAAGGTGAGCGATACGATTGCTGAGATCGCCGTAGAGGCGGCGATTGTGATCGCAAATTGTTTGTAGAAAGCGCCTTGCAAACCGGAAATGAATGCCGTTGGAAGAAATACACCAATCAAGACGAGGCTGATGGCAATCAAAGCCCCGCCAACTTCATCCATGGTCTTGTGGGCAGCTTCCTTGGGGCTCAGCCCCTGCCGCAGATAGCGCTCCACGTTTTCGACGACGACAATGGCGTCATCAACGACAATGCCGATGGCGAGAACTAAACCAAACAACGACAGCACGTTAAACGAGATCCCCGTGGCTGCCATCACCAGGAATGTGCCAATCAAAGATACTGGGATCGCCAGAATCGGAATGATTGCAGCCCGCCATGTCTGCAGAAACAGAATGACCACAATCACCACGAGCAGGATCGCCTCGAGCAGCGTCTTCACCACTTCATCGACTGACGCCTGAATAAACTCGGTCGGGTTGTAGACCACGGAATAAGCGACGCCCGGCGGGAAATCCTTGGCGAGCTTGTCCATCTCAGCACGCACGTTGGCAGCGGTTGCCAACGCGTTGGAGCCGGGGCGCTGGAAAATGACGAGCGCGGTCGCAACCTTATTGTTGAGATACGCATTGACCGTATAATCCTGACTGCCCAATTCCACGCGCGCGATATCGCGCACACGCACGACCGAGCCATCGGCGCCAGCGCGGACAACGATGTTTTCGAACTGCTCAGGCGCCGTTAAACGTCCAAGCGTTTGCACCGACAACGTGAATGCGCCGGGCGATGTTGCCGGTGCCTGGTTGATCGACCCGGCGGCGACCTGAAGGTTGGCAGCCCGCATGGCCGCCACGACCTCGGAGGCGGTAAGGCCGCGTGCGGCGACTTTTGCTGGGTCCAACCACACGCGCATGGAGTAATCGCGCGCACCGAATATGCTGACGTTGCCGACGCCATCGACGCGCGACAGCACGTCTTTCACATAGAGCGTCGCATAGTTTGAGATGTAGCTTTGATCGCGGCTTTGATCTGGCGAAATCATATGCACGACCATCATCAGGTCGGGTGACGCCTTTCGTACCGAGATGCCGAGACGGCGCACATCTTCCGGCAAACGCGGCTCGGCGACGGCGACCCTGTTCTGCACCAGCACTTGTGCTTGATCGATATTGGTGCCGGGCTTGAACACCACGTTGATCGAAAGCCGCCCGTCGCCGGTCGATTGGGAACTGATATAGAGCATATTGTCGACGCCGTTGACTTCCTGTTCAATCGGTGTCGCAACCGTCTCGGCGATCACAGGCGCTGATGCGCCTGGGTAGGTGGCGGTGATGTTCACGGTTGGCGGCGCGATCTCAGGATACTCTGCAATCGGCAATGATCGTTGTGCGATTAAACCCATGATCGTAATCATGATCGACAGCACGGTCGCAAAAATTGGGCGATCAATGAAAAAGTGCGACAGCCGCATCTTGAAATGCTCCGGTGTACGACTTCAGGCAGCGCTCAGGACGGGCATCAGTTCGAAGCTATGGGTTTGATCGTGCCAACCTGCGGTGCGACCTTGGTGCCTGGCCTAACGGCCGGATTGGCCAAGCCGTCGATCACGATCCGATCTGCTTTCGCAAGCCCGCTGACAACCACGCGCAAGCCGTCGACCAGTCCGCCGAGTTTCACTTGGGAGGGTTTGACCACATTGTCCGCCCCGACCAGAAAAACGATCTTGCTCGCTTGGTCCGATATGATCGCTGAATCAGGCACCAGCATTGCGTCGATTTCGCCGCCGAAGAGCTGCATTCGCGCAAATAGGCCCGGATAAAGCAGCTCGTCCTTGTTATCGAAAACAGCGCGGCCACGCAGTGTACCCGACCGGGCATTGAGCTGGTTGTCGACAAAATCCATTTTGCCGGTGCGCGTCCACGCTGTCTCGTCAGCCAGTCGCAAGCGAACGGGATTTGCGATTTCACGCGATGAGTCTCGTTGGCCTGACAGAAATAGCCGCGCATAGCGCAAGAAGTCGGCTTCCGACACGTCGAATGTGAAGTGGATAGGATCGAGGGAGACGATGGTCGTCAGCAAGGTCGGCGAGCCGTTTTGGCCGCTACTGACGACGTTGCCAACGTCGATCTTGCGGTTCGATATTCGCCCACTGATCGGAGCGCGCACTTCAGCCCATTCCAGGTTCAACTCTGCGGTTTTCAAGTTCGCTTGCGCCGCCATCTGCCCTGCGCGTGCGACGCTGAGGTCAGCTTTGCGCTTGTCGAACTCGCGCTCTGTCAGAACACGTGTCTTTGCCAGTGGCGTTGCGCGTTCGACTTCATTATCGGCCAAATCGACTTGTGCTGTTGTGCGTGCGATTTCAGCTTGCGCGCTGTCGACCGCAATCTGAAATTGTCGCTTGTCGATCGTGAACAACAGCTCTCCAGCCTTCACCATTTGACCGTCCTTGAAGTGAACGGCATCGATAAAGCCAGAGACGCGCGGCCGCACTTCAACGGACTCGACAGCTTCGAAGCGTCCAGAAAACTCATCCCACTGGGTGATGCGTTTCTCCAAGGGGCTTGCGACTGTCACAGGTAACGCTGGAGGGGGCGACTGGGCGTTGGATTGTGAGATTGCGGTGAGGATCGCCCACAAGGCAATCAATGTCGTTACTGCAGAAGTCGAGGACTTCTTCATGCTGATCTCGTACTGGGCCTAGGGGCTGCAACAAAGTAAACAGGCTAATGTCGAACCTAACGTAGGCCAATCTTTTGAGTTTGGGCAAGACACTTGTGCCAAAGCGCGGAGACTGCGGCCTAGGTGTCGGATTGCCGGCAATTATAAGTGGGAGGAGAAGTTCCAGTAACTTAAAGTGCTGACCTCGCCTGCAAGCAGTTATGGGTGCAACTCGCGATCTTGTGTTAGCGCGTCATTGGATTTCGGCGACCGCGCGGGCGGCGTCGATGATCCCGGCGCCCAATCCGTTTGCCATCGCTGTTTGCCCAGGATCGCGCGCGGTGCGCAACAAAATGGCGCGGGCGTCTTCCGTAGACAATGTTGGTCTGCGCTCAAGCATCAGTGCGATGATGCCGGACACGTGGGCGGCAGCGAGAGATGTGCCAGACGACAACTCATAGGCAGCGTTCGGTGCTGGCGTTAAAATGTCGACGCCAGGTGCCGCCAGGGCAATATACCCGCCACGGTTCGCCATACGGTAGAGCTGATCGTTGCTGTCGATGGCGGTAACCGCGATCACGCCTTCGTAGGCCGCGGGGTAGGCTTGGGCTGCCGAGGGTCCGCCGTTTCCGGCAGCTGCAACGAAAATCACGCCTTTTGCGATTCCTGCTTCGATCGCTCGTTGCAGGAGTGCATCCTTGGGGCCAGCGAAACTCATGTTAATTACGCGCGCGCCATTGGCAATCGCCCAATGGATGCCATTGATGATCGAAAGTGTTGTGGCTTCTGCCTTGTGGCCGGTGCCCGACGAAAAGGCGCGGACGGCGAGCACGCGTGCATCGGGTGCCATGCCACGGATTTGTTGTCGTGCTGCAACGATGCCAGCGACCGCGGTGCCATGAGCTTCTGTTGTGGGACGACCTTCGCCAATTGCATCGAAGCTTTCAATTGAAACGCCTGTTAGCTCCGGGTGTGACGCGTCAAGGCCGGTGTCGATAACGGCAACGCGCACATTGCGACCGAGTGAAATTCTATGGGCCTCGCTTAGGCGGACTTTCTCAGTGGCATACTGTGGAAGTACTGATGCCATACCGCCAATCGCCGCCTGCGCGGTTTCGAAAACGAAATTCGGTTGGACTTCTAGGATCCGGACATCAGCAATGGATTGTTCAATGGCTGCACCCAATGCTTGTGTCAGATCCCGGCCTTCGGGAATGCGCAGGCGTACGATTTTCATACCCAACAGCGGCAATCGCTTTTGCGCGGCAACTTCAAGGGTCAAACCGGAACCAAGCGTCACTGCGTCTTCATCACTGGTATTGTCTGGCAGCGCGATTACGACTTCCCGTGTGCGCGCCCGTCGCAGATCGGCAGGCGGCGGCACGGTCGATCGAACCGCACGCTGTGGCACCGAGAAGCTGGGCTGCTCAATCGTAAACGGCGTAAGCTTGAACGGACTGAACGGTAGGCTGACGAACCGGTGAAACCGCTTGACCTCTTGTCTTTGCTGCTGGCGCTTGTCGCGGTTATCATGACCTCCGACTTTCTTGCGGTCAGGGTGTTCGCGCTTTGACGCGTCACCCTTCGGCTTCTTGCTCGCTGCTTGTTCGCTTTTCGACTGACCGGAGTCCTTCTTGGGAACCCTTGTTTTGGTTTCCTTTTTTTCCTTCTTGGAATTTCCTCCGGTCGAGGGTTTCTTGTTTTGCGATTCCTCACCCTTTTTGTCGTCGTGCTTTTTTTGATCGTTCCCCTTACCTCTGTTGGCTTGGAGTTCGCCCAGCGGAGCTGCAAACAGCAACGCGCAGACGGCAAGGCTCAGAGTTCTGCCAATCGTTCGCAGCGGGCGTGAGTGGTTTTGTTGCGACATCACTGTAACCCTCATGGCCGCACCGCGGCCAAGCCAACGAATGCGAATACGTCGGTGTGCGATTTGAACTCAGATATGATTAGTTTGGCTCGAGATGTGTCGGCCTTTTCAGACCCAATGCGCAAACGATAGAGGCCAGACTTCGGCCCGTCGACCAATATTGCGTTGAGCTCGACCAGAGTAGAAGTGAGTATCGATACTGTTATATTAGGTTGTAGGCTGACAAGAACTTCGATCCCGGCAGAACTTTGTGTGTTTTCAATCCGGGATTCCGGAGAATACTTAGCGTTTTGCTGAGGAAGCAGTGCGCCGATCGTGATCGCTTGTGCCACGAGCACAACGGTTGCAGCACTTGCGGCCAGTCCCATTGATCGGGGTGGCAGGGCTGCGACTGCAGCCGCCCACTTGCGCCAAAGGATTGGAAGCCGAGTATCGTTCCATCGGACTGATTGAGGCACCGTCGAAAGCGCCATCATCAGGTGATCTGGACCGGTGGTCGAAGTCGGTAATTCTTGCTCGTTGGCACTGACAGTTGCATCGCGCTCTGCAATGGCCAGTACAACCTGCGCCGAGAACACTGGATTTTCCTCCATTCGAGTGGCAACCAGACGTCGCTCGACCGCGGTCAAGCGCCCGGTGACGAACCATGGCAACAGGGCTTCGATCTCCTCAGTTGCTGTCAGGTCGGCGGGATTGAATGAGGGCTGCATCTGTTGATCCCATGGTTCGGCTCCCTCCTTTGACGCTAGCTCTCAGCAATAGGTTCAATTTGTCAGGTCAGGGGGGCGATGCTGCTATATCGGCCAATGAATTCTGTGTTTAAGTTAAGATGCTCGTGCGCAATTTGGACGAGCCAAACAATCGCGCTAGTATGAGGGGCTCCGGATCCGAGGATCTCTGCCATATCGGTTTATCAGCCTTGAGCACGCCATTGATGCCCATTCCACCGCTGCCTGATCTGCGTGCCCGCGAGACATTTAGCAACTGGACGCGGATTTCGATCCGCTACAGCGACCTCGATCCGATCGGCCACGTCAACAACGCTGTAACGCCGATGTTCTTCGAAGAGGCACGCGGTAGCGTTGTCTATCCTGTGCTGCAGGCCGACGGTCGCGGCGACCTCGATCTTGTCTTGGTGCGAACCGTGATCGATTACGTAAAGGAACTGACTTATCCAGGCGCCGTTGATATTGGCACACGTGTGCATCGGGTCGGCACCAAGTCGCTGCACATTGTGCATGGGGTGTTCGATGCGGCGACCGGTGCTTGCGCGGCCACCGGGGAATGTATCCTCGTGATCTTCGACCAGAAGCTACGCGCATCAGTGTCACCGCCCGATGAGCTACGCGCTCTTTTACGTGCTCTGGTGTGAGGCCGGTTATGCCAGCTTCTCGAGTAGTTTTATTTGCTGCCGCGGCCCTTTCCGTTTCAGTGATCGGTCTATGGGTGCTGCAGCCCAGCCCAGGACATTCAGCCCTTCATATTGGCTGTACGCACCACAACCACGGGCCTGCGCGGACCGCAGGCGAGGGCCAACGGTTATTGGATGCCCGCGCCCTTGCACGTCAAAGGCGCGAGGCGACCGAATGACGGCCGGACTTAGGCGCGGCTCTGGGCGATGTATAGCCGGGCGATGAAGAGTGTGAGGGTTGCGCCGAACAATAAGACCAGCGGTATTGCCAAGCTGGTGCCCGACGCGATTGAGAGTTCGCCTGCGCGCGCGAGCGAGCCTGCGGCTGCACCAATGCTCGCAAAATAAAGCGGACGTATCCAGCCGACGAGTGCTGATCCGGTTATGAAAGATTTCAGAGGAATACCGCTCGCCGTTGCAATCAGCGTGGCCGGTGCACTTGGAATGACAGGCGTCAACCGCAGTACGGCGGTCGCCGCTATGCCGTCTTCAACGCCGCGCATGAACAGCGTCTCGACCGTCTGGCCGAGGTACCTTCGGACCAATTGTTGACTTCGATATGGCGTTTGCACGGCTAATCGATACAGCAGCGGCGCTGTAGTAAGCTGGGCCAAATACCAAATACTGGCTGGTAGAAACGTGCCCAGCACCGCGCCGCCGGCCATTAACGAAAGTGACCCAGCAGGCAGGATCAAGCAGTTCGCCAGCAGCGCCCAGCCCGCAAATGCGAGTGCAACCAGCGTTGGATTCTTATCGAGCATACCAACAAGTGCGATGACGCTCTCGCGACTGCCGAACCATAGCATCACCATCGTTCCGATGGTCGATATGATACCGATCAACAGGAGATATGTGCGCTGGCGGTTCACGTGACGACGATACGATCCAACGGGAAGGTTATACCGATCCGAGTGCCGCTGATCGGATCCGTGTCGATTGAGAGGATCGCATCGTGGGCCTCAGCCAATTGTCGGACAAGGGGTAAGCCGATGCCAGTGATCCGCCCATTATGCCGGACATCACTCGACGAATTTCCAGAAGCTGTGGTTTGAGGTAGCGATGCAAGCACGCGCTCAATTTCCGCTGGATCAATGCCTTTGCCAGTGTTCTCGATGTCGAGGCGTACCGTATTATCGTCGAGTGGTTTCGTGGAAATTGTAATGCGCCCACCGCTAGGTGTGTAGCGCAGCGCATTGGACAGCAGATTGAAAATCATCTGTCGGATCGCCCGTCCATTTGCCAGGAGGGGCGGCGTTTTGGAATCGAGCGCTAGATCAATCACTACGCTTGATCGCGAGGCAATCGGCTGCATTGCTGACCCGCAGCTGCGCGCGATTTCGTTGAGATCGACGCTGATCCGGTCCAAGTGCAGCCGGGCGTCCGGTGACGTTCGATGTTCCGCGTCCACCATTGCTTGAACCAGATCCAGCGTATGGCGCGCGCTTTCGTGGATATCTGATGCATAAGCCTTGTAGCGCGGGTTGCCCATGCCGCCCAGTTGTTCATCTCGCATCACCTCGGACAGGGACACGATTGCACTCAAAGGCGTGCGCAATTCGTGCGCAAGTTTTGCCAGTGCCGTCGGTGCATCGGCACGTGGAGCCGCTTGTGATAAGACTTCAACCATTGGCCGTTCCGCAGTCGATGTTGGCCTCGTCGCAGCATCGCGGTTTGTCTCGATGGGCTGCAGTTGAAAATTGAGCGGCGGAGGAAATGCCACTTTCGGTGATTCGGGATCGGATGGTGGCTTGCTTGGCGTCGAAGTTGATCCAGCTTCTTCGGCCGCAACCGCGTCGCTTGCGGCGCGCTGTTCCAGCGCCATTGCAGCGGTCCCTGCCCGGATCCGCCGTGCGATGTCACGCAGTGTCGCGAGGTCATTATTTTCCGGATTCGGCGCAGCAGGAGATGGTGCCGCTGTGATCGCGTTCACGTCCTGGTCCAAGGTAATAAGGACCAAGGAACGCTGGTCGTGGCGCACAACCTCCAATCGACCACTAACTGCAACCGGGCCGGCCGGGGTCCAGAACAGGATTGTTGTGGTGGTTGGAGCGTGGTCTGGATCAGCGGTCAGAAGCGCTTTGATGGGCCCCCAACCTGGCATGGCGGGATCGAGGTCAAGCGAGCGTCCCGACGGTATACCCAGCCGATCCGCACCTGCGGCATTGCTTGCGACTAGTCGATGTTGGTTTGGATCAATCAGCAGGACAGGATCGCGTCGGCCAGCAATCCAAGCATCAAGGCTCAGCGGGAGTGCTGTCGATGTCGCACTGTCGATGGGCGTGGTGACGTTCAACGCAGGGCTTGTCCGGGTGGCGATAAGTCTCGCTAGTACTAATACTCTTGCGGGCGTGACTTTAGCGAGAACAATGGCATGGTTCAAATGGCGCGTGCAGTGAACAGATTGGCCGGTTGCGCTTGATCTGTTATGCTCACCTCTGGACGTCATTGGATAGGCGGCAATAAGCAGCCCATTTCAGGAGAGTTAACTCATGGATTTCAAACCACAAATGCCACAAATGCCACCGATGGAAATTCCCGAGCCGGTGCGGCAATTGGCTGAGCGTAACGTCGAGCAAAGCCGTTCTGCCTATATGCAATTTGCCGAAATGACGCGGCGCGCGCAGGACATGGTCACCAAGTCTTCCGGCACAATGACGCAAACGGCGGTCGATATTCAAAGCAAAGCTATGCGCTTTGCCGAGCAAAACGTCGATGCGGGCTTTTCGCTCGCAGGTGAATTGGCTAAGGCCCGCGACATGAAGGAATACTTTGAAATTCAGCAAAAGCACGTCCAGCGGCAGATGCAGGCCTACGCCACTCAGGCGCAGGAACTGGGTCGGTTGATGACGGAAGCCGCGCAAAAGGTCCAGCCAAAAGGTTGATTTGGATCGGATCTGGGCGTGAATTGCTGTGCTGCGGTCGCCTGTGGCTTATTTGGAGCTACAAGGCGTCGCGCATTTTGCTTGACGGCGGGTGGTCGTTTGGCGTTGTAGGATACTTGGCAGAGTAAAGCACGCGATCGGCGCGTAAGAACTCTGCGGAAGCCGCTGTAGCTCAGTTGGTTAGAGCACTAGATTGTGGATCTAGGGGTCCCCCGTTCGAGCCGGGGCAGCGGTACCAATAAAATCAATAACTTAGGCTGTCACAAAAATTGACCGCTTTTTGCCTAGGGAACTCCTAGGGAACTCAAAAACCACCCAATTGGCTATTTCTGAGCTTTTGGCGCTTGAGCAAGCTCGGCGCGGCTCAGCATCCAAAAAAGATCGCGCACCACGTCGTTTCTACCTGAATTGGAGCGTATCCTACCACCATTTGGTACACGCGCATAAATTTCGGACGTCTATCTTCACAGCCCATCAGCTCAACGATGGAGAAGAATTACGGCAAGTAACTTTTTGTAAGGTGCCAGGGGCGCTGCTTGCGATTGCGCTAAGCACCGGTGACGTCGCGAACGTTCCAACCCTGCTCCCGGGCGCGTTCAATCAGATCTGCCGTGACGGCCTCCTTTCGAACGCCAAGCGCGAGGAGTGACTTAGCCCGCGTTGCGCCGACAAACACGTTCGTGGCAGCGCTCAAATGAGCTTCATTCCCGTCTAAATCAATATCGCCGATCCCGAAAGCCTGAGGAAGAACAGCAGCCAGATCCATGGCTTTCCGGTTCGCGGCGCTCCCCTTAAACACTTCCGTCTCGACGATTAGAATCGAATCAACGGTACGCCCCTTGACGGAATGAATCGATCCCAAGCTCAACTGGATACCTCCGAACATGAAGGATGTGCGCGCGCCTCCCCCACCCGGTTGCACGATACCTTCCTCATTGAAGCTCAAGAAGTCCACGAGGGCGCCCTGATCGGGCACCGCAATGCCGATGCTTGCGGCAAGCGCATTGACAAACGGTCCCCATAACGTCTGGTCCCACGTGACAACCCCTTGCAGCACTTGCCCATAAATCATGGATCGCACCACTAGGTCAGTTCGCTTGCCGTCGCCCGCCAACACTCTCCAAACATTTCCGGCATGCACACGCTGGTTCATCGCGGCGGCGTACTCGGAAATCCGCATCAGCTCCGCGAGTCCTTGCTCGACCAGGTTCATCACTTCGCGAGGATCGTCATGCGCCGAGTATTTTAGCGCTGCCTTTCTCATGACCGAGCAAAGACAACCCGGTCGTCGGCCGCGATCAGCAGCTGCCCTATATTCCGGATGGTAATCCGTCAGGCTCTTCGGCCAGCTTCCTCCAGGCTGCCGATGGAGCTTGTGTCGTGACGCCACCACCCATGCCTCGTGTTCAGCTGGCAGCGGCTGCGGGTAGTATCCCCTAATTTCCTCGGCGAACATCGGCAAGACACGGGCAATAGAGTGCCGGTCGAACAGCAACAGGGTCCTACGGCTGGGCATGTCCGCGCGGCCGGCGATCTCCTGCGGCCGCCGAACCGTAAGCCTACTCGCAAATGCTGCGATCTCCGCCCCGAACCTTCGCGTTTCATTGAGAGGAATTGCGTCGGCGGCCGGATGCCACCCATCACCACCCTCGTCGTCCTCGTAGAGCGTCTGGTTCTGGTCGCCCAACTTTTGAAAGCCAACTCTTTCGCCAAACAGTGTCGTCAGCAATCTCAACTGCTCGCCCCGCGTATCCTGGGCTTCGTCCAGAATGACCAATGGGAAACGATCGCGGAGCCGCTCAATAATGACGGGAAACCGCGCTATAGCCTGGACCGCGATCGCCGTCATATCGCCAAAGCGGTAGAAGCCATCTCGCGCAAGCTCGGATTTGAGCTGCTCCAAAGCCGCACCCGTCCTAGTGTGCCCACCCGGCTGCCCCGGTCGATGTTTGACTTCCAGTCGGTCCGGGACGGGCCCTGGCTCCCAATGCTGGTCGCTAGAAACCTCTAATATGGCCGACCACCCATCCAGCCGGTGCTTCTGCTGATACGCCCGGTACGCTGCCTTCTCCTGAATACGTGCCGTCGCAACAGCTGCGAACACATCATCGTCGATGCGCCGTATCGGCCAGCCAAGTCCGCGCAGATAGGGAAGCGCTATGAACTGGTCGATGAACGCCGTCACCGTTCCAATAAAATGTGGGTAGGAAAGGAACGCCGCCGCTCGCGAATGATCCGATAAGCGATTCTCCACCTCCCTGCGCGCCGCATTGGTGTGAGAGATCACGCAAACTCCCTGCCTTCGGGATGCCCATGTGCGAGAGAGAAGCGCCAGTTTCGCTACGAGCAACGTGGTCTTGCCGTTGCCAGGTGCTGCCTGGACGTCGCAGGAATCGACGCGAGCGAGAAATTCTTTTTGGTGCTCTGAAGTGAAGTCGCACTGTCCGATTTCCTCACCCAACTGGCGAAGCAACTCGTCAGTGAGAATGGGTCTCGCTATCATGAAGGGCCCTCATACGCCCGTAGCATGATCAATGGCGCTGACAATATATGCAGGCAGTTTTCCCCGGAATCTCGCTGCATCATCGGGCAGTCCATCAATCAGGGCCGCCAACTGCTCGGCCACCTCAGCCTTGGAAACACGCTTCTTGTGCAGCGGTTCAAAGATTTTCACGGCAATGCTATCGATACTCTGATCGGGAAGTGCACGCCATCCGTTCAACTCGGCGTTGGCGTCGTCGACAATCTGTTGACGCGTTCTCTGTGCGGCTCCCTTCGCCAGACAGATCGCCGTGTGGACTTCGTTCGCGAGGTCCGGATTGCGGCAAAGATCAAACTCCAGGGTCCACTGCGCACTTGGAAAGGCGACAACGCTTCCGCCTTCATCTCTCCTAAGAGTGGCGATATGCGCCGCTATGCCCTCTGCGGTCCACTCACTCTCAGTCAAGCGGTCCAACACAAGCACCTTTGCCGCGTCCGGCGGTATATCTCTATCCGGCAGAAGTGCGACTCTGACGGGCATCGCCGCTCCGTCGGCGCGTTGCATGATGCGGCTATAACGGAACAGGCCACGATGGCCCACCTTCACAATTGAAACCCCGTGCTTCGATAACGGCCGCCCGATCTTTCTGGCGATGGCTGGCAGCAAAATATTTTCTGCGTCTCCTTCTACAATCAGAAGTCCCCTGGCGAAAAAGAGGTTCGCTTTGGTGGCATCTAGAAAGCGTCTAAGGAAATCATAGTCGTCACTTTCAAGCCGCGTCCGCCCGCGAGCGAGAGAATAGGTCCGGTGCCAGATCATCATGATCATCGCGTCGAGTTGCACGCCTGCCGCCAGCGTTGGGCTGTGTGTCGAGATCAATGCTTGAACCTGCTGGCGCTGCTCGTTCGCGCCCGAAGGCGCAGTTTTTTCCTCCAGCACCTGCATGAAAAGCGTCTGGTGCTGTGGGTGGAGATGAGCTTCGGGCTCCTCGACGAGCAACAACGGCACCTGATCGGAATGAGACTGCAGTAGCAGAAGCTCGGCAGCCATAAACAAGAGGTTGTTATACCCGAGGCCGCGATTGAGCCGTTCGATATGGTCGGGCGGCGCATCGAGTTGTAGTTCTAGCCGTTCGAGCAACTGATCAAACGAGCCTTTAGTCCCAAGGCCGAGCTTCGCCTTCAACGGATCATCGGCGAAGGAGAGATCGCCGAGAAATTTTGTGTTCACATCGCTCTCAACGGCGCGAATGCCGGCGTTAACTTCGAAAGCCTGTTCTGCGGCTCTCATTGTGTCCAGGAGCGTCGGCTGCGCTCCGTCTCCAGCCGGTTTGGCCTGAACGTCCATTCCCGGCAGAGCACCGAGGATCTTGGACAGCCGGGATCTTCTCCCTGGTCTCAGCTCTCGCTCTGCATCGCGGAGTGGGCGAAGGTAAGTCGCTCGCAGATATTCCCGAAGGTCACCCTCGATGGGCATCCCATCGGCGTCCTTGCCGGCGCGATACTGCGTGAGAGCCGCGAAACCACCCCCTTGGAGGGGGCGTAACGTACCACGGAGACATATATGAAGTCGAAGCGTGCCACTTTCGTTCGTGCACCACTCCATAAAACGCGATTGCTCTGCGCCCGTAAGACCATCAAAAGAACACCTAATCAGAAGTGATGTCTCGCGCTGACCATCCGCTGTGACATGGAAATCTCCAGCCTCAAGCCTCTGATAATCGTCACCCCTCGTCCAGAGTGTAAACCGCACAGCATCAATGGCGGCAGACTTTCCCGCATCATTCGGACCGACAAGAACATTTAGGCCGCGTTTGAGCGGTAATGACAGTGGTGCTGACTCTGAGAAGCACCGAAAACCAGAGGCAAAAATTTCAGCAATATACATCTAAAGCCAATCTTATTTCATGAAAACAGCACTTGTGCACTCGCTCGCCGAAGGCGCATTTTGCTGATATTTTGATAGTAACAGATGTTGGCTCTACCCCTCAAGACAACCAGCCTCCATTCCGTGCACCTACGCAGGCGTGATTTCAACTATGATGCGCTGCAGCTTCAATCACGCGTTCCCGCGATCCACCCCTCCTCCAATGCCTCGACGACGGACTCAATCTCCGGGTCATCCTGCTCGATGCGCCTGCGGTTTCGTGCGGCCTGCTCTGCAGCCTCGCGCAGCGCTTCGACTTCTTGCCACTTCCGGTAGCATTCGGCACACCATGGCGCCGCACACGCCGTGCCAGCCATGTAGGCCAGCAGTGATGGTGGCGGATGGTTGCACGGCAATCGCTCGGGCTTTCGTTTCTCCGATCAAGGTATACCGAACGTCGGTCGGTAGCCACGGAACTGCCCGTTGGATGAGCAGTCACAGTCAAGGTCGCCGATGGGCCACGATGCCGCCGGGGTAGAGTTCTGGCTTCGTTGAAATTTTGCGGCTCTTGCAGGCGGAGCAGGTCAAATGCTGGCCCACCTCAGGAACCGGGGTATACTTGGGCAGCGGAATGCTTGCGGGATCGACATCCCGCTCCCGGCCACAGTCACAGCAGTAGACCCACAGCAGCTTGCCAACCGCGATCAGGGCGGAGAGCCGAACCGGCCCAGTGGGAGATGCCTTGCCTGCCATCGCGTGTCTCTCGTCAGCGTCGTTTCGGTTGGTGTCTAGAGCAGTTTGGCCAGTGCCGTCCCCGCTTTGGATGCAGCCAACACCTCAAGCGGCCAGAACTGTTGGGTGGTGTGAGCCACGGCGGAGCCCGGTCAAGAGGTGTCCCCAGCTTCCGTGCTTCGCGTGTGCAGCCGGGCGATGCCCCTCCCCTTGTCCCGTCTCCTCGTGCCGTTGGCTCCCTTCGCCACCAACAGGCCGCAACGGATGTGGCCTGAGAAACCAAAGGAGACAGCCACCATGGCATACAATGCAACCCCCAACCGCAAACCAACCCACGACGTGCTGCACGTAAAGGGTGAAGGCAAGAGCGCCTACTGGACTAAAATCGGCGCCGCCTGGATGCACGAGGACCAAGCCGGGCTCAATCTCAGCCTCGACTTCATGCCTGTTGGCGGCGACGGCCGCCTGGTCATCCGCATCCGCAAGGACAAGACCGAGACCACCCAAGGGGAGGCTCAGTAATGACGCTGACCGCCGCAGACCGCGCGGTGCTCGCAACCCTCTGCCCCGACGTCATCGTCGGGGTAGCGGATGGCGACCTGGACGACATGCTCGACCAATGGTTCGCCCGCGACCACTACGCCAACAACCCCGTTTACACCTGGAACGACGACGAAAGTAACGACCAATGAACCCGCTCAAACACTTCACTATCTCTGCCGGAGTCCTCGATGTCTTCAACCTCGAAGTGAACGCGCCTGATGCCAATACCGCACTTGAACTGGCCCAAGCTGATTGGGATCAATCGAAATCGGCCAATTGGACGCCCTGCGGCGCCACGCAGAAACCCAACCTCCAAGTCGAGCAGGAACGTGAAATACCGCCTGAGAATACCAAAACGTACGCGGTCTGCTTCTACGTCACGGATTTGCTCGAAGCCGAGGTACAAGCAACAAGCGATGAGGAAGCTCTGCGCGTCGCCACGGCCATGCGCGATGCGCACGGCACCTACGAAGGCAGCTTCGAGATTACCAACTCGGAATCCTCCGATATGGAAATCCGGGGGATGCACTCATGAGCTACCAACGCTACACCGTGACCCTCACCGATCTGGCCACGTTCCGGCTGAACGTCGCCGCCATTTCACCGGACGAAGCCACGCGCATCGCTAAAACGGTGCTCTACGAGGAAGCCACTACGCCTCCGAGCGGCATGACCATTGTCAAACGCGAAACAGAGGCCAATGTCGAACTTGCATCCGACGTCGCTGCCCGTACGTTCAGGGTAGACAGTACCTATCGACTTGATTTCTCAATGACCGTACCGGCATCCGACGTGTTCGAAGCCGAGCTTCATGCCAAACGCCTCTATGAACAAAACTGTGGACCCTATGAGTTCGAGAACGCTAATGAGCGTGTTGGACCGTTTACGGTTCGGGAGGTGCTGTGATGAGCATTCCCGCCAACCGCCTATTGCTGCGGCCAACTCAGGTCGCCATATCCCACGTTGTCGGTGAGACGGCCCGTGCCTTCCGCATGGGCGCCAAGATTCATCCCAACCGTGCCGCCTATGAGTTTTATCCAACGCCGCCGGAAGCAACGCGGGCCCTCCTCTCTGTGGAACAGTTCGATGGTTCCATCTGGGAGCCCGCCTGTGGCGAAGGCCATATCGCCAAGGTGCTGACGGCAGCCGGGTACAATGTCACCAGCACCGACTTGGTCGACTACGATTTCGGCGAGCCCAAGCGTGACTTTCTAGCCGAGCGCAGGCCCTTGGCGAAGCACATCATCACCAACCCGCCCTATGGTCGGGGATTGGCCGATGCCTTTGCCAAGCATGCTCTCCGTTTGACTGCTGAAACTGGCGGCAACGTCGCCATGTTGATGAACCTGTCCGGACTATGCCACCCCATCCGCCACGATTTCTATGTGGGACAACCGCCTGCCGTGATCTACGCCCTCGATGAATGCATCTGCTGGCCCTATGGCGACCCAGCACGTGCCACCACGTCCATCGCCAAACAACGGTACTGCTGGATCTTTTGGAAACACGGCCATAAAGGCCCAACCACGTTCCGCTGGCTGTCAACGCGGCAGTTCACGTAGAGCTTGGAAGCTGTAAGGCACTAGCAAATCCCTTGCCTCTGAGACTCGACTACGGCTGCGCGCCAGCAATCGTTGCAATCTCCTTCAGCGTCACCATGAGCTTCAACGGTAGTGCTTCTGATCCACGGAAGCCGAACTTTTCATAGAAGCGCTTGGCGTCATCATCGAGCGCATCCACCAGGATGCCCCGCACGCCCAACAGGTCGGACGCTGCCCACACGCGCTGCACAGCATCTTTGAGCAACCCTGCCCCCAGACCAAACCCTTGCGCCGACGTGTCAATTGCGAGCCGCCCCAGCAGCGCCATCGGTACCGGATCGGGCATGTTGCGGCGGAGCTTGCCGGTCGCCTCGCCGTGGTTCACTGATCCTGCCGCCAGCGCATAATAACCGACCACGCGCTTGCCGCTGCACACCACAATGGTGCGCGCCGACCGGCTTTCCTGGTTGGTGAGCGCATGCCGGATGAGCCACGCATTGAGCGCTGGCTTGCCGCAATCGAAGGTGGCGACCTCATGGTCCGCCGTCAGCAGGGTCGGTGCGCTGAAACTCATGCTTCCCAGGGTGCCTTGCGCTTCATCAACGCCTTGAGCTTAGGATTGTCACGCGGCGCCTTGTCCAGTTCAGTCATGAACGTTCGCCATGCCGTCGCATCGAGGTGAAATACCCGCTGCTCGCGTAAAACCTCTTCGGCCTCACGCCGCGCCGTATCCAGTACGAACTCCGAGCGGGACTTGCCGCTGGCTTCCGCCGCACGGTCAATCAGATCCCGATCTGATGCATGGGCGCGGATATGGATGTTGGTCTCTCGGGTTGCGGTACGGGCGGTCATGGCATTCTCCTGCTTACCCTTGCATTATGGGTAGATGTGTTGACATTGTCAACACACTCTCAAATCGTTGAGATAGTTCACGAAACGCTGACAGCGGTTCTGTGCGGTGTGCGCTCATCAACTCACTGGGCCGCTTGAGACTGTTTCCCCTGCCCGTTCTGCCTTCGCCTGTTCGACAAGGAGCGGCAGCTCCATCTGCTTGACGTCCAGGCCGTGCACGTAGTGATAGCGATGGGTTTTCTTGCGACCAGCCCCCCTCACCTCCACGCGCCACGAGCGCAGCCCCTCCACCCGCACCATGTCGTCGAATGCCTTACGGCAGGCCTTGCGGAATTCGCCGCGCGTGAGCGAGGTTTCCTCGTCCGACCATAAATCCCGGCCGACCAGCACCGACAGGGTGTCCTCGTCCACCCAGTTGTGACCGTTCATGCTGTCGATATAGGGCCAGAACGACTTGGCGTAATCCGAGCCGAGCGCAAACTGCACGTCGGCGTTCAAGCTCACCAGTTTGGCCGCCGCCATGGTGCCGACCGTCCAATCACCGAACGAAATCCGCAACCGATCATCGAGGCCGACCCCTTCCCACTCGATATCATTCAGTAGGTTTCCCATCTTGCCGCCGACGTGCGGCAGCTTACCACCCTCGTAGTCCTCCAGGATCTTCTGTTCACGGCCCTCGTGGACCGTCACCACCACCTTCTTGATTTCCTCCAGCACGTATTTGAGGGTCGCCACGTTATTGGCGTGTGGCTGGTTGCCCATGGCGAGCAGCATGTGACGCCATGTGGTGTCGACGTACATCTCCCGCGAATACCCGACCGGTCCGCGCCCATCCTTCACCGTCGCTTCCTTGTGCGGCATGCGAAACACCGCGTAGAGCGCGTCCCGATGCTGGCTGCCGAGTTCCCGCCCTGACACCCGCACCACCGAATGGCCCGGCACGATATACAGGCGTTCAAACGCGGAATCGGTAATGAGGCCACGGGTCTTTGGCGCAAACGCCGAGGTACGAACCAGTCGGGCAGGAACCTTCGAGGGCTTGTTGCGACCGCGCCGCTTACCAACCCGATCGAGTCGCTTCTTGTCGGCTTCACTCAGCTGACCAGCAAAAGTCTTAGTGTTATACACGTGTACAGACTAATCGACCGAGCGGAACAACGCCACAAGAAACTGGAACGCCACCCCGAAAACTGGGAACCGAACCCCAAGAAACGGGAACCGAGCCCCAAGATTTAACATCAAAACCAACGAAATCCGCCCTGTGCCTCCCTGCCTAATATTGCAACAGTCATCTGATCAAATGTCCCGAGGCTTTGTTCTCTGGATTGAAATGATTGGCATTTGATCTTGGTGTGGGGCTTCCTGTGGGTAAGTCTGTGCATAACTCCAACCCTCGGGAGCCGAGCTCCAAGAAGCGGGAATTGGCGCCCCGTTTGTCGGAGCCGAACCCCGAGATTCGGGAATTGCGTTCCAAGAGGTTCCGAATATGTTCATTTATTCAATGCGATATTGGACCCTAGAGACTGTCTTAGAGACTGTTTAGAGATCTTAGAGACCGCTTGCAGCGGAAAGCTCTAAAATAAATTCGAAGAATAAGAGCAGTGACGAACAGGCCTTTTTTCGCGACAAAATGCACGGCGGCTGCTCAGTCGCTAGTCACTTCTTGGGGTTCGGTTCCCACAGCCCCCTCCCCTCTCCAACACGCCGAAGCGCCTCGCCACAACGCTTGCTCAATGTAGCTTGGAGCAACAGAATGTGCGGCTGCCTCACCCGTTGAAATGCCCATGGTTCGATCACTTCTTGGGGTTCGGTTCCCGTGTGTTGGCCACCTGCGCGCGATGGCCAACCCGGCACGTCAATTGCGATTGCTGGTGGAATTCTCGTGGTGCTGTTCCCGCGCCTGCGCCACTGCCTGTAGCGTGACTTGCTCGGTCGCCATGCCCATAGATCCAAGTACCAGCTGCCGTCGGGTCGCACTCAACACAGTCGGTAGCGCCAGATGACATGACCTCCAGCAGCCCGGAGGGCCATAGGTCCTTCTTCCAAGACCACAAGAGCTCAAGGTGCCCAGAGGTCCAGTCTCCCAGATGTCTTGACCTCCTGACCTTGATAGTGCCGATCATGACTTGGTTGCTGGTCATCTCCAGCGTTCAGGTTCATCTTGACCTCCATATCTATAGACCACCAGACGCCCAGACTTTCATAGGTCCAGACCTCAAGGCATCCAGACAACCATAAAGCCACACCCCCATGACTCCATATGTCCAGGTTCCAGCGAACTCGTTTGACCAAGGCTGGTCGTTCCGTAGACTGAGGACATGGAAGCACATCACCCCCACACCCCGCCGATCATCATCGCGTTCGCCTCGCCTAAGGGCGGCGTCGGCAAGTCCACCACATGCGCTTGCCTGGCTGGCTCGCTGTCGAGCCGAGGCCATAATGTGCTGGTGCTCGATCTCGACAAGAACCGGACGCTGCACGATTGGGCGATGCGGTTCCCCACCCAGATCCGCAACATCAAGGTCGAGCACGTAGAGGAGGGGGCCTTCTTCGAACGCGTCCGTTACCTCTACGCCACCTTCAGCGGCACGATCCTGATCGATGTTGCCGGCATGTTGGCCAACACCACGATCGTTGCGGCCACATTGGCAACACTCACTATTACGCCAGCCAAACTCTCCGCCCCCGACATCATCGAGGCAGTGAAACTCAACCGCGAAATCCGGCTGCTCGGACAAAAGGTCGGAAAAACCATCAACCACCGACTGCTGCTCAACGAGGTGTCGCCGCTCTGGCCGACCTACCAGCGGGCCGCGCTGAAGGATGTCGAGCGCTCGGGCCTGATGGCGTTCGAGACCATCATCCACGAACGGGCGCCCTATGCCGAAGTGTTCCTAACCGGCCAGCCACCGCATTTCTCCGACCGCAACCGGGAACCTGTCATTAAGGCCGTCGCCCAACTCGATGCCCTGACCGACGAAATCCTCGCCGCCGTTGAATCCGGTGCTGGCTTGGCCTCGCAGGCAGCCAGCGTTGGCGAACCTACCTCCGAACAGAAAGCTGCGTGATGAGCACCAAGACCAGCATCCCCTTCCAGCCAATCGACTTTGATGTCGCCAAGCGCGCCATCGATGAAATTACCGTCGAGCGCCAGTTGCCGACCCAAGTGGTGACGATGCCAACTCCAGCAGGGGAGGGGAGGGTGGAGAGCCCCAAACCGCAACCAGCCGTTTCGTTGCTGCCGCAGCCGTCGCCTACTCGTAATTTTACCGTCGACTTGCCCGACTACCTGATTGACGCGTTGCATGCCCGTGCGTTGCAAACCAAACCCCGGTGCACAGTGCGCAGCATCATTTTCCAAAGCCTGCGGGTCAACGGTTTTGAAATCAAGGACGTCGATATGATCCCCGACGGTCGGCGGCGTAACCGAGCCTGACCTCCAGATCTCTGGTTGCCCAGACTTCCATACGCCAAGGTCTCCAGGTGTCTGGGTGTTGTCCTTCGATCCGCCGGTCACAAAAAACGGGCATCTCTCGATGCCCGTTCTCAGGTGTGGCAAGTGCCATCACCGACCCGGCCCTGGCGTCCCCGCTGTACCTTGGTTCAAATATATTCTTGGTGCATCGCTGCCGCAAGATGTCTGCTTGCCAACAGGGCAGGGAGCACGATTGCCAATCATACTGGATATTCGGATGTGGCGCCGAAACCGAACTTAGCAAGCCAGGTTTCAAGGTCGGCCTTGCGGTAGACCACTTTTGAGCGCCGATGTGGACCCAGCTTAAAATACCGTGGTCCGTGGCCGGTGACGCGCATGTCTTCCAAGGTGCGCCGCGACAGGCGCAACAACCCCGCCGCCTCCGGCGTCGTCAACAACTGGTCCAATGGCGACAGTCCATCTGCCACTGTCTGCTTTCCCTCGGGCCCGATTCGGCGTTAGGCTGAACGTAGCAGCATCCTAGGACGGACAACAGCCCGCCCATGACCGGCCACGAACCTGATCAAGCTATGCAGATCCAAGGCTACCTCGATCGCGCGCGCGTCGAATACGCTTTGACCCGAGCAGCACTCGCCGAAGCCCTCCGCCATCAACCGTCAGGCTTGCTTGAGCATTTGGTGGCGCACACCGATGAAATGGGCGTCGATCATGCGATGAAAGCACTCCGCGATGATCCGGCCTCGTTCAGGCTGACAGCCTCGGACACTCTGCCGTTCGCTCAGCTCTCCCTGCTGTTGCCCAAGCTGGCCGAGCTGAATTGGGAGATCGGTAGCCTCACCGGTGAGCGTGAGAACCTTGCTGGCCGGCTGACCATTGCCGACGGTCGGATATTTAATGTTGACGGTCGGGAAGCCACCGTCGATCTAGCGAGCGGCACGCTGCGCTTCTTCGACCAAACCTCTGAACCCCTCAATCTCGAAACCGTGGAACCTCGGGCGGTTGACAAGCTGCCGTCCAAGCGGCGGCGCCGCGACCGGGATCGTTGAAGTCCTCGGGGACCCACCAAAACCACCCCGGTGGCTTGCGCCACCCGTCTCGATGCTGGCCTAGCCCGCCGCCTATCCCATCAAGGGGCGGCAAGCGGGCCGCTACAGTCCCTTGACGGGACCCTGCGGCGGCGGTCTCGGGACGGCCAGCGACGGGCGGCTCCGAAACCACCGCAGGCGCGGGCGGCGGTCAGGCAACAGATCGTTGTGTCGTCCCGGCAACAGAGCCTTTAGCGAACGAACCATCGTCGCGATTCATGCCTATTCAGGCGTCAGCATATCTTGTGCGGCTGCCGATGATTTTGGCACCTTGGTCCCATGATCATCACCTTGGCCCGTGAGGATGGAAAGGAGCGCATCTACCTGACGCGGTTTGCATCGGTGTGCTGCTATCTGACCGATGACGGGTCCGACGCCGGTGGTTGTACCCTCACTGTTGAGCCGGGCCTCTATGCCTATCCTCCCGAATTCGAACGCATCGCACCCGCTGTCGAAGAAGCCATCCTGGCCGAACTCGCCGCTCGGATAGGGATCGAACCCGATCACGTGTTGCAGCAACCGTTTGCCCGACTCAAGTCATTGGCCGACCCCGAACTTCCCGAACACTACCGGTTCGCCAAGCGCACCAAGAACCGCGCCTACCCTAGGAACTAAAGTTCCAGACTTGACCTCATTCCGTTGGCCAAAACTACTTCTGCGCGCGGCTGGCGGCCTGTGGGCCGCACTTATCTGAGCCGCGTCACCGACTAAAAAATCCTCGGGGGGTGTGGGGGGCAGACAGCCCCCCACGGGGATGCCACTGCTCTATCGTATGTGGGTCTGCTGCTGCTTTTTGCACAGGACTTACGCAGCTTGGGTTGAGAACTATCTGGCTACACCGTTATGCTTCAAAGGAAGGAGCAAGCAATGCCTTTGGGCCCAAGAATGGTCCCGAAGGCGGCTCATTCGGCCTGTGGCCTCAAGAGCGCTGCTTGCCCCCTCAACGCCGGGGGAGGCTAAGTACAACCCATGCCCGCCAAGGGGTTCCAGAAACGCGAACCGTTGGACCGCCGCGTCAAGGTCCAGTTCACGAATGCCCAGTTCGCTCAGGTCGACCAACGTGCTGCCGCCTGTGGCTTGACCAACGCGGGTTACCTGCGAGCACTGGCCTTGAACGACGCGGGCGTCGCCGAAAAACCCGTCAAGGCCGACCGCAACCGTAGCCAAACCTTGCAACTGGCCGAGGTGCATCAGTTGGCGATGCAGGTGAAGAAACTCGGCGTCAACTTCAATCAGTTGGCCCGGCAAGCCAACAGCGGCATGGTCCCCCTGACCCGAGCCGAAATTACCTATTTTTCGAATCAACACCAGCTCATGCTGGCGAAAATTGCCGCGATGTTTGAGAAGATGCTTGCATGATCGGCAAGGTGCCTAAAGCGGGGAGGGGGTTTGGCGGGCTGGTCCGCTACCTGCTGAACGGTCCCCGGGACCAGGTCAAAGCCCAAGATCGGATCGCCTGGACCGCCACCCGAAACCTGGCGGTCGATGATCCGGAATTGGTGCCCAAATTGATGCGCGCCACGGCGGCGCTGTCGCGCCGTGTGGCCTCTCCTGTCTATCATTATGTGATCAGTTGGCATCACAATGAGGCACCGACCGACGACTTCATGCGAGAGGTCGCCGATACAACGTCGGCAGATTTGGGACTTGCCGAATACCAGCTGCTGTACATTGCCCACGCCGACACCAAGCACCGCCACGTGCACATTGTCGCCAACCGGGTCCATCCCGAGACGGGTGTGGCTTGGAAGGCGTCGCACGACTACCGCACCATCGAGCAGAGCTTGCGCCGCCAGTCAGAGGCTCATGGTCTGGATTATGTTCCCGGTCGTCACAATGATCCGGACCGGTTCCGGGGCCGAGCCCGCAAAGCGCGTGACCCGGACTTCCAGCGCCAGCGAACCTCACCAAACACGTTGTTGGCAAAGCGCTGGAGCCGCGAACATCTTCAGCACAACAAACCAGCCTTGGCGGATAAAATTGCCAACGCCAGTAATTGGCAAGAATTAGACGAGAGCCTGGCCGACGCCGGGTTCGCATTGCTGGAAAAAGGGCAGGGGATAGTGATTGCCGATGCCACCGGCACCGCTAAGCTATCCGATCTGGGCAAAGGCGTGCGCCTGGCCGAGTTGCAGAAGCGCTTTCAGAAGTCGTTCAAGGAACATGTGCAGTCCCGGTCGGTGCCAGACGCTGAGGAAGAAGCGACAATCAGGGCAAACCGCATGGCTCTTCGCTCGGCGCAGGAGGAAGCGGAGTTCTCCTTCATGTTGTTCCGGTTAGGCCTGATGAGCCGGTCGCAACTCGATCGACACCTTGCGGACCGCGACCGTGTCGCGGAAGTGGCTGATCGTGACCGACCGCTCGGTGAACAGGTTGCCCGGGACGTTGCCAAGGCGTTGCGGGAGACCAGGAAGGAACGGCGACCGGCACCACCGCAGCCAAAACCTCCAGTACCAAGCAAGCGGCGACGCGACCGTGACCGCTGATGAGGGGCAGGCTCACCGGCGTCCTCACGCCGCTTGAAATCATAGGCGCGACAAAGCTAATCGAGTTCGGCCAACAGCTTCTTGATGACCTCTTGCAACGGTTTGAGGTGGACGGTCGCCACATCCCAAATAATTTCAGGGTCGATCCGGTGGTATTCGTGCCGCAGGCGATCACCGATGGATTTGATGTTGGGCCAAGGGGTGTTGGGATACCGGTCGCGCAGTTCGCTGGGCAAATGGTGCACAGCCTCAGCGATGATCAGGATGGCGTGGTGCAGCGCATAGCGCATCGTGCGGTCATTGATCAGGTGCTTGAGGGTTCGCCGATGCACGAGATCAAGGGCAACAGTGATGTTCTCATCGATGTCCAGCAGGCGCGGGCGGGCAGGGCGGATCACAGAACGCGGATGGCCGTTTTCTCGATGTCGTCGCGTAAGGCCGGGTGGAGCGAGGTGCGGGTGGTAAGGTCGACGTCGGCACCCAGAACTTCCTCAAGCAGGAACTCAAGGCCGGTAAGTTCCATCATTCCAAAGGGCTTCCGTGGATCGCGGTCGATGAAGATGTCCACGTCGGAGGTGGCTTTGGCCTCATTCCGGGCAGTAGAGCCAAACAAATAGAGGGCAGCGGCACCAAAATTGCGAACAGCAGGTTCAATCTTTTTGATGCGGGCAATAGCGTCGTCACGGTTCATGTTAGGATTATAGGGCGTTTACGGATGTTATTCAATAGGCTTTTGCCCACGCCATAGCTGCAGTTGATTGCCATTTTCTGCTACCCAAGCTCGAATGAGTCTCAGTTTTGAGTAAAACTGGGACTCAAAATAGGATCTCTGCTTCATGGCGCTTTGGGCCATAAGCCGAAGTGCATCAAAGTGACTTCGTAAAATGGTAACGACGAATCCCACCGCCCAGAGTCTTGTTGCTCGCCGCCACGGCGACTTCCTCGCGAACCAGCTGATATCCAGACGCACGATAGAGCGACAGCGCATCGCCCTGTAACTCGGAAGTGCTCAGATCCATCTGAGGACGATTGCGCTTGCGGCACTCGCCTTCCGCGAAGAGCAGCATTTTACGCGCAATACCCCGACGGCGGGCATCGGGGTCGACATACATGCGGCGTAGCTCCATCGCGTTCGGCGATGACGGCTCAAGCCCAAACATCCCAACGACTTTTTCGCCGTCGACAGCCACCCAGAACCCGCCGCCTTTCCGACCGTAGTAGTCGCTGATCTGATCAATCTCTTCTTTGAGAGATGTCGCGATGTAGCCTTCAAACGCCTCAGCCATGTGCGGCGGTGCCAACAGACGGTTGATCGTAACAAAGAGGCCGCGGACTTGCTTCGCGTCCGCCTGCCCGAACGGGCGAATGATGATCGAATGATCCATGAAGACCGCCTCCCGTGCTCGGCGCATCCTACCTCGGGAATGGCCCGCCGTTTGAGTTATTTAAGGTCGTCGAATGTCCGGTTGGGGCGATCAGCCGACCTCAATGCTGCAAAATCTGCCAGGCTGGTCGGGAAGGTAACATGCGCGCTAAACAAGCGGAGGCGACGCCATGCCCTATGCGTCGCGTGACTCTATCGCACACGCTTCAGCCAATTAAACTGCATCTGATCGATAGAACTCCTATCTGGTTCAATGCGTTAGTATGCCTATCGCTCATTCTATCGTGCAGTTATCAGCGGATAGGGCCGGATTTGTTCGATAGATCGCGCACTGCAATCTGGGGCCGCATCGTGGTCGCACGAGATCGCTCACCTCAGAGCAAGATAACTCATCATGCGCACAAGCAGTGACTAGTGCTGCGAATTGTATGCAGAGACGTTTTGTCCGCCGCGATGTCCTACAAAGAAGACCCACGCAAAAAAGAGCATGAATACGAGATCATTTGCGCCGTAGATGCTAAAGAACGCTCCGGCCAAGAAATCCTTTGCATAGAGTTGCGATAGGCTGTGTTCCGATAGCCATTGGAGCCATACAGCTACGTACACAAGTTTCTCCAGTGCGAAAGCTCCCGCTAGCCATTTGATGCTTGAAGTGATCGTCGCAGCGCCCAAATAGGCTGAGCCCCAGACGATGATCATTAGGAGCCCGAAATTCGACATCACCACCGGATCGGCCTCGTTGATTGCGGAATTCGTGAACGCACGAGAGAACAGCAGAACGCCTCCGACATTCATCAAGCCTGCGGCGATCAGCCCATTTCGAATAAAGTTGATGTGCACGCGCCCACACCCAGTCTGCGACTGGTCCTATTAGTTTGAATTACGCACACTATCTCAGGAAACCGGTAGACAGGCTATTCCTTTGCGTGGCGCGTGACGGACGCCCCCTATGCGCCTTGAGCATACAGATCTGCATCATCGTGGTGTCGTGCCACCACACATCTGGAGCGTCATTCGATGCGGCACGAAATCCAAAACTAACGCAAGCGCAACGTAGTTAACTCTCCTTCTGGCCCATCTCGAAATTGAGAAAGGAAGCGGTCTCGGCTGGTGGTAAGACGACCAACCAGAATTCAAATCAAGGCGGCGCATTTATGAAAAGACCACGAGATCGTCTTCCTGCTGCCTAATTCTGGCCGAGATATTCAGGCTACGTTCATAAGCCACTCGCTGCCTTGATTTCCTACGCCTCTTACCGCGCACGTTCTCCGAGCTTCCCCAAGTCATCCGCCTAGCCGACCGCCATTCCTAGCTCTCGGAATGCGCTCACCTGTGTGCCTGCAGTTCTGTTGCGTCTGCGTATCCGCCGTTTGTCCCCCAGCCAAACTCCGTGAACGCCATGACCTCACTGCAAGGCAAATCCTATTGGGCTGTTCGTCTCGCCACCGACGTGAGGGAGGCCGATGATTGGACCTCCTACACCCTCGGCGTGCCGGTTGGTAACAAGGGCGGCACCGCACACGTCTATCGTGTTAATGCGAAAGCGACGCCGCCGTTGCTGGCCAAGATTTACCACTCCGACAGTATCCTGCAGCGCATCGCCAATGATTCTGGCTATGGCGAACGTCTCATGCGTCTTGGTCTCAACCGCGCCGTGCTCAACCGCGAGTTGCCTTTCTGCGCTTGGCCGCGCCGGATCGTGTTCAAAGAACGTGACCCCGCTGCCGACGATGTGACTCGCTCGATAATCGGGCTCACCGTGCCGGAACTGGACATCCACATGTCTTTGACCGACGTGCTCAGCGATAAGAGTAATCGCACCAAGATGAGCCACGAGCGCGGCATTCACATCGCCGTGTCACTCGCAGATCAACTGCATCGCCTGCATACCCACCGCTGGCAGTTTGTGATCGGTGATCTGTCACCCAGCAACCTGTTTGTCGACTATGCCTTCGCCAGCATCCATTTCATCGACATGGACACTGTCCGGTTCTCGACCGGGCCAGACTGCGCTACCTTCGACACGCCAGGCACCACTGTCGGCTATCGTTCGCCAGAATACTTTCGCAATCCCAACCTTGGCCAGCTCACCGCCGCGCACGACGATTTCGTGCTCGCCATTCTCATCTTCCAGATTCTGATGGCGCTGTCAGGAATCGATGGTGCCCATCCCTTCCTCGATCTCGACGGCTGTGAGGACGATCACATCCGCCTTGGTAAGTTCCCCTATGTCGATGGCTTGCGCCAAACCCTGATCGCTGACGCCCCGGCAGATGCCTATGCCTCCTGGCATGCCGATCTGCGGGCGGCATTCGAAGCGGTATTCACCGGCCAGCGGGTGATGAGTGCCAAGCAGTGGGCCGATCTGGTGTCCAAGTACCGGAGGTCACTTCGATGAAGTCGATGAGCCACAGGCTTTACAGGTGTTGCGAGCGCAGCCCCCGTTCAATCCCGTCCGGCTGCGACCACGGAATTCGCGAACAAGCGCTCCAGCCCACCTCATGGCCGCGACGCTGGCGCTTGCGGTGTGCAGCTATTCCGGCGTTGTGCCCCACCCCGTGCTGCCACCCGCGCCAGAACCTGGTGTCCAGGTGGTTGTTCCCCAGCCGACGGTTGTTGGGGTTGCACCAGGCAGCGAGCAGGCAAGTGGCCTGCGCATTGTCAATCCTACTGTTCCGGTCGCAAGGCTAGCGCCGCGCCCAACCGTTGCTAAAACGACCATACAGCCAGGCATCGCACCGCAACCACGCGTTGCGGTGCCAAAGCAACAACAACGGAGAGCTGCTGACGTTGCGGGTAGTCCGTTCGACGCGCTGTTCGTCGGCGCCGCCTTCGTCGCGCCCGCTCCCCACACCTTCGACAGCTGGATTAGGCAGGTCGTTGCTGCCGTCCAACGCAAAGGCCCGGTACCGATGATGCCGACGCCACCCGAACTTCGCCGCGTCTCGCGTTCCCTCTAGCTCCGACAAACGAGAACCAACGACCCCCACGATCCGCTGGTCCCGGAATACCTGTCCAGTCCACACACCAAAAAGGATCACACTATGAGTAAGATAGCTAAAGCCGTCATCGGAAACATGGCCAATCTTGCCGCCGGTAAGGTGCCGGTCGCTGACGCCCACCTGAAGCGCTTCCTGTTCGTTCTGCTCGTCGATATTTCCGGCTCGACGGCAGAATCATTCAACGGCAATCCGCCCGATATTCAAGCCATCAACGAGGCAATCCCGCTGGTCTTCAAGGCCTTGCGTGAGCCGCGCAAAGGTACGCCGCTGGCCAAAGTACATAAGCAGATAGACCTCGCGGTCGTGGCCTACAGCAACGATACGGTGGAGGTCCTGCCATGGACACTCGCCACCGAGCTACCGGCGAGTTTCGCGCCACTAACGCCCAAGGGCGGTACTGCCACCGGTGCAGCGCTCGAACATGCATTGCGGCTGATCCACGCCCGGCAGACCGAACTTCGCGCCAACAAGACACCGATTGGCCTGCCGCATATCATCCACCTGACCGACGGCGGACCGACCGACATGGTGCCAGGTGATGCCAAGTGGACAGCCGTGCAAGCCCGTCTCGCACGGGTCGGCGGCATGCAGGGGCTGGAAAGCATTAAAACGGCAGCCGTCATGCATTTCGTGACGCCGAACGGCTGCGACAGCGACTTCATTGGCAACCGGATCTTTTCGGTCGGCTCCGGTCTGAGCGGCATGGAACGGCTGGGGCAGCTCTCCGGTGCCACCTCGGTTCATCCGATAGCAGAAGGGCTGAAGCTCACTGAAACTCTGGTGGAAACGGTGACGGCCACCATCATCAATATCTCGACGCTCAACATGAGTGCCGATGAGGCCGCCAAGGCCGCCACCAACAAACCAAAGGACAGTGGCAATGACAAAACCGTCATCGATTGAATGGCGCTCGCCGCCACCCCTGATGTCCATCCACACCGCCTGGCAGCCCCCGTGGCTGCTGGCGGCAGTGGCCGAGCACGGTGAGAACCACTACGACGAAGGGGCGCCCGTCCAGGACGCCCACCGTCTCTCGTTGGTCGGCCCCCACACCGTGATGGTGCTCGCCGACGGGGTCAGTACCCAGCCCCGCTCGGCCCAAGGCGCACGGTTGGCGGTTGCGACGGTTGAAGAGTTTTTGGCAGACACGTTGACTGAGGGAACTCCAACTGCCGCGATGGTAGAGGCGGCGATGGCCGCCGCTCATCGAGCCATTGCCGAGCGCGCCCGGACGGATGGTGAACCCACACACGTGTTTGCCGCGACGTTGGCGGTGGCCGTGCTGACCGGCAACCACATTGCGGCCGCCAGCGTCGGCGACAGCAGCATCCTGGCCTATACCGAAAAGGGTGCTGCCAACCGGCGGCGTTTGGCACCGTTTCTATCAAGTCCCCAGTCGTGGGGACGCGGTGTCTACAGCATCTCTGAAGCGAGTTGGGTCGATCGCGTGGCAAGCCGCGCCGAGCTCTGCCCCGATCTTAAAGCACTTTTGTTGACCAGTGATGGTGCCAACAATCTGTTTACGGTCGAAAATGGGAAGTCTGGGATGAGCGGGTTTGATTGCGAGCAGTTGGACAGCATTGACGATGTTCTCGCTACCTACGGCCCGCGCCGGTTTGCATTCTTCTGGGCCGGATATCTGGCCGGAACGGCTGCCAACGATCTTGATGACCGCACCATCCTGATGGCCTACCGGCCAGCCAATCCGCCGACATTCAAAGGTGTGTGATGCTCGACTTATCGGCCTACACTTGCAAAACCTTTCCCGTGGCCGTCGACGAGGCCTTGGGCGACCCCGCTTTTGTGCTGTCGGTGCCCGTGCCTGCGGTGATCAGCCTGTACACGGGCGATCAAGTCCAGAACTTCTATAAAGCCAAGTACGCGGATGCGCCGTCGACTGGCAAGTATTTGCTCGACGCGGTTCTAGCCATCGGCGCGCCAGCCACTGCTGCCGCATCGGCCGCTGTGACGTTCAACTTCAAGCGCTGGCAGCATCTGAAAAAGCGCCAAGTAGAACAGTTGTTTGCTGACCTCGTCGTGGAACGACCGTTTCTCAGTCTCAAGGAGCGCGATAAGGCGATCTTTCGCGCAGTCGCGCAGTTGCTGGCACGAGGGATCTACACCCACGAGCAGTGGGTCAGGTTTGTTTGTCAGTTCGCCTGGGCTGATGGGAGTGGCGTGGTCAAACCATTGCCGAGTTTGGCTGGTCACCCGCGCGCCGTCGAGGCCGTGCGCGCAGCGCAGGAACTCGTGAAACATCTTGTGCACGGCGGGGACGCCTTCATGGCCGATGCCGCCCGCGACGTGGCGCTCCATCTGACCGCCGTCGGTGTCGTTCCAGGGGTCCCGATGGGAGGGCAGGGGCTATACGACGGTGCCCGCTGGATGACCGCCGATGATTTGGCACAAAGCCGCACCTACGCAGCCAAGCGCACGCCGCCAGCGCTGTTTGTTGGCTCGTTGCCCGGCACCAACACCCACGTCTTCTACCCAGGCCACGAAAGCCTGATCACCATCGCCGGTCCTGGTGCTGGTAAGAGCTCGGCGTTGGTCATCCCGAACTTGCTGACCTATCCCGGCAGTGTCGTCGTGCTCGACGTAAAGGGTGAGCTTTGGGAAAAAACAGCAGGGCATCGCAAGGCGGCGTTCGGGCCAGTGTATCGGTTCGCGCCCACCGACCCGAGCGGCAACACCCATGCGTTCAATCCGTTTGATTTCATCTCCAACGACCCCGCCGAGGCTGCCAACGACTGCGAGGTGTTCAGCCACCAGGTCATCCTCGAACGGGCTCAGGACAAGGACCCGTATTGGGAAGGCAAGGGCCGCGATTTCCTGTGGGCCTTCGCCATGTTGTTGGCGCTAGCCGCGCCCAAGGCCGAACGCACCATGGAAGCTCTCGGTGAAATGTTGTCATTGTCGACCGTGCTCAGCGACCCCGATGATCGCAGCAGTGGTCACCCGGACACAATGGGGATCATACACGCCTTGAAAACGCTGGCCGAGCGCTATGCCATTCCCGATCTGCGACAGGCCGCAACGACGTTTCGGGATGGTTTGGACACCAACCGGTTGGAAAGCGTGTTCGATGCCGCGCGACGGCATCTGTCGGTGTTTGGGCGCAGCGGGTTGGTGCGGCGGGCGTTGGCGACCAGCGACTGGCATCCCCTTGATTTGCGCCGGCGACCGGGTACCAGCCTTTATATTTGCATCGACGAACCCAAAGGCTTCGGTGCCATCATTCGATTGCTGGTCTACCAGCACTTCCGTTTGCTGAAAAATCATGCTGCCACGCGTGACGAGCCGCCAATTACGTTCTTCCTCGATGAAATGCCCCAGTTGGGGAATTTCACGTCGGTCCTCGACATGCAGGACGTGGGGCGAAGTGCCGGTCTAAGGCTATGGATGTTCGCCCAGTCCTATGGCCAGCTGGTCCAGCATTATGGGGCGGCGCGGGCACCCGGTATCGTCGATGCCTGCCGGGTACGGACGTTCCTTCAGCCGCAGGCGGACGAGATCAAGTTCATTGCGCCAGCCTTGGGGGAGGTGCGCAACGTGTTCACCGGCGAGAAAACGCCGCTGGCCACCAAGGACCAGCTGATGGGCCATGCTTTCGGTGACAAGATGGTGGTGACCACGCGAGGCGATCGGCCCATGGTACTGGCGCCGAAGTTCGCGCATCAGTCGAAGTCGTTGATGGCGGCGGTGAAGGTGGCGCCGCGTGTGCGGTGACACCCACTGTTGCCGAAGTCTTTGGGGTAGCAACTTCACTCAGTATCGGTAAATCAGTGCAGTGATTGTCGAGTGCTCACCCGCAAGGTATTATTCTCGCTCCGAAAAGCGTGATGTTCCCACCCGACTGCTTGATCGGGATGTCGACTTGTGGGGCCACCTTGCCTAGTTGCTCGATGAAATCACCCTCGTTAATCGGCACCAGTCGCTGGTCTGCGCACCAGAGCCGATAGTGGTTGAATAGTTCGATACATGTGATTCGGCCATTCTCCGACGGTTCCAGCACATCATTCAAAAACGTGACTAGACACCAGCCGAGGAGGGGAGCGTCGTTCGTTACCGGCATCGTGGGGCTCGTGTCGGTGGGGTTGGGTTGGGCTGATACGTGTCGCCGGGTGAACCAAGTCGCCATGATGTCAGGTCCTCAACGGCTCTTGTCGCGCTTCTTCGTTTTCTTTGCCCTTTTCGCAGGCGGGTCGGCGGGTGGCATACTCTCGGATTGCGCTGTCAGTTCCACAGCTTGTTCGCGCAATTGGTCCGCCGAGCGCTGTATCGAATAGGCCATAAGGCCCCGTAGCACCTGGTCGTCGATGGCACCGACTAAGTCCTTGAGTGGCTCCCACTGTTTCGGGTCCATCGCGTCGGTCAGCCGGTCCAATTCGGCTTTGGCGGCGTCGAGATTAACGTCAGCTTCGTCGGTCATGCCTTGCCAGCGGGCAAAAGCGAGCGCCGCCTGCTCGACGGGTTGCAGTTTGGCGCGTTGGGACAGCCGCTGCTTGGCCAGCTTTTGCAGCTTATCGCGGCTCCATAAGCCTTCTGCCATTGTTCAGCTCCTGTTGTGTCCTGGTCGTGCCACACTCATGTGGTGACTAGGGGAGTGTAGTGCGTTGTCGCTGATTTCCAAGCCTTGGACGCGCTCATATGGACCCTATCCTCCGTTCCTATGCTCACACTGCCTGGACGCCGCTTGATCCGCTGCGGGGTCTCGATCTACAGCAGAAACGCGCCATCCTGTTAATGCCCTCGACCTTCCGCGAGCGCTTGCGTGTGGCACCCTGGACCAACCGGGACCAGCGCCGCCTGGCCATTGGCGAGATCCTGGCCGAGCGGCGCTTGCTGTACGAGCTAACCGCCCAGGAACTGGAGAAGGCTCAACCAGTGCCGATGGTTGCAGTAAGTGCGCCAGCAGCCGTGTCGAACGAGCCGCTCGGAGCTTACTACCAATATCGGCTTGGTCTGCACCGTGAAGCCCTGGGAGCGATGCAGGCCGCACGGCAGGAGCAGGAGGTAAGCGACCGCTCGCGCAATCCAGATGCCGCCCGCGACTTTGCCCGGCGCGCGGAGTTGCAACACCGTTTGGCGCAGATTGAGCAAGAGCGGACGCGGTTGGACGTGCGCGAATGGCGTCTGCTGGGCGGGGACGATGCGCGGGATGGTATCTCGTCGGCAGAGGCGGTGCCGTCGCGGAGGTCCCGGCGCCGGGCGCGCGATCGCTAAGTAAAATTGGTGATTGTTCCGTAGGCAGTGAAATTGACGGAGGTTATCCGATAGCGTGACCATGGTCTGGCCAAAGAAAGGGACAGGCATGGATCAGACGAAAGGCAACTTCAAAACCAACATCAACCGCGACAAGCGGCCCGGTGACCGCAAGCCCGTGTACAACGGACGCTTCGTCAAGCCCGGCACCGAGGAAGAATATGCGTTCGCGCTGTTTCTTGGGCGCGGCAAGGACGGCAAGCGGTTTTTGTCAGGGCCCATCAGCCGTCAACCAGTAAACGGCAGTTTTGATGCGCAAATGGATGCCTTGCTGGCCGGTCCTGCCGATGCGGTAGAGCCAGTGGAAGGTCAGCCCAGCGAATACCGGCTGTTCCTGCTCGACAATGAATTCAAAGACGTAGACGTCAAAGACGGCGTTGGCGAGCGACCCGACCTCTGGGGCCGCGCCCAGTTGGCCGCAGGGGAGGCGGAAATTCATCTCTCCGTGTGGGAGAAGGACAGCCGCTACCAGGTCAATCCGCATGTCTCTAAGTACCTGACGGGTTCGACCCAATATCCACTGGAGAAGGTCGTCGTCGAGCCAGTGGCAGCTACCAAGGTCAAGAAAAAGCCTGCCGAGCGCGAAGGGCGGTAGGGCAGGGGCGTCTCCCGCGCTGGTCGCGCGGGATCGCGCTCTAGTCGGGCGGACAGACCGCCCGACCGGAGCCACCCTGGTGTCTCCGCCGCACCGGTAACGATCGCTGACGCTGGCACTGATCGTCGAGCGCCAAGGGCGCTCGGCTGCTGGTTGTCAGATAACCCAATACCCAAGTGACTGCCCGAATGAATGTCGCATCCAATTGCCCAAGAGCTTTATAAAATTCAAGCCAGTACGGGCGATAGTTTCTTCAAGCTGTGGGACGATTGGCTGGCGTTGGCAGTGGCAGCGCTCGCGCGCCAACCTGGCGACGACGATGAACGCTATATGGCAATTATGCGTAAGTACGGCCCCCGCCTTCCTGGCAAAGATCATCCCGCCGATCACTTTGCCAACGCCCTAGGTGCGTTTATTCACGCCTGCCGCACGGAATCGGCGCTCAACAGTAGCTTCCCCGATTATCTCGGCAGCATCTACGAACAGGAAGCCATCACCAACCGATACAGTGGTCAGTTCTTCACGCCCGAGCCGCTGTGCCAGATGATGGTTCAAATGATCGTAGAGCCGACCCAAGAAGCGATCAGTATTGCCGATCCGGCCTGCGGCAGCGGTCGGTTTTTCATTGCTGCGATGCCGTTGGCTCCCAACGCGACGTTCTACGGCACCGACCGTGACCTTACCTGTGTGCACATGACGGCGTTGAACCTGCTGATGCGCAATGCGAACGCTTACATCGTCCACGGCAACACGTTGTCACTTGAATGCTTTGGCGGCTACGTCACCCGCAGCACCGCACTCGGCGGGGCGATCAAGCCGCTGGATGCGGCAACGGCTCGGGCAATTCTGGTTCGGACCGTGGATGCGATAACGCCGCAACAGTCACCACCTCCAAAGCAACCCCATGAACCGATAACGGTGCAGGCGGGTGATCCCCAACCAGTGGCGATTTTTGTCGAGAGCAAGAAGGGGCAGTGGGGATTTGATTTCTAAGGGATCGTAAGCATGTCAACCCATTGCGCCGCATACCACTAACAAGTGAGTGGTGCCGTTCTCAACAGTCGTTTGGACGCTAACGCGCTAAATTGCCGTGGCCAGAGTTGGAAGGACGCGCCTACGAAGGAAATGGCTTCAAGTGCCCAGTTCCTTAGCTACGCTTCCGAGTAAGTCGATTGCCTGCTTAAGTTCCGCTATACGACCGCTCGACAGCACTGACAGCCCGCGCCTAATTTCAGTCGATGAAACGCCCTCAGTTCGCGGCACATAAACGACTTTGCAGATGTCGCCCAACTCATCGAACTTCCCTTGCCAATCGTCACCGATGGCAAATATTTGCGCATCATGGCGGATGATATCACCGCGCTTCTGTTCCCACGAATTCTCCGGAAATACAGAATCAACGCAGCGCAGCGCAGCGACAAGTGCCACGCGATTTTCAAACGTTATGAGCGATTTTTTCCCTTTGACAGCGTTAAATTCGTCCGTCGAAATCCCCACCACTAATCTGTCGCCCATGGCCTTCAGGCGCTCGAACAGACGCAGATGGCCAACATGCAGAAGATCAAAGGTTCCATAAGTGATGATCGTGGTCATTTTTAATGAGCCTTGTTCGAAAACCGCGCAATTTTTAGTTAAACTTCACTCGCCCACAGTGCGAAGAGCAATAACTGGATCTTGTATTCAATCCGCTTACCTGCACGGCAGCCACGAAAACTATCCCAATTTATAGGGTTCTTAAAGATTTCTGCGCAAGAACCCAGATTTACATATCCACGGAAGTTCCATACATTTCACCGCGCACTCAAGGTTGAAGCGGTAAGGCACCTATGCCCCCCCATTTTTTCGAATAGCTCGGCATCCCCATTTTTACTTTCGAAATCTGCACGGACTTTGCTGACATTACGGTCCACAGGCTCGCTAAGCTATCAAAGGCGGCGATCGCCGTAAGGTTTCGCTCAACCTCTACCATTCAAACCAAGTCGAATTCCAGTTCGCAGACAAAGCATAAATCCCTGGATGAATACGTTCTCCATTGATGCTACGTGCGGTCGGCGCGCGCGAGGCCGGACTTGTTAGCCCCGCAGATGTGCTACGAGCCGCATGTGTATATCTGCACATTCGGCGTAACTAAACGGTCGCCTAATATTTGCAGCAAGTTCATCTCGCAAGGCAGGATTTTCCACGATCCGTTGAAGCGTTTCAGCAAGATCGACTGGATTCCGCGCCTCAAAATGCAGACCATTGACGCCGTCGGTTACTTTTTCCGCCATCCCTCCGATATTTGCACAAATTACGGGACGACCAGCCACGAATGCCTCCTGGATAACCATAGGCGAGTTCTCCCACCAGATCGAGGGAACGATTACCCAATCGACTTTTGACATGCGCCTGCTTATCTCACTGCGCTCATAAGCACCGACCCAGCGAACAGAACCATCGGCTATGAGCGGCGCTCGGAGGTTGAAAATTGTTTCCTTTAGCTGACTAGTTTGATTGTCCATGTTTGCCGCATGAATTTCAACGAGCAACCGGTTCCGTAAGCTGGGAGCCAACATATTCACAGCCTGCAGTAGAAGATCAACTCCTTTGAATTCCGTCACTTGACCAAAAAAACCAACGCGTAGGCGCTTAGATCCGTCAATTCGCGTCAACGGCGCCTGATCGAACTGTGGCTGACCATTCTCAATAACAGTAATTGAGTCCTCTGGAATACCCCAATCGATGTAACGCTGTCGTAGGAACTCAGACGGTGAAACAAAGTAGTCGATACTCTCAAAGTGCCGTTGTATGTAATGCCTACGCAACCAAAACTGCTCCATGGAAATATCTGGAAAACAAAGGCTGCAATCGTCGGCACTTTCTCGGTAGCAAAGGCGATTTGTGACAGCCTTTATCATTTGACCTTTATTGTGGCATATACTCATGTATTCGTGAAGTGTCAGAATAATCTTTGCCTTGGGGAGCGTGCGACGGATTTCACGGAGCGATTCGATGCCGATATGGGCAAAATGGTGCACAAAAACGACGTCTGGCTTGATTAACAGAAGGAACTCTCGAAAGTTTTCGCAAATTGCCTCAAAGGTCGCCGATCGCAATCGGAACCAGTCGCCAATATCTTGGCGCCACAGATATTCTCCTCCACGACGCATAGTAATTGAACCGTATGGAAGCGAACTAAGCTCTGATCGCGCGAGAAATATCGCTTGCTCCACACCAGGCCGCTGCTTCAATGCACAGAAAAGATTGTACGCAGCGATCTCAGCGCCGCCTACATTGAAGTCAGGATGTCCGTGAGATATAATAAGTACACGCATGATATCAATTGTTTTCCAAGGCTGGACCTACTAATGTAGCAATGTAACTGCCCCAACGCTCTTGATGCCTAACCGAATTATACTGAGTCACTCGCGAACGGAATGAGCCGCTACCCTGCTCAACGAACGACTGGCGCTCGAGATGAACGAGATTGACGTCTTGAACACAAACAATGCTTTTTCCTAACTTGCGGACCTTGAGACATAAGTCGGTATCCTCAAAGTCGCCAATAAGATACTCTTCGTCAAGCCCCGCTACAGCGTCATAAATCGCTCGTTTCAATAGCATGCAGGCACCTGTAACGGCAACTCGCTCAACGGGCGTCTTGGAAGGCGCTGTAGGCTCCATACCCATTCCAGGATGCTTGTTAATATAGGTTCCCCACGGAGCATGCCATTGAAAAGCGATGCCGTCATGCTGCAGCGATTGGTTCGGATAACGCAATCTCGCACCAACAATCCCAACATTTTCATTGGCATCGAGCGCAGTAATCATTTTATCAAGCCAGCCACTTTCAATCGGAATCACATCAGAATTCAACAGCAAGATGTTCTCGGCAGTACAAAAGCGTACGCCTAAATTATTGGCAGATGAGTACCCACGATTAGTCCCTCCATTAATTACTCGGAATGGTACTCCGTAATATTCGTACAATGCAGGACACTCACGCAGGACATTATCAGCAATTCGCGGATCATCGACTACGTAAATCAGCTCAACAAACTGCGTGAAAAACGAATCATCCGCGAATTCCAAAAACTGATTGAACATGAAATCGTATCGACCATAGAGAGGCACCACGATCGAGCACTTCGGATTAGTAACTACTGGTCCAAAAAAAGTATCAATCGGTGGGATTTGCAGATTACGCTGACTTTGCCCTTTGATAAGACGCGACAATATCGGGCCGTCGAGCGAAGCGTAGTGCTCGGCAAAATTGTTGATCGATGTCGGTAGCGCGAACGACCACTTGGCGAATGTCAACGGGTCCTCAGTAATTGCCTCTAATTTTCGGGATGTTAGTCGATAGGCGAAATTTTCGTTTGCGCATACCAGAATAATGTCATCAGCAAGCTGGAGCGTACTTGGTAACGCGGCAACGAAGCCGGCGTTCAACGTCGAGTTGCCAAAATCATTGGAGAAGGCCTCGACAATGTCGGGTCGATGCCAACGGCACGCTTGCGAAAGTCGTCGAGCCCAACCTTGTTTGGTTACAATGAATAGCTCACTCCGACCTGAGGCGAAGGCCCAGCCGACGACCAGTCCGCCAAATCCAGGAATGATCCGCGCATCCTCCATATTGGCCCGGGCGATCTTCTCGCTCTCATTGGCCAATGGCAATAGCGGCAACAGCAGTGCCACCCACTCGGGCGAATCACACATCGCACGAAAGATCGTTCCTGACTTGTCGATGTGACCGACGATAAAGTCTGAAAGTTCGGCAGCATCGATAATAACAAAAGCAGCGCAAGCGGTTAGCACGACGGTCCGGCTCTCGACGTACCCAGCAATAGTCAATTTCTCGCCTAAATAGTCCCTTACGATGCAGATGAATGACTTAGCCCTGACCCCCGGTTCTAACTTATAGCCAACACGGAGATCGGGGCGCTCGCTGAAGCCGAAAAACATCCGACGCTGCAACTCGCCATCCGGTCCGATCACCCGCAGCTCCGCGTCACCGATTACCCAACCAGAAATAATCAACTCGCTGCCATAAACCACGCAACCGTCGCAATGAATACCATGTTCCACGGCCCCCTGCTTTTCAGCACTGTAGGCAAGGCTAGGCTCGCCGACAGTGGCAATTTCTTCGAAGGAGGCCTGACTATGCATGGAGAAATGCTCTGTTAGCGTGACCGGATAAAGACAACTACATGAACTCACGCTAACGGCGGTCGCAAAGCAAGCCTAGCAATGTTAGTTGCAGTTGTTGACGAGCTCGGTTGATGAGGCCAAAATACAACGACAAGAAGAGGCAACGAGCGCAAACTCAAGCACTCCCAACTAAAGTCCCGGCCATGTATGAACTGCAAGCAGCTCTTACCGCTCAACGGCCTCCAATAGACAGTGCACAACGCACAACGCTATCTTGATCTTCTTCAATCCCAGAGGCTATATGGCTGCAGCGCACAACTGATGGATAGGACAAACGTAACATGGCGGCGGGCGAAGAAGAACGCTTGACTCGCCTACTGGCTGGGTCGACTGCAGTGCTTGCAACGATAGTTGATGTGCTGATTAAAACCAAGGTGATCGCTCCCGAAGCCATAGAGTCAGCGCTTGAAGATCTTTTAGTCGAAATGAAATCACGCCATCTCCCTCACGAGCAACAAGCAACGGCACTTCACCTCCTCTCGGTGTTGCGAGGGAAATAAGATATTTGAAACTGGTTTTCTCGCGATCCCTCGCGTGTCAACTGCCTTTAAGGCGAACAACGACCGTCTTAAGATAGGCGTTGTTGCGGTGTATGAGGCATCGACTGCTGGGCAACTTCGGCCATGCGTGGATCTCTCTGCAACCACTGGAAAAACGTTCCTGCTTGGCCGTCGTCAGTGTGCGGTGCTGAGGCGAATTCACCCACGCGCATACATGCGCGAAGCCCCAAACCGCACACTTCGGATTGTCAGCTAGCGCGAAGCGGCCCACAGACGTGTTGCATTGCAATCACTAGGCAATACTCCCGTCTTACATGCGATCAAACATGAACCTGGGCAGCGGAAGCGTCTGCAAAAAAACTCCAATCCCGTGCTCATCAAGCAGCAGATAAATCAGGGCTAGTACATGCTCATCGATTCCATGGCGACGATCGCCTCCCCTCCGCTCGTGGAAAACCATTCGGAAAGGTTGAAGATATCGTCGGCAAACGTATCAAAACTTTGAACCGGGTAGAGTGATACATATTCACCGCTGCCACGCGCATCGTCGCAATTATATCGAGTGCGGCAGCGATAAGGATCGCGGACCGACTTGACTGTTCGCTCCAAACGCCGGCGATACAGGAATGATGAGTACAGCACATGGCGGGACCTTTCTGAGGCCCGCACGTGAGTGTATGGTTAGGGTCTCTGTTTCGCATTTATGAATAAACCTGTGAGGTCTAATGACTGAGAAGAACGCGCTGCACAGCTTCCTGCCTTCATTTGGATTTTTTGGGAGTAGCGAGCTAAATTGCCTTCGACTGCAGCCGTCGGAGCCCGTAACGGGCCTGCGCTTATCTCTGACGACCGATGTGCCGGAGGTGCTGAACCTGTCTTTCGTCAAATTTATCGGTAGCGATGGAAGCCATCAACAGTTCGAATTAGGTACCTTCGAATGCGCCGCAAGTTCCACACACATAGAATACACACCCTCCGGTCTCCTGTCGGGGCAGGGGTTACATTCCATGCGGGAGATGAAGCCAAGCTGGACTATCAAATTTGCAGAACCCACCAGCTTCACGCAGATCTGCATTTACA
>JANOYV010000159.1:0-9618 GCA_031429105.1 Hyphomicrobiaceae bacterium | reverse complement strand
ACACGCCGGGTTCCACAGCGCCGCTGCGGCGAGCCTCAAATCGGCACCGGGAGCGTACCCGGGTTTGACCCTTTGACCTGCCAACCCGTGCGCCGCCAGCAGTCGCCACCGGTTGGCGTCCCCTCATGCGCATAGGTCGAGAGTGAGTATGCGGGAGATTGGTAGAGCGGGGATAAGTCTGGCGAAGTTTTCTCGCAGCGATAATTTGCGACGTGGTGAATTTTGCGGTTTGCACATCTCATTCTAACACTCGAAAGTTCGCCAAAAAGCTCCGTTATCCCGGCGGAGGCCGGGACCCACGGCAACCTTCAGCTGAACCGGCTTCGCGATTGAAATAAACGCGTGCCGCGGCTCGCGATCTTCCGCCAGCACCGCGCCTGTTGACACTTGTCGTAGGTCCCGGCCTGCCCCGCAAGGGGACTCCCAAGTGGTCGCGCCGGGATGACGGCAGTGGGGAGGCATATGCGGTGCGCCCCACAAAAGGCGTTCAAGGGGACAGTCACTGATGCCGGGAATTTGCCAAGGTGTGGCAGGCTTTTCGGGAAAATCAGTGACTGTCCCAGGAGCCCCCATCGGTCCGTGGACTTCTGATCATCGACGGCACTGATCGGACCGGTGGCGGTCTCTACCGATGTACGTAGATGTGGACACTTGATTTCACTACTGATAAGCAGTATATTTATGAATGATGGCAACTTCGAATGGGACGATGCAAAGGCAGCTGCGAACTACGCCAAGCATGGCGTTTCGTTCGGTCGTGCCCGCTTGGTTTTTTCTGACCCCTTCGGGATCGCCGAATACGACGACCGCAAAGACTACGACGAGAACCGCTTCACACGGACGGGCATAGTCGAGGGCACCTTGCTGTTCGTGTCCTATACCGAGCGCGGCGAGCGCATCCGCATAATTTCAGCCAGACGGGCAACCAAACATGAGCAAGACGATTACTACCAGCAAAACCGGTAAAACCCTTGAGCCTCTGCGTCCAATGACGGACGATGAAGTTATGGCGGCGGCGTTGAGCGACCCTGATGCGCAACCCTTGAAGCCTGACGACTTCAAGCGCATGAAGCGCGTCGCCCGTTCAAAGATTATTCGGCAGGCACTTGGGCTGACCCAAGAAGAGTTCGCGACCCGCTTCAAAATCCCCCTCGGCACATTGCGCGATTGGGAGCAGGGTGCGGCGGAGCCTGACACTTGCGCCCGTGCCTACCTGACCGTCATCGCCCGCAACCCTGCCGCCGTCACGGCAGCACTCACACCTTGAGGGCGGCAAGGGGGGCAAGGGGACAGTCACTGATATCGGGGATTCGCCAAGGTACGAAGGGGACAGTTACCGATTTGAAGAAATTTCAATAATTACAAAGCGTTATCCCGAATCGGCAACTGTCCCCGTAAAGGTCCCATCACTCGCACTGCCTGCGCCTTGGCCAGGGGTTTCAGCCTGATAGCGGCCATAATCATAATAGACGGCCTCGCCGGTCGCCCCGTTAACGAGAATAGCACCAGCATGCCCGAGAAGAGGAAGCTGCAGACCAGGCAACACCGTTATCGGCTGAACAGGAAACACAATTGGAATTATGTAATCTGCCATGGCTTCCTCAGTAATTCAATCATCGTTTCTTGGCGACTAGTCACACGCCGCAAGGGCTTTTAATATTTGCGAATATACATGTCGTGGCGATAATCGCATCTTACATCTATTGTCAATCCAACTCTTTATCGCAATCACGCAATCCACGCCATGCATGATGCCGGTTTCTCGTACAGTCACAAAAACATTGGGCCGGTCGATAAGACAATTCTCTCGCACCCCAAATATACGATACTCTACGGATGGATAAAAGCGAACGGTAAATAGGCTGCCTGCAAATGAACTCAACGATCCGAATAACAGTTTGTCGCTAGTGCGATCTCTCTTGAGGTACATATCACTGCTTCCCGTTCGCACACTTATCAATACGCTAACAGGCTCATTTTTCTGAAGCTCGTTGAGAACTACTGATCTAACTGTTTTTCCTGGCGATAGTTCAGGCCTCATGTCAATGGACGATGGATTCAGGAATAAAAGTTCATCAGTGACTAAGAAATCCAGAGAATCACCTTCTGGTGAAGTAATTTTTTCACAATCAATCTGCGTACGAGAAAGCGCGCAGTATGCTCCCGTTAAGAAGGGGACGCTACCTGTCGATTGTCGGCATTCACTTGCGCCAATGCAGCAATGCTGCCTTGTGGGATGATGAGTGAACCGCGTTTGCAACTTACCACCACCACTACAGACACTAAATCCTTCAGCAAATGCTGTCCCTGCGAAACCGCAAAACAAGAAAAGTATGCTTGCATATTTAATGGTTCTGACTAACGCCGTGGCATGTCGCCCCATCACGCCACCCTCACATCCCGCTTGCCATCCTTCACCACCAGCATCCGTATCTCGCGATCCGGAAACACAGCGGCTTTGAGGTCTTTGACCATTTCTTCGGCGCCGCCGAAGGGGGCGATGGTCTCGACGACCCACAGGTGCTCGCCGCTCTTCCAGTCCTGCGGGCGCAGCTTCGAGGTGCCCTCGGCGAGCCGCGCTGCAACCTCGTCGGATACCGTGCCCCAGAACACCACGCCTATTGGCTTTTCCTTATCGTAGAACAACCGGAACTGCTTCAGGATCACCGGCGTCATCGGTTGGTTTTCATTTGCCGCCTTCGCGGCGGGCCACTCCAGGTCCGAGATAAAGAACGACTTGTGGATCTGCGATTGCGACATCAGCCACACGATCTCGCCCAGCACCGCCGACATCGTCTTGGCGGAGCCATCCGGTGCCGCGTACTGGAACGGGCTACCGGGGGCGGCGTTTGGATTTGGGGCTTGTGGTTTCGAGTCAGCAGCGCCATTCGAATGCGCAGACTTATCCGAGCCTGCTGCTGCTGGTGGTAGGTCAGGGGCACCGTTACTTGCGTTCGGCACGGGGACAGTTACCGATCCAGAAAGCGTCGTTGAATCGTGCGCCGCTGGTCCAACCGGTAACTGTCCCCGAACCTGCGCTGGAGACACATTGTTCTTATTTTGTTCTTGTTTTCTGATGCGCGTTGTTGTAGTGTCTTCAGTATGCCCCGTACCGCTCGTGTTGTCATTCCTGGCTTGCCGCATCACGTCACTCAGCGTGGTCACCGGCGCATGACGACATTTTTCAGCGACGACGATTATCGATCGTACATCGCGTTGCTGGCCGACGGATGCCGGAATGCGGGAGTAGAAGTGGTGGCCTATTGCCTGATGCCGAACCATGTGCACCTCGTCCTCATTCCGTCCAGTCCCGCCAGTTTACGCAACGCGGTTGCAACTACTCATCGCAAGTATGCAGCATCGGTCAACCGTCGCCAAGGCTGGAGCGGCCACTTGTGGCAAGCGCGATTTCACTCGATCCCCTTGCATGAAGATCACTATGTTTCAGCAGTCAGGTATGTCGAACTCAATCCGGTGCGTGCTCGTCTTGTGGCAGCGGCATGGGATTGGCGGTGGTCGAGCGCTGGCGCTCGGTTGGCAGCAAAGGCCGATGAACTCGTAACAGCAGAACTGCCGACGGCGTTTAAATACGTGGGAGCGTGGGTGGATTTTTTGCAAGATGCCGATACCGGCAACACGTCCCGATCTGCAAAATTACCGGCACGTAGAAACACCGCTGCAAACCAGTGACATTCTCCGTGAGATTTACCCACCCACATCCTCGCCCGTCATCGCAAACGACAGGCGATGAACGGTGGCGGTTTGTCGGGGCTCGGCACCGGCTTGCGTCAGGTCGGGTGCGGATAGCTCGTTCGCCTGCACGGCATGAAGGGCGTCGAGATCGTAGCCGGAGGCCAGAACGATCCAGTCGGCAACCCCATCGGCGCCGCGGATCACCTGCTCTTTTGTTACCGCAGCCTCTGGCGTCTGGGTCATCAAGAGATGGCCACCGGTCAGCCCGACGCGCGTTGGCAGGGACGACAGGACCGAGCGCAGCGTCTGCTGCAAGTCGTTGCCACAACCCGGTTGCGGAGACAGCCGGATCGTCAACACGAAGCCCGCAATGCCACCGCCGAAACTTTCAGCCACGAGACATTGGCTACGCACCATACCGCGATGCAACGGCATCATCTGCAGCGACCACGCAGTCGGCGCGTTCAGCCGCTCGCGGTACGCCTGCGATGTCAACACGTCGTAACTCGCCAACTCGTACATCACGAAGAAGCTCTCAGGCGCAGCAACGCCCGCCCAGCGGGAGCCGCGCCGGAAGCCCGGAATGCCCAGTCGCTCCGGAAAGTGCTCGTGGACATGCCAGTCCTGGAACGCCGCGCGCTGATCGGGCGGCACGTGCCACCACATGGCAACCGCTGCTTTTCCCAAGAGTGCCATCGTTTTGCTCCTTCATCAGGCGGGCATCAGACGGGGACAGTTGCCGATCAGAAAAATATTCAATGATCATAGAATCAACCCCGAAATCGATAACAGTCCCCGTGAAAACAGTAGACCGCTAGACCTCGTCGCGACCGAATTCAAGAGTAGAACCCGACCTAGTTTCGATGCTAAATCTCTCATCCCCCGTGCCGTCATCCCGGCGGAGGCCGGGACCCACGGCAACGTGCAACACGCTCGATATCTCCGCAAAAAAATGAAAGCCGCCATGTTCGCTTTGCCTCGCGTGCACCACCCTCATCGATGCTTGTCGTAGGTCCCGGCCTCCGCCGGGATGACGGTTGTGGAGAAGTGAGACCTGTGCGTCGGGGACTGTTACCGATCAGTGCAATGCCTTCTAATTAGAAACGATCTTTGCGATCGGTAACTGTCCCCTTGGGACGCACCATATCCGGCCGCCGCTCCCGCGTGATCCGCTCGGCTTCGGCGCGACGCCAGGCGGCGATTTTCTTGTGGTCGCCGGACAGCAGGATATCGGGGATCGTTCGGCCTTCCCAGTCGCGTGGCTTGGTATATTGCGGATATTCAAGCAGGCCGTTCTCGAAGCTCTCATCCGTTGTCGAGTTGGCCCCGCCCAATACGCCCGGCAGTAGCCGCACGCAGGCGTCGAGCAGCACCATGGCGGCAATTTCGCCACCCGAAAGCACGTAGTCGCCGATCGAGATTTCACGAAGGCTGTGGGCTTCAATCACACGCTCGTCGACGCCCTCAAAACGGCCAGCGAGCAGCACAACGCCTGGACCTGCCGCCAACTCGCGCACGATACCTTGCGTTAAGGGTTCACCGCGCGGGGTGAGATAAATCACAGGGCGTTCGGGGCCTAAGGATTTCGCGTGGTCGATGGCGTGCGCGATGACATCGGCGCGCAGCACCATGCCGGCGCCGCCTCCGGTCGGACTGTCATCGACGCTCGCGTGATTTCCAACGCCGAAATCACGGATTTGCACGGCGTCGAGCGACCAGATGTGGGCCGCCAGTGCTTGCCCCACCAGCGACACGCCAAGTGCCCCGGGGAACATATCCGGGAACAGGGTCAGGATGGTTGCAGCCCAGGGCGGGCGACCATCGCTCGTGGGAATGTGGGGCAAGGGGCTCGATCAACCTTTCGCAACTATCGTCCCACTCTCTCGTGTTTCCCTCCCTCCCCCCTTGTGGGGGAGGGCCGGGGTGGGGGGTATGCAGCAGGACTCGCGGAGACGAAGCACCCCCCCCTGACGCGGCGAGTTCGAATTTTTGCGAAAAGTGCAAAAAATTCGAGCCGCGTCTTCCTCCCCCTCAAGGGGTGAGGAGAAAAGTGTATCCGCCTTCAAGGTCCTTCGACGATCACCATGTCGATGAAGCCAGCGTTCTCGCGCAGCTTCTTGGCGGCGGTGTATTCCGGCGAATGCGCATAGGTGCGTGCCTGCTCGACGCTTTCGAACTCAAGAACGACGTTGCGCGGACGGCCTTCGCCTTCAATCACTTCCGTGCGGCCACCGCGGACGATCGGCTTACCACCGTATTTCTTGATCGCTTCGCCGGCCGCTGCTGCATAAAGCGCATATTGCGTGGCGTTGGTGACAATGGCGCGGGCGATCACATATCCCTTGGGCATTGAAAACTCCTCAACTGCGCTCTGCGGCGCTGATTTCAGCGATGATGGCGGCTGCCGCCATTTTCGGATCAACTGCCTCGGTAATCGGGCGGCCGACCACCAAATGTGTCGCACCCGCACGCATCGCAATCAAGGGCGTCACCGCGCGGGCCTGATCGCCTTTTTCCGCACCCGCCGGGCGAATGCCAGGGGTGACGATCAGGAAATCGGCGCCGACGGCTGCACGAACCATCGCCGCTTCCTGGCCAGACGCAATGACACCGTCGAAGCCCGCGCTTTTTGCCAGTTTTGCGCGATGCACCACGAGATCGGCTGGCGATAGGCCGGCTATCCCTTGTTCGCGCAAGTCTGCCTCGTCCAAACTGGTCAGTACGGTGACGGCCAACAATTTCAACTTGGACTGCCCACGTCCGCGCACGGCTGCATCAAGCGTTTTGCGGTCGTGGCCGTGCACGGTCAGATAATCGACGCCGATCCGGGCGACGTTGGCCGTTGCTTTTTCGACCGTGTTGCCGATGTCGAGCAGCTTCATGTCGAGGAACACGGATTTACCGGCTGCCTTCAACCCCAGCGCGAAATCAAGCCCGCCGCCGAACACCAGTTCCAGGCCAATTTTGTAATGCGAAGCGGTGTCGCCGAGTGTTTCGACGAGGTGGCGCGCGGCATCGACGGTTGGCACGTCAAGGGCGACGAACAGGCGTTCGTTTGGTGGCATGGACGATGGCATGTGGGTCTCCTCGCGGTGTCTTGTAGGTTGGGTTAGCGCGGCCCATGCCTCAAGAAGTAACGCATGTCTGTTGCGCGCGTAACCCAACAACGTCAGTCACCACTCACACCGCTTCGAAGCTTGCCGACAACTGCTCCACCAGCTTGTTCAGCACGAACCGACCGCGCGGGGTGGCGCGGATGCGATCAGCGCTGTCTAAGTATTCCAACATTTCGAGATCGATCAAGGTGTTGATCGCGGCATTGGATGGCCGCACGCCGCCGATGCGCGCTAGTCGCTCCAAGTCGAGCCCCTCGTTCAGCCGAAGGCCCATGAGCAGCATTTCGTCGGCCTGTTCGTCGCGTGCAAGCATGGTATCTTCAATGACGCCGTGCGCATCGCGTTCCACCCGCTCCAGCCACATTTCCGGCGCGCGTTCGGCAACGGTCGCATGGCGCTGTCCATCGACGAGAATGCGACCGTGCGCGCCGGGGCCAATGCCGGCATATTCGCCGTAGCGCCAGTAGAGAACGTTGTGCCGGCTTTGTTGGCCGGGCCGCGCGTGATTGGAAATTTCGTATGCGGCCAATCCGGCTTCCAATGTCATCGCCTGGGTCACGGCAAATAACTCGTCGGCAAGGTCCGGATCGGGCGTGATCAACTTGCCCGCCGTGTGCAGTTTTTCGAACGGTGTGTCGGGCTCAATGGTGAGTTGGTACAGCGAGAGGTGGTCGCCTGCGATCTCCAAGGCTTCGCGCAGTTCGGCGCACCATTCGCCGACGCCCTGGCCGGGTCGCGCGTAAATTAGATCGAAGGTGAAACGGTTGAACGTCGAACGGGCGATTTCGATGGCCGCGCGGGCTTCTGCAACGGAATGCAGGCGGCCAAGCGCCTTGAGTGCCGGGTCGTTCAAGGCCTGCACGCCGAGCGATACGCGATTGATGCCGACGTCGCGGTAGCCGCGAAAGCGGTCGGCTTCGACACTCGATGGGTTGGCTTCAAGCGTAATTTCGGCGTTCGGGTCGATGTGCCAGTTGCGGCCGATCTCGTCGAGGATGCCAGCAACCGTTGCGGGCGTCATCAACGACGGCGTGCCGCCGCCGAAGAAAATGCTGGAGACAAGGCGAGGCCCGGTCCGTTCCCGCGTGGCGTGGATTTCGCGGCGGAAGGCTGCAAGGTAGCGATCTTGGTCGACGCCACCCGCGCGCACGTGACTATTGAAATCACAGTATGGGCACTTCGACGCGCAAAATGGCCAGTGCACATAGACGCCGAACCCGACATCGTCCGGCTGGCGCCCGTCGGCCCCCTCAGCCGCGAAGGTGGGCGTCAACGAACTGAGCGAATGCAATGGCGCGGTGGCTGATGGCATGTTTGGCGTCTGGCTCCATCTCGCCGAAGGTCTGGGTCATACCCTCGGCAAGGAACATTGGATCGTACCCGAACCCGAGCGATCCCCGGGGAGGCCATACCAGATGGCCGTACACTTTACCTTCGAAAATCTCTGGCTCCTGGCCCGGAATGGCGATGCACAGGGCGCAGACAAAGTTGGCTTTGGGGCCAGGGGCCGCCCAGCCGTGACGCTGGGTGATCTCGTCGGCGACTTTTTTCATCGCAACTGAGAAGTCTTTCGACGGCCCAGCCCAGCGCGCCGAGTAGATGCCAGGTGCGCCACCCAGGCAATCGATTTCGAGACCGGAGTCGTCCGACAGCGATGGCAAGCCAGAGGCATGAGCTGCCGCAACAGCTTTCAATCGGGCGTTGCCAGCGAATGTGGTCTCGGTTTCTTCAGGCTCCGGCAGGCCGAGTTGGCCGGCCGACAACGCATCGAGCCCGAACGGGCGGACGAGATCGTTGATCTCAACGACCTTGCCTGGATTGTGGGTGGCGACCACGAGGCGCGTGCCGGGCGTCAAAAGTCTCATGCGACAGTGAGCTTTTGTAGCGACACGAGTTCGCCGATACCCTTGCGGGCGAGCCCCATCAGTGCGTCGAATTGCTCTTGGCTGAACGGATCCTTTTCGGCTGTGCCCTGAACTTCGACAATGCCGCCCTTGCCGGTCATGACGAAGTTAGCGTCCGCGTCGGCGTCGCTGTCCTCGGCATAGTCGAGGTCGAGCACGGGATTGCCCGCGTAGAGGCCTGCCGAGACGGCTGCGATGTTGTCTTTCAACACACCGGCTTTGATCATCTCGCGGGCCTGCATCCAGGCAAGGCAATCGTGCAGCGCGATCCACGAGCCGGTGATGGCAGCCGTGCGGGTGCCGCCGTCGGCCTGGATCACATCGCAATCGATCGAGATTTGCTTTTCGCCGAGCTTTTCGAGATCGACAACGGCGCGCATCGATCGGCCAATTAGGCGCTGAATTTCCTGGGTGCGGCCAGACTGTTTGCCAGCCGACGCCTCACGCCGCATGCGCTCGTTGGTGGCGCGCGGTAGCATGCCGTACTCAGCCGTAACCCAGCCCTTGCCCCGGCCCTTGAGCCATGGCGGAATGCGCTCTTCGAGGCTTGCGGTGCATAAAACGTGGGTATTGCCGAACTTTATCAGGCACGAGCCCTCGGCATGCATGGATACGGCGCGCTCGAACGAGACACGGCGAAGTTCGTCTGGCTTGCGTTTTGATGGACGCATTGGTGGGGCGCTTTCAGTGTTGGCGTGCGACGGTGGAAGCTGGGCCGCCCTTGTGCGCGATGTGCGGCGTGGAGGCAAGGGGGAGGCTGGGCCGGGGACGGGGAACTGATTCTGTTCGTTGCAGCGGGATTGGGCGCCCCGGGGGCCGCCATACCCCCCATAAAAAATAAAAGGCGCCCACGCGGCCCACCCCCACAAAACAAAACAAAAACGGTTTAAAAGAAAAAATAAAAA
>JANOYV010000158.1:0-27257 GCA_031429105.1 Hyphomicrobiaceae bacterium | reverse complement strand
CCCAGCGGGAAGCAGAGATATGCCACCGTACTTGCGAGCCAGGTAACGCAGGATCGTGTTGGATTCCCTGACGATTGCGCCGTCGTTCTCAATCACTGGCACGACGCCGAAAGGATTCAATCTTCGAAACTCAGGTTCATCGACCGATCTAGTTCCGCCGCCCCAGTCTTCTTGCACGTAGGGCAAACCCAGCTCGTCACAGAGCCAAAGCACCTTGCGCACGTTGATCGAGTTCCTGTGGCCGTAGATCTTGAGCATGGGCGTTGGTCCCAGGAACCGCTGTCCCTGACACAATCGCAAGTGCGTGCTGCCGTGTCGAGTGGGCCTTGAAGCTCAATGCCGGAAGTGCCTCATGCCCGTGAAGACCATCGCCAAGCCACGCTCGTCGGCGGCTTTGATGACTTCGTCGTCGCGCATGGAGCCGCCGGGTTGAATGACGGCGGTCGCGCCGGCCTCAGCGGCGGCGAGCAATCCGTCAGCGAACGGGAAAAACGCGTCGGACGCTACCACCGCGCCCTTGGCAAGTGTCTCCGGCAGGCCCGCCGCTTTGGCCGCTTCAGCAGCTTTCCAAGCAGCAATGCGCGAACTATCGATGCGGCTCATTTGCCCGGCACCGATGCCGACGGTGCAACCGTCCTTCACGTAGACAATCGCGTTCGACTTGACGTGCTTGGCAACCTTGAACGCAAACCGCATGTCGGCCAACTCAGCGACAGTCGGCTGGCGCTTGGTGACGACCTTCATCGCTGCGGTTTCAATGATGCCGTTGTCGCGCGACTGGACCAGCAGACCGCCCGAAACCGAGCGCACGGTGATGCCAACCGATGCCGCATCGGGCAGCCCACCCGTGGTCAACAATCGCAAATTTTTCTTTGACGCAAAGATCGCCTTGGCCTCAGCCGTCGCATCGGGTGCGATGACAACTTCGGTGAAAATTTTGGTGATCTCCTCGGCCGCTTCCGCGTCGATGATGCGGTTGAGCGCAATGATGCCTCCGAACGCGCTGACCGGATCGCAGCGCAAGGCCGCGAGGTAGGCCGCCTTCAAGCTGCTGCCCGTCGCCACGCCGCACGGGTTGGCATGCTTGATGATCGCAACGGCCGCGCTCTCCGACGGATCAAACTCGGCGGCCAACTCGAACGCCGCATCGGTATCGTTCAGATTGTTGTATGAAAGCGCCTTGCCCTGGTGCTGGGTCGCCGTCGCAACCCCGCGTCGATGCTCCGGTGTCGTGTAGAACGCTGCCCACTGGTGCGGGTTCTCACCGTAACGCAACTCCTGCGCCAAATGACCGCCGAACGTCCGCCAAGTCGGTGCGGTGTCGCCGAGTTCCGCCGCAAACCAGGTGCTGATTGCTGCATCGTAGGCTGCGGTTCGCGCATAGGCTTTGGCCGCGAGCTTCTTGCGAAGGGCGAGCGTGGTCGCGCCACTCTTGGCTGCAAGTTCGGCTTCGATGACGGCATAGTCTTCGACCGCCACGACGACCGCCACGCCGTCGTGGTTCTTGGCAGCGGCCCGGATCATAGCCGGTCCACCGATATCGATATTCTCAATGCAATGGTCGTAAGCTGCGCCCTTGGCGACGGCCTCCTCGAACGGATACAAGTTAACAACCAGCAAATCGATTGGCGCAATGCCGTGCGTTTTTGCCGATGCGTCGTGTTCTGCGTTGCCGCGAATGGCGAGCAACCCGCCGTGCACTTTGGGGTGCAACGTCTTCACGCGACCATCCATCATCTCGGGGAAACCGGTATGTTCGGAAACGTCAGTCACGGGCAGACCTGCGGCCTTCAAAGCCGCCGCAGTCCCCCCGGTCGACAATAGTGCGACGCCACGCGCATAGAGTTTACCGGCAAACTCAACTAGTCCGGTCTTATCGGAAACGGAAATCAACGCGCGCGTTACTTTAGCAAGATCTGTCATTCAACAAGCTCCATGGTCCAGCGAATTTCGCTTTCGCCAAACGTCGCGGTCCGCAGCACAATTTGCGTCGATTGGCGCGGACCCATAATCTCTGCGTAATGCATGCTGTCTTCGATCGAAAGCTCTGCACCACTCGCTTCAAAGCGCCAGCGCTCTCCATTCTTTAGTGTCAACGTTGCGTGACCTGCCGTTTGACCAGCAACGCAGGTGACGTTGGCATCGAGGTGGAAATGAACTGCGACCGGCACATCTTCGGCCAAGCGCAATTGACCCCGCTGCGGACCTAGACGATCCGTTCCGACAATCCGGCGGCCCAGTGCGTCAATTTGGATCCGCCGGCGATGCAGCATTTTGAAGCGTTGAAAGTAGCCATCGTGGAACGCGTCGACGTCGAAACCGCCGTCATGGACTTGAACGTTATATTCGACACCTTCTGGACCGCTGATTGGAGTTGAACCCACTATTGTTTCAAGCGTTGCATTGCGCACGAGCTTCGATGAAGATCGCCCGCCAAGGCACAGTGTATTATGACTGGCGGTCGCTCGTGCGGCAGCCGTCCATTCCGCATTTGCCGAACCGGGCGCGCCACCATTGACCAAAATCGCATGGGCTCCCGAAGTCACTTCAATCGAAAGACAACCAGCATAGGCGGTTCCTGCCAGCTCTAACGGCGGTGGAGTGCCAACGTCCATCATCAAAATGAGTTGCTCGCGCTCCAACCGCACGTACTTCGAACTGGGTGCCGCCGCGAGAACATCCTGCGGCCGATCATCATAAGCCAGCACCGTAGAAAGCACGTCGATCATGTGTGCCGACATGCCGTTGAACCGACATAGTCGACCGTCACCCAACCGCATGAATCGCACCATTTTCAACATCCGCCGTACAGTTGCGTCGAATGCGCGGGGCAGGGGCCGCGCGCGCGTGACGAAACACTGCCGGAGTGGCAAGAAATCCAAGAGCAACTCAACCAAAACATCGGGATTTCGACTAATGTGCCCGCCATCAGCCAAAATTTGCCGGTCCAGCTCGATCGAGAAGGCGTGGGCTGCCTGATCCAGTAGGCGCTCGTGCCCTGCAATACACAACGAACCCATCAAGACCGCCGTTAGCGCCTCAAGCCGCTCGATGCCTTCCGATGCATCACCCCACGTGGCCGATAACTGGATCAAATGATCCGCCAGACAATCAGTTGTTGCGTCGTAAGTCTGTTGGTCGATCCCATCCAGGATGAGCGGCGCATTGACGATCCAGGACATCAAGCGGCGTCCTGCGACTGCAGGTTGCCAACACATAACGCCTGAAGGTCGACCATACTGCGTTCGCCAGTCATCAACCAACGCAACAGCTGCGTCACGCGCACCGACGTGGCCAGCGGCATAGAAGTGTCGCAACCAGCCGAAGCCGTGCAACTCGCGCGCCCAAGCCTGCGTCGGGGCCGCAACGTCAAACACTGAACGACCTTCGAGCAGTGCCATTGTACCGCCCAGCCCGAAATGTCCGAATTCGACTTCACTGGCGAAGCTCGGATCGCTACTACGCAGGTCCTGGGGAACAATCAGCAACTTCTCGGCAAGCGGCGCCCCGTACCGCCATTTGAGCAGCGACGATCGCTTGACGCGCGCTGATGCCGACCGGCACGTACGGTCGAGCATCAGCTTTGCCAGCTGGGTCTGCTCGCTAAGCGTTAGCCGAGCCATAGTTGTAGTGTCCAATCCATGGTTGCTCGAATAGCGGCGCCGGTCGTGCGAAACAAGTCCATGGCACAAGAACCCTGTGCATCAGGCAAGGCGAATGAGCCGAGCAGCATAAAAACCATCGAGACCAGACAAGCCCGGTGTCTCGCTTGGTAAATGGAACGGTAAGGTGCGCAAATCACCGTTATCCGCAATCCAAGCAGGATCTCCGCCAAACTCCGACGCTGAAACCGGCACACGGCGCACGTTGGGTGCCTCGGCCAACAGCTTAGTAATGTGGTTCACGCCCTCTTCCGGCTCAAGCGAACACGTGCAGAACACGATCGTGCCGCCTATTTTCACTAGAGTGATGGCATGGGCCAACATCGCTGCCTGCAACGGCACGATCTTCGAAATGTCCGTTGGTCGCTTAACGCGCAGAATATCGGGATGGCGTCGGATGGTTCCGGTTGCGGAACAGGGCGCATCCAGCAGAACGGCATCGAATAACTCGCCAGGCGTCCAGGACGTTACGTCCGCCGCGACCACATCTGCAGTCAATTTCAACCGTCCAAGATTGGCGGTCAGCCGCGTCAGACGTTCCGGTGATTTATCAACGGCAGTGACATGTGCGCCTCGTGCTGCCAGCGACGCGGTTTTTCCACCGGGCGCCGCACATAGATCAGCAACGCGTTTGCCGACTACATCGCCAAGCAGTTTTGCTGGAAGTGCTGCGGCGGCATCCTGCACCCACCATCCACCGTCGTGGTATCCAGGCATATCCTCGATACGCCCGTCAGCGACCATGCGCAAAGTGCCCGTTGGCAATACCACCGCTGACAGTCGCTGGCCCCAACCAGTCGGGTCGGATTTCACGCTGATATCGAGCGGCGCTTGTACGAGCGAGGCCGCCGCGATCTGTAACGCAACGGGCTCACCGTAGGTCGATGCCCAGCTCTTCCACAACCAATCTGGAATATTGAGCCGCGCCGCATCGACTTGGGCCGCAATGATCTCGCGACCACGCTCAGACGTCCGCCGCAATACCGCATTGGCGAGCGACCCAAACCGACGCGCGCCGCCATCATGCCGACATTGCTCCACCGCGATATTGATGACGGCGTGAGGTGCCGATTCTAAAAATAGCAGCTGGGCAGCAGCCGTCAGCAAGATCGGTGTGAGATTACCTCGCTTTTCCGGCAATGGCTTGTCGAGGAACGTCGAAAGTACAGCCTCGAGTTGGCCCTGACGACGCAGCACGGTCGCTGCGATCAGACGTGCCAACGCGCGATCGCGCGGCTCTAGAGCTTTGAACGGAGCCAAGCCATACGCCTCGACGATTGCATCGTCGAGCGCTCGGCCATCGCGCAAAACTGCCGCAACAAGCATGACCGCCAATTGCCGGGCTTGGAAGCCAGCAGGTAACTTTGGGGCCGCCACCCCGCCGCGCATTCCATTATATCCCATAGAAGTCGACTCCAACGGCCGCATCGATGCGCCGATCTGCCTGTGCCAAAATACCCCTGATTGCGGTAATCTTGACCTCAAGTAAGTGTTCAGGCTGTCACACAATCGAGACCCAGGTGCAATGATGGACGAAACAAAAGCCGCCGACCAATCCGGCCCGGACTTGGAGCTTGGTCCCAGAAACAAGTCTCCAGCAGCCCTGCGTGCCCTTGCCGAGGCAGCAGAGCGACGCCGCTTGCAGGATCAAGCCAAAACTGCTCAGCAAAAGGAGATTGGTGGCCGTGATGGACCAGACCCGGTCCGATTTGGCGACTGGGAGAAAGGCGGGATCGCCTGGGATTTCTGAAATCTGATCGCCCTGCGTTCAGGATTGGCACAGTACCGACGGTTTCCCTCGTTGGACCAGACCTTCGCACTTCCCAACCTTACTTGGAATTTAAGCAGATTATTAATTAATGTACCAAATGCGGTAGTTCACTCGCCATTTTCACGCGATTAACTCGTTATAAACCTTCGCAAGCGGCACTTTAATGCCATCGACGGACCTGGGCATCCAGGTTGCATCCTCCCTGAGCAAAGCGCCTCGCCGCTGGTTCATGGAGTTCTAAAATGGCACACGCCTCGACCAATCAGCCCGTTACCTTCGCATCGGACGAGCGCGGCACCGTCGCGATCATTTTCAGCCTGTGCCTTACGATGGTCGTCATGGTTGCTGGCCTCGCAATCGACGTAGGGCGCACCTATCAAGCGAATGGCAAAATCAGCGCGGCAATTGACGCAGCAGCACTCGCCGCCGCTAAGGGGCTGCGCGTCAACAATCTGAATGATGCCGAAGTAATTGCTCTCGCCAACAAATACTTCAAGCTGAACATGGAAGGTGCGGGCGGAAACATCGCCAAGATCGACAGCTTTGCGGTTGACATTGATCGTAAGAAAGGCGCGGTCGGCATCAACCTCGCTGCCACCGTGCCGACCTTGTTCGCCCGAGTCGGCGGGATCGAAACAATTGCGATCCCAAAGAGCACAGTTGCAATCTTCGACTCGAAAGATATCGAGGTTGGCCTTCAGCTTGATGTGACCGGCTCCATGGGCGGCAGCAAGATCAATGACTTGAAAAAAGCAACGCGGAACCTGCTCGACATATTGATCCCAAATGACCCGACCGGCCAGAAGGTGCGCGTCGGCTTCGCCCCATTCTCGGCAGGCGTCAACGTTGGTCCTTACCTGAAGGCTGTCGACGGCAACCGCGCTTCGCCCAATACCTGCACTTACGAGCGTGTGACCACGACCAACGAAAAAACCGACGCCGCACCCTTTGGCAAGGACGCGTTCAAGATCAGCGCTGATCTGCCATCCGCTCAGGCTTGCCCAAACGCCCCAATAGTGCCGATGACCGATAACAAGAGCCTGCTTAAGAGCACAGTCAACAGCTACAGCGCCGGCGGTTCGACGGCTGGCCAGCTCGGCGCTGCCTGGGCTTGGTATTTGATTTCACCAAACTGGGCCTCGATCTGGCCATCAGCCAGCAAACCCGCCGACTACAATGATGGCAAGACCATCAAAACGGTGCTGTTGATGACTGATGGCGTCTACAACACGGTCGGCGGCGTCAACAAAGGTGATGGCTCGATTGAAGCTGTCCAAGCGAGCAAAATTTCTGTCGATATTTGCGCCGGAATGAAAGGGAAGGGAGTCATCGTCTACACCGTTGGCTTCGATCTCAATAGCGCCGGAGCCTACAAGACCCGCGTAATCGACACTTTGACTTCATGTGCCAGCGAGCCAGCCAAGTTCTACCGTGCTGAAAACGGTGATGAGCTTGAAAAGGCCTTCAAGCAGATTGCCGAAGACATCGTTCGCCTTCGCTTGTCGAAGTAATCCACGATCTCCACCTTGGGACACCTGGTTGGCCTCCCCCCTCCAGCCGACCGGCCCCCAAGCGACAAGTGACACAGCACAGTCCTGCCCCGACTGAACGCTGTGTCCCTTGTCTTAATTTAATGTCGAGCGGTACAGTGAGGCCAGTCCGGATTGGTCCGATAGCGAAAGTGCTCTGGCATTCCATAACATTGTCCGCTATAAGCCGCCTAATCAGGTAGGTTGGCGGCCACACAATTGGCGGGCCTCGCCCTCACTGATGCCCTTCTTTTGCTCTAGGAGAGCGCCGTTCAGCGGTTATTCCGCGACGGATCCACGTTGGAGACTTGCAGTCAATGGCCGTTCCAAAACGAAAAACTTCGCCGATGAAGCGCGGCTTTCGCCGTTCGGCGGACGCCCTCAAGGCACCGACCTACGTTGAGGACAAGGAAAGCGGCGAGCGCCGCCGTCCTCACCACATCGATCTCAAGACCGGCAAGTATCGCGGTCGCCAGATCCTTGAGCCAAAAACGGACGTCTAGGCCAAGCGTAACGGTTGCAATTTTTGCTCGATGATGCACCTAGGCGTGCACCTTACCCGCATACTCGCTGTGGAGTTGTGAAATGTCGCTGCGCGCCCTACCGCTCATCGTAATCGCGTTTCTGTTATACAACGTGATCGTCTTGGCTGGCGGACCAGACCCCAATGTTACGCTGTCGACCAAGATATTCTCAATCCCCATGATTAAGGCGACTTGGGTCTTCAGCTGGGGCGATTTCGTCCTGCTGTTAATGCTCATATTGCTGTTCATCGAGTTGCTGAAATCAACTTACACTTCGACTGCATCGCTCCTTGACCACGGGCTCTCGATGCTGGTTTTCGTTGTCTGCCTGATCGAGTTCATTATCATCCCGCAGGCCGCGACATCGGTTTTCTTTCTCATAATGGTGGCAACCCTCATCGATGTGGTCGCTGGCTACACGATCGGCATCCGCGTTGCCCGTCGCGATTTGAACATCGGTGGCGAACAGTGATCTGACGGCTGTTCAAAAACTGGACTGTAGTTTCTTATCTTTAACGGCTGGAACCTCGTTCCAGCCGTTTTTCTTTGTCCAACAGGCCCATTGGCCGGTGCTGCACTTCAAGGGTTATTAGCGTTTGTCGCCTAACCTACTGCCATCGTTAAGCCTCAGCTCGCCCCTGCTGTACAGAATGATCGGTTGTCCACCCGTGAAACAAACGCCGCTTCAAGCCGCGCTGCAGTCGGAGCTTGCCCATTCGGCAGCTGATCGCAGCGCTGGTGCAACTGTCGCACGCGTCAGCGACATCGGCCTTGTCGATATCATGTCGGCAGTTGAGGAAACCGCCTATATTTGGGATATCGTCAGTGATTGCATTGAATGGGAAAGCAACGCCCAGCAGGTCCTGGGCATCCGCTCGATCGACAGCATCGCTTCGGGTCAAGACTTCCAACGCCTGATTGCAGCAGAGCATCTTAGCCTTCGCACACAGGCCATTTCGGCACAGCACAGCGTCACCGGGAAAGCCATTCCTTACCGGGTCCAGTATCGGTTTCAGCCGCAAGGATCACGACGAGATTTCTCGATCTGGCTCGAAGATCATGGCAGTTGGTGGGCAGATGACAACGGCCAGGCCGTGCGCGCACGAGGCGTAATTCGGGTCATCAATGACCGTTATAAAGAGGAGCAGCGGCTCCTTCATCGCAGCGACCACGACGAGTTGACCGGACAGCTCAATCGCATCCGCCTCACCGAAGCGCTCGATTTGACAATGGCAAATGCCAAGAAAACTGGCCAGCCCGCAGCTTTCCTCGTCGCCGCCGTGAACAACATGGCTGTCATCAATGAAGCGTTCGGCTTTGACGTTGGCGACGAGATCATTGCCTCGATCGGCCGCGTCCTTAAGGAAAAACTGCGCGCCGGCGATACGCTTGGGCGCTACTCGTCGAATAAGTTCGGTTTAATCCTGACCGACTGTTCCCCTGGCGCCGTGCGAATTGCGGCAGAGCGCTTTATGAAAGCCGTTCGCGATACACCAATTCGCACGTCCGCGTGCCAATTGTCGGCCACATTATCAATCGGCGGCGTGTTTGTTCCCTCGCAGGCTGGAACTGTGCCCGAGGCGGCCAGTGCAGCCCTCACTGCGCTGGATAGTGCTCGGCTGAAGCGCCACGATTGCTATCAGGCGTTCGAACCAAATCCTGCGCGCGAAAGTGCTCGACGCCGCAACATCATGATTGCCGACGATGTGATCACGGCGCTTGATGAAGGTCGTATGCTGCTTGCGCTGCAGCCGATTGTTTCAACCAAAACGCGCAAACCTGTCCTCTACGAGTGCCTGTTGCGGATGGCTCAGCCCGACGGGCGGATTGTATCTGCGGGAGAGTTTATTGAGGTTGCTGAGCAGCTTGGGCTGTCACGCTTAATTGATCGCCGCACCCTCGAGATGTCAGTCGCATTCGCTAAGTCCCATCCTGACGTCCATTTATCAGTCAACGTCTCAAGCTTGACCTGCAGTGACCAGGAGTGGATGGCCGCATTACATAAACTGACAGGTGGGCAACGCCAAATTACTGAGCGGCTCACGATTGAAATTACAGAAACAACCGCCATCGACGATATGGATCAATCCATTGCATTCGTCGACACGCTAAAGGAGCTCGGCTGCCGGGTTGCCATTGACGACTTTGGCGCTGGCTATACTTCGTTCAAGAATTTGAAGCATTTGGCGGTCGACATGGTGAAGATCGACGGCGCCTTCGTGAAGAATTTATCAGCCGACAAAACCGATGCAATCTTCATCAATACCATGGCGCAACTGGCTCGATCTTTTGGCATGACGACGGTTGCCGAATGGGTCGGCGACGAAGCAACCGCGCAGCTACTGGCGGAAGCCGGCATCGACTATATGCAAGGCTTCTATTTCGGCAAGCCACTCATGGTGAGTGAACGAGAGAGCCCGTTTGCAAAAGCGAGCTGATACTCCGAGATCGCAAAGGCGACCGTGGGCTATTCAATAACTAGCCCCGCGTCTGCGACAGCTTCTCGATTTTCTGCTGCATTGCGGCAAGCTCAGCCTTTAGCTCCGCCAAATCACCGGTGGTCGACGGTGTAGCAGGTGTCGCTGCGCTCGCGGCCGATGCGATTGAACCAGCCGACGACGTCGTCGGCGTAGCCGTCGGCACGACCGAGGGACGTTGCGGGGTGCGCGTTGCCGCCTCGTCTGGTCGCGCCGGTGGTACCGGTGTCCCCAGTGGTACGGCAGCCGAAAAAGGCGTCCACATTTTCATTGCCTGTTCGAACATCGACATGTTCTTGCGGGTCTGTTCTTGCAACGCTTCGAAGGCCGTGCTGCCAAATGGCGATTGAGCGAAGAACGGAGCGAACTGCGAGCGGAACCGCTCTTGTTCGTTTACGAGCGTTTGCAAACTCATCTGCAGGTAACTTGGCACCATCTTGCCGACGCTATCGTCATAGAAGCGGATCAGCTGACGCAAAAATGGCACTGGCAAAAGCGTTTGCCCGCCCGACTTCGCCTCTTCTTCAACAATGATTTGCGTCAACACGGCGTGTGTCAGATCATCGCCGGTCTTGGCGTCGTAGACCAGGAAGTCGCGATCAGAACGCACCATAGTTGCTAGATCGTCCAACGTAACGTAGGCGCTCGTCTCCGTGTTATAGAGTCGGCGGTTGGCATATTTCTTTACAACCACAGCCTCTCGACGCGGAACTGGCGGAACTGGTTGCTCGAAAACAGCAGTCATTGTTCGCACACTAGGTTGATCGACGCGGTCACTACCGCACTGCGGTATAGCTACCACAATCAGCCTAAGGGCGACCAGTTGTTTGTGCTAAAGCTAGTTGCGTAGAATAGGGCGACCAAAGGAGTACCCGACCGTTCTGCCGCGATTGCCACTTCTCTTGCGAACGGAATTTGCTACGGTCAGACCGCGAATTCTGATTGATCCTCCAGTCATCGGCCCATTCTTAAAGCGCGCTGATTCCAACCCAAGTAACAAAAGTCCCAAGGAGCCAACGAACCATGTCCAAGGATTCAACGACAATTGTCATTGCCAGTGCAGCACGCACGCCCGTCGGTTCCTTCAGCGGCGCATTGGCGAGCCTGCCCGCGCATGAGCTGGGTAAGGTTGCCATTCTGGCCGCTATTGATCGTGCCGGTGTCAAGGCTGCCGAAGTGAGCGAAGTTATCCTCGGGCAAGTGCTAACGGCGGGCGGCGGGCAAAATCCGGCCCGTCAAGCTTCAATTGCCGCTGGCATCCCCATTGAAAGCGCCGCCTGGGGGATGAACCAACTTTGCGGATCGGGACTTCGGGCGGTAGCCCTTGGCGCGCAGCAGATTATGGATGGCTCAGCCAAAATTGTCGTCGCGGGCGGCCAGGAAAGCATGAGTCAATCGCCCCATTGCGCCCATATGCGCGACGGCACGAAAATGGGTGACGTCAAGTTCATCGATACGATGATCAAGGACGGGTTGTGGGATGCCTTCCATGGTTATCACATGGGCACCACCGCCGAGAACGTCGCAAAACAGTTTCAAATCACACGTGACGAGCAGGACAAATTCGCGGTCGCATCCCAAAACAAAGCCGAGGCAGCACGCAAGGCTGGCAAGTTCAAGGACGAAATCGCCCCCGTTACCGTCAAGGGCCGCAAAGGCGATGTCATCGTCACCGACGACGAATACATCAAAGATGGTGCGACCCTCGAAGGCGTCTCAAAGTTACGCCCAGCGTTCGACAAGGCCGGCACCGTCACGGCCGGCAACGCGTCCGGCCTCAATGATGGCGCGGCCGCCGTTGTTCTGATGACGGCCGAGGAAGCCAAAAAGCGTGGCGTCAAACCGCTCGCTCGTATCGTATCTTGGGCCAGTGTCGGCGTCGATCCGGCAATCATGGGCACAGGCCCGATTCCGGCGTCCAAGCTGGCTCTCGAAAAAGCTGGATGGAAAGCATCCGACCTTGATTTAATCGAAGCCAACGAGGCGTTCGCAGCCCAAGCCTGTGCCGTCAACAAGGGGGTGGGTTGGGACACGTCAAAGGTTAACGTCAACGGCGGCGCGATTGCTATTGGTCACCCGATCGGTGCGTCTGGGGCCCGCGTGCTGACGACGTTACTATATGAAATGCAGCGCCGCGACGCGAAGAAGGGCCTCGCTACATTGTGCATCGGCGGCGGTATGGGTGTTGCCATGTGCGTCGAGCGCGATTGACCGCAGACGCATGCAAGTGCCTATAATAGCCCGGTTGATCAGGCAATCAGCCGGGCTGGATCGTCTTCGAAAACGCCAGCACCTCCTCAAGAACTGGCGCGCGCCATCGCAACGGCTGGGCAAACGCCAAGATCAATGCTGAATGGCCGATGTTTGGATAAATTCGCTTGCGCACCGGCGTCCGCGATCTCTGAAGCGCTACCTCCATGGCTTCGGCAGCAACCGGCTGCACGACGGTGTCGGCCCCTCCATGGATCAAAAGGGTGGGGGGGCCGCCGTTCCGCGCAAAGGCTACGGGTCGCGCGTCATCGGCCGAGGGCGCAGTTGCAAAAATCGCCTTTGTTGAATTCCAGGTTGTTGGATCAAAAGCATACGGACCAGACAGCCCGATTAAGCCAGCAGGTGCTGGATAGTCCGATGCCACAGCTTGGCGATAACGCGGGTCAAGCGTCACCAAGCTCGCGATATGCGCCCCAGCTGAGTGGCCCATCAGGATGATCGGGCGACGACCGCTACGGGCCACCTTTGCATGAACCCAAGCATAAGCGAGGGCTGCATCTTGGACAAAAACCGGATACTTGACTTGCGGAAACAATCGGTAGTCGGCAACAACTGTGGTGACGCCATTCGCTGCCAACGCCGATCCCACGAACGCATACGTTGCTCGATCACCTGATGTCCATCCGCCACCGTAAAAGAACAGCACAAGCGGTGCCGTCGAGTTCTCCCGTCCGGCACGATATATATCAAGGGTTTGCCGCGGATGCGGCCCGTAGGCCAGATCGCGTTCAATGGTAAGCCCACCCTCGGACACGAGACCGCTTAAAAAGGACGAAAACGACGTGCGCGAAGCGCGATCCGACATATCTAATTTACCTCGATCCTACGAAACACCTGAAGCAGATACGTTTCAACCAAGGACATCGGATATGGTCGAGTTGGAAATAGTCATGGAATACACGGATGCGTGATCAAGGCCTGAACGTCCTGCCACGGTTAGGGCTGCACAGCATCATCGGTGCTCTACTGCTGATCATCGCCGCGATCGTGTCAGCTTTGGCGTCGCAGGCCCAAGAGGCATCCGTCAATCCAGCGCTGCTGAAAATCTACGAGCCAGCCCTGCCCGGCGGCAAATTGCGCACGTACTACATCGCCGCCGAAGAAATCGACTGGAATTACGCCCCGTCCGGTCGCGACGGTATGATGGGCATGGACTTCATGGTGGATGCGGCACCCTACGTTTCGCGCGGCGGCGGCCGTCCTGGCCTGATCCATCGCAAAGCCCTCTACATCGAATACACCGACGACAGTTTCAAAGTTCGCAAACCCAAGCCACCGGAATGGGCGCACACGGGCATGCTCGGGCCCACACTGCGTGCCGAAGTCGGCGATGTCATTCGCGTCATTTTTCGCAATACAACGACGCGCGCCTATTCAATGCACCCACACGGGGTGTTCTATCTGAAAGCCGATGAGGGCGCCCCCTCCAATGACAATACATCGCTCACTGAAAAGCGTGACGACGCCGTCCGCCCTGGCGAAACCCAAATTTATGTTTGGAAAGTTCCTGCTCGAGCAGGCCCTGGGCCACGTGACGGAAGCTCGATTGCATGGCTCTACCACTCCCACACGGATCGGGTGCGCGACACGAATGCCGGGCTGGTCGGCGCAATCATCATCACGCGGCGGGGGTCCGCCCGTGAGAACTTAATGCCACTCGATATCGACCGCGAGTTCATCAACCTGTGGAAGATTTATGACGAAAACCAAAGCCCATACCTCTCAGCAAGCGTTACTGCAGCTGGCGGAAATCTCGATGTGATGAAAGCCGACAGTACTTTCATCACGGGCAACAAGAAGCACACGGTAAACGGGTTTGTGTTTGGTAATTTACCACTCGAAACAATGACGATGCGCGAGGGCGAGCGGGTCCGCTGGTACGTCATTGGGCTTGGTGGTGTGCTTGATTTGCACACGCCGCATTGGCACGGATCGACGGTAATTGTTGCCGGACAACGCACCGATGTTGTCTCCCTGTTGCCCGCACAGCACGTCGTCGCCGACATGTTCCCCGACAACCCGGGGATCTGGATGATCCATTGCCACGTGGACGAACACCTCGATGCCGGCATGAGCGCGCGCTACCAAATATTGCCCCGCACGACGAAACCAGCGAATCCGAAAAAACGGAATTAGCGGATCACCACCACATCGCAGGTTTTGGAAACGGACCTCGCGCCTGCTCGAACGCATAACCGATGCGCAACGCTAGTGGATCATCGAACCGCCGACAGACAATCTGCAGGCCGGTCGGCAGGCCGTCGGCTGTAACCGACATCGGCACCGACAATCCGCAGAGTTCGAAGTAATTTACGAACCGCGTGTGCGCGCCGGGGCTTAATGCTTCATCGACGGTTGCAACGGGCTGGGCCGTAAATGGCGTCGTTGGCAGGATCAGGGCATCAAATCGATCTATCGATTTTAAAAACCGTGCGCCTGCGGCCTTCCAATCCGTGCGCATTTGGAGCCAATCAGCCGCAAGCACGCGACCGCCCGGCGCCATTCGCCCGCGAATATTAGTGTGCAGCGGCGATTTCGGATCGTCAATAAAGCGCCGATAATGCCGATAGGCCTCCACGGCCATCATCAGCCCGCAGTGCTGGGTGACGCTTTCGAAGGGCGTCGATAAACGGAATGGTTCGATGATTGCACCCGCATCGGCCAGCTGCCGCACGGCAATTTCAAATGCGGTGCGCATCTCGGGCGTCGCCAGTGGCATATCTTTATCATCGAGACGTGCAAAGCGAAGCCCGCGAACGCCTGCCTCCAGCCCATCGAGCGGATCGCTACGGCGAATCCCGAATGTCGTATCGTCATCTGGATCCTCACCCTGCATGACGGCGAGCATACGGGCGGCTATCGTTACATCCGCCGCCATCGGACCAATCGTGTCGAATGACTCCGCAAGCGGCACCACGCCTGATCGACTGACCAGACCCATCGACGTTTTCAGGCCGACGCATCCGCAAAAAGCAGCTGGCAACCGCACCGACCCCCCCGTATCTGTGCCCAGAGCTGCGGACAACAGCCCAGCTCCCACGACCACGCCCGAGCCGCTGGAGGAGCCACCTGGCGTACGATGGGTCTTGCCATCCCACGGGTTCCACGGCGTGCCCACCGTAATGTTCGTGCCCCAACCTCCGAAAGCGTATTCAACAGTGTTCGTCTTGGCTGGAATTAGGGCGCCCGCAGCGCGCAACCGCGTCACAACATGGGCATCCGCCTCAGCGGCAGGCGAATCTGTACGGGTCAACGACCCGGCGCGGGTTGGCGCACCGGCAACGTCGATAATATCTTTGATGGCAATCGCCAGACCTTCGAGTGAGCGTGGGCCAATTCCCGCCTTGGCGCGCTGATCGGCAGCAGCAGCCTCGGCAATCGCCGTATCGGGTAAGTTGGCTGCAAGTGCGCGCAGTTTCAGTTCAGCCACGGCGAGCCTTGCAGTTACCGCATGCATGGTCTGGACGTGGTTCGTCGAAAAATCCCGAACTGGTTTCATTTTTCCCTCGCGCTGACGCCGCCATCAAAACCTATTCAAACCTGCCGATGGCCGGTCCAAGCGTCAACGTAGTACGCTGCTTGGCACGCATGCGCTTTGGCAGCGAGGCTGGAACGTCCAAATCCAGTAGTGCGTCAAAAGTTCCTCGTGAACCTAGTTCCAACTTTGTGACGTAGCGAATATAGGGACTATTGACTGGTACCCTGTGTTTGACAGCCAACCAATCTTGGAGACGCACGTGTCGAGCCCAAAGCAAGCACCTTATCGGCAGAAAATGCGCGACGATATGCTCGTCATCGCCAATCGTATCGTTGCTGCAGAAGGCCTGGGCGCGCTTCAAGCGCGGCGAATCGCACTTGAGGCAAAATGCGCGGTCGGCACATTGTACAACGTATTCGGTGGCCTAGATTATCTGATTATTGAAGCCAATGCATGCACCCTCGACAGCCTTGGCGTTGAACTGGCGAAGGCCAACCAGTTAGCTGCCCCAGGTTCTGTAGCTGAACGCATGCTCGCGCTGGCTCTGGCGTACCTGGGCTTTGCCAACACGCACACGAGAGCGTGGCGCGCAATTTTCGAGCACCAAATGTCGCCAAACTCGGAGGTTCCTGAATGGTACCGCCAACGCCAAGGTACGCTGTTCGCCTTAGTGGAGGACATCCTGGATCGTGTCGATCCAAACCCAGTTGTTCGGATCAGCAATGCCCGCGCCCTCTTTTCCGCAGTGCACGGGATTGTTGCGATTTCGCTCGACAGCAAACTTGGCGATTTCGACTATGCAGAAGCCGAACGGCAAGTCCGCTTTGTGGTCACCGCCATCGCTACAGGATTGGCCAGACCGCCAATATCGTAAATGGTGCCACTAACCGCGCGACTTGCCCGTGGTGGGTGCGACCACGCCATTGCCCAATGCAGTCACAATCACATTTAAGTCCTGTATGAAACGATCACGGCTAGATGTCGGCAACGCTGCCATTATCTTGTCGTCAATTCGCTTCGCCAAGGGCTCTGCAGACTTCAAGATTCTCCAGCCTTCTTCAGACAAGCGCACGGCATAGGCGCGTGCATCCTCTTTCGTGCGACGGCGCTGGATCAGACCCTTTTTGAGCATACGTCGAATGATATCGGCGAGGGTTGATCTATCAATACCCGTGCGATCAACCAAATTGGTCTGACTGAGCCCTTCGTGATGCGCGACGGTCACTAAAACAGCGAACTGCCGAGGCGTTAAATCGCCAGAAGACATTTCCGATTGAAAAATGTCACCTGCGCATTGTCCGGCACGATGAAGGAGATGAATCGGCGACCGTTCCAGGCGCTCGGCTGATTTGTCTTTTGACATGTTCTTTTTCATTTCTCGCGAGAGCAAAGGGGGTTGAGACGTGGACTGTTCATGAATGATGGAAGCAGACCCGCAACCCTCGATTGCATTCGTGCCAAATCGAAGAAGGACCATCACTGGCAGTCAGAAAACCTGATTTTTCCGAAGTCGTCCAGAGGACCAGAGAAAATTTTCTGCTTTTTTAGCTCTAAATAGTTTTGCTAGGGAGAAAGGTTGACCCAAAATGCACCGAATGCAGGAACGGATGACGTTAAGTCGATTTATTTTCTGCGGCAAAACGCCTCAATAAGCCGAGCTGCGAAACTCCAAAAATTAAAGTCAGCGGCATCACACCTAGCATTTTGAACGCAATCCAGAATTCTTCCGAAAAATTACGCCACACGATCTCGTTGAGTACCGCCAACAGGAGGAAGAATACTGACCAGCGCACTGTAAGGACACGCCAACCTTCAGCAGTCAGCTTAAAAACGTCACCCAAAACATACCGCAGAAACGATTGTCCGAATGCTAGCCCACCCAGCAATATTGCAGCAAACAGAGTATTCACGATCGTCGGCTTGAGCTTGATGAAAGTCGCATCCTGGAGCCAAAGAGTTAAGCCGCCAAATACGAGCACAAAGACCCCCGAGATCAGCGGCATCATCGGCACACGGCCGAACAGACTGCGGGATAAGGCGAGTGCAATGGCGGTCGTGACCATAAATGCGCCGGTTCCCCAGAAAATACTCTTAGTCATCGCATTGGTCGCGAAAAACACAACGAGTGGCCCCAGCTCCACAAGCATTTTCAATAGTTGCTTGGAGTCCAGCTCTGGCTCGGAGGGTGACGGCGGCACTTTTTGGCTGACATCAGACATCAACGGCCTCTTTGTACCCGAACTCGACATGACGGCAGCTGCGACACCGAGCGCCACACATTAGCAGTAAATCAACCACGCATTGAATCGCAACTATTCCGCCGGTTGATCTCGAACCTGCTCAGGCAATCGATACTTATGCATGATCATCGTCTGCCACCATGCGAACAAGCCACTCAGTGGCATAATAATGAACAGTTTGAATAAGATCCAGATGTTCACGCCATCAAGCTTGTAGGTGCCAAGGTTGTAGTTTGCATGCGCAAATCCCAACCTAACGGCTTCGTTCGCTATCGCCGTTGCCACGAAAAACCAAGCAAAGTTCCATGTGAATTTGTCCCACCCTTCTTTGGTGTAGTGGAACGTCTTATCGAACACGTACTTGAAAAAATTCCGCCCGGTCCACAAGCCAAAGAACAAGAAGCCAGCAAACAGCAGGTTGAAGATCGTGACCTTGATCTGGACCCACATGGGATCGCCAGTGATGAGCGTCAATGCACCAAACGTAATTGTGACTGCACTGGCGATCAGCGGAAAAACGGGCGGACGCCCCATCATGATCATCATGGTCGCAATGGCCACGAAGGTGGCCGCAATTAGCGCATACGTGCCGGCCGTGATCCCATAGGCCGCGTTCACAACGAACATCGTAATTAGCGGGCCAAACTCGCTCAAGATGTTGATGGACTGCTCGGCATTGAAAGGATAGTGGCGCTTGAACCAATTCATTGTCGCTGTTCGTCCCTTAATCCCGCTCGCGCCATTCGTCTGAGATCCGCGAACGCCCCGGCAACTGTCCTAGCCGAGCGCAATCGCGCGTGCAAACTCTGCTGCATCGAAACTTTGTAGATCATCGATACCCTCGCCGACGCCGATGGCATGAACCGGTAATCCATGTCTTGCCGCGATGGCCACGAGAATGCCGCCGCGCGCCGTACCGTCCAATTTTGTCATAACAAGGCCCGTGACGCCGGCGCGCGCGCGGAACACATCCACCTGCGACATTGCGTTCTGCCCAGTCGTTGCATCAAGCACCAGGACAACATCGTGGGGCGCCGTCTCATCGACCTTGCGGACCACACGGATCATTTTTTCGAGTTCATCCATCAATGCCTGTTTATTTTGCAACCGACCGGCCGTATCCATGATGAGGACGTCCGTCGCCTGCTGTTGGGCCTGTTTCATGGCATCAAACGCAAGACCCGATGAATCTGACCCAACTTTCCCTGAAACCACCACAGCACTGGTGCGTTCGCCCCAAACTTTCAATTGATCGATGGCAGCCGCCCGGAACGTATCACCAGCCGCTAACATGACCTTGCGGCCTTCAGACCGATACTGGCTCGCCAACTTACCGATAGTCGTTGTCTTACCGCCACCGTTGACGCCAACCACCAGGATGACGTGTGGTTTGCGACGGGCATCGATGACCAAGGGCTTTGCAACAGCGGTCAGGACTTTCTCGACCTCAGCTGCCAGTACCGCGCGGACATCCTCCGGCGTGATCGACTTATCAAGTCTGCTTTTCGCTAGTTGTGATGTTATGCGCGTTGCTGTTTCGACCCCTAGGTCGGCTTGGATCAGAACATCTTCGAGCTCACCCAGCGTCTCAGCATCAAGCTTACGCTTAGTGAATACGTTTGTTATGCCTTCGGTCAGCTTCGAAGAGGTTTTAGCCAATCCAGACGTCAGGCGCGCGATCCAACCCTTTTTTGGCTCCGCAGCAATTTCGACCTGCGCTAGTACTTCGGGCAACGCGACGGGCTCGGTCGCAACACTAGGGGCTTCTCCGCGACCAAACAGGCGACCCATAAAGCCAGCTTTTTTGGGAGTGTCGCTCATGCCAACACCTCAGCTTGCAACCGCTTATCGGCAAATCCGCTGATCTTCGCCTTGACCAGCGTTCCGGTTGTTTGATCGGAGGAGACTGCGACCTCAGCATACTGAGGTGTGCGACCAATCCTCTTGTTTTCCATCATGATTTCAACCGACTTGCCGACCTGGGATGTCAAATATGCACCTAGAACAGCGGCCCCCTTTTCTCGGAGCCGCTGCGCCCGCGACTTGATTTCCGCTTTTTGTAATTGCGGCATACGTGCAGCTGGCGTTCCATTGCGAGGCGAGTAAGGGAATACGTGCAGGAACGTCAGATCACATCGATCGACGATGCCAAGTGTATTTTGGAACATCTCTTCAGTTTCGGTCGGAAACCCTGCAATCAAATCGGCGCCAAAGGCGATGTCGGGTCGTAGGCGCTTCACCTCGCGACAGAACCCGATTGCGTCCACCGACAAGTGTCGCCGCTTCATACGCTTCAGAATCATATCGTCGCCTGCCTGCATTGACAGATGAAGATGCGGCATCAGCCGAGGCTCATCGGCGATCACTGCAATCAAATCGCGATCAATTTCGGTTTGATCGATCGATGACAGCCGCAAGCGCTTCAAGTCTGGGACGTGCTTAAGCACATGTCGCACCAGCCGACCGAGCGTCATTTCCCCGGGTAAATCCGGGCCGTAGGACGTTATATCGACACCTGTCAGTACGATCTCGGCCGCACCGTTTTCAACCAATCGTCGAACTTGGCTTACCACCTCGCCAGCAGGCACCGATCGCGACGGCCCGCGCCCGAAAGGGATGATGCAAAACGTACACCGGTGATCGCAACCATTTTGAATCTGGACGAACCCACGCGGCAACGCGCCGAACCCTTCGATGAGTTGGGGGGCGGTTTCACGCACACTCATGATGTCGTTGACGAGTACGCGTTCGCTGCGTCCGGTGCTCAATCCCGCAAACGTCGCAGCCTTCAATTTCTCGTCATTGCCGATGACGTAATCAACTTCCGGCATGTCGGCAAAGCGGCCCGGATCGATCTGTGCCGCGCACCCGGTGACGATAATCCGAGACATTGGATTATCGCGCTTCAAGCGTCGGATTGTTTGCGCTGCCTGGCGCACACTTTCCGAAGTCACCGCACAAGTATTGATAATCACCGCATTCTCAAGCCCACTTGCGATCGCGTGTGCACGCATCACTTCGGACTCATAGGCGTTGAGCCGGCAGCCTAGTGTTATGACCTCAGGGGGCTGCATAGGATCAATTCAGCCGCTGCGCAGAGCCAGCTTCAAAATCGAAAACGCCTGCGTACTCGTCAGTTGCAGGCCCTGTCATCAAAATGCGGTTGTCCGCCGTCCACTCGATGTGCAACGGCCCACCGGGTACGGTGACTGTAACGCGCCGCTCAGTTCGCTTGGTATGCGCACCGAGTACGCCAGCCGCACAGGCCGCTGTCCCGCAAGCACGCGTCAGTCCGGCCCCTCGTTCCCAGGTTCGCAATGTAATTGATGTTGGCGATGTCACGGCTGCGAGCGAGATATTCGCCCGATCGGGGAAGATCGGATGGTTTTCCAACATTGGGCCGAAGCGACCGAGATCATAGGATTCGACCTCCGCCACCCAAAACAAAGCGTGCGGATTGCCGACGTTTACGACCGACGGCGAATGCAGGATCGGTGCATCGATTGGCCCGATCTGCAGCTCAATGCGTTTGGTGTCATGAAACGGCTCGGCCAACGGAATATCATTCCACGCGAACTTAGGCTGACCCATATCGACGGTTATGTGGCCTTGATCGACCACAGCGACATTCAAGATACCGGGCCGCGTCTCAAACTTGAAGCGCTGGCGGCCAACAGCCCGATGGGTCAACCAGCCGACGCACCGCATACCATTGCCGCATGCACTCGCCTCGGTCCCATCGGTATTATAAATGCGGATAAAGGCCTCGGTCCCTGCCGTTTTTGGATCGTGCAGCACCATCATCTGGTCGAATCGAGACAGCGGATCTGCTGCTACTGCCCGGGCTTCATCGCCATTAACCACGCGGTTAGTGCCGCGCAGATCCACCACCACGATCTCGTTGCCGAGACCGTTCATCTTTCGGAAGGCCAAAGGCTTGGTGGCGCTAAGTTGATTCATGCCGATTTATATGGCGAACCGGAGCCCCGCTGACAATCGCTCAATTTGAGATGAATTCCCTCAGTCTTTCTTGTTCGCCCAGTAAAACGCGAAGATCAACATCCAAAACATTAATGCCATCGCGTCGAGCAGCACTTCCAAACGGCGCAAATTCATCGACCTAGCCCATTCCGGCGGCCCAACGAACACGGCTAGGCTAACGGCGGCACCCGCAAACAGGCAAATGCCGATCAGACCCCAAAGTACGCGCGTCGTGCGTCTGGTCATGTTCATCCCCTCGAATTGTAGTCGATCGCCTGAAAAGCCAACGCTACATGCTCGCGTGATCCGTCGAGGATGGCATGTTTCAACCGACTTCTACGACCAAAAAAGATCACTTCACCGCCCTCGAGTGCTTTGGGTGGACGGCGTTTTTGTTTGACATCGAGGCAGTGGCCGGGCAATTCAGCATCAACCTCACCCGGCCCGATATATCGAGCCGCCGCCTTGGACATGGAATTGCAGGCTGCAATCTCCGGGAGACGAGGGGGTCAACACCCGCCAGCGCGTTGCGCTCGCGGGTGCAAAGCTGCTTTGCGTCAAGGAGTTAGGTCAATGCTGAAGGTCTGGGGACGCAAAACGTCGGTCAACGTGCAAAAAGTCATGTGGGCCGTTGGCGAGCTCGGACTACCGCATGAACGGATTGACGCCGGAGCCGCTTTCGGCAAGCTCGACACGCCAGAGTTTGCTGCCATGAACCCGAACCGTCTTGTCCCAGTGATCGACGACAACGGCTTCGTACTATGGGAATCGAGCGCCATCGTGCGTTACCTGTCGGAGCAGTATGGACGGGGGAAACTCGCCCCTGAAGGTCGCCATGCCTACGCCCGCGCCGACCAGTGGATGGAATGGGTCATAACCGAAATCTATCGTGACATCATCGGCATATGCTTCCTCGGCCTGATCCGTACTCCTGCCAAGGATCGCGACACAGCCGGCATTGCTGCTGCAGCCAAACGTGCTGGCGAGAAGCTTGCAATCCTCGACCGGCACCTCGATGGCCGTGCCTTCATCTGCGGCGATCAGCTGAGCATGGCCGACATCGCCGTCGGCAGCATGATGTACCGGTACTTTAACCTGCCGCTCGAACGCCCGGCTTTGGGCAACCTTGAGCACTGGTATAGCCGTTTGACTGCACGCAAACCATATCAGGAGCACGTCATGGTCGACTTCCAGGCCATGAAGGTTGTCGGCGCTTGATCGCTTACACGAGGCCATAACCCGCATGTTCCAGTCCCTTTCCGATCGCCTGTCCGGCGTCCTCGACAAACTAACGCGCCGCGGCGCGTTGAGCGAAGCCGACGTGACGGATGCGATGCGGGAAGTTCGGCGCGCACTGCTCGAAGCAGACGTGGCGCTCGATGTGGTCAAGGACTTCACCGACAAGGTGAAAGCCAAAGCAGTCGGCCAGAATGTCATCAAGTCGGTGACGCCGGGCCAGATGGTCGTCAAAATTGTCTACGACGAACTTGTTGCCATGCTCGGCTCCGATGCCCAGCCGATCGATCTTGTGGCGCAGCCGCCGGTTGCGATCCTGATGGTCGGCTTGCAAGGCTCCGGTAAGACCACCACAACTGCCAAAATCGCCTACCGCCTGACCAATCGGGACAAGAAAAAAGTCCTGATGGCGTCGCTCGATACGCGACGCCCAGCGGCTCAGGAACAGTTACGTGTCCTTGGCGAGCAAACAAACGTCGAGACACTGCCGATCATTGCTGGCCAGCAACCGCTCGATATTGCGCGCCGCGCCATGGATGCAGCCCGTCTCGGTGGCTTCGACGTCGTGTTGCTCGACACTGCCGGCCGCACGACGATCGACGAAGTACTGATGGAAGAGGTTGCAGCCGTAAAGGTCGCAACCAAGCCACATGAAACGCTCCTCGTCGCCGATGCCTTGACCGGCCAAGACGCCGTCAACACCGCAAAGGCCTTCGAAAACCGCCTCGGCGTTACCGGCATCGTGCTGACCCGCGTCGACGGCGATGGCCGCGGCGGTGCAGCTCTCTCCATGCGTGCCGTCACGGGTCGCCCGATCAAGTTGATGGGCGTCGGCGAAAAGTGGGACGCACTCGAGGATTTCCACCCTGATCGCATCGCCAACCGCATTCTCGGCATGGGCGACATCCTCAGCCTCGTCGAAAAGGCCGCCAGCGTTGTCGACGCCGATCAGGCGGCGAAAATGGCCGCCAAGATGCAGAAGGGTGGCTTTGATCTGCAAGATATGGCCGACCAGTTGAAGCAGATGGAAAAGCTCGGTGGTCTCGGCGGTATCATGGGCATGATGCCCGGCGTCGCAAAACTCAAGTCACAAATGGCCGACACCGGCATCGGCGAAAAAATGCTGAAACGACAGCATGCGATCATCATGTCGATGACCAAGAAGGAGCGCGCGAGCCCAAAGATCCTTGATGGCAAACGCAAGCGCCGAATCGCGGCTGGCTCCGGCACCAAGGTTGAGGAGATTAACAAGCTTCTCAAGCAGCATCGCGATATGGCCGACATGATGAAGGCCATGGGTAAAAACAAAGGCATGATGGGCAAAATGGCTGGCATGCTTGGCCTCGGCGGTGGTGGAGGAATGGGCGGTGGTGGCATGCCGCAATCGGCCTCTGACTTCACGCCGGAAATGATCGAAAGCCTAAAGAAAGGCGAGATGCCGAAGGGTATGCCGCCTATGCCCGGCGGTATGCCTAAGCTGCCAGGATTGGGCGGCGGTGGTGGACTGCCAGGTCTCGGTGGCGCGCGCTTTCCCGGGTTCCAAGGACTGCCGAACAAGAAAAAATGATTTTCTGGCGGTGGGCGGGCCGAGCGTTACCCCCACCTTCAGCATCAACAATCAACGCAAGATATACGCAAAACCAGGAGCACTCCAATGTCCACCAAGATCCGCCTGTCACGTGGCGGCGCCAAAAAGCGCCCTTACTACTATATCGTCGTTGCTCACAGCGCCTCGCCACGCGATGGCCGTTACATCGAGCAAATCGGCACGTTCAACCCGATGCTGCCGAAGACCGACGAAACGCGCGTTAAGCTCGATGCCGAGCGTGCGAAGTATTGGTTGTCGGTCGGTGCGCAGCCGTCAGACCGCGTTTCGCGCATCCTCGATGCTGCTGGCCTGATGAAGCGCACGGCTCCGGTTAACCCTGAGAAGGCGATGCCAAAGAAAAAGCGCGTCGAGCGCGAAAAGTCAGAAGCAGCAAAGGCAGAAGCCAAGGCCAAGGAAGCTGCCGCGGCGTAACTCTGTTGGGATTTTTGCTCCTTGCCTCCTGACAACAAACTCATCCTCCTCGGTCACGTCGCGGGTGCGCATGGCATCCGCGGCGAGGTCGTGGTGAAGAGCTATACCGGTGACCCTGCCGGTATCGACGCCTATGGGCCACTCACCGATGCTACTGGAACCAAGTCATACAAGCTGAAGGTCATCCGGGTGATGCCTAAGGGCGTCGTCGTGCGCATCGCGGGCATCGCCGACCGCAACGCTGCGGAAGCCTTACGTGGCGTGGGACTGCATGCACCACGAAGCGCTCTGGGTGACACCGAGCCCGGTGAATACTTCTATGAAGATCTGATCGGTCTCGAAGCTGTTGATCCGACAGGTTCTCGGATTGGCGTGATCAAAGCCGTCGAAAACTTTGGCGCTGGCGACCTGCTTGAGATCGCCCGCGACGGCATATCCAAAACCGAGTTCGTACCGTTCGTCGAAGCCAACGTGCCGGATGTCGATATCGCTGTAGGGCGCGTCACGGTGCTGATGCCGATCGACGACGGCAGCAAGCAGGAAGACGAGCCTACCGACAACGAGCAGGGTTAGGGGCCGAGCGATCCGCGGAACTTCTCGCGGTTGCGCAACTGCACGTAGAACGCGCCGTCACCGCCATGTTTCACATGTGCGCTGGTATGGCCAACGACAATGGCTCGCAACTCCGGCTCGGCGAGCCATCGTGGCACGTTACGCCGCAACACGCCCCTGTCGCGATCCTGGAACATGTCGAACGGCGCGTGCCGATCAAGGTCCTCTCCGCGCCCCTTACCAGTAATCACCAGCACCATGCGCTGCCCGTGTTGATGCGCCCGCAGCAAGAAACCAATGAGAGCATCGTGCGCTTCGGCCTGCCGCATACCGTGCAAATCGATCCACCCTTCGATCCCATCGCGGCCTTTTGCGACGCGCTTGACCTTGCGCGGCTCGATCGTACCGGGACCATGTTTACGCGCTGCCACTGCGGCGACCGCGACATCATCTCGGATTACTGCCACCTTTGCTTTGGACGCCGGTTCTAGTGCGACGGATGGTGCCCGCTTTGTCGTTGGAGGATCTTCGTCAACTCTATTTGCACACTTGTTGACCCGCGTTTTCAACTCAATGCGCGTGACCGATCGCGCGACATGCGCCCACAACGCTTCATCTTCACCGGACAAACTATCTTTGCGGCGCCGGGTCATGGATCGGCGCGGTTCGAAAGTGACCCTGCTGGCAGGGCGGTGGGTGGCACAGCAGCCGCAGAAGCCTCGGGCTTCGACACCGGCAGCGGTTGCGTCCCGCGCGGCAACAGCACAAACATGCTGCCTGGATGCTTCGTGATCCCAGCTAACTTGCCGGCTGCCGTACCAGAGCCGAAATAGAGATCACCCCGCTCCGGTCCCTTGATGGCCGAGCCAACGTCTTGCGCGATCATCAAACGATTGAACCCGCTACCCTTTGCTGCGTGCGTTAGCGTTGGCGCACTCACATAAACCGGCATGCCAATTGCGTGCACACCGGCGTCAACGGCCAGACTTCGGCCTGGCGTCAGCGGAATGTGAAGCACGCCCAGTGCGCCTTCGGCTTCCTTGCCCTTAAGCTCGCGAAAGAACACGAACGACTTGTTCTGCCACATTGCCCGACGACCACGCTCCGCATCCGCTTTGAGCCAAGCACCCAAAGCTTCGAGTGACATCTTATCGGCTGGAAACAGTCCCGTATCGATAAGGTGCCGACCGACTGACGTGTACGGGTGTCCATTCTTACCATCATAGCTTACACGCACCATCGAACCGTCGGGCAGCTTGATCCGCCCAGACCCCTGGATCTGCATGAAAAAGGCCTCGACAGGATCCGCCAGGTACATGAGCTCAAGCCCCCGACCCTTCAGCGCGCCCTGCTCGATCTCCGCACGCGTGGCATAGGGCACGATGCCCAGAGTGGCCTTCCGCCCGTGCGTCAGCGTACCGTCCTTGGCGCCACGCTGACTTTCGTCGACAATGTTCACAAGATCGGCAGGTCGACTATAGATCGGGCTTTGAAACTTCGCCGTTTGCGTGCGCGA
>JANOYV010000157.1:0-9847 GCA_031429105.1 Hyphomicrobiaceae bacterium | reverse complement strand
GGCGCGCAGCCGATGGGCGATAAGGGCAAGCGGCAGACTTGCGTCCAGGCTTTCAGGGCCATCGCCCATTAGGCAATCGCCGCGCTCCGGCGTGTGTCCGCACGCGTCTTCCACGGCGCTGCGTTCGTTGACGCCACGGGCTTCAAGCACAAACCCCGAGGCGCGCGACGACACACCGAAGTGCACGGCGAGCACGGGCCGCGTTTCTTCCAGCAGGGCAACGATGCGCTGCGTGCCGCCGTACCATTCGGTCGAGAGCATTTCGTGGCGGACGTGGAAACCGGGAAATGCACGGGCAGCCCTTGGCGCCAATGCCTGAACCACCGCCCACGACGCATACACCGGCACGCCCGGAAACGGCCCGAAGCCGGTGAGTAGGATAGTCGGGCGGGAGAGGTTGTTCATGGGAGACGCACGGTCGCAACGATTGGCAAATGGTCGGATCCAAGGCTTGGGCCGTTCGGCAGGATGGTAGGACGTGGACGCAACGACGGCATAGTCGAGATTTGTCTATGACAACTGTGGCTCGCGTCAAGCGGTGTGCGGTTCCAACACCCAAAACTGCCTCCCCGGGCGAGCGCGGTTGCGTGAGACCCGGGGTCGCGTCGGTAGCTGTGAGGTAAGCTGTCCGTTAGTCTACATGCATGAGCAAGCAGTTCTTCGTTTACATCATGGCAAATGGTCCGCGCGGCGTGCTGTATATTGGCATGACGAGTGACTTGGCTGGCCGCGCTTGGGAACATCGGGAGAGATTGCTCAAAGGTTTTACCAAGCGCTATGGCGTCGATCGGCTCGTTTATTTGGAACCCCACGACGACGCCGATATCGCTGCTCAACGCGAGCGTGCGATGAAGCGCTGGCGGCGCGATTGGAAAATCGAACTGGTCGAGTCGCAAAATCCGTCTTGGCGCGATTTGTTCGGCGATGTTGTTCGTAGTGAAGGTTTTGAATGGTAGAAACCGCGCGTCAATTGTGGAGACGCGATCCCGGATAGCCGCTGATGCGGCTTCCGGGAAGGCAGGTCAAGGGGCGTAGTTTTGAAACTTGGCAATCTGCTTAGTGCAATCTATCCGTCGGCTATGCTTGATGAGTCGCTAAATCTCGCCAGTGGCGCGTAAAGGGTGTTCGCGTTTTCAAAAGCATGACTAAGTATGTTGGAGCGGTCAGATGCTGAAGCTTGCAGCAATTTTTTTCGCAATATGGTTTGCTTTGAAGCCGATGCCGGCTGTCGGCCACTCAGGCAATGACCTGTTGCGGGACTGCAAAGAAGCAATGCCTAATATACCGCGCCATCAAGTGGACCTCAAAGCTGCCTTGTAATTGCTGTGCTTGATGCGATAGCGCTCACCGAGCAAACGAAGGGCAAGCATGCGGCAATATTTTGCTACCCTCAAAAGGCGCAGCGCGGCCAGTCAATCCCAATAATTGTGCAGCATATGCTGAAAAATCCAGAACTGCTCCATGAGCCCGCAGTAATACATATTGCTGAGGCCCTTCGACAATCCTTTCCGTGCAAGTGAATTTAGTTTTGAGATTTGTGGTCAGTCCCCCACCCCTCAAATATCCAAATCCTTCGCGAAGGCGGCGCGTTCCTGGATGAACTTGAAGCGTAACTCCGGCTTCGAGCCCATCAGCGCGTTGACGCTTTCGGCGATCAGCGAACGGTCGCCGTCACCGAGCGCGACCTTCAATAAAATACGCTTGGTCGGCTCCATCGTCGTCTCTTTGAGCTGCGACGCGTTCATTTCGCCGAGACCTTTGAAGCGCGACACTTCAACTTTTTGGTTCGGCTTGAACTCGTTTTTCATGATACGCTCGCGCTGCGCTTCATCACGGGCGTAGAACGATTTCGTGCCCTGCGACAACCGGTAGAGGGGCGGAACGGCCAAATAGAGGTGCCCGTTCTCGATCAGCTCCGGCATCTCCTGGTAGAAGAAGGTGATTAGCAGTGATGCAATGTGCGCGCCGTCGACGTCGGCGTCGGTCATGATGATCACGCGTTCGTAGCGCAGATCGGCCTCGCGGTATTTGTCGCCGATCCCCGCACCCAGCGACTGGATCAAATCCGACAACATCTGGTTTTGGCTGAGCTTTACGCTGGTTGCGTTGGCGACGTTGAGAATTTTCCCGCGCAAGGGGAGCACGGCTTGTGTCTTCGGGTTGCGCGCCTGCTTGGCCGAGCCGCCGGCACTGTCGCCTTCGACGATGAAAATTTCCGTGCCTTCGGCTGACTGGGTTGAACAATCGACGAGCTTGCCCGGCAGGCGCAAACGGCGCGTTGCCGTCTGGCGACCGATTTCTTTCTCGCGCTTGCGCTTGAGGCGGTCTTCGGCCTGCTCGATGGTCCACTCAAGTAGCTTCGAGGCCATCAGCGGCGAGGCCGTCAGCCAGTGGTCGAAGGCATCGCGCACAGCGGTCTCGACGATGCGGGTCGCTTCTTGGGTCGCTAACCGATCCTTGGTCTGGCCCTGGAATTCCGGCTCGCGAATGAATACCGACAGCATCGACGCTGCCGTACCCATCACGTCTTCGGCCGTGATCTGGGCTGCCTTCTTGTTGTTGACGAGCTCACCGTAGGCCTTCAGGCCTTTCGACAACGCCGAGCGCAAACCGCTGTCGTGCGTGCCGCCATCAGGTGTCGGGATCGTGTTGCAGTAGGAGCGCGAAAAACCATCCTCGCTCGCCGTCCAAGCAACCGCCCATTCGACCGCGCCATGCCCGGCTTCCTTCGTAATGCGACCGGCGAAAATATCCTTCGCGACCAGCGTCTGGCCTTCGATTGTGGTCGTCAGGTAGTCCTTCAGGCCGCCGGGGAAGTGGAACACGGCTTCGGGCGGCGTGCTGTCCTTGATCAAAACAGGCGAACAGAACCAGCGGATCTCAACGCCGCCGAACAGGTAGGCTTTCGAGCGCGCCATCTGCATCAGGCGGGCAGGCTTGAAGGCACAACCCTTGCCGAAAATCTTCTCGTCCGGGATGAAGCGGATCTTGGTGCCGCGACGGTTCATCGTCGAGCCGAGCTTTTGCAATTTGCCGTTTGGCACGCCGCGATTGAATACCATGCGGTAGAGCTGCTGGCCGCGCGCAACTTCGACTTCGCAGGTCTCCGACAAGGCGTTGACAACCGATACGCCGACGCCGTGCAGTCCGCCAGATGTTTGGTATGCCTTGCCGTCGAATTTGCCGCCCGAATGCAGCGTTGTCATGATGACTTCGAGGGCTGACTGGTTCTTGAACTTTGGATGTGGATCAATCGGAATGCCACGCCCGTTGTCGGTCACCGATAGATAGCCGTCGGCCTCGTAGCGTACTTCAATCCAGGTGGCGTGGCCGGCAACCGCCTCGTCCATCGAGTTATCGATGACTTCGGCAAACAGATGGTGCAGCGCCTTTTCATCCGTGCCGCCAATGTACATGCCGGGGCGGCGGCGGACGGGCTCCAAGCCCTCCAGCACTTCGATGTCGGCAGCCGTGTAGGCATCCGACGCATCGACGGGTTTACGGGCGCGCGCACTTTTATCGCTCATATCGGGGGCCGTGTTTCCAAACAGATCGGGAGTCGTTGCCATGAAAGAGGTCCGAAGTTGGGCTGAGCAGCCTATACAAGCCACTATGCGCCGATTCTTCATTCATCCAGAGTCAGGGGGTCGCACGGACGCCTGTGGATTGGCAAGTTGCGCCTCGGTGACAGGTGGCCTCAGTCATTGTTTTGCAGCGCCTATTGGGCTTTGATGTGGCGGCTACGTGCACTGCAGCTTCGGTTGAGGAGATCAACATGGACCGTCGAGACTTCTTGGGCACCACGGGAGCTGCGGCGGCGGGCCTGGCGATCAGTACCGTGCCGACGGTCGCCAATGATGAGGGTTTGAGCGCACCGGCCATCATGTCATTGGCGGCACGCGTGGAACCGTTGCTGCTCGGTGTCTCGTATCCGATGGGCGCATCCCCAATGGGCGACCGATGCCAGCGGTTCATTCATCGGCTTGCAACTGCGACCGAGGGTCGGATCTGCTTACAGCCGCAGGTGCTGGATGGCACCGGCATGGAGGCGCTGGCCATGGGGCAGATCGATGCCTACATCAGCCCAGAGCCGCAAGCGCTCAAGCAGCACGGCGGGTTTGCCTACTTCGGTGGCTTGCCCGGAAACGAAGGCATGACCGCAGAGGTTCATCTGGCATGGTTGCTTGTCGGCGGCGGGCAAGTACTGTGGGATCATCTCGGCAGCGAATTCAACGTCAAACCGCTGCTGATAGGGCATACCGGGCGTTCAGCTGGATTGTGGTTGAACCAACGCCTTGTCGAAGACGCAGTAGACTTTCGGCGGCAGCGACTGTCGGTCTGGGGGCTAAGTGCGAATGTCGCGCAAGCACTCGGCGCTGAGACACGCGATGTTGCAGCCCACGATCTGGCAGGAGCATTGACCGATCAACGTCTGACAGGCGCCGAATGGGGTGATCTTGCAGGCGACGTCGCACTTAGGTTGCACCGTGCCGCGTCGCACCTGCTGACCCCCGGGGTAACGCAACACGGAACAGCGCTGACGCTGGGTGTGCGATTGCAACTGTGGGAGCGCTTCTCGGTATCAGACCGAACCATCATCGAAGCATGCGCCGCTGAGGCCTACCAGCACGCAAAAGCCGAGCAAATTGCAATGGAACCCGTCGCCCAGCAGGTCTTGCGAGTTCATTCGGGCGAAGTGCAAGAATTTGAACATCGATCAATAACGCGTGCGATAAATCGTACGTCCCAGGACGTTATAATGGAACACGGCAAAACGGATCCATTGACCGGGCGGATCCACGATAGTTACTATGCATTCAAAGCGACTGCGCCATCATATGCTCAAATTGTGCATAATAATACAGGTGTATGAGGATAAACCAAGAACAACTGTAATTTAGTCTCGGAATTTCAGATGATGATACGGCGCTCGTTTGCGTGCTCATCAAAGGACGAGTTTGATCGCGTACGTGAGAGCTGGTGCAAGAAGAAGCTTGGCCTCACTCAGTCCGACGGCGATCTCGACAAGGACATCAAAGCGATCTGTGAAAAGATGATGGCCGACAAGAGCAAAAGTTGCGTTGCGTTTTATTATCTCCTGGCTGAAAAACACGGCAAACTCGCAGTTCTTTGAGACTGCAAGGCGGCTCGATCCGGATCGCGCCGTCTAGAATGGATACCTCAGGATCATGAAGTCTATGGTGATGGGGGCCGCTGGCATTGTGGCCGTCTCTTTGATTGTCGGCGGCTATTTGCTGTGGACACCGGATCGCAGACCCGCCGATCTGGAACCCAAGTACCTCAATGCCAAATCCGACTACGTCGATGTGGCGGGCATGCGCCTGCACGTGCGTGACAGCGGCAACAAACAAGCGCCAGCAATCGTCCTGTTGCACGGTTTCGGCGCGAGCCTCCACACGTGGGAGGCATGGGCGGTTGACCTCGCGAACGACTATCGTGTCATCCGCCTTGATTTGCCAGGCTTCGGCCTCACCGGCGCCGATCCGACCGGCGACTATACCGACACCCGCAGCATTGCCGTCATCACCGCGCTGATGGATAAACTTGGCATCCAGCGGGCGACACTGATCGGCAATTCGATGGGCGGCCGCATGGCGTGGACCTTGGCCGCACTCAATCCGGGTCGCGTCGACAAACTCGTGCTGATATCGCCTGACGGTTTTGCAAGCCCGGGAATGGAGTACGGCAAAAAAGTCGAAGTTCCAGTCCTGATGAAACTCATGCGGTACGCGTTGCCCAAGGGGATGCTGCGTCCCACATTGGCTGCGGCCTACACCGATCCGGCGACGCTCAACGATGACCTGCTCAATCGATACTACGATCTGATGCTGGCACCGGGGGTGCGCGATGCTGTGCTCGCGCGTATGGGCCAGGTAGTGCTGCAAGATCCGGTGCCACTGCTGCGCAACATCACCGCGCCAACCCTGCTACTGTGGGGAGAAAAGGATGCGATGATCCCGGTCACGAACGCCGAAGACTACAGACGAGCTTTACCAAACAGCACACTCGTCAAGCTGCCAAACCTTGGGCATTTGCCGTTCGAGGAAGCGCCTGCGCGGTCGCTCGAGCCCGTGCGGGCGTTTCTGGTGAAGTGAGTTTCTTACTTAAGCGCGCCGCGCCTTTACTGCTGGTACCAGCGCGCACAGCAATTCGAACATGATCGACGCGCCGACCCAGGCGGTGCCGCCGGATGAATCGAACGGCGGCGAGACTTCGACGAGATCAGCGCCTGCGATGTTCAAGCCACTCAGGGCCCGCACCATTTGTTGGGCCTGGAACGTCGAGAACCCGCCGATTTCAGGCGTGCCGGTGCCTGGCGCCTGCGATGGATCGATGCCGTCAATATCGAACGAAACGTACGTCGCAGTATCGCCAACGAGCGCGCAAGCCTCCTGCATGACAGCTGTCGTGCCCCGTTCCATCAACTCTTCGATGCGCACGATGCGAACGCCCTGGGCCTTTGCAAACGCGATGTCTTCACCATCGTATTGGGTGCCGCGAATGCCGATCTGGATGATGCGCTTAGGGTCGAGCAGACCTTCCTCGATGGCGCGGCGAAATGGTGTGCCGTGGGTATAACGAAAGCCGCCGAAATAGTCGTTGAACAGGTCGGTGTGGCTATCGAAATGGATCATTCCGAGCGGTCGCTTTTTCGCTAAGGACCGCAAGATCGGTAGTGACACCAAGTGATCACCGCCAGCCGAAATTGGCGTGATGTTGGCTGAAACCAAATCATCATAGAACGCCGTCACCCGCGCGAGAGTGTCTTGCACGTCGACCGGGTTGACCGGCACGTCACCCAGATCAGCGCAGTTTACTGCTTCGAACGGATCTAGCCCAGTGACCGGGTGGATGCGACGGATCATCGTCGATAAATCGCGCAATTGCCGAGGCCCATGGCGCGCGCCGGGCCGGTTGGTTGTGCCCCCATCCCACGGTACGCCGACGAAGCCGACGTTTACTTGTGCACCAAGCGGCGATCCCAACTCGACGAATGGCAATCGCATGAACGTCGACACACCCGCAAAACGCGGCGATATCATGCCGGACACAGGCAGGAATGGATGCGGCATGTGAGGACGATCCGGCTGTGAGGGAGTAACACAGCCCAGACTAACGCGATTGCGCTTGACCGGCAAACGACCGCGAACCGAGCCGGTTTAGGCAACCGACTTTTGCGATGCGCTGGGCGGCAACAGAGCGTCCAATTCAACGCGAGCGGCTTCAAAGCGGCGGCACATGGCGGCCATGAACTCAATCACTTCCGGCGGCATGCCAGCGGTGGCGGCACGGGTGGGATCGTAGACGTCGCGCAGGCGATCATGGGCCGCAGCTATCACATCGATCGAAGCCGTTTTCGGCACCTGCAGAACAACATGTGCGCCTAGCTTTTCGGCAGCCTTGACGCGCTTGTCCATCTGGTCGGCGGCAGGCAGCGCGCACTGGCGAACCGAGCGCAGCGCTTCGCGCTGAAACACAATTGGACCGCGCTCCAAGCATTCAACTTCAAGGAAGGTGTCCTCGACGTTGAAGCAATCCTTGAGTGTCTTACCCTTCGGAATCATTACCATCGCGCGCATGGTCGAGCTGTCGGTCATGATCATGTCGACCGTCATCGGGTCGCTGTTCTGCTTGCGCCAAGCCGTCAGGTCAGCCGCTGCCATTTCTTCGTCCCCATAAACTCAAACATATCTGGAGGCGAACGCTACCAATGAAAGGTTAATGCCCGGGCAGCAACCTGATTTCAATTTTATCGAACCAGCAGCACGTACGCTGATGCTCAATTGCGAATCGGCGACGAATAGATCGGTAGTGTTCGCTGTGCGGTTGCTTGTTTCTTCACTAGTTGAGGCGCTTCGAGGGCTGCATAGGCTGCATTGATGCGACGGGCCATTGATGCCAAATAGTCGCGCACTTCAGTCGGCAGCTCAGCGGAAGAATAGCGATCCGGATGATATGACTTGGCAAGGCGGTGATAGGCCGACTTTACATCATCCCAAGTCGCAGTGCGTGTGAGTCCTAACACCGTATGCGGGTCGAACCCGTCGGCGTCACGAAGTCGCGCTTGCAAATTAGGCCCACGTGCGACCGAAAGGAGCTTGACCGCTCGAACTGTGGCTTTTGCGATCAATTGTCGCTCGCCGTCGAACGGCTCGAACTCTAGGAACATATTCGGACCGTTCAGCACGTCGTAGACTGTCTTTTGCAGCGGAATGGCAACCTTGCCCTTAATAACGCGCCCGTCGTCGAGATTGGCCTCGACAGAAACAGCCGATTGCTCAGGGGTACTGTCAACTCTGTTACGTTCGAACATGGGAATTGCTTTCGGATTGGCTCAAAGTGGCACGGTTGCTAAGTTGCTTGCCTTGCATTCGCAAGAAGCGTGCTGCCGATTACCCGGTTCTGTCAGCTAGCCCTGGGCTAGTCCCTGTGCTATGGCACCGGCCAATGATGCAGTGCAGCAACGGCTGCGGCTGCTGTTTCGCCCCCAAGGACGCACGATGGAAATTCGAAATATCGCGATTATCGCGCACGTTGACCATGGCAAAACCACGTTGATTGACGTGCTGCTGAAGCAATCAGGTTCGTTTCGCGACAACCAGAAGGTTGCTGAACGGGCCATGGATTCGAACGATCTCGAGCGCGAGCGTGGCATTACCATTCTCGCCAAGTGCACGTCGCTGGTCTGGAAAGACACGCGCATCAACATCGTCGACACACCAGGCCACGCCGACTTCGGCGGCGAAGTCGAGCGGATCTTGAACATGGTGGATGGCGTGATCGTGCTGGTCGATGCCTCGGAAGGTCCGTTGCCGCAAACCAAGTTCGTTCTGTCGAAGGCGCTGAAGCGCGGTCTTCGCCCCATTGTCGCGATCAACAAGATTGACCGTCCCGACCAGCGCTTCCAGGACGTTTTGAACGAAGTGTTTGATCTGATCGCCAATCTCGATGCGACCGACGAACAGCTTGATTTCCCGATCTTGTACGGCTCGGGCCGTGATGGCTGGATGGCGATGAGCCCAGAAGGTCCGCAGACCGACATGGCGCCGCTGTTTGATCTCGTACTCAAGCACGTGAAGCCGCCAGTCGTCGAGGAAGGCCCGTTCCGTTTGCTCGCAACGACACTTGAGGCCGATCCGTATCTCGGGCGTATCCTGACGGGCCGAATTACATCCGGTAGCGTAAAGCCGGGCCAGACGATCAAGGCCATGTCCCGTGACGGTAAGCTGATTGAGACCGCGCGCGTCACCAAGGTGCTCGCCTTCCGTGGACTTGAGCGCACGGCGATCGATGTTGGCGAAGCTGGCGACATCGTCGCAATTGCCGGCATTACCGAAGCAACCGTCGCCGATACCTTGTGTGATCCAACCGTCGAAGAAGCAATCTTCTCGCAGCCGATCGACCCGCCTACGCTGTCGATGACCTTCCGCATCAATGATGGCCCGTTCGCCGGTCGTGAAGGCGACAAGGTGCAGAGCCGCGTCATTCGCGAGCGCTTGCTGAAAGAGGCCGAACGCAACGTTGCGATCAAGATCACGGAACGGACTGATAGCGACGCTTTCGACGTGGCAGGTCGCGGCGAATTGCAGCTTGGTATTTTGATTGAAACAATGCGTCGCGAAGGTTATGAGCTTCAGGTAGGACAACCTCAGGTTATTATAAAAGAGATTGATGGTCAAAAATGTGAACCAATTGAAATGTTAACTGTCAATGTACCGGAAGAATCATCAGGTGCAGTAATTGATCAGGTAACTCAAAGAAAAGGTGAACTACTAGTAATGGAACCTAAAGGCGATATTCTTCATTTAGAATTCAATATTCCTGC
>JANOYV010000156.1:0-5455 GCA_031429105.1 Hyphomicrobiaceae bacterium | reverse complement strand
TTCAGGAATGACGTGCGCGCGAAGGCGTCGTTTTGCGCTTCTCGGGACATTTCGTGTGTAATCCTCGTACATGCGATCTGGAGCCGCGGCCGGAACGGCGCTGCAACTAAAAGCGCACAGCAAAGTGCGCCGGTGATTTGCGCTTCCTTTAACCTAGAACAACAACGGGTTTAAGTCCCCAAATAGTACTGAGTACGCTATTTGCCTGTGACCACCAGTAGCGGTCATACGCAGCGCAGCTCACACCTAAATCAGGCATCCGACAGCGATTTCAGAGCAGCATCCACCCCGCCTGCGTTGTGCGGAACTTTCGCCGTCTTGAGCGCCAGTTCGACCGTTGCCAATGCGCCGAGCATCATCGGCTCATTCAGATCACCCATGTGTCCGATGCGGAATACCCGCCCGCTCAGGGGGCCAAGGCCACTTCCCAGTGCCAGATTATAGCGGTTTTGAGTCAATGCGCGGAAGGCGTTGGCATCGTAACCGTCCGGCATGAACACGCCAGAAACCGAATCCGACACGCGTTTCGGGTTCGCACAAACCAGTTCGAGCGCCTTAACGCTGCCCTTGATCCCGACTTCTGATATGGTCGCTCCACTTGCGACCCCGCCGCCCCAATGCGCGATTGCAGCGCGCGTTGCATTGGCAAACCGACGATGCCGACGGAAAATCGCATCAAGACCTTCGGCCTCGATCATGCCGAGCGATTCATCCAGACCGAAGAACATGTGAACGGGCGTCGTGCCAGGGAACTTTTGCGGCTGCCGTGTCAACATATCCGCCCAACCCCAATAGCTGCGACGGGTTTTCACATGTTTTGAGATTTCCAGTGCCTTGTCGCTGACACCAGTGAACGACAATCCGGTGGTCATCATTAGACCCTTTTGGCTGCCACCGACGACAATATCGACACCCCATGCGTCCATCTGGAAATCGAATGAACCGAGCGATGAAATGGTATCGGCGAACAGGAGCGCTTTGTGTTTTGCCTCATCGAGCGCGTGACGAACCTCAGCCAGTGGCGTCACAACGCCCGTCGCTGTTTCGTTGTGGGCGACGAGCACAGCCTTGATCTCGCCCTTCGTGTCGGCCTTTAAACGCTGCACGACAGCGTCCTGAGCAACGCCTATGCGCCAATCCGCCGGCAATGTCTCGACGACCAGACCAAGTTCCTGCGCCATTAAAGTCCAACCGGCCGAAAAGTAGCCGGTCTCAAGCGACAGCACTTTATCGCCCGGCGAAAGTGTGTTCGCTAAGGCTGCTTCCCAGGCTCCGTGGCCGTTTGCGGCATAAACGAACACGTTCTGCTTCGTCTTGAGCACCTTCTTGATGCCATCGTTGACCCGCGCGTGGATTGCTAGGAACTCAGGCGCCAGAAAATCCATGGTCGGTTTGTTCATCGCTCCCAGAACACGATCTGGTATGTTGGTCGGACCTGGAGCAAAGAAGAACGGACGGCCATTGGGGCGAGAATTCATTGGGTTTTTCCTGAGGGTTTCATAAGTAGTTTTGTGCCGGTGCAACGTTCGTCGCCAAACCGCGACATCACAACGTCACGTTTACCTTGGCTGAACACCAATCCGCAACCTTGCGCTGCTACCATCTGCCTTGCATGAACGATCTGCACGACCTCCTGCCCAAACTGCGCACCGCCCTTGTGGTCGAACTATCGCGCGGCGAACGTCTAATATACGCTTCGCGACCAGCACTTCATGTTGGACTTGGCGAGTTGTTTATCGCGGCCCTTTATCTGGGATTTGCAACGTTCTGGTGCAGCATCAGCTTCGGCATAGGTTTCTTGTCATTCGCCAGTGTGTTGGGTTTGGTCCCTCCTGCAACGAGCGGTAAGTTGCCGATGGGACCATGGGGACAAGCCGCGTTTGCAATTTTTACGATGCCATTTGTGCTGATCGGTATCGGCATGATCGTCGCGCCGTTTTACAGCTACTGGAAATCTCGCCACGCCGTTCACGCGGTCACGACTGAACGCGTGATAACGGTTCACGCCAAGCCTTTCCAGAGCGTCTCCAGCCATTCGCCGCGAGCAGTCACCTTCGTAAATCGCAAGGACCACCCCAATGGCACCGGCTCATTGCGCATCGGCCACGGCACGGACCGGGATTCCGACGGCGATGTTCGCGCACTTGAATTGACCTGGACCGCCGTTCGCGACCCTCGCCGTGCAGAAACCGCAATCCGCGATCTGATGAAGGCGAAGCCTTAGCCGTATGTGCGTTCATCGGAGATAACCTTACCGTCGTTTGGTAGCGAACCCGGTGCTACGATTGCGACTTCACCTTTAAGCTTGGTCAGATCGACAATGGATTGAGCAAGCTGGGCAATCAACCCTGCATCGCTCGAAACACTTTCAGCCTTCAACGTCATCGTATCCTGCTCACCCGTGCGCGCGACGACCAACCGCAGCCGGCCCAACTCCGGATGGCGCTTGCCGATGGCTGCAATCTGCTCGGGGTGAACGAACATCCCCTTGACCTTGGTGGTCTGGTCGGCACGGCCGAGCCAGCCCTTGATCCGCATGTTGGTGCGCCCGCAAGGGCTGACCCCCGGCAACACCGCCGACATATCGCCCGTTGCAAAGCGGATCATCGGGTAGTCGCGATTGAACGATGTGACGACCACTTCACCAACTTCGCCTGCAGGCAAAGGCTCACCAGTGCCGGGGCGGACGATCTCGAGGATCACACCTTCATCAACGATCATGCCATCGGTGACACCACCGCTCGGACCGATACTTTCATACGCAATCAGCCCGAGGTCGGCGGTGGCGTAGGCCTGCGTGCAGGTGATGCCGCGCTCCTTGTATTCCTGACGCAATGAGGGAAATAGCGCACCGCCCGAAACGAACGCCTTTTTGAACGATGACGTATCGCGACCGGCGTCCTTGGCCTTGTCGAGCAAGATCTTCAGGTAGTCCGGCACGCCGGTGTAGGCGGTGGGCGCCAAGTGTTCGATGGCATCAAGTTGCTGCTCGGTATTGCCGGGTCCAGCTGGGATCACGGCACAGCCAAGCGCGCGGGCACCCGCATCCATAATCCAACCACCGGGCGTCAAGTGATAGGCGAACGTGTTGTGTACGATATCCTCTTTGGTGAAACCGGCCGCCGCCATAGCGCGGGCCGAGCGCCACCAATCGGCGCCGAAGCCTTCCGGCTCGAAGATCGGGCCGGGGGACACCATGATGCGGGCAATGCTGCCCGGCGCGACGATGGCAAAGTTGCCGAACGGCGGCGCTTTGCTCTGGGCGTCCTTCAAGTTCGATTTTCGCAGAACTGGAAGCGTCGCGAGCGCTGCTCGTGAGGTGATCGACTTCGCATCAACGCCCTTAAAATGGGCAGTCCATCCCGGCGCGTTTGCCATCGCCCGCTCAATGAGGCTCGGCAACATGTTGAACAGCGCCTGCTCGCGGGAGCCCGGATCGCGGGTTTCGAGGTAGTCGAAGTGGGCGGTCGGCATGGGGGTACTCACAGCACTGATGCAGCATAGGGTGGTGCTGTGATAGGGTGTAATCGCAAACACGGTCAATTGGAGAATAGCCTGGTGGGTGAACCCGAGACCAAGCGGATGACGAAGCCCGAGTTCCTGGAATGGCAGCAGCGTCAGGACAAGCTGTATGAGCTAGTCGATGGCGTCCCGTTTCTACCGATCAAAATGATGACCGGCGCATCGAGCAATCACGATCGCACGGTGGTGAATGCGATCGCACACTTGCGGAATGCGCTGCGCGGCAAGTCCTGCCGCCCGACGACTGATGATATAGCGGTGGACATTCCGGGCGGCGGGTATCGTCGTCCTGATGTGACCGTTGAATGCGGCAAACCCAGCCCACGCGATACCTATGCCGCCGATCCACGCATCGTGATCGAAGTGCTGTCGCCCTCGACCATGGGTTTTGATCGCTTCCGCAAGTTGGAAGAATACAAGACCGTGCCGTCGATCCAAGTGATCTTGATCGTCGATACGGAGAAGCCACAAGTCGTCGTGCATCGGCGGGGCGCGAGCGGTTGGACCTTCGAGGCGATCGAAGGGCTAGCGGCGACCATCCACCTCCCCGAGATCGACACCGATCTACCGATGGCGGAGCTTTATGATGGGGTGGTCGACGCGGGATAGAATTGGTGCGTAGGTTGGGTGAGCGCCATCCATCGGCGTAACCCAACATTTCACGGTCAGTAGTAGATATTAAGTTACGGCGTTCGGGAATGGCGCAAGTTATCGGTTCTGCTCCCGCCCGAACCCAACCGACGGCAGCATTAGTCTAGGAAATAAGCATCGCCTGGGATGCTAAAGTATGCTCGTTCGATGTCGACAGCTCGCCAGTCCCGTCTTTCGTCGTCGAGATCATTCCAAGTGGAACCGCTTCTATTGAGTGTATGAGCTTGCAAGCAAAGGTGCTCGCAATATGCCTCATAGCGGGAGGCGTTCTCCAAGCTTATATTTAGGTATCCTTGAACATTCGTCACAAAATTAAACTGACTATATTTTCCAGCGATTATAGAATCCGCGATCCCGCAAGTTTCTGGATCCAGGAATGTACAAATTTTTGAAGAAAAGGAAAATCCAACGCCAGGCAAATGTGTGAGCAACAACGCCGCCTGCCCGATCTTGCCGTCGTTAATGAGCAAACCGCTGGTCCGCACTATCGCAGCCGCAATCTCTATTGAAGTTCGTTCCTCAATTGACCGTCGGGCAGCTTCTGCCTTAGCCAATGCCCTGCCAGCCCGGAGGACACCGTCCGTCCCGCTATAGTGGCCCCAATATAATGTACTCAAATATCCTTGAACGACATCAGCTTGGTATTTTGACGTTAAGTGGTCTCGATGAAAAGTTTCCATCTCTCTGCAGGTTTTGAAGGGGACATGACCGGCCCTAGAGAGGCCTACCAATGAATATCCGTAGGATTTGCGGGCCTTCTCAAATTGCTCGTTTGTAAACATATAACCATCCCCCTCAAGCCAGCCACCTCTTCCGCCTCTTATAACTCTTCCCATCCCTGAAGTTCTTGCGGTCGCCACCGCCGACGCCGAGGTAGAATTCTTTGACGTCTTCGTTCTCGCGGAGCGCCTTGGCTTCGCCGTCCATGACGACGCGGCCGGTCTCCAGGATGTAGCCGTAGGTAGCATAGCGTAGCGCCACGTTGGTGTTTTGTTCGGCGAGCAAGAAGCTCACGCCTTCTTTGCCGTTTAGGTCTTTGACGATCTCAAAAATCTCGGCCACGATTTGTGGCGCGAGTCCCATGCTGGGTTCATCGAGCAGGATCATCGACGGCTTGGCCATTAGCGCGCGGCCCACCGCCGTCATCTGCTGCTCACCGCCCGAGGTGTAGCCCGACTGTGAGGTGCGGCGCGTTTTCAGGCGCGGAAAGTAGTGATACACGCGCTCCAGCTCGTTCTTGATTTCATTGCGCGAGAGCTTTCTCGTGTAGGCGCCAGTAAGC
>JANOYV010000155.1:0-42690 GCA_031429105.1 Hyphomicrobiaceae bacterium | reverse complement strand
TCGCCAACTTCAATTGCGATTTCCGATCCGCCCTTCGGCACATCGACCTGCTTGTGCGACATCAGGCCTGACGACAGCACAGTCACCAGAGCGCGCCCGCCGGTCTTCGAGACGACCTTCAACTTCGCCGTTTCACCAGCCGTGTAGGACGGCTTGTCGAGACCGACTTCGAGCATCTCGGGACTGTCGGTGCCTTCTTCGCCATACCAACCGGCCTTGAAGCCGATGCTGGACGAGGTTGCCCCATCCGCTGACGAGACCTCCAAGCGATAGCGACCCCAATCGGCTTTGGCTTCAATCGCAGCTGCCAGATCAGCCGTAGTCGCGACTGTGCCGTTGGCAATCTTGCGCGTGTACGTCACGGCTTCGTAGTTCCACTGGCCATCGCGGCTGTACCACTTCCAATTCTGCTCGAGACGCAGCAACGTCCAGGTCAATCCAGCTTCGCTCGCACGTTTGCCATCGACGCCAACCTTGATCACTTCGAAGCGAGCAACCTCGCCCTCGGGCACTTCATCGCCTTTGAACAAAGGCTTGATGCCGACGCGGGCAGCCTTCGGATCAACCGGCAATGTCACCGTGCGCTCGATCGTGCGACCGCCGGGCTCGCGCAGTCGCAGCAGCACATCGGCTTCGAGCGGACGGGTCGTGCGGGCAATCGCTGGCAACATCACGGCAACATTGGCGCTGCCATCGGCACTCGTGTTGACAAGACCTTCCAGCGCCTTGCGCACGACCGTCAGCTTCTCTTCCGCGCGGCCAAAGCGATAGCCAGGGTAGCCCTCAACGTCTTTGTTCGATGGCTTGACGACGATGTCGCCCTCGATCGCAAGGTTGGCAGCTGGCGGCCCGTAGAGATAGCGGCCAGCGACCTTCACGGTTGAAGGTTCTTCGGGGGCAATCGATTTCGCTGCCGCTTCGAGTTTTAGTTCAAGCCGCTCGGGCACAAAATCTTCCACGAGAAACGCGACCGATGCCAGCGGATCGGCCTTCGGATCAGCGTGAACTTTCGCGCGCCAGGTGCCAGTCATCGCACTGCCAGCCAGAACGAGGCGGCTCTCACGACCGCCCAACGCATCATCAGTCAACGCCACGCGGCGATGCTCGACGCCATCGGGACGAGAGACGATCAACGTCATCGGCACGTTCGAAGACTTCCCCGCGCGATCACGGATCAACGCCGTCAGATGCACCGTTTCGCCAGGGCGGTAGACGCCGCGTTCGGCGTAGAGATAGGCATCGAGCGGGCCGGATGTGTCCCGCCCCTTTACGCCGCGATCCGATAAGTCGAAGGCAGCCGTGCCAAGATCAAGAAACGCGTAGTCGCCGGTTGGGCCTTCAGCGACCAGGATGGCTGGCGCCATGCCGCCTTCGCCTTTCCTCAATCCAGCATCGAAGCGGACGTAGCCGTTGGCGTCCGTCCTGGCGGTCCCTAGGATTTCATTGTTTCGGGCGACGAGGCGAACGCTTGCCCCGCCGATTTGCTCGGCAGACGCTAAACTGCGTACGAACGCATGGATGCCATCGGCACCAGACAGCGCGGTTAGCCCAAGGTCGGAGACGATGAACCATTGGGTGGCGCGATTGGCGTCGCTGTCCTTGTTCTTTGTCTCTTCCTGGCTCGCGATCATTGCGTAGACGCCCGGCTTCATTTCCGGGATCGCCTCGCCGATTGGAACGGCGGTCGTTACTTCCTCATTCAGCTTGGTCGCAACCTCAAGCGTGCCGGTGTAAACCTGCGCGCCGATCTTGTCCTTCAACGTCTCCAGGTCATAACCCGACATCTGCTTCTGGAAATCGCCACCGACGAGGGTCGCAGCTAAGCTGCGATCCCCGACACGGTAGACATCGACTTTCACCTTGGTGGTGTTGACGGTGACGACCGGGATGCCCTGTTGGTCCTTCGTCGGCAGCACATAGCTTTTGCCCGAAAAGCGCACGGTGGCACCGCGATCTTTGACATAGATGCCAAGTTCAGCGGCCTTGCCGAGCGTTTCTGCCGTATCCGACGGGAGACCGCCCCGCACCTGCACTTCATAGCGTTTGCCGTGCGTCAAACCATCAATGCACAACTGCTTGGCATCCGCCGTGACGCCGGTTGGATCGCGGCCATCGACCGTCACGAATTTAGAGAAGTCGGATTGGGTGCGGCCTAGATTTTCCGAAAACTGGATGCAAAGACGCGGTTGTGCGGCATCATTTTCAACCTTGTAATCGACGAGGCGGAAGCCGTGCTCGGCCTGCAACTTCGCGATCTGCTCAACGACATCGGGTGAATTGACGAGGACCAAGCTTGCCTTCAACGCATCAATGGCCGGACGCCAATACGAGCGCCGCTTAAGTCCGTCCGCCAGGACCACGAGCGCCTGAGCTTTTGCCGCAGGCGTCTTCGCTCGCTCATAGGCAATATAGGCCGCAGCCGACCCGTTGACCGGCAGCTCGTAGCGCTCGGACCCCGTGTTAGCGTCCGGCTGGATCGCCAGCAATGAACGCGCCAGCCCTAACCAAGAACTCGCATCGGTTGCATCTGCGACACTTGCTTCCGAAAAACTGCGCGATGCGGCGCGCGGGTCGGCACCTGCCGCGAGGATCTTTTCGGCCGCACTCTTTGTCTCGCGTGCTTTCTGGGCACTGGGCTTGATATTGGCCTTGAGCCAAGCCTCGTAGCGGATCGCATCGCGGGCAACGCCTGCATGCGAAAAGCCACTGGGTTGGCTGGCCACCGGCACCGGTGTCGTCTGGGCAATGACGCCCGTTGGCAGCAGCAACAATCCTGAGAGCACAGCAAGGCGCGACATGACTGGCATGGTAAACCCCTAAAACATGAGCCACTCCGGGGACGTACTGCGAGCACAACCCGGCATCTCACCATCATCCAAGATGATACGCCCGAATAGGGGCGCGGGGATAAGTCTTGTCTGGCCTTCGCGGGCAATCGGGTAAATTGCCGCCACTTTCCGGAAATTTCTCATTTTTGTAGGTGCCGGCGACTCCGCTACGCGGAGCCGGACTTTATTTCAGGTCGATTCCGACTCCGCTACGCGGAGCCGGCCGGAAACGACGATCAAGTTACAAACCAAAAAAACCGGTGCACTGGGCACCGGCTTGAAGTTTGAGACAGGAGAGGAACGACAGATAAAGCGGATGGCAGCTCAAAAACCGTGATCAGGGGTTTTCAGTGCCGGGTTAACGCGACGACGGTTGCAACAGCGTCGGCGGCGGGCGGCGGGAATTCAGAACTTGCGGCATCCGTCGTTGGCGCAGCCAGTGCAGGCGCGGCGGTCAACATCACCGGCTTGCCCTTCGCCCACATCCGATCAAAAGCCTTGCGGGTCCAATCGGCGGTTTCGGTACAACCCGCGGCATGGCATTCATAAGCGTCGCGCTTGGCCGGTTCCCGGCGCATACAGTCGCCGATCCAGGAGGACTTTTCGTCGAGCCTGAGTTGCTCATGCGCATCGAGGAGGCGGACATCGCTCAGAAGTCGAAACTCTCCGACAATCTTGAGATCTGGCGGGACCACGCTATCGATCACCGCTGGAGACATTTCCGTTAACAGGGCCAGCACCTTGATACCGGCTGCTTCGAGTTCAGCCTCCATTGCGGTTATCGCCAGCACAACCGGGCTTTCGACTGAACGTGCGATCAACAACCAGGGCTCAGACGAGGCGGACGCAACAGTGACTGACAGATGATCGGCAATAAAAGCCTTGAGCTTGGCTTCCTTGTTCTCACGCTTGACAACATCCATCCTGGGCTTCGTATTCAACTTCATATTATGGTCCTCGAAGGGGCATGGACCGGTCGACACATTGAGTGCCGAGACCAGTGCTTGAACTTCAGTACGGGACGCTTAACTGCAGAAGTGCGACTGGTCGGTGGTGCGCATCTGAGACTTTGAAGCCTTCCAGTTAATTTAGCATTGAGCATCGACCGCATTCGACGCATCTTCATGAACATCGGCCAATTTAATTATTCGGGCGGCGAACGGCGAGCGAATTTGGCAGCCATGATGGCAGCTTCCCGATCATCGCCGATCAGCTGATCGTCCAATTGATCGACGGCAGCGCCATCGACAACCGACGCCAGCAGAATCGGCACATCAGAGCGCTCCATTTTGAGGTGTGCGAGGCCCGCTGGTAAAACCGCTTCGCTGGCTGGAACCGTGTAGCGAATGGTTTCGCGGGTCAGCTCAACCCCGACATTAGACTGGGGCGATGCGGCTACCCGATTGACCGGCATGACGACGACGTTTTCGTGCTGGCGCGGCAAGCCTTCGCTCGTTTCAACACAACGAACGGTAACATCAGCCTCTCGGCGCGCCAACTCGGCTGACCACTGGGCAACGTCAGCCGGACGGCGCACTTCTGCGGTCACATGGTCAGGCTGATATTGGGCATAGGGGCCGAACGCTGAAACAGTATCGTTGGCAGCAATCGGGGCTGGCATCGGCGCCTGTGCCATCGCTTGCGGCATCAGATCACGTTGGAGAGGCCGTTGGGCGTTGGCATAGCCCGACCCCGGGCCCCGTGGCGCTGGATACTGTGGAGCTTGATACTGTGCCACTGGCGCCTGCCCTTGCACGGCGTAATGCGGTTGCGCGAATGAATGAGTTGACGGCTGCTGCATCGCGTGCGGTGGAAGACCCATCTCACGGCCAAGGTCCTGGAACGCGCCAGCCACCGAACCGACCACAGGCGCTTTCGGTGCCACTCGTGCCGTTGCTTCATCCATCATGCGGCGCCGCTTCTTTTCAGCCTCGACCCGCTTTGCAGCGCCCATCACCGCACCGAGGATAATCTCCGACCACGCACCATCGGCGAAGCGATAAATCCGGAACGCCTTGCAGTGGGTAAACTTGGAGCCCTGCCGCCCGAGCTTCTTTTGAATGCTCGATGTCTTGAGCAGCGGCGAATAGACCCGCTTGAAGATCTTTTCCTTTTCAAAGCTCGAGAACAAGTTGGAAAGCAAGTGGGCTTCGGCCAGCAGTTCCTGTTGCTCGCGCGGATTTCGGTTCCATGGTGCATCAAGCGGCACAGCGACGTAATAGTCGCCGCCGTAATCGAACACGACGTGTCGGAACACCTCGAACTTCTGGCGCATGTCCGCATCGGCGTGGATATCGGTGAAGCGCGACAGGATCTGGTAGACCGGCCCGCGCTCCGCCGCCTGCATCTTCGGCACGAGACCTTGCAGCCGGTTCATCGGACGGCCCATCGACACCAACAGCAGACAAATATCGACGAAGATCGCAATTGCCAGCGGGACGTAATCGCGCTTCGAGAGGCCTGCCTGTTCGCCGTTATAGGATTTCATCACGGCAGCGGTCGGCGCCTCGACCGACTGCACGGCCTTCTGTTGAAGGGCACGAAGTTCATCTGCCGAGGGCGGCATCTTGAACGTCAGCAGTCCAAAGAAGCTCGTCGTCAGGCGGCGGAAGGCTTCGATGGTCGCTTCCGATCCTTCGACGGCGGCAATCGTCGGCTTTTGCAGTTCGGGCAACTGATCGATCGCGCGCACGACGCCTTTGAGTGCGCCCTGTAATTGCGGGTCGGGACAGGAAATGCTGCCGCCCTTGCCATCGGCAATTGTTGTTTTCTCGGAGCGCTCGGCTAAGTCAGAGCGGATCTGCTTCAGTTGCGGATCGGTGCGGAATGCGTTGAACCCCGTCACCGTCATGTCGAGCTTGCGACCCAACCCACGCATGAAGTCGTTTCGCGTACCCGTTTTCGCATCGATGGTCGATTTGTCGTCCTTGACGATTTTCGCCAAATCGACGTCAAGCGCACCCATCTCGGACTTCACAGCCGTCACACGGCCTTTGACGAAGTCGGATGCGAACGAAAATCGCGCCGCATCATCTTCGCGCATCTTACGACGCGGCCCTTCACCCGGTTTCGAGTTCGGACACGACGTGCCATTCGCGCGCTCTTGCTCGGCCTTCTGCGTCGAGATCGCTGTCAGGCTAACAAGCGTACCGTTCAACTGCTCGAGGCGGGTGGCAGCGGTATTCAGAGCGCCCTGCACCTGGGTCACCGCGCTCTCGGCAGAGCGCGAGGCTTCCGACCGGCTTTCAAGCACTTTCCAATAGAAGCCGAAGCCGAACCCGATCGAGATCACCGATAGGAACACGTAGCCCGACGCGTAGATTGCCCGCGTAAAAAATCCGTTTGGGGCAAACATCTGGTCGAGCAACCAGACAATCATGGTCATCAGCATCGCAACCGAAAACCCGATGATCAACTTATGGACGAGCGGCAGCTCGCCCATGTTGGCTTCGATCAATTCGAGCATACCGACGTAGGTCGCGACCCACGACAGCAAGCCGAGGCCGAGGACCAGAAAGAATTTCTTGGTATCGCGCTTTGGCGTTTCCGGCTGATGCCAGTCGCCCGCATCACTTTGCTGATCGGCGGACTTGCGGGCGCTGCTGCGACCGCCGTTCGAAAACGCATCGAGGATGACCGACATGAGCACAAAGGTCCGCAACAGTTAAGCAACGTCTACGTTCGGATCGACGGCATCAAGCCGCACGATTCCGGAGCCTCTGCGTAGCCAGCCATTCTGTCGGAGTTGGGTTTGTCTTGAGGCGGATTAGTGGCGGGTAGCGTTTGTCCACACCCTGCCGCGGCCCAATAAAACCGCCACTCATCAGAATAATCAGGCCGCGTGCTGCACAGCACAGCGCGATCACAACAACGACCATAGGGTGAAGATCAAGACAGACGCAAACAGCAAACCAAGCGGGAGCATCACATGACCACCACCTTCAAAATCACCCTAACGGCTGCCACGCTGATCATCGCTGGCATCGCATCTGACGCCGAAGCCCGTAGTTTCGGAGGGGGTGGAATTCGATCAGCTTCCTTCTCCCGGTCCTTTAGCGCACCTCGGATCAGCGCCCCTCGCGCCAACTTCGCCCGGGCACCGATCACGAACCGCTCGATCACGCCACCTAAGTTTGCAGGCATTACCAAGCCAGTGCTGACGCCCAGATTGCCCACCCCGATCAAGATCAAACAGCCACCAGTACTGGGCGGCATCGGTCCAAAGTTACCACCGGGCCTGCGTCTGCCTCAGCCGCTGCCGCCACGGATCGTTGGACCGGGCATCATCAAGCCACCGATTGGCCCTGGCATTATCAAGCCTCCCGTTGGGCCAATCGTGACGAACCCGCCGAAGGGGCCAACACTGCCCCCCATCGCCGGCGGCAAGATCCCCCCAGTGGTCGGCATCATCGTCGGCGGTGGCATCGGATTGGCTGGCGCCTTGATCGCCGCAGACGAGGCAACTGCGACTGAGGTCGTCGCCGTTGCCCCTGAAATCAACTGCCGCGAGTTCTACGTGAAATGGCAGGAAACCGGCGATAAGCGGTGGAAACTAGCCTACTACGAGTGCACTGGCGATCTATGAACTACATCGAACTTAAGACAAAAGCCCGCCGCGAACATCGCGGCGGGCTTGAACTGTTGCAGTCGACGCGCCCAGCACTACTGACGTGGAACCTGAGTTCTTGGCTCCGACGTCCTCGTGCCCGGTCGCGGCGCAACTTGCTTTGTCGACGGTGCGGCCGACACCGGTGCGTTCGTCGTTGGAATGGGTGCCGCAACAGGCGGTGCCTCAACTACCTGATCGGGCCTGGGCCAGCGGAAATCGTCAGCGCGACCGGGTTTCGAGGGCAACCGTTCGCCCTTGACCATGACCTTGAAGTACGGCGTTTGCGTTGGCGCGAGCCGGGCACGGCGACCTGGACCAACGGAATCCGACGCTGGCGTCACCGAACTCAAGAGCAACAAGCCACCCGGCATTTGATCCTGCAACGTATCACCAACCTGCGTTGCCTTGTCGGGCGACGCATTACGCGCCATCAATTGAATCACGGACGCTGGAATCGCCGGCCGCAGAATATCAAGCGTCACGGTCTCCTCGCGCCCACTCAAGCCAACGGTCCGCAGCGAAATCCGGCTGTTATCGGCCTTTTGTTCAAGCGCGGTGCCAGCTGCCAACGGCGTCGGTTGCGGCGCCGCGTTGGTCGTTGCGGCCCACGCCGATTTGGTTTCACCAGGCTTCGACGGGGCCACTGGCGCTGCGACTTCGGGTCCAGCTTTGGCCGGATTAATACGCCGTTGCTCAGCTTCAGCGCCGGCCAGCGGAATGGCGCGCTCCGACTTGGCCTGCGTCAAATCGCGACGGATGTCGCGCTCGACAAAGTGGGCAAGCTTGCGATTGCCAGCTTCGGTGAAGCCAATACCGTCCGGCGTGCGCATCACACGCATCTTGCCGCCAGCATCCGGCCCGTAGGAATTGAAATTACCGCCTTCATCGGCGAGCCCCGCATAGGCGTCGATGTATTTGATGCCGTTGAGATAGGCCCGCTCGCGAACAATATCGTTCATCACCTGGATATCGTCGTTGGTCTCCGACCGTTTCATCACTGGCAGGCCGATCCAGTAGACCGCGCCACCGCGCTTTTTGAGAATTTTCATTGCCCGGTCTGCGCGCCGACCATATTCCTCGCGCCAGTCGTCCCGTCCAACCTGCAGTCGCTTGTTGCCAGCAAGCCGGATTGGCATTCGGTCGTTGAGGCCAACCATCACCAACGTGATATGATTGGTTTCGCGCGCCAGAGCATCATCAAGCGCCTTAAGCTCCTCTTCGACTTCTGGCCGTGCAAGACCGGCGAGCGTGCGTAACTTGCGATTTATCGCCAGACGACTATCCGACCCCAGCGCCTCGACGACACCGCCGAGCAACCCCTCAGCCAGCCCGTCGCCAACAACGTGCAGCTTATAGACATCACCCTCCGGGAACGGCGTAATGTAGCTCGAACCGGCAGCAGCATCCGGCGCTTGCGCGGCTGCGGGACTGGCGAACGCGAGACCAAGGCTCGCCACGATCAAAACAAATCGGTTCATGGCGTACCCTCCTGCCTCAAGCGGTCGAGAAGCGCAAGATCAGGGTGGCCGTCCTCGGGCAGACCGCGCGACTTTTGGAAGGCGCGCACGGCGGCCCTGGTGCTGGTGCCGATCACGCCGTCGACGGTTCCAGCATCAAACCCCAACGCCGTCAGCCGCCGTTGCAAATCATCGCGCTCCCCTTTGCCCAGAGCCTTATCGTCGGCTGGCCAGGGCTTTACCAACGGTGGTTGACCAGCCAGCCGATCGGCCAGATGCCCAACGGCCAAGGCATAAGATACGGCGTTGTTATAGCGCAAGATTGCCTTGAAGTTTGCTCCAACGAGAAACGCTGGCCCGCGCGCGCCAGCTGGCAGCAGCAGCTGCAAGGGACCGATATTGGTCGGCAAGGCCCGGGTATCAAGCCGAGATAATCCCAACTTTTGCCACTCAGACCAGTTTTTGCTGACGCCCGGTGCCGAGAGCGCATAGTCAAAGCGGTCCGGCACCTTGACTTCGAAGCCCCACGGTTGGCCAGCCATCCACCCCGACGCCTTCAGGTAGTTCGCGGTCGAGGCCAGTGCGTCGGGAATGCTATGCCAGATATCCCGACGCCCGTCCTTGTCGAAGTCGACGGCGTGAACGGCGTAGGTTGTCGGCATGAACTGAGTGTGCCCCATCGCACCAGCCCACGAGCCGACCATAGTGTCCGACGTGGTATCGCCCGACGGCAGAATGCGAAGTGCGGCCAAGAGTTCGCTCCGCCAGAACTGTGGGCGGCGCGTGTCGTAGGCGGCAAGTGTCGCCAGTGAGCGCATGATCCGCCGGTTGCCCATGCCGACCCCGTAGTTGCTCTCGACACCCCAAATCGCGAGTACGATGTATCGGTTCACGCCGTAGGTTTTCTCGACCGCCGCAAGGACCGGCTCATGCTCACGCAGTTTGAGCCGGCCATTCTCTATACGCGCCTCAGAAACCAGGAGGCCGAGATACTCCCCCGCTGTTTTCACGTATTCGGGCTGCGCGTTGGCCAGATCTAGGACTTCTGGATCTGGCGCTAAGTCGACAAATGCTAGGTCAATTGTCGAAGGTAAAAGTCCAGCGGCCAGCGCCTCAGCTCTGAGGTCGCCGAGGAAGCTCGCAAACCGAACCGCATCGAGTGCAGTCGGCGCTGGAGCTGCAATGGCCAATACCGATGGAGCAGGCACGACCTCTCGTTGACGCGGATGCTCGGGCCAAAGCAGCAATACCGAGGCGGCAGCAGCCACTGCCGTCAGCACAAAAACCACGGCCAACGATCGGCGGCGGCTGACGGGCTGTGGCATCGTCATCACCGAACCGGCGCGCTGCGCAAATGTGTGAGCAAGCCAGCGGTCGGCCAGCAATCAACGGCGAGGCCCGCCTTCTTTTGATAACTGCCGATCTGCCAACGGGTGTTCGATCCGATCTTACCGTCGAGCTTGTCGATTGCAGCGCCGCGCTGTTTCAACTGCTTTTGGATCTCCTCGACGTCACGGTTCGGTAATTGCACGATCGGCTTCCAGGGCGTGTCGAAATCGGTTGTGCCGCCAATCCGATCACTCAAGGTCCCGACAAACACGGCGTAAAGATCGGACGTGTTGTAGGCCCGCAGCACCTTGAAGTTGTCGGTGACGAGGAACGACGGGCCATAACTCCCGCCGGGGGACATGAGATATGCACTTTGCGTGAGCAGGTTTGCAGGCACTGGCTTGCCGTTGGTGCGAACGACACCAGCCTTCACCCAGTCGCCAAGTGTGCGTGCGTTGACCGGACCATCAGACCCGCAATCGATGCCGGGCGACAACCGAATTTCAAAGCCCCACGGCACGCCGGCGACCCACCCCTTGTCCTTCAACTGTTTGGCAGCCGACCCCAAGGCATCGGGCACCGAGTTAAACAGATCAGCCTTGCCGTCCTTATCCAGGTCGTAGGCCGACTGGTAGAACTCCGACGGCATGAACTGCGTCAGCCCCATGGCGCCGGCCCATGACGACTTCATCGCTGCAACAGTAACGATTTTATCTTCCAACATCTTCAAGCCGAACAATAGCTCCCGGCGAAACAGCTCTTTGCGGCGCCCAGTAAAGGCCTGGGTCACCAGTACGCGGATCGCATAGTGCGGCAGCTTGTAGGTGCCAAACGCCGTCTCGCGTCCCCAGATCGCCAGCACAATGTTGCGATCAACGCCAAGCTGAATTTCGACCTGTGCCAAGGCGGTTGCGTGTTTCAGGCTCAACGCCCGTCCTTGAGACGCCAAGTTCGTCAGATTCTTCCGGTCGAGATAATCCTGTGGTGGACGCGTGAATTCCGCCTGGCCCTTGGCGCTCGACGTTGCATCGCCGCCTGGGCTGGCGCCGGGCCGCACGAGATCTGGCAGTCCTAAGTCTGGCTCGACACCTTTGAAGGCTGCATCAAAGGTCAACCGCGAAATACCAAAGGCCTTCGCCTCGGGCCATAGGCCATCAAGAAACGCTTGGAACGGATTGGTCGATTGCGCGCTCAAGGGGGTAAACAGCCCGCAGACAAACACCGCCATTGCGGCCAGCAGCATGCGCCAGGACATCATCCGCACTTGCGTCATTCGTTCCACATCCCCGCGAACCGGTTGTTCCTGTCCACAGTTACGCGATTCTAGGCGCTATTGGGGCGGAAGCGCTATACGCGTTCAAACAACTCGATGGCATTGCCTGACGGGTCTTCGCACAGGACCTGCTTGCCGCCAGGACCGCTCAGGATTTCGTTGCGAAAGCGCACGCCTTCTGCGCGTAACCGCGTCACCAGCCCATCAAGATTATCGACCTCAATGACGATCCGGTTCCACCCGCCAGGCACGGGTTTTGCGCCATCGGACATCGGCTTCGACGCGGAAGCTAGTGGACCGGCAAGCCAGAGTGATAGATCATCCCGACTGACGATCGCCATCGCCGGACCGAACTGCTGTTGGAGCGCAAACCCAAGCTTGCCCGTATAAAACTGTACGGCCTGATCAACGTCGTCGACGATGTAGCGTACCTGGGCCATTTTCCGCTCCGGTGCTTTGCAGCGAGAGCTTACGACGCCTTCTTAATTTCCGACAACCGGCGTTCCCACGCCATCGCTTGGGTTACGATCTGATCGAGGTCGGCATGGGCCGGTTGCCAGCCGAGTTCGCGCATGATCTTGGCCGGTGCTGCCACCACGGATGCTGGATCACCGGCGCGACGTGGCGACATTTTGACCTCGAAATCCCGGTTCGATGTGCGCTTCACCGCTTCGATCACTTGTAGCACCGAGTAGCCTTTGCCATAGCCACAGTTGAATACATCCGACTTGGCTCCGCGCCGTAAATGAGCCAGCGCTGCCATGTGGGCCAGCGCCAAATCCTTCACGTGGATGTAGTCGCGCACGCATGTACCATCGATCGTTGGATAGTCGGTGCCGAACACCTCCATGCGGGGTCGCTGACCGAGGGCGGTTTCGCACGCGGTCTTGATCAGATGGGTTGCGCGCGGCGTTGACTGCCCGGTACGCCCTTTCGGATCGGCCCCTGCCACGTTGAAATAGCGCAGCGCTACATAGCGAAAATCGTGGGCGCGAGCGGCGTCCGCCAGCATAATCTCGGTCATCAGTTTCGATGAGCCGTAGGGTGATATCGGCTTCAACTGGGCTTCTTCGTCGACCGGACCATCGCCGGTCATGCCGTAGACGGCAGCGGTCGAGGAAAAAATGAACTGCTTCACGCCCATGGCCACCGCAACTTCCATCAACGCACGCGATTTGACGGTGTTATTGTTGTAGTAGCCCAGCGGATCGGCGACCGATTCCGGCACCACGATTGAACCGGCAAAGTGAATAATGGCGGTCACGCCGTGCTTGCGGATCACCGTGCGCACGAGGTCCTGATCACCCGCATCACCGATCACGAGGGTCGCCTCGGCTGGGATCGCCCAGCGAAAGCCCGTGGTCAGATTGTCGAGCACGATGACGCGCTCGCCTGCATCCAGGAGCTCGAGGACCATATGGCTGCCGATATAACCAGCGCCGCCCGTGACCAGAATGCTCATGATCTCAACTCCCCTGCCGAATTGCCGACCCTGGCGCTAACAAACAGCCGTTAAGACTTCATATGTCGTCCGCGATCCGACACATTTGATGGTTAATCGCGCTGCCGCTTAACATGCTAGCACTGGTTGCAGCGATTCAATCGTCGTGCCAAGTGCACAAAACTTGCATATCCATTCACATCACGAGCAGTCCTGCCGGAGTTAAAGTCCATGACGCCGACGATGAAACCAATCCGCAAGGCCGTGTTCCCGGTCGCCGGCCTCGGCACCCGCTTTCTCCCCGCCACCAAGGCGATGCCCAAGGAAATGCTCACCGTCGTTGATCGACCCGTCATCCAGCACGTCGTCGATGAGGCCAGGGCAGCTGGAATTGAACACTTCATTTTTGTGACGGGACGCAACAAGGGCGTCATCGAGGACCATTTCGACAGCCAGTACGAGCTTGAGCACACCTTGTCGCGACGCAACAAGAAAAACGAGCTTGAGTTGCTGATGCGCGATCTGCCGGGTCCGGGGCAGACGAGCTTCACCCGCCAACAGGCGCCGCTGGGTCTGGGCCATGCGGTCTGGTGCGCCCGCGAGCTTGTCGGTAACGAGCCGTTCGCACTGCTGCTGCCCGACATGTTGCATCATGCCGACCGCCCTTGCCTCGCCGACATGATGGCCGCGTACAATGAGAACGGTGGCAATCACATTGCCGTGTCGCCCGTGCCGGAAGACCAGACGCATATGTACGGCATCGTCGGTGTCGAGGACCGCAAGGCCAAGGTTTCAGCCATCACGCAGATGATCGAGAAGCCAGCGCGCGGCACAGCTCCTTCGAACCTCCACATCACCGGACGCTACATCTTGCAACCGGAGATTTTTGGATTGCTCGGCCAGCAGGAAAGCGGCCAAGGCGGCGAAATTCAGCTGACTGACAGCATGATCAAATTGCAGACCGAAATGGGGCAGAAATTCCACGCCGTCCGGTTCGACGGCAAGATCTACGACTGCGGCTCGAAAATCGGGTTCCTCACCGCCAATGTCGCCTATGCGTTGGCGCGTGATGATTTGGGACCAGCACTCAAAGCCGAACTCAAGCGACTGCTTTGAGAACTACTTCAAGCAGCCCATGGCATCGGCTAAACCGTTGCAGCTGTCGGTGACGACGTCCCAGGCGCGATCAGCTTTCAAGTCGAACTTCTGGTTGGGGCCGCTTTCCAGCGGACGCAGGATGAAGGCCGTGCGGTAGCCGACACTGGCAGCGGCTGCGAGGTCGCCATTATGGGCCGCCGCCAGCATCATCTGTTCAGGCTTGAGATTGAGTAGCTCGGCAGTGCGCAAGTAGGCCTGCGGCTGCGGCTTGTAAGCACCCGCCGTCTCCGCTCCCATGATGACGTTAAACGGCAACGCCCCGAATTTCGCGAGCCGCGTGAGCAGGCCGACGTTACCATTCGATAATGTGCCAGTGATGTAACGGGTGCCAAGGCGGGCGAGCCCGCCCGGCATATCGGCCCACGGATGCAAGCGGTGCCAGATCGTGACCAAATGCTCGATCTCGTGCGGTTCGATGCCCTTGACGTCATGCGACTTCAGCAACGTCAGCAGGCTCTCGCGGTGCAGATCGTCGAGGATGGCGAATGGCCGTTTGCCCGAGCGCACCTGTTCCATCGACGGTTGATAAAGGCCGCGCCATTGATCGGCGAACCCCTCCCAATCGAGTGACAAGCCCCGACCCGTGCCGAAGCTCTTGAGTTCGGCAATTGTTGAGCCGCGCCAATCGACGACGGTGCCGAACACGTCAAACACAATTGCTTTCACTGCATCTTTTGCCGACATGAAACGTGTCCCCCTCTACTCAATGACCCGCGCCCGCCAACTGGCATCCGGCATGATGCACGCGTCCGTGCGCCCAAACAACGAATAGCGGTTTTTCGCGATGGAGTCGTAACACCAATCCTGGAGCCTGCCCGGCAGAACCCGCATGACACGCAGCAGGCCAAGTGGCCGATAGATGCCACGGAGCTGTCCAGCAATGCGCATAATGGCATCTAGTTTGCCAAAGGCACGACCTGCCTCGATCAACAGCACGGTTTCGAACTGTTCGGCATCGAGACCGTAATGCGCAAACAGCGCCTGGCCGATCGGTGACTGCGCACTCATATAGCGATAGCGGCCAGCACGGTCGCCGCGTGCGATGATCCGCATCGAGCGTGAGCACAACACACAGACGCCGTCATAGACGATCACCGGTTGGTCATCTGGAAACGCTGGGACGTTAAGGTCGTGGCGATATGAGTACGCCTGATGCTGAGCGAGCCTCGTTGCGATACGCAGCACTTGTGCCATCGCTCAAGCCTGAACGCCAACCTGCCCGCGATGACGCAGCAGATGATCGGCGAGCACGATCGCCATCATTGCTTCTCCCACCGGCACGGCGCGAATGCCAACGCAGGGGTCGTGACGCCCCTTGGTCAGAATGTCGGTTTCAGCCCCATGCCGATCAATCGTTTGCCTGGGCGACAAAATTGATGAGGTCGGCTTCACTGCAAAGCGGCAGACGATGGGCTGGCCGGTTGAAATGCCGCCGAGGATGCCGCCTGCGTGGTTCGACAGATAGTGCGCGCGACCATCCGCGCCGCGACGAATTTCGTCGGCGTTGTCTTCACCCGTCAGACTAGCCGCTGCAAAGCCATCGCCAATCTCGACCCCTTTGACCGCGTTGATGCTCATCATGGCCGACGCCAGATCCTGGTCGAGCTTGCCATAGATCGGCGCGCCCAAGCTTGACGGCACGCCTTCGGCCGCCACTTCGATGATCGCGCCACACGACGAACCGGCCATGCGCACACCGTCCAGGTAGTCCGCCCAAGGCTGCACGCTTGCAGCATCTGGACAAAAGAACGGGTTGGCATCGACTGCGGCCCAATCCCAGCGCGACCGGTCGATTTTGTGCGGACCCATCTGTACGAGCCCGGCACGGATCGTGACGCCGGCAAGAATCTTGCGTGCAATCGCACCGGCCGCGACCCGGCTTGCGGTTTCACGCGCCGAGGAACGGCCGCCGCCACGATAGTCGCGGATGCCATACTTTTCCCAATAGGTGATGTCGGCGTGGCCAGGTCGAAACTTGTCTTTGATATCGCCGTAGTCCTTCGACTTCTGGTCGACGTTCTCGATCTGAAGGGCGATTGGCGTGCCGGTCGTCACCTGAACGCCAGCATCGTTCGGGAACACGCCAGACAGGATCTTGACGGCATCGGGTTCGCGACGCTGAGTTGTATAGCGCGATTGACCGGGGCGGCGCTTGTCGAGGAACACTTGTATATCGGCTTCACCGAGCACCAAACCCGGTGGGCAGCCGTCAACAACGCAGCCGATCGCTGGCCCGTGGCTTTCACCCCAGGTGGTGACGCGAAACAGGTGGCCGAACGTGTTGTGTGACATGAATGAGCCGATCTTCGCTTCATAACAGGCAGTGCATAGGCTGCACCTTGGCGATTACCAAGGTCGGCCTGTTGACAACCTGTGGATATCCAGCCGCCGTAAAGTGTCACTCTTATGTGTCACATGCCGCGCCCGCAAGCCCCACACCCGTGCAAATTGCGGTGACTTTTATCCCACTGCCTGCCTACACAGAGAGCTAGTGCTGCGTGATTCTAAATCGTTAAACCACGAAGGAGCTCTAGAATGCGCAAACTAACACTCGCATTGAGTGCGCTTGCCGTTGCGTCATTGTCGCTGATCGGCACCGCCGATGCAGCCTCCAGGTGTAAAAAGCCAGAGAAGTGGAACGCTTTTGAAGGCAAGTGCGAGAAGCCGGTAACGAAGCCGTCGGCACCTAAGAAGAAAGCCTAGTCGTAAGACAGGCGTTTTCTCATAAGCCATAGGGATCGTGGAGCGGTCTGAGCAACTGTTTTACTGGTCTCTCAATTCCAACCGAAAGAGCCTAGGCGCCGCTGCCTGGGCTCTTTTGTTTTGGCAATTGCACAGCTTAGCCGACCGCCACATGTGCCATTGCAAGACCAACCAATTCCGACCATAATTTTGTTCGGTCCAACTCCTAGTAGAATGCGCGCCGATGAATTCGAAACTATTAGCCATCATCGCCGTTGTCGTAATCGCAGCAGCCGTGATGGCACCCGTTATCGCCAGTGATCGTAAAGCGAAGGCTGCAGCAGGACAGTGCAGCATGTTCATGAAGTTCGACAAAAAATCGAAGTCGTGCCACTGGAAGATCTAGAGTGATCGGACCCCGCACTTGGAGCGCCTTTAATGCGTTTTATGCCCCTCCGAAGCTTCACCGCAATGCTCGGTTTGACCTTGAGTGCCACGAGCGGCTTGGCGCAGACCACCGCACCTGCGACGACAGCTTCCGAACCGCTGGCGGTTACGGCGAAGCCGATCGATCCGATCGTAGCGCCCATTCAGCGTGTAAGGCCACCAGTTCCAAAGCTTGACCCACGCCTGGATCAAAAGCCATTGGCGGCGAGTAAAGGATTAAGGGGAAAAACAACCGCTGCAAAGTCACCTACCGTTAAGCGCGCCGTGCCTAAAGCGACAGGTCAGGCCGCCGGTCAACCAGCCATCGCGCCACGGCCGTTGGCGACCCAGGCCCCAGCTCCGCGCGTAACGGCGCCCTCTGCCGCCGCAAAAGGCAAAGTCCCCACCGCTGCTGCAACGTCAGCGACAGCTGGATCCGGAAAGGTGCCTTCCCCTGATGTACCAGTGGTCGCAAAGAAACCGATCAAACCAGCGCCCGCAGCTGGCACCCTCGCTAAACAACCAAGTGCCACGACCGCACAGTGATCCTGCCACTCAAGCGGCAGACGCTGGCTTCACGGGCCACCGAGAACTGAATCAAAAAAGCCAGGTGCGGGTGGCGCTTTGATCGGCGAAGCAGGCTTTGGCAACACAGCCACAATAGAGGCTGCCGGCGCGATCCGGGACGGGACAAGTTCCGGCGGAACCTTCATCCAATTAATGCCGACCCGCCCCATCTCGAAGCCCGTGTCGAACAGTGCTTTTTGGTAAGCTGGGTCAAACGCTTGTTTGGGCTTTTCGGCGAACGACTCCGGTACGGCGATTAGATTGAAGTTCGCGCCACCGTCTTTGGCGGCCCGATAGATACGGTAGATGTCGCCAGCGTGCTGACGCTTCAGCAGCGTTGCAATGGCACGTGACGCGATCGATAAGGTCTTTGGTTTCACCTCCCCATAATCCGCTTCAATCTTGCCGTTCTTGATGATGTAGAGCTCCCGGATCGGTGGTTGATCATAGAGCTTATCGAGGTCGCGGAATGAGGCTTGAACCGGCGTAATGAACACTTCACGCGTGGTGCCGCCGTCGACATGCATTTCATCGAACATCTGGCCATCGGCCTCGACCTTGATCTGGACCGGAGGGAACGCGCCTGGAATCGCTGCCGATGCCAACAGCACCTTGCGAAACAGATCGATCGCCTCGGGCGTACCGACGCGGGCGATCGCCCCCATGTTCCAGACCACCGGTCGCTGCGCATCCAGATTGGTCGTGCCGACCAGCAAAATGCGACCACGATTATATTGCGCAGCAATCAGCTGCAGAAACTTACGATCAACGTATTTCGCAATCAGAGCCGCCAACGGCGCAGTGTCGGCAAGCGCTGGTCCGCCGAGCAAACCCGGCAGCAACTGTGCCGTGATCAATTCACTGGTTTCGTACTGCGTCCAGATTTCGCGTAATGGCTCGTCGAAGTCGGGCCCGAGGAACGCAAATGGTGCAATCAGGGCGCCGGCACTGATGCCAGTAACAAACTGGAATTCGGGCCGCGTACCTTTTGCTGTCCACCCACTCAGCAGACCAGCACCAAAGGCCCCATCCGGGCCACCGCCCGATAATGCCAAAGTCCGAATGACCGGTCGACCATCGACCCGCATCGCCGTAAGGCCAATGCGCGGTATTTGTGGGAACAGTCGATTGTATTCCTGCACAGGGTTCGCTGGAACGAAGTCGCCCCATGACCGAACGCCAGACAAGCCTGGCACGTTGGCTGACTGAGCGACCGCCAACGACGGTGGAGCGTTGCGCTCGATCGTCTGCATGGCAGCGCAGCCACCAAGGCCAATCACCATCATACCGATGATCGGTACCAGGAACGCGCGCCAGCACAAATTGACTTGAGACAGACGCAGCGCCACACAAACTCCTGAAATAATTGGTCTTTCCCGATTAATTAACGGCACGCTCAGACCTTAGACCGATCAACACAGATGTCGCAAGCGCAGCCGACGCGGGCGCAACTGGCTGTGCTTGATATGCCACGGATATGCTCAGTGCATGAAAAAAGCCCTCACGTGCGCCAACGCGCCGCGAGGGCTCCATTCACAAGCCAGACGTTAGGCGGCACTGCCTAACATTTCTTCGACATGTTCCCAGTTGACCAGATTGTCGACAAAGGCTTCCAGGTATTTCTGGCGGGCATTGCGATAATCAATGTAGTAGCTGTGCTCCCACACATCGACGCCGAGGATCGGGCTGGCGCCGTGCATCAATGGGTTTTCGCCATTTGGCGTCTTCATGATTTCGAGCTTGCCGCCCTTGACCGCGAGCCAGGCCCAGCCTGAACCAAACTGAGTAACGCCAGCCTGCACGAAGTCCGTACGCATTTTGTCGTAACCGCCCAGATCCTTCTCGACGTGGGCGCTGACCTTGGCTGGTAATTTCTTGCCGCCGCCGTCCTTCTTCATCCACTTCCAGAAGTGCATGTGGTTGTAGTGCTGACCGACGTTATTGACGACCGGCATGTCCTTGGCAGCAAATGCTGCTTTGCAGATCGCCTCGATCGATTGGCCTTCGTACTTGGTACCGGCACCAGCAAACTTGTTGCCATTGTCAACGTAAGCCAAATGGTGCTTGTCGTGATGGAATTGCAATGTCTCAGCCGACATATAGGGGGCCAAGGCATCATAGGCGTAGGGTAATTCCGGGAGCTTGAAAGCCATGGGGGTCTCCGTGAGTTTCTAGGGGGTAAGTCGGAGATCAGACCCTATCGACTGGGGGGACATATGGCAAACGACCGCCGCCCAATCGTGACACTACGCCGCCGCAAACCGCGCTGCTCCTCTGCGCCACCGCGATACGCCAATTAAACATATGTTCACCCTGAAATGACAACTTGAGCCCCAGTCGCGTTTGTTGGGAGTTCCAGTCGTCATGCGTTGTGAGTATTTAGCGCGGTCGCGGTCGTCAGCCGTGTGCCGGATTGTTGCCGCATCAACAATAGTTGCCTTAGGCTTGGCGCTCAGCGCATGCAGTAGCAGCCGTCAGACACAAAATCAGCCGACAAGCTGGGTCGGCGCGAACCCGCCCGTGCCAACGCCAGTGCAACAGCAAAGCGCCTACATTGCCGAACCTGGCGACCCCATTAAAGAGCCACCGGTCGAGCCACGGTCCCGGCCGAACGCTGCCCCTGACGACCCCAATGAACCGTTCAGCCCGAACTACGGCGGCGCCCGAACCCGCGCCCCGGTCCGCGTGAGTGACGCAACATCCACTGCTAAAGACAACGACGAGCCCGCGCGCGCCGTCATGCGGCATCTACCGGATGCCTCGCGTGCCTACTTCCGCCGCACGACGACTGCTGCGGCTGACTAGCCGTTATGGCTTCTTCGCCGGGCAGGTGATTTTCTCGACGGCGCGTGCAATTGTCCAACCCTGGATGGTCGCGCCAAGGCCCGCCTGCTCGCGGATTTGCGTCCAACCGCCCGCTTCGCCGATGATTGCCACCTGATCGCCGGGTGTGATCTTGCCAAGCTCGCGATGATCGTTGCCGGGCGCTGCCCGCACGCTCCACGACGATTCCGGCCATACGGGACGCCTGACGCGGGCGCAAACGGTCGTATCCGCTACAGCTTTCGGCGCCATTCCCAAAGCTGCCTGAACGCTAGTCCAGATCGGCGGCGCGTCTTTCGGACGCACAGCCACATTATAGATCGTGAACGCGCTGGCAATGATCGAGAGCAGCGCTGCAATCTTCGTCCAGTAACTCATGAGCGCAATTGTCCCACAGATGGTTTGATGGCTGCCGTCCTAGGGTGTTTCAAGCTGGCGGGCAACTGACCTGAACGCAAGGAATAACCGGTTCACTGGATTAAGAGCCTGTTTGCCCCGAAGTTATCCACCTTAAGCGCACACGATTGGCCGCAGCATAGCCTTCGGGCCTCGGCCTGCGATAAGATCGAGCACATGACAGCTGCGATTCGAAAACTCAATGAAAAGGCCGAAAAACGAGAGGCGACGCTGGCCCAGGCAAGTCGGCCCGGTGCTAGTTCAGCGCCTGCACCTGCCGCGCTGCGCTTCGTCCATCTTAAGGTGCACTCGGCCTATTCACTGCTTGAGGGCGCATTGCCCATCGGGACAATTGCGAAGCTGGCGGACAAGCTTGGCTATCCCGCTGTCGGACTGACCGATACAAACAATATGTTCGGCGCGCTTGAGTTCTCAGACAAACTTTCAAGCGTCGGCATCCAGCCGATTGTCGGCGTCACCCTTGCGACTGATTTCCTCGATGCAACCCAGCGCGAGGGGCTGCAGCGCCCCGGCCGCAACGAGCCGATCTCGAAGCCTGCCGGCGCGTTGCCGCTGCTGGCAATGAACGATGTCGGCTACGCCAATCTCATGAAGCTGGCGAGCAAGGCCTACCTCGACGTTGCCGACGACGAACCGACCCACATCAAGCTCGACGCCCTGCAAGACCACGCCAGCGGCTTGATTGCCATGACTGGTGGACCGGACGGGCCGATTGATCGGGCATTGCGCGATGGTCAACGCGATCTAGCGCTCGCTCGCCTTAAAAGTCTGTCGAAGGTTTTCGGCAACCGGTTGTATGTCGAAATTCAACGTCACGGTCTGCCGCATGAAGCTCAGGTCGAGCCGCAGCTGATCGAGCTTGCCTATGAACTGGAATTGCCGCTTGTTGCCACCAACGAAGCCTATTTCTCTGGCCCGGACGACTACGAAGCCCACGACGCGCTGATCTGCATTGCCGGTGGCAATTATGTCGTCGAAGACAATCGCCGCCGCCTCTCGGCTGAGCACAGCTTCAAAAGCGCCGAGCAGATGGCGGCTCTGTTTGCCGATCTGCCCGAAGCACTCGACAACACAATCGAAATTGCCAAGCGCTGCTCGTTCCGTCCCAAAGGGCGCAAACCGATCCTGCCGCGGTTCGTTGCGACCACTCCGGGCGCATCCGAAGACGACGAACTCGCCGCTGAAGCTGCCGAAATGAAACGGCAGGCCGAGGAAGGTCTAGAGCAGCGCCTGACAGAGAACGAACTGGCGGCAGGCTTCACCGTCGACGACTACCGTCGTCGGCTGGCGTTCGAAATTGACGTCATCACAAGCATGAAGTTCCCTGGCTACTTCCTGATCGTCGCGGACTTCATCAAATGGGCGAAGTCGCACGATATCCCGGTCGGGCCGGGCCGTGGTTCGGGCGCAGGCTCGGTCGTCGCCTGGGCGCTGACGATCACCGATCTCGATCCGCTCCGGTTCGGCCTGCTATTCGAGCGCTTCTTGAACCCCGAACGCGTGTCGATGCCGGACTTCGACATCGACTTCTGCCAGGACCGGCGCGACGAAGTTATCCGCTACGTCCAGAAGAAGTATGGCAGCGACCGCGTTGCCCAAATCATCACGCACGGCAAACTACAGGCACGCGCCGTGCTGCGCGACATCGGCCGTGTCCTGCAAATGCCCTATGGGCAGGTCGACCGGCTGTGCAAGATGGTGCCGAACAATCCGGCCAACCCCGTTACGCTGCCGGAAGCCATCGAGGCCGAGCCCAAACTGCAGGAAGAGCGCGACAACGACCCGATTGTCGCCAAGCTGCTCGAAATCGCGCAGAAACTCGAAGGGCTCTACCGGCACGCCTCCACGCACGCTGCCGGCATTGTCATCGGCGACCGACCGCTCGATGAACTGGTCCCGCTTTACCGCGACCCAAAATCCGATTTTGCCGTCGCTCAATTCAACATGAAACTGGTCGAACAAGCCGGTCTCGTGAAGTTCGACTTCCTCGGTCTGAAAACGCTCACCGTACTGCGCAAGGCCTGCGACCTGATCAAGTCGGGCCGCGGCATTGCGATCGATCTATTGAAGCTGCCACTGGACGATAAGGCGTCCTACGATCTGCTGGCCAAGGCTGACACCGTTGGCGTGTTCCAGCTGGAATCGACCGGCATGCGCGAGAGCTTGAAGAAGCTGCGCCCCGACCGTTTCGACGACATCATCGCCATGGTCTCGCTCTATCGGCCAGGGCCGATGGACAACATCCCAACCTACATCAACCGCAAGCACGGCGAGGAGCCGGTTGACTGCCTCCACCCCCTGCTCGAAGGCATTCTGAAAGAGACCTACGGCGTCATCATCTATCAAGAACAGGTTATTCAGATCGCCCAGGTGATGGGTGGATACACGCTCGGACAAGCCGATCTTTTGCGCCGCGCCATGGGCAAAAAAGATAAAAACGAAATGGCAGCCCAACAGAAAAAATTCGTCGAAGGGGCGATCGCAAAGGGCGTCAAACGCGATGAAGCGGTGTACATTTTCGAACTCGTCGACAAGTTCGCTGGCTACGGCTTCAACAAAAGCCACGCAGCGGCCTATGCGTTGGTCAGCTACCACACGGCCTATCTCAAGGCGAATTATCGCGAGGAATTTCTCGCAGCCTCGATGACGCTCGATATGGCCAATACCGACAAGTTGGCAGCGTTCGCATCGGAAGCGCGCAAAGCTGGCATCACCGTGCTGCCGCCGTGTGTGAATTCGTCGTTCGTCAACTTCGGCGCGATTCCTTTCATTGTGCCCGGCGACTCCCCTGCGGGGAGCCGGCCGCCGGGCACTGGCTCAATAAGATATTCCCTTTCTGCACTCAAAAACATCGGCCCGGCAGCGGTGCAAACCATCATCGACGAGCGCGAAAAGAATGGACCCTTCGAGGACCTGTCAGACTTCGCCCGCCGTCTAAACCCGAAGTCACTCAACAAGCGTGGCATCGAAACGCTTGCAGCGGCTGGATCGTTCGAGGCCTTCGAAAAGAGCCGCTCATTGGTGCACGGAAATGCCGAGCAGATCCTTGCGCTGGCTGGCCGTCTGGCAACTAATGCTTCGGTTGGCATGAACGATCTGTTTGGCGGTGCCGGCGGCGGCGCGGCGGATGCGGCACGGCTCGACCTTCGCCCGGCCCGTGTGTGGACACCGATGGAGCAGCTCGACGAAGAATTCAAGTCGGTCGGCTTCTATCTGTCAGGTCACCCACTCGATGCCTACGAAAGCACACTGCGCGGACTTGGCATTTCGAGCTGGGCCGACTTCGAGTTAGCGGCTCAAAACGGTGTTTCGGCGGGACGACTTGCAGCCATCGTCGTTTCGGCCCGTGAGCGCCGCAGCCAGAAGGGCAACAAGTTCGCATTCGCCATGTTCTCGGACCAGACCGGATCGTTTGAGGCGGTAATTTTCTCGGACACGCTCGACCAATGCGGGCACCTGTTGACGGCTGGCACCGCCGTTGTCATCAGCATCGAAGCTGATCGTGACGGCGACACCCTGAAGTTGCGCGTGCAGGCACTGCAGGCCTTGGACGAGGCGGCGGCAAACCTGCAACGCGAAGTCAAAGTCGTGCTTGATGCCAATGTGATTGGCGCCAACCCATCCCAACTGACGGACTTGCGCGCGCTGCTGAAACCCGGTGGCAAAAGCGATATTCGCTTCGTGCTGCGGCTCAATGATCGCGAGACCGAAATCGATATCGGCTTTTCGCGCGCCCGCTTCGATCTCTCCGCTGCCAATCGTGAAACCATGGCGACACTACCGAGCGTCCTCGAGGTGATCGAAAGTTAGACTTTTATCGATCTCGCTAACCCTGTGCGTTCCCAACTCGGATCTCGCTAACCCTGTGCGTTCCCAACTCGCATGGCCCCGCCGTTGCACGCTTCCCTCTGCGACCTGAACCGGAGAGGACAAAGCCATGCTTACCATCACCTATTCCTATGGCGGCACGCCCGCCCAGACCATTTCAATCAGTGACACGGCGACTGCAAAGCAGCAGACCACCGCAATCCAAACGGCGCTTGATGCCGTGGCAAGCCATGGCGGCGGCACTGTCGCGCTGTCGGCTGGCTTGTTCACCATCACCGGCACGGGTCGCGCGTCGGATGGTGCGTTGCGCATCGGTAGCAATACTGAGTTTAGTGGTCACGGCATGGGTGAAACAGTTTTGAAACTTGCCGACGGTTCGACTTCGGTGACCGGAATGATACGCACCAATTCGGGACAAACGCTCCAAGACGGCACAGTCTCGACCGTGGCAAACGTAAATATTCACGGGCTGACGCTTGATGGAAACAAGTCCCACACCACCGGCTCCACCGACGGCTTCTACTGCGGTCCAAGACCGGGCACCGCCCAGTACGACAGCAACATCAACCTCGATCACGTCGAGATCGCAAACGTCTCGCGGTATGGCTTCGATCCGCACGAGCAGACAACGGGCTTGACGATCTCCAATTCGATTGCGCACGACAACGGGGTCGATGGATTCACGATCGATTTCTGCTCAAACGTGCACCTGACGAACAACCTCGCCTATGGCAACGGACGGCACGGCTTTAACATCGTCACTGGCTCGTCGGATGTGGTGATGGTCGGCAACGACGCCCACGATAACGCAGGTTCGGGCATTGTCGTGCAGACCGGTAACAACGAAATCCGGGAGTGGACGCACGGCGTCTCGATCTCTGGCGGCGCAATTGAACACAACGGTCGCGACGGTATCACCCTCAAGCAAACCAGTGACGTCACCATCGATCACGTAATTATCACCGGCAACAGCGCCGATGCGATCGGCGTCTACGGCGTGACTAGCGCCAACCTCCACGACAACGCAATCACCAACGTGGCAGCAGGTCGAGACGCGGTGCACCTCGCGAACTATGTCCAGGAATTCGGTGATACGGACGTCCTCAACGACCGCTTCATTGCGACAACCGGAGTGATCATCAACGGCGTCGCCGCGACAGTACCTGACACCAGTCAGGGGGTCACTACGTGGAGCTATGTTATCACAGCTGGCGACGATGTCGTAACTGGAAGCGATGGGCGCGATACGATTGCAGCTGGAAGCGGCAACGATACCGTTTTCGGCAAAGGCGGCGACGATGCGCTCTACGGCAATGATGGCAATGACATCCTCGACGGCGGCGCTGGCGCCGACAAGCTCTACGGCGGCGTTGGCAATGACTCGCTGAAATACACCCAAGGGCTCGACACGCTCGACGGAGGGGTCGGGTTCGATACCGTCGACTTTTCTAAGTTCGGCGCGGCGGTGTATGTGAACATGAGCGCTAGCGGCGTTGATGCTTGGACGTCAGGCACGTCCTCTGTATCCCAAGCAACTGCTGCGACCGCTATCGCCGATTTGATCGCCGTCGAAAGCATCAAAGGGACATCGTTTGCCGACCTATTTATCGGCAACACCGATGCCAACGCCTTCGACGGCGGCGGTGGCTTTGACGTCATCGATGGTGGTGCTGGCAACGATACGATAAATGGCGCTGCCGGAAATGACACACTGCGCGGCGGTGCTGGCAATGACACTTTGACCGGTGGCACTGGCTCCGACGTGTTCTCGTTTGATGTGTTATGGGGCACGGACACCATCACCGACTTTTATCACAGTCGCGACAAGATCGATTTCATCGGTGACGGCACACCGCACAGCATCTCGGATTTGGTGGTCGCGCAAGCAGGCACTGATACGTCGCTCAGCTTTGGCGGACAGAGCATTGTTTTGCTCGGTGTAAATGCGAGCACAATTACAGCCAGCGATTTCTTGTTCCACTGACCTTGCGCAGTTGGGGCGAATGATGGGACGTTGCGTGATGAAAGCAACATGCGCACAGCCCATCATTCGCCTTGCCGTCGCAGCCGACGTACCTGGCATCGTCGCACTTCTCGCGGATGACGATCTTGGTCGCGGACGAGAAGACACGTCGGCGCAGGCATTACCGCGCTATCTCGCGGCATTTAAAATTCTGACCGATGACCCAAATCAGCTGCCAACCGTTCTCGAACACGACGGGCGCATCGCAGGCTATCTTCAACTGACACTCATTCCTGGTCTCTCCCGTCAGGGCATGTGGCGCGGCCTGATCGAAAGCGTACGCATCGACAAGACACTGCGCGGACAAAAACTCGGTGAAGCGATGATGCTCTGGGCGATCACCGAATGCCGCACTCAAGGCTGTGGACTTGTCCAGTTAACGACCGACAAAACACGGGACGATGCCCACCGCTTCTATACGCGGCTCGGGTTCAAGGCCACACATGAGGGCATGAAGCTCGCTCTGTGATCGTCAACCGATCAGCACCTTGCGCAGTGCAAACGCGATCACGCCGACGACCGTCACACCAGCAATCCATAAAGCGATGAACCAGGCGATCCGCTGCCACCACCGGCCAGCTTCGTGTTTCATGGGGAGCGGCTGCTTCAATGGTAGCCGCCGGACGTGTCAACTTTGCCGCGAAACACCCAGTATGAATAGGCGGTGTAGGCCAAGATTAGCGGCAACAAAACGCTGGCCCCGACCAGCAGGAACTTCAAGCTGTTGTCAGGCGCCGCCACATCCCAGATCGTAAGAGCTGGCGGCACGAGGTAGGGATAAAAACTGATCCCGATGCCGACATACGACAATACGAACAGGCCAACTGACGCGAGGAACGGCGACAGCTCACGGCGCCGCTCGAGGCCGACAAATAAAATTGCAGCGCACGCCAAAACGAGCAACGGCACGGGCGCCGTATACAGCATCTGCGGCCAACCAAACCAACGCGCCTTGTACAGCGGATAAAGCAGCGGCGTCCAAACACTGACGAGGCCGATCAGACCCAGCGTCCCCAGACCTGCAACCCAAGCCCAGTGATAGGCCCGGTTCTGTAATTCGCCCTCAGTCTTCAGGATCAGCCATGTGGCGCCAAGCAATATGTAGCCGATCATCAGCGCAAACCCGGTGACGATGCTGAACGGCGTCAACCAATCCCACCAGCCACCGCCGTAGGCGCGGCCCGTGACGTGAATGCCCTGGACGAGGGCACCGAGTGCGACGCCTTGAGAAAACGCTGCCACCGATGATCCAGCAGTGAATGCCCAATCCCAGAACCGCTCGTGACTGCCGCTGCGCCAGCGGAACTCGAACGCAACACCGCGAAAGATCAGGCCGAGCAGCATCGCAATTATCGGTGCATAAAGTGCCGGCATGATGATGGCGTAGGCCAGCGGGAATACCGCGAATAAGCCGCCACCGCCGAGGACTAACCACGTCTCGTTGCCGTCCCAGACGGGCGCGACCGAGTTCATCATCGTGTCGCGCTCTGCCTTATCGTGGGCGAGCGGAAATAACATGCCGATGCCCAAATCGAATCCGTCGAACAGCACGTAGGCCAGAATTGCAAAGGCGATGAGGCCAGCCCAGATGAAGGGGAGATCGAGGACAAAGTGATCCATGCTCATTCTCCCGGTGCCAGCGCTTCGTCGGGAAGTACAGCGGCAATCGGCGTAATGCCGGCGGCCCGCTGCGGCTTTCCTTGCGGCAAATCTGGTTCATGCCGTTCGGGTGGCTTGCCCATCATCCGCAGCATGTACATTGTGCCGATCCCGAATACGGCGAAATAGACGATGATGAATGCGACCAGCGATGCAGCAACGGCTGGTGCTGCCAAGGGCGAAGCGGACTGCGCCGTCGTCAGTAGGCCGTAGACTGTGTACGGCTGGCGACCGACCTCGGTCGTGATCCACCCGGCGACCACCGCGACGAAGCCTGCTGGCCCCATCAGCAGCACGACCCAGTGCATGAGACCGCTTTCGTAGAGTCGGCCGCGCCAGCGCAGCAATAAGCTCAGCAAGCCGACCAACATCATCGCCATGCCAATGGCGACCATGACGCGGAAACTCCAGAACACGATTGCTGCATTCGGTCGCTGGTCCTTGGGCCAGGCCTTCAGCCCTTTGACCTCGCCATTCCAATCGTGGGTCAGAATGAAACTTCCAAGCTTTGGGATCTCGATCGCATAGCGCGTCGCTTCGGCGGCCATATCGGGCCAACCGAACAGGATCAACGGTGCGCCCTTTTGCGTCTCGAAATGACCTTCCATCGCCGCAACCTTGGCTGGCTGGTGCTTTAAAGTATTGAGGCCGTGAATATCGCCAGCAACAACTTGCAGCGGCGCGACCAGCGCTGCCATCCACATCGCCATCGAGAACATGACGCGGGCACCTTCGTTGCGCCGATCACGCAGCAAGTGATAGGCACCAACCGCACCGACGACGAACGCAGTCGTGAGGTATGCCGCCAACACCATATGCACGAGGCGATACGGGAACGATGGATTGAACACCACGGCCCACCAGTCGGTCGCGATAAACTGGCCTGCTGAGTTGATCGCGTAGCCTGCCGGCGTCTGCATCCAGCTATTCACCGACAAAATCCAGAATGCCGAAAACAGCGTGCCAGCAGCCACCATCAGTGTGGCAAAGAAGTGCAAGCCAGGGCCGACCCGCTTCATGCCAAACAGCATCACGCCGAGGAAGCCTGCCTCAAGGAAAAACGCCGAAAGCACCTCATAGCCCATCAGGGGGCCAAGTACCGGGCCAGTCTTGTCGGAGAACACGCTCCAGTTCGTGCCGAACTGGTAGCTCATCACCAGCCCCGACACGACCCCCATGCCGAACGCCAGCGCGAAGATTTTCTTCCAGTAGGTGAACAGCGATAGATAAACCTCACGCCCGGTTTTCAGCCATAGACCTTCGACCACGGCCAGGTAGCTCGCGAGCCCAATCGAGAAGGCCGGGAACACAATATGGAACGTCACCGTGAAGGCGAATTGAAACCGGGCAAGCGAGAGGGCGTCGAAGTCCATCGGCTGGTCCTCACTATGGGTGACGCACGGACTATACGCAGTTTTGATCAATACCGGTCTGCGGCGTGTCGTCGTGAGGCCATGATCAGCCCCACAACAACAAAGCACCCCCTGCGACGTTTGTCACAGGGGGTGCCCTACTAACTGAACTCGTTCTCGGAAGGACTTACCCGCGATGGCGGAAGCGGCCGCAGGAGCGGTCGAGGTCCCAACGAAGCTTGCGCAAGGTTGCACGTTCGCGCCAGGTCAGAACGCCATCGGAGCCCGCCCGACGCTCAAATTGATGAACGCGGAACGCTTTCTCCTGGCACGACGTATGATAGCGCTGCTCGTAGGGGTACGCGCCTCGCGACCACGGTGGTGCAGCATATTGAGCGCTGGCGGTCGTGACGCCGACAACCAATAGACCAGCAGCTAGCAAAAGTGACTTCATTTTCGGGTCTCCTACCATTGGCACCGTGAGCGAGGGTCGCTCACGAAACGTACTGCGCAAATTTACTTGCAGCCGTATGAACCCAGGGTGAACCATTGGCAGACGCATGCGTAAGTTATGAACAGATGTGCACCAAATGCCGCCGCAATTACGCCCGCTGATTAGCGTCGCACACGTTGCTTTCCCGACCAAGCGCCGACAACACCTTGGCGACGATGCCTGCAGCATCAAGACCGGCGTCTGCATACATTTTTTCCGGCTTGTCGTGGTCGATGAAGGTATCCGGCAGCGTCATGGTGCGCACTTTCAACCCGCCGTCCAGCAAGCCGCTATCAGCCAGATGATGCAGCACGAACGCACCAAAACCGCCGACCGAGCCTTCCTCGATTGTAATCAAGACTTCGTGCTCGCGCGCGAGGCGGTTGATCAGGTCGACATCAAGGGGCTTAGCAAAGCGTGCGTCGGCGACCGTCGTCGATAGTCCCATGGCAGCGAGCTGGTCAGCGGCGAGCATGGCATCGCCCAGACGCGTACCAAGCGACAACAGCGCCACCGTTGTACCCTCCCGTATGATCCGCCCACGGCCGATTTCAAGCGGCACACCGACGGCTGGCATCTCGACGCCCGAACCTTCTCCACGGGGATACCGGAAGGCTGAGGGCCGATCATTGATCGATGCAGCGGTTGCAACCATATGCACGAGTTCAGCCTCGTCAGCCGCTGCCATCAAAACGAAGTTCGGTAGGCATCCGAGGTAGGCCAGATCAAACGAGCCGGCGTGCGTTGGGCCATCGGCGCCGACGAGCCCGGCACGATCAATCGCAAAGCGCACTGGCAGGCTCTGGATTGCAACGTCGTGGACGATCTGGTCGTAGCCGCGTTGTAGGAACGTCGAATAGATCGCGCAGAACGGCTTATAGCCTTCGGACGCCAATCCAGCCGCGAACGTCACCGCGTGCTGCTCGGCGATGCCGACATCGAAGGTGCGGTGTGGGAATTCCCGACCGAACACGTCGAGACCAGTACCGGAGGGCATCGCGGCGGTGACAGCCACGATCTTGTCGTCGCGGTGCGCTTCGGAGATGAGGCTATCGGCAAATACGCGGGTGAAGGCTGGCGCATTCGGCTTCGGTTTGACCTGCGCGCCGGTGATGACGTTGAATTTGTTGACGCCGTGATACTTGTCAGCAGAGGACTCGGCTGGTGCGTAACCCTTGCCCTTCTTGGTCACCACATGGACCAGGATCGGGCCCTGTTTGGTGTCGCGCACGTTGCGCAGAACGGGCAACAACTGATCGAGGTCATGCCCGTCGATCGGGCCGACGTAATAGAAACCGAGCTCCTCGAACCACGCCCCACCCTGCCAGAGCACGCGGGTATATTCCTCCATGCGGGCGGCGCGGCGCTCCCAGCTTTTCGGCAGACGCTTGGCCAACTGCTTTGCAATATCGCGCATGTAAAGGTAGGTACCGCTCGACGTGGTCCGGGCGAGATAGTGCGACAGCGCGCCGGTTGGCTGCGCAATCGACATGTCGTTGTCGTTGAGAATGACGATTAGACGTTCGTTGCGGGCACCGGCGTTGTTCATCGCCTCGTAGGCCATGCCAGCACTCATCGAGCCATCGCCGATCACGGCAATTACATTGTTTGAGCCGCCGGATAGGTCGCGCGCAACGGCCATGCCCAAGCCAGCCGATATCGACGTCGAAGAGTGGGCGGCACCGAATGGATCGTAGGCGCTTTCGGTTCGCTTTGTGAACCCGGACAGGCCACCACCCTGACGCAACGTGCGGATGCGATCACGGCGCCCGGTCAGGATCTTGTGCGGATAGGCTTGATGTCCCACGTCCCAGATCAAGCGATCAGCAGGGGTATTGAACGTGTAGTGCAGTGCAACAGTCAATTCAACCACGCCAAGGCCTGCGCCCAGATGACCTCCTGTGACGGAAACGGCATCAATCATTTCGTGGCGCAGCTCGTCGGCCACCTGCCGGAGTTCTTCCTTCTTTAATTTGCGAAGATCTTCAGGCGTCGAAACGCGATCAAGGAGGGGCGTCTTAGACTGCGAACTCACGGTTGCAAACCTCCGCTGATCGTTCCTGTTTTCGGCCTATCAAATGTAAGCTTGCATTGACAGTTTTGACTGTCAATAATTTGTTACAGACTCACCGAGACAACAAACGTTAGAACTGCGAAGTGTCGCCGCCAGGGCTATCGGTGTGGAATTAGTGTCGCACACACGACTTTCCATGCGCGGGCTTCACGCTTCTGGATCAAGCGGTTGGGTCCCACGCGGCTGACCGTCTTGACCCAGTGTCAATCGCTCCACCTTGGCTTCGGCCGCTTTCAGCATACGATCACAGTGCTCTTTTAGCGCTTCGCCGCGCTCGTAGATGGAGATGCTCTCTTCCAGCTCGACGTCACCGCGTTCGAGACGACCGACGATGGACTCAAGCTCTTTCAACGCCCGCTCAAACGGCATGTCCTTGATATCGGCAAACTTCGCTGCGGCTTTGACTGTGCTCATCTTTAGACCCTTGAATTTCTATTGAGGCTTGGCCAAGCCCGGTGAACGACGATGCAGCCCTCAGGCTCCCATCAAGCGGTTCACATGAACTGAGACCGAATGGGCCAACGCTGTCAGATCATACCCACCTTCCAGCACCGAGACGAGGCGTCCGTTGGCATGGCGCTCGGCCACTTCCAATAGCTGCTCGGTACCCCAGGCGAAGTCTTCCTCAACGAATCGAAGATTAGCTAGCGGATCTGCTTGATGCGCATCGAAGCCTGCCGAAATCAAGATCAGATCCGGCGAGAAGTTGCGCAACGCTGGCAAGATCCGTTGCTCCATCGCGGCGCGAAACTGCTCGCCGCCGTCGTTCGGGCGAAGCGGCGCGTTCCAGATGTTGCCCTCACCTGTCTCGCCCAGCGCGCCTGTACCGGGATAAAGCGGCATTTGGTGGGTCGAGGCGAAAAACACTGACTTGTCGGCCCAGAAAATATCCTGCGTGCCGTTGCCGTGATGAACATCCCAGTCGATGATCGCGACCCGTTCGGCGCCGTGCTTGGCCTTGGCGTAGCGGGCGGCAATCGCCACGTTGTTGAATAGGCAAAAACCCATGGCTTTAGCGGTTTCGGCGTGATGCCCGCACGGGCGCACCTGACAGAATGCGTTCTTCACTGCGCCTGACATCACCTGATCAACGGCCAGCATGCCAGCACCGACCGCGCGCAGAGCCGGCTCCCACGTGCCCGACGACAATACGGTATCGGGATCCAGCCGCACGGCATCCTCACCGTCGGCTGGACGCGCAGCTTTGATCGCTGCCACATACCGCGCCGGATGGGCCAAGGCGATGGTCGCCTCGACATCGTCGCGCAGCGGCGCATCCACCCGCATGAGCCTTTGGAACGCTGGATGCGCCATCGCCTTGTCAATCGCCCGCATACGATCTGGACGCTCGGGATGCCCCTCGCCGGTATCGTGCAGGACAAAGCAGGGGTGCGTTACGAGTAGCGTGGTCATGCTGTATCGAGCTCAAATTGAGTGAAATGACGTCAGACGAGAACCTTGGCGAGCGCCGCTTCGTTCCAATCGATGCCGACGCCGGGAGTATCCCGGGGCTGTACCATACCCTTATGCGGGATGAGAGGGTCCAACAGCAGGTCCTGCGACCAATCCATGTATTCCAGCCAATGGCGGGTGGGGGATGCCGCCAGAACATGAGCCGAGTATTCCGGGCTCAAATGCGACGATATCGGCATGCTTGTACCCTCCGCGGCGCGAGCCGTGCGCATCCACCCAGTGACCCCGCCGATCCGCAGTATGTCGGGCATACAGTAATCGGACGCGCGCACGGCGATCGCGCGTTGAGCGCCCCGCCAGTGCCACCAAGTCTCGCCAATCTGGACCGGCGTCGACAGTTTCGCAGTTAGCCGCGCCTGGGTTTCATAGTCGTCGTAAGTAACCGGCTCCTCGATCCAGGCAAGTCCTTCGCGATCAACCAGACGGCAGGCTTCGAGTACAGCCGATGACGAGAGCGCTTGATTGAAATCAACTGATAGCTGCACACCCGTACCCAGCGCCTCGCGGACGGCGCGAATGGCTGTCAGATCATCATCAATGTCAGCACGACCAACGCGCATTTTGATATGGCGGTAGCCGCCGTTCTCAGCGGCAAGTTCGCGCGCTTCCCGGACCAGTGCTGCGGGCTCAGCGATCCCCATGCCGCAGCTATTGTACGCCGGTATCCAGCGACGTTCGGCACCAAGCGCTTTATAAAGCGGCTGGCTGCTAGCGCGCCCAAGTGCATCGTGTAGCGCCATATCGAACATCGACAGACCAAGCTGCGTGATGCCCTCGTGGCCGGACAGCATCAACTTCTTCTGGCCCGCATCATGGACGGAGGGGACATCGGCCAATGAGATCGCCCGGCCCTTGAAATGGCTCACAAGCTCACTCAGAACTTCAGGCACCAAGCGCTGCGCCAGCGCATTGAACGTGAAACCGTTGACCCGCCCGACGATGCCACCGGCGCACTCAAGATCGATAAACAAAAATGGGCCATGCGTGAACACGCCGAAGCTTGTGGCAAGCGCGCGGCGTAACGGCACCATCGCGCGGCGGACTTTGACACCTGCAATTGTAATGCTGGTCATCGATCGACTACCCCCTCAAGCGCCGCGCGGTAGCGGCACGACTTTTACGCCAGGTGGTGCAACGCTCGAATCTGGCACGAAGAAGTCCATCGCCAGCGGCATCGTCTTATCGGCACGATAATCCTCGAAGTCAGTGACGCCGCCAACCTCGTGCAGGAAGCTATCGTCAATCAGGAAGCGCCCGGAGAAATCGCGCGCCGGTTGGCTGAATACGAGGTGTGCCGCATCGGCGAGGATCTCTGGCGTGCGGCTCATCCGCATCAAGGTATCGCCGCCAAGCAGATTGTTTACAGCTGCCGTCGCAATGGTTGTGCGTGGCCACAGCGCGTTGACGGCAATGCCATCCTTCTTGAACTCAGCCGCCATCCCCAGCACGCACAGGCTCATGCCATACTTGGCGATGGAGTAGGCGACGTGGTGTTGAAACCACTTCGGGTCCATGTCGAGCGGTGGCGACAGCATAAGGACATGGGGGTTGGCCGACTTGCGCAGATACGGCAGGCAGGCCTGCGTCGTGACGAACGTGCCGCGCGTGTTGATGCCAAACATCAGATCGAACCGCTTAGGGTCGGTCTTTTCGGTTGGTGTCAGTGAGATCGCACTGGCGTTATTGATGCAGATATCAATGCCGCCGAATTTGGCAGCGGTCTGGGCGGCTGCATCGCGCACCTGATCTTCAAAGCGAATATCGCACATGATCGGAAGCGCGTGACCACCGGCCGCCTCAATCTCGGCGGCTGCGGTGTGAATGGTGCCGGGCAATTTCGGATTAGGTTCGGCGGTCTTGGCGGCAATCGCGATGTTCGCGCCGTCACGAGCTGCGCGCAGAGCAATGGCGAGGCCAATGCCACGACTGCCGCCGGTGATGAAAAGCGTCTTGCCTTTGAGTGTCGCCATGGTGCGCCGGTCCTCCGTAATTGCTGTGTTGCGGGAACCCTAGCGCACGCGTCCGATCTGCTAAAGCCCCGATTCTATGGCTTGCCAACGAATACAGCCACGTGGTCCGCCAAGTCCTCACCGAACAAATCGCGAAAGAAATGATCGGCGCCATCGACAGTCACCACCGAAACACGCCGACCCCGCCAATCGCTCTTTTGAGCCTCAGCCACCGCCGCCGCCAAGGTCGGCACGACCTTATCGTCACCGGCCAGCACCAGCAGCGTCGGTGTGTTGATCTCCGCCATCAGTTTCAAAGCGTTCTGCTGCGGGTCCGCTGCGTAATAGTCGTGAAAGGCTGCAGCTGTGACCCGGGCGGGGCGACAATAGAGGAAGCCCGGGACATCCAGCAACGTATCGCCTTCGCCATCCTCGATCATTTTGCGCGCACGCGAAAGCAAGGGTGCGAGCGGCTGGCCGACCTCCTGCTGATAGCGCTCGGCAATTTCTGCGTACCCTTGGTAGAGGGGTGCCGCAAGGATCAACCGGGCAACACCAACATCGGCGCGCTCAACAAGTGCGAGGGCCGCCTGCGAGGCGCCACGCGAATGCCCAAGCACGGTTACGCTTGATGCACCCTTTGCCTGCAGCCACTCGACCCAGGCGATAATCTCGTCGGCGGCATCGCCGTGCCGGTGATCGTGCTCGAGTTTGCAATCGAACATGCCCTGGCGCCGATTGATGCCGAGGCTCAACGTTATCGCCAGCGAATTGAGTCCACGCGCCTTCAAATTGGTCTGTAGTGCAGCAATGACCTCCATCTTATGGTGGGAGAGCGAGCCGTGCACGATGAGGATCACGCCATTGGCCGCGAGCGACTTAGTCGGCGCTAGTTCAAGGTTGCCCGTGACATCGAGCCCAAGATACTCGTGCGCTACCGTTTCGCTGCAGGCAGGACTGGCGCCTAGCCCGACGATTGCGGCAAACAGGCTCATCAACGCCGCAGCTGCAACAGCAATCCTGTGCATCACCCCTCCGGCGGGCCGCGCCATGCCAATGACAAGCCGACACCCCACACCATCGTGACGGCAAACACGAGCGCCGCCCAACCTGTCGCCGGCAGGCCCTGCATCACCGTCCACAGGGCAGCAATCAGCCACAGCGCCATCAGCGAAAGCGAAATCGGCCACAGCGACTGCACGCGCATCGGATGCACCCAACGCCAGCGCACGAACGTCAGCACCGTGCACACCAGCACCAGCAGCCCCGCTTGAGGTTGCGTTAAATCAAATGCAAAAATGTGGAAAGCGACGATGTTCCAGATGGCTGGAAAGCCGACAAAGCAATGGTCGTGCGATTTATTTCCGAGGTCGACGAAGTGATAGAGCGACGACAGCAAGATACCAGCTGCCAACGCATGGCCGATCGGACCGACAAGATAACCCTTCTGGATCAGCGCCAGCGTCGGCACAAAGACATAGGTGACGTAATCGACGACAAGGTCGAGCCGTTCGCCGCTAACGGACGGCAAGCGCCGCTCAACATCAACCATGCGCGCGAAGGTGCCATCGATGCCATCGATCAGGAAGGCGAGCCCTAACCAGGCAAACATCGCTTCCCAGCGTTGATCAAACACAGCCAAGGTCGCGTAGAAGCCGCACACCGCGCCGAGCGCAGTGAATAAGTGTACGGCAGCTGCAGCAACCCGATAGGCCGGTGGATGGAAAGTTCGCTTCATACCGGCTGGAGTTGTCCTTAGAGCCTATTGCTCATGCGCACGGCCAAATTGCAGAAACCTAGGCTTAGAATGATCCGCGCAAATGCGCCAGAGCGATCAAACGGGCACTAACGAAAACGGGGAGCGCCCCCCCGCGCTCCCCGTATCCTTATAAACCATCTAACCGGGTTGGCTCAACCGGCCAAGTCCCCAAACGATCAGAATTTGTGCTTGATCCGACCGCCGACCAGGACATCATCAACCTCTGGCTTGCTTGGATCGCTGCGCTTTGGCGATTCTGCCGCCCCGTACAGTAGCTCAAGGCCGAAGTCCATTTTCGGAATCACACCGAGTGTCCCAAGGCCCGGTATACGAACAGTCGTACCCTTTGCTGCAGCTGGGGAATCCGGTGCCAAAGGCGCAACAACAGCTGCGCCCTCAGTTGGCCGCGGCGTCGCCGCCTGCTGCTCCTGGAACGCCGTCGCCGCGTTGCTCACTAAAGCAACCGACACGACCGCCAACGCTAATCTCAAACCAACCATTTAACGACCTCTTCGGCCTCACCCGTGCACACATCGATACACTCTTTGAGCGTTTCGTAACCGGTTCGCGATTTTTGATCCACAACGCTTAAGGAGCCGTGAACATTTACGCCGGGATGTGTGGTCGATTAGTCATGTTGCCCTGACGCAACAACACGACATATTGCAATCTGTTTCATTACTTCACGAGCACGCATTTGCAGAATTATATTATTATTTTCAGGTCGTTACACCACATTGAAAAACATATCGTCGTTTGCTTCAAGACCGCGGGACGAGTCCTGTCACTCTCCAATCGCCACCGGTAAAGCTCATTTCGACCGTAATGTCGGCATCCGGTGTAGCTGGGTCTTTGGCCACCCCGACTCGAAAAGACAGCGGGCCGTTGGGTGCAAAACTTTTGATGTTGGCATAAGAGTAGGCACGCTTGGTCGGCTGTGTCGGCGGCTCAGCCTCGCCCGCCTTCGGCTCGGCAGCACCGGGCTGATTACCGGCAGCCGCGCGATTACCCAGGACCCGACCAAACATACCGCCCATGCCGCTCTGGCCCCCATTCGACGCCTGACTTGTATCACCCCCAACGTTAGCAACTCCGCCGGGAATCGTCCGGCCCATCTGCTCGCGCATGATTCTCTCGAAGCTTTCCTTCAGCGGGCCAGCTTCCGATGCGATCCGGATGATTGTCTCAGGCGTCAAAAGCGCCACTAACGAAGTCTCTACGATCTTTGGGATCACATCCTTCTTCAGTTGCCCCAGGATCAAGCCCGCTGTTGGCCCGGCCTGGCTGTGATAGCGATCAAATCCATCGGACACCTTTTGCGTGACAACGGGGCGTAGCGAGACCCGCACACTGTCAAAATCGACCTTCGCGCCCAGTTTCTTCGGATCTCTAGCCTGGAGCGCCTCGCGGATCTGATAGCCCGACCAAGCCGGCCAAGCGACATAAAAGCCGACCAATAGAAATAGGGCCGTGGCTATCAAGCGTTTCACGATATGTTCCTCAGCGGTTGCTCCCTCCTTGTGGTGTATCTAAACGCTGAGCGAACCGGAAGGCTACTTCGGCACGAAACAGTCATCGTCGTGCTGTCTGAACGACTGCCATCTCCGGCTAGAACCATTCAGTTCTTTTTGACACACGCTGCCAGGGCCAGTTCCCGCTTTTGCAGTTGCAGCTTCCACTGATCCGGCGCAACCGTTGCGCACCACCCCATATGGGCTTTCAGATCAGTGTTCCATTCCGGACCGACGAGGCCGCACTTCTTCTGCTCGTTCGCCTGCATCTGTTTGAGGGCGAGTTTACCGTAGGTGTCACAGTTCGCCTGCGCGACTGCCTGACTACTAGCGCCCACGGCAACGCCAACACATACTGCGATCAGACTTACGGCTGAGCTTATCGACGACGTCATTGAAGTAAACCTCATGGCTGGAGCCTGGCGGTTTGATCGCAGGTCCGTGGTTGGGGTTAGCAGTCTTGCACTCAACTGCCCGTTAAAGCGTCATATAACCCCTTAATATAGCCATAGCGATGTTGCCATGAACTGTGACTGAACGTGTGGACGCCTTCCTGTTCATCGCCAACGATGTGCCGGTTAAACCCACCGGTAACCGCTGTACATGTCAGCTTGAGGATCGAGTTCCAACCGGCCCAATTATTGCATCCTCGGTTTGCAGCACTGACGAATATAGCCGAGCTGCCCCTGCGCCGACAACATTGTGGCAACCTAAGTTGAATATGCACGCGCGAGCCAACTCTGCACCCGATGCCCCAGCGCCAGGCGTTGGCACAGGAGCGTCGGCGCTCAAAATCTCAACCGCACATGTGATTGACGATGCTGATGCACTGTCGCTGTGGTCACGAGCGCAGACTGCCGCTGTGTTCAACCATCCAGCATGGTGGCGCGCGGCGCTCGCAGCCTTCGGCGACGGTCGACGGCTAATCGTACTTCGCGTAAGCGAGGGCACGCAGACGATCGCACTTTGGCCGCTATGGATTAAGCGCCTGGGTTCGCGCGAAGGTTTTGTTCGGATTCTCGAGCCGATCGGTGCGCGGGTCACTGATTACTGCATGCCCCTGATTGCGGCGGGGTATGACCAAGCCTTAATATTGGAGTTGCTCCTAAGCGAAGCAGCGCGCCAGCTTGATCCGCAAACCCTGATGTTGTGGCCCAAAGCTCCCTTGACGCAATCAGAAGGCGCGGCTGTCGACGCCGCGGCAAGCCGCACCACTGGGCTGGTATGTTCGCTGCATCGTCCGTGCCCTGGCATGTCATTGCCAAATACATACGACCAACTCGAAAAACGCTGGACCAAAAGCCATCGCGGTGATGTCAAGCGCCAGATCAAGCGCCTCAACAGCGTCGGCCGACTCGAACTGATCATCCTGAATCGGCGCGATCAGATTGAAGGTATGCTGCCCAGGCTCTATGCGATGCATACTGCCAATTGGCGAGCCCGCAGTGGTTATTCGGAACTTGAAAACGGTCCGATGACGACGTTTATTGCACGCCTCGCGGCCTGTCTGCCGGAGATGTCGATTTCAGCGTCGGAGTTACGGATCGATGGCATCACGATTTCAAGCCATTTTGGCTTCCAACAGAATCGAACGATCCTCTGGTACAAACCGGCATTCGATGTCGCCTGGGCCAACTACGCACCTGGCAAAGTGCATGTCGCGCTTGCCGCCAAAGCCGGCATTGAGGCACGTATGGAAAAAATCGACTTCATGCAGGGCACCGAACCCTACAAGCTGTTGTGGTCCGACTTAACCACACCGACAAAGTCATTCGTGATTGCCCGCCCGATGGCGTATCCACTGTGGGCATGGAACACGAAAGTTCGAAACTTTGCGGCCGAATATCGGTATTAGAAACGAGCCATCGATAATAAGTCACCCTGAAACACGCGAGCGGGCACTAAGCCAGCACGTCACTAAGCCAGCACGTCACTGAGAAAGCCTTACCTTGCGCAAAGCCGTCGGCATTGCCCTGATCGACCAAGCGGTGTTGAGCCTGTTCAACCTGGGGCTCAACCTCGTGTTGATCAGGCTCGCGGCACCACCTGAGTTCGGCCGTTTCATTTTTGCCGCCGCCGTTGTCTTGATCTTGACCTCGCTGCAAAATGCGCTCGTCTCGACGCCCCTGTCCGTAATGATCCCGGGCCGCGCCTTGGATGAACAGCGTGAGGTGGCATCAACGATCATCTCGTTCGATGTGCTGTTTCGTGTTGGTGCAGCTTTGGTCGCCCCCGTCATTTGCCTGCTGACAAGCCACACGTTGGATTTCCTGGCGGCAACGGCCGCCGTCACGTTTACGACGCTTGGTCGCGAAACCGCCCGTTCGGTTGCTTTGGCCTACGAGCGTCAGATGGATTGCCTGCGGCTGGACCTGACAGCGATCCTGGCTTCGATGGCAGCGATTGCATCGCTGTGGACGTTTCTGTCACCGGCGGTCGCGAGCTTAAGCGGCATCGCCATTGGCAATTTCGTCGCAACCTTGATGTACGCGGCAGTGCCACTCCATCATTGCGGTAACGTGTCGAAAGCGATTGCGGCCTACCGCTTGAAATGCTGGAGCGACACACAATGGAGTTTGATCGGAGCTGGCACGACTGAAATCCAGTACCGATCATACGTGTTTGGGCTCGAGGTGTTTCGCGATGCAACGGCCTTGGCATCGGTCCAGGCCGGTCGACTCCTCCTCGGACCATTGCCGCTGGTGGTTGGCGCCTGGGGCCGCGTTGCAAGGCCCGCGATGGCCCGTTATCTCGCATCAGGTGATTCACGCAGTATGGTGCGACTGACGGCGCAAGGACTAATATATGTATTGGTGATTGGCGTCGCCTACTGCCTCGCGTTGTATGTTTGCTGGCCGCTGGCTGAAGCATGGGTGTTTCGAGGCAAATACCAGGACGTTGGCTTCATGACCCTCGCCTGGGGCGCTTACATGCTGATCGTGATCGGCCATATGGTGTTGTCGGTGCCGTTACAAGCGGCGATGAAACTCAAGGAACTCGCACAAGTCACGATGATCACCGCGCTGCTCAGCTGTCTGCTGTTGATCGGCCTCGCAACGAGCGTACCGGCGATCTACGCCGTGCTGGCCCTCACACTGGCCGAAGTGGTGGCGCTGATCTGGATTGCGATCCTCGTCATGCGCTTGTCGCATGAGCAGCATACCGTCGCAGTCCAATCCGAGGTCGGTATTCCATGACGACGCGGACACGGCTTTCGGATCTGGCACGACCGACAGTGCACGCCAACGAGCGCTCGACACTTGCAACTTTCTTTCTGTGGTTGGCGCCTGTGGTCGTAACGGCCGCTCTTGCCTATCCATCCCTGGTTTGGCCCCTGTTCGAAGCCGAGATTGTATCGCTTGGTCCGGTTTATGGCCAACCGACGGTTGATGGTCCGCCAAGCCCCCTGCTGCGCATCTACTTCTCGATGTTGCTGCTTGCTGGAGTTTTTTCCTTTCTGTCCATCAAGGGCCGACGCGCAGCTCTATTGCTGCAACTGCCGGTCATCCTGACTGCACTCTTTTTTATCTGGGCTGGAACCACGAGTTTCTGGGCGGTG
>JANOYV010000154.1:0-37743 GCA_031429105.1 Hyphomicrobiaceae bacterium | reverse complement strand
GTGTGCACCATTGTCATGGTGCCAAATTCGCTTGGACCCGGCGAGTTGATCGAAAAGTACGGCACCGACGAGCAAAAGCACTACTATCTCCCTCGTCTCGCCAAGGGCATCGAAATTCCATGCTTCTCGCTGACCGGTCCGACGTCGGGCTCGGATGCGGCGACCATGCGCGACATTGGCACCGTGGTGCGCGGGCAGTTCCAAGGCAAAGAAACGCTTGGCATCAAGCTGTCGTGGGACAAGCGCTACATTACGCTCGGACCCAAGGCGACGCTGGTTGGCTTGGCCTTCCGATTATTCGATCCCAATAAGCTGATCGGCGACAAGGCTGATGTCGGCATTACCCTCGCGCTAATCCCGTCGACCCATCCTGGCGTCAACATTGGCCGTCGCCACTTGCCGGGCGGCGCTGCGTTCCCGAACGGTCCGAACTGGGGCACGGACGTTTTCATCCCGATGGAATGGGTGATCGGCGGCCAGAAGATGACCGGCCACGGCTGGCGTATGTTGATGGAGTGCTTGGCTGCCGGTCGAGCAATCTCACTGCCGTCATCGGCAACGGCGGCTGCCAAATCGATGTTGCGCTTCACAACGGCCTATACCCGCATCCGCAAGCAGTTCGGCCTGCCAATTGCACGGATGGAAGGCATCGAAGAGCCGCTCGGCCGCATGGTTGAGGTCGCCTATGTCAACGAGGCTGCACGTGCGGTCACTGCATCGATGGTCGCACGCGGCGAAAAGCCGTCGGTCATCTCGGCACTGATGAAGTACCAGACAACGGAAAAGATGCGTCGCACCGTCAACGATGCCATGGACATCCACGGCGGTCGCGCGATTTGCGATGGGCCGACGAACTACATCCAGTCGGCTTACCAGATGCTGCCGGTTGCCATTACGGTCGAGGGCGCGAACATCCTCACCCGCACGCTGATCACGTTTGCCCAGGGCGCGCTGCGCTCGCACCCCTACCTCTACAAGGAGGTGAAGGCTGTGCAGGATACCGACACCAAGCGCGGGCTCGTGGCATTCGAAGACGCATTCCTCGGCCACATCCAGTTCACGGTCGGCAACGTATTCGGCGCGCTGTTCCATAACCTGACCGGCGGCCTGATGGCGAATGTGCCGGAAAAGGCGTACGGCACTGCCGAATACTATCGGCAGTTGTCGCGCGCATCGCGGAACTTCGCGCTCGTCGCTGACCTAACCGTGGCGTTGCTCGGCGGTGGCTTGAAGGTCAAGCAGAAGCTGACCGGGCGTTTGGCCGACGCGTTGTCCGAACTCTACATGACCGCCTGCGTGCTCAAGCGCTACGAAGACGACGGCAAGCCTGCTGCTGACCAGCTGATCGTGGCGCTGGCTGCCCAAAACGGCCTCTATCGGTTCCAAGTCGCACTGCGTGGCACGATTGAAAACTTCCCCGTCGCGTGGGCGCGCGTTTTCATGCGCATGGTCGTCTACCCGCTCGGTGGCCACTATAAGCCAGCGTCTGATGCCCTGGCCCATGATGTAGTTCGCCTCGTGATGGAGCCTGGCGAGGTGCGCGACCGGCTGACCCGCTACATGTTCGTCTCAAAAGACGTGAGCGATCCAACCGGCCTGCTGGAAGTCACGCTGGAAAAAGTCATTGCAGCCGAACCAGCCGAAAAGAAACTCGACAAGGCGATCCGCAACGGCATCATTCAGCGCTACCATGGCATCGACTGGATTGGAGATGCGGTGAAGAAGTCGGTCATCACTGACGCCGAAAGCTCGCTGCTGCGCGAAGTTGAAGCCTTGACGGCGCGGGTGATCGCGGTTGACCATTTCGATCCAGCCGAAGTGCGGCCCAATTTTATGTCAGTCGGTCACAATGCGCGTGCCGTTCAGACGGCTGCGGAATAAACAAGACGCTGGTGCCTAGCTGCGGTCGGGCATCAAAGTGCCCAAAACTGGAGGTCTCATATGTCCGAACTGGCCACCCTCAAGGACTGGAAATTCAGCGTCGATCAGGAAGGCATCGCCTGGGCCGTGTTTGATCGCGAGGGCGAGAGCGCAAATTCGCTCGGACGTCGGCCTATTGAAGAACTCGGTCAGATCATCGCCTATATCGAGAAGGCGGCAGCCGATAAGAAGGTCGTTGGGCTGGCGCTCATGTCTGGCAAAGAGAAGGGCTATATTGTCGGCGCTGACATCCGTGAGTTCGATCAACTCGACACCGAAGCCAAGGTGATCGAAGGCATCGGCCCGGTGAACGTAATGCTTGATCGACTCGAGAAGTTACCTGTGCCCGTCGTCGCCGCCATCCATGGCGTGTGCGTCGGCGGCGGCCTCGAGCTGATCCTGGCTTGTCACTACCGGATTGCTACCCGCGATGATGCAACCCGCGTCGGCTTTCCAGAAGTGAAACTCGGCATCTTTCCAGGCTTCAACGGCACGGCGCGTTCGATCCGGCAGGCGGGCGGGATGGCGGCGATGCCATTGATGCTCACCGGCTCGATGATCCGTTCCAGCGTTGCGCGCGGCATGGGGCTGATCGACGAACTCGTCAACAGCCCGCAGCAATTGCACTGGGCGGCGCGCAAGGCGATCCTGCAGAAGCGCAAGTCGAAGCCTGCATCGGGCTTCAAGGCACTGACGTCGAAGTGGCCGCTGCGTGGCTATCTGGCCGGCAAGATGCGAGCCGAAACGGCCAAGAAGGTGCGCGAGGATCATTATCCAGCGCCGTTCCGATTGATCGACTTGTTCGAGAAATACGGCGGCGATCTGACCGCCATGAAGAAGGCCGAGACGCCAGCCTTCGCACCACTGATGGTGAGCCAAACCTCGCGCAACCTGCGTCGCGTGTTCAATCTGTCCGAGCAACTTAAGGCGCAAGCCCCGAAAGGCCTCGGCTTCAAGCCGATGCGCGTGCACGTGATTGGGGCGGGCACCATGGGTGCTGATATCGCCGGATGGTGCGTGGCGTCCGGCATGGAAGTGACGCTGCAAGACTTGAACCCAGAGGCAATCACCAAAGGCATTGCCGCCCAGTCGAAAACGATTGGCCGCAAGTTCAAGACGAATGCCCTACGTGATGCCGCCAAGGCGCGCTTCATTGCAGATCCTAAAGGCGAAGGCATTGCGCGTGCCGACGTCGTGATCGAAGCAATCGTCGAGAAGCTCGAAGTGAAGCAGGGCCTGTTCCGCTCGATCGAGGGCAAAATGAAACCTGGCGCGGTGATGGCATCGAACACGTCTTCGATCATGATTGAGGACATCGCCAAGGGACTGGCCGATCCCGGCCGCCTGATCGGCATTCACTTTTTCAATCCCGTCGCGCAAATGCCGCTGGTCGAAATCGTGCGCGGAACAACAAGTCGGGATGAGGAAGTAAAGAAGGGCGCAGCGTTCGTCACGGCAATCGACAAGTTCCCGTTGATTGTCAAAAGCGTGCCCGGCTTCCTGGTCAACCGTGTACTGGCGCCTTACATGATGGCGGCAATGGCCCGCATGCAGGCTGGCGAAAGCAAAGAGAAAATTGACGAGGCAGCGCGCACCTTCGGTATGCCGATGGGACCGATTGAACTCGCCGACACTGTTGGCCTCGATGTCTGCGCGCACGTCGGGAAAATTCTTGGCAATAACCCCGAAGGGTCAGCACTCGACAAGCTTGTAGCTTCCGGCAAGCTCGGCAAAAAATCGGGCGAGGGGTTCTATGTCTGGAAGGACGGCAAGCCAGTCAGGGCCGAGCTTTCAACGACAAAGCCAGCGCTCGAACGGTTGGGCCGCGAGTTGGTCGAACCCTTGATCCGGGAAGCAGAGCGCGCGCGCGACGAACACGTTGTTGAAAACGCCGATCTCGTCGATGCCGGCGTGATCTTCGGCACTGGCTTCGCGCCATTCCGCGGTGGCCCGCTGCACTTCAAGGCGGGCGAGAGCAAGGTTGTGCCGTTGACACCGCGTGCCGCGGCGGCAGCCGAGTAGAACCAGTCATAGGGAGTTTGAACTCGATGACACGCGATGAAGTAGTGACTGCCCTTAAAGGCGAAGAGGCGGCAATTAGGCGCTATGGCGCAACATCACTGTATTTATTCGGCTCGGCAGCTCGCGACGAACTTCGATCGGAGAGTGATATCGACGTGTTCATTGAATATGACCCTTCAAGCGATTTTTCACTTATCGAACTGTGTGGGTTGCAGCTGTATTTATCCGATCGCTTCCATCGCGAAGTTGATGTCTGCACGCGCGATGGATTACATCCAATGTTGCGCCAACAAATTGAACACGACAGTATTCGTGTGATTTAGCACCATGGTCAAACGTTCAGTTCAAATCCGGCTGCAAGATATCTTGAATGCGATTGACGAGATCGGCGGCTATATTGAATCGCCAGATTTTGACACTTATGAGCGCGACGCAAAAACGCGTCGTGCCGTGGAGCGTTGCGTGGAGATCATTTCCGAAGCATCTAGGCATATTCCGCGGGAATTGACGGACCGTTTTCCTGATGTGCCGTGGGCTGAAGTCCGTGCGATTGGAAACATATTGCGACATGACTATCAGCGAGTGGCCCATCATGTCATGTGGCGCACAGCAACCAAACACGTTTCGGCACTTCGTATCGTAATCGTTGAGCTAAAGGCGCAAGTAGAGCGCGACGAGGATGGAGAAACCTTGTGATCTACTCCACAAACTCAGTATTGCAGGAACCAACCACATGACCCAAGCCCTTCGCCGTGTCGCCATCGTCGGTGGCGTGCGCATCCCGTTCTGCCGGTCGAACACGCTGTACGCTGATCTGTCGAACCTCGACATGATGACAACGGTACTGAACGGCCTCGTTGACAAGTACAAGCTTGCCGGCGTGCACATCGACGAAGTGGTCGGTGGCTCGGTTGTCAGTCATTCGAAGGATTGGAACATTGCGCGCGAAGCCGTGCTCGGCACGAAGCTCAGCACATCGACGCCGGGCCTCACCATGATCCAAGCTTGTGGCACCTCGCTGCAGGCGGCCATGACAATTGCTGGAAAGATCGCAACCGGGCAGATCGAATGCGGCATTGCCGTTGGCGCTGACACGACGTCCGACCCGCCAATTGTTGTTTCAAAGAAGCTAGCCGGTCGCTTGCGGGATGTGGGACTGCAGAAATCGTTCGGCGCAAAGCTTGGTGTGTTCAAAGGCTTTTCGCCCAGTGAATTGGCCCCTCTGCCGCCTTCGGTTGCCGAGCCGCGTACCGGGCTCAGCATGGGCCAGCACTGCGAGTTGATGGCGCAGGAATTCCACATCTCGCGCGCCGAGCAAGATCAGTTGGCGTTTGAAAGCCACCAGAAGGCAGCAGCGGCCTACGCGTCAGGCTACATGGATGATCTGATCGTGCCGTGTGCCGGCGTCTATCGTGACAACAATCTACGTGCCGACATGACGCTCGAGAAAATATCGACGCTAAAGCCGGCCTTCGAGAAGTCGGAGCGTGGCACGATGACGGCTGCGAACTCAACGCCGCTCACCGATGGGGCCGCGTGCGTGCTGATCGCGTCGGAGGAGTGGGCTGCCGCTCGTGGGCTGCCGGTGCTCGCCTACCTCACCCACTCGCAAACCGCCGCTAACAACTTCACGGCGGGCGATGGTCTGCTTATGGCGCCGACAATTGCGGTTGCCAAAATGATTGCGCGGGCCGGCCTGAAACTCCAGGATTTCGATTTCTATGAAATTCACGAGGCGTTCGCTGCTCAAGTGCTGGCGACCCTGAAAGCCTGGGAAGATCCTGCCTACTGTAAGCTGCATCTGGGCCTCGATCAGCCGCTCGGGTCGATCGACAGGTCGAAACTCAACGTCATGGGCTCTTCGCTGGCATTCGGCCATCCGTTTGCCGCGACCGGCGCCCGCATTACGATGAACCTCGCGAAGTTGTTATCGCAGCGCGGCGGACGTGGACTGATCTCGATCTGTACGGCTGGCGGCATGGGCGTTACAGCAATCCTTGAGTCGGCGAAAGCCAACGAGATGCGCAAGGCAGCCTGATAAAACGAGCCCGATGGACGAACAGCAAAACAAGACGTTGCTTGATCGTGCCATGGTGCTCGCGCGCGAGGTCGGCGCCAAGCTCGACCTCGACGCGCACGTGGAGCTGTGGGATGGAAGTCGGCACCCACTAGGGGCGAGGGTGACAGGCCCCTTTGTCCTGAAGATTGCAGACGTGGGCGTCGTTGCATCACTGCTGCGCCGCCCGACGATCGACACGCTGGTTGGGTTGTACGTTGCGAAACGGATCGATTTCAGCGGCGGCTCACTACTCGACTTCGGGCGTCAGCTCAATCGTGGTGGTCGAAGCGTGAAGCTCGGCGCACTTCAGAAGTTGGGCCTTGCCCGCAACCTGGCGCCGTTCTTCTTTGCACCTCGTGACGCCGTAAAAACGGATGGTCAATTCGGCGGTGCATTCTCAGGCGATGGCCGCAAGGTTGGCGACAATCAGAAATACATTTCGTTCCACTATGATCTATCGAACGACTTCTACCAGCTCTTTCTTGATCCCGAGATGGTGTACTCGTGTGGCTACTTCAAATCGTGGGATGGCACGCTTGAAGCGGCCCAGGTCGACAAGCTCGACATGGTCTGCCGCAAGTTGCGCTTGAAGCCTGGAGACCGGTTTCTCGATATCGGCTGTGGCTGGGGTGGCCTCGTCGCGCACGCCGCAAAAAACTACGGTGTGACGGCGCACGGCATTACGTTGTCCGAGGAGCAATTGGCGCTGGCCCGGGCCAAGATCGAGCAGATGGGCTTGGCCGACCGCGTGACCTTCGAGCTGATCGACTATGCCAATGTCTCCGGCACCTTCGATAAGATCGCCTCGGTTGGCATGTACGAGCATATCGGCCTCGCCAACATTCCGCACTACATGACGAAGGTGCGTTCGCTGTTGAGTGAGGACGGATTGTTTCTCAATCATGCAATCTCGCGCCGTGCCAAGAAGCCTCGGTTGATCCCAGACCGGATGCGCCCCGAGCAGAAGGCGCTCGCCAAATACATCTTCCCCGGGGGTGCGCTCGATGACATCGGGCACACGGTTGGCGCGATGGAGCGGGCAGGGTTCGAAGTCCATGACGTCGAAGGCTGGCGGATGCATTACGCCCTCACCTGCCAGATGTGGCATGACCGGCTTTCATCGCGCCGCGCCGAAGCCATCGCGCTGGTCGGCGAGGAGAAGTATCGTATTTATGTGGCTTACCTTGCTGGCTGCGCGCTGGCGTTTGAGCGCGGCACGGCACGCCTGTTCCAGACGCTTGCGAGCAAAACCGCCAAACGCCCGCCGCAACTGCCACCGACGCGCGCCGATCTCTATCGATAAGCATGAACGAGCCAGACCCAGCACTTCAGCCGCGCTGCAAGTCGCGCTGAATGAGAATGCGGTTGTGGTCTGGCTTGCAGATGCTGGACGCGCCATCCCAAAGACCACCTTGCGCGACGCAGGCCTGGACCTGATCGAGCCGCTGGCGCTGCCACAGCAGCAAGAGACCAAGAGCGATGACAGCCAACACTGCGATCAACAGTCGATTGCGGTTCAAGTGCGCGGCCTCGTCGGAAAGCGTTGACGATGGGCGGGCGGACCAACCCATCCAGCTGGCGCATCTGCCGCCTCAAACACACCACGAGCGATGGCGCGCGCCAGGCAGTCGCCTGCTACCATGCCTATCTCGGTCAGATCACGCGTACCATCCGACATTGGCTTGCTGAGTGTCGACACCGAAAACACCGTGTCACCATCCATCGGCGCGTGCGCCGGACGAACGGCCTTGGCGATCCCGTCATCAGCCATGATGGCGAGCCGCTTGGCTTGAGCTTTGGTCAGGATGGCATCGGTGACAACCAGCGCAATCGTTGTCGATGGCGGTGCGCCGCCTTTGGTACGCAAATCCAGAGCACCGGGCGCAACTGTTGTTGGAAAACCCAGGCCGCCGAATTCATTTCCAACTTCGAACGGCGCAGACCAGAACTGCGGCCCATCGCCAACTGTGACGGTTCCAATCGCATTGACGACGCAAAGTGCAGCAACGCGAAAGCCACCCGCTGTGATCGCGCTTGCCGAGCCAAGCCCGCCGCGCAACGTCGCAGTCGCCGCGCCGTAGCCGCCACCGACCGAGCCAAGTTCAAACGCGCTCGTCGTGGCTTGCTCCGCGGCTTGCCAACCGAGGTCCCAGTAAGGCGGCATTCGCCCCCACATTTTGTCTCCGCCATTTAACAGATCGAACGTAATTGCCTGCGTAACAAGCGGCACCCGCACCGATCCGACCTGAAAACCAACGTCTCGCTCGCGCAAAGATCCAGCGACACCACCTGCCGCATCGAGCCCAAATGCCGATCCGCCTGACAACACAACGGCATGGACGCCGGGCACTGTCATTTCAGGTTCGAGCAACCCCGTATCGCGGCCGCCCGGCGCACCACCGCGGGTGACAACGGACGCCACGGTCGGACAATCAAACAGGGCAACCGTCACCCCACTCATGAACCTAGCATCATGCGCGTTGCCGACGCGAACACCCGCCATATCGGTCAGTAAATTGAGCGATTTCAGCATCGCACCTTCATCTCACTTAAGGCCCACAGATGGTCCCCCTAACGCCCTCGCAGGGTCAAAGTCGAGCCACACTCAACGCTATGGTGCGAACCCAACGGGACCAAGATGAAGGAAACGAATTCACAAATCGGAAAGTATAATAGTGCATAAAATTTGTGCACTGCAAACATAGCCGAACATTAGGTCCGGATAAATGGCGTTTAAGCAAAAGTGAACGGTGCTGCAGCGCGAGATCACTTCGTTGCGGTCCCTGATCAACGAGTGCAATAGTCAATTCAAGTACGATGATAAGTACATAGAGGAGAGTGTGTCCATGGCGCGCAAAACAGAGAAGCTCTACGAAGACTTCAGCAGTCTCATGAGCGAGATCCAGGCCAAGGATGATCCCCGCGAGGCATTCGCAATCGTCCAAGATCGAATCCAGGAGTATCGGTCCGCCGGTTGGGCCGTGCCAGATGATTTGGTGCGGGTCGAGCGCACGATGATGACCGATTTCATGTCCGAGAGCCAAGGCCGCTAGTTTTAGACGGCGATCCGCGCTTGAGATAAAATAAATGGCGCCAGTGCAGGAAGCACAGGCGCCATTTTCATTTATGGCAGTAAACGCTGCTAGGCGCGTTTTTTGGCGGCAGGCGCGCTGGCGGTCTTGGCGAAGATATCGGCGGTAATTCCTGAGTACCAACCGAGGCTTTCCTCGAAATTTGCCTTGTGCAGGGCTGCATCCTCGCCCGGCTTCGACACGAAGTTGCCCGACATTTCCCACTTACCGTCCTTGGGGGTGAAATTACCTCCAACCTTGATGCTGGCATCAGGCGCAACCATCGACCAGCAGGTATTGCGGAACCGCGCGGGGAAGCGCTCCTTCTTGGCCAATTCAGCCAGGATGTCGCCAGCGACGACCTTCGCTTGGCTATTCGCGGTGAAGGCTGATTTCGGCATCTCCGATGGCACCGCCGACGCATCGCCCAAGACATAAACATTGGCGACCCGCTTCGACGAGAAATTGTCGAGGTTGATCGGGCACCAATCACCTTCCGCACATCCAGCCTTATGCGCAATCTCGCCGGCCCGCTGGTTCGGCACGATGTTGGCAACGTCAGCTGCCACTGTTTTACCAGCTTTGGTCACGACTTGCTTGGTCTTGGTGTCGACGCGTACCACCGAGAAGTCATCAATGTCGTTCGACAAGTTAAGCTCGATGATACCCTTGTAGTAGCGATCAAAGGCCTCAATGAAGACGGCCTGCTTCGAGAACGCCTTCTTGGGGTCGACAATCACGAGCTTCGACTTCGGCTTCTTGGTCTTGATGTAGTGGGCGATCATGCAGGCCCGCTCGTAGGGACCCGGTGGGCAACGATAGGGATTGTTAGGTGCGGCCAGAACCACCGTTCCGCCATCCTTCATCGCCTCCAGCTGCGCCTTCAACAACTGCGTCTGTGCGCCAGCCAACCACGCATGCGGCATGACTTGCGCGGCCTCCTTCGAGTAGCCCTCGATCGTCGCGTATTTGATCTCAATGCCAGGCGATAGCACCAGCTTGTCATAGGCGTAGCTGCGACCGCCGGTGGTGTTCACGACACGTTTTGTGGTGTCCACATCAGTCGCCCATTCGAGCACGACCTTGACGCCAAGTTTCTTCAAGCCATCCCAATTGTGGGTGATCGACTCGAAGGTACGAAATCCACCGATGTAGAGGTTTGAGAAAAAACACGAGGTATACTTGGGATTCACTTCGATTAGCGTGACATCGAGTTTGGGTTCGCCGAGTTTGAGCGCGTGGGCGACCGACGCGCCACCGGCCCCACCACCGACAATCACAACCTTGGCAGCCCCCTGGGCAATCGCAAACGAGCCGAAGCCGCCCAATCCAAACGCCGCAACACCTGCGCCGCTAAATAAGTGCCCAAATTGCCGACGGGTAACGTTGCTCATATTCGCGTCTCCATCCTCGATTGCTTCGACTCCTAGTGCCCCTGCACCGGCCTCTGCAGCATGCCATTTATGCAGCAAACGCTGCCCTTGTCACCGGTCGGCACGTGGCAGATGACAAGAAAGTTGGCATCAATCAGGTCTTGATATCTTTGGTCGGCGGTGCAGCGAAGCTCGTCTTAGCCAGCAACTCGGCCAGCAGGCTCCAGAAAAAATCAGCTCCTGGATAACCAGTGATACGACCGATTTCGCGGCGCCCTTCGACCAGCACAAAAGTTGGCGTATAACGCAATCCGATCAAATAGCTGATCGACGCATCGCCTATGCGAACCGGCTCGAGCGGAGCAAACCGCCCCTCGGCGCTACGAGCGTAAGCTTGTCCCACTTCGGCATGCCAGCGCGCGCAATAGACGCAACCGACCTCCTCGACCATGACGAGCCGATAGCGCTCATCGGCACGAACGACCCCACTGCCAACCAAAAGTCCGAGCTGCGCGAGCCCAAAAATCAGGGTGGATCGTCGTGAAATTTTGCTGCTGTGCACGGCGGTTACAATTCTGTGATGGCTTAAGGAATTGCTAGGGTCGAACTCTATATGCTACGCCACTGGGAACAAGAGAGTCGGGCCATGCGTGAACCTCGTCGCACAACAACTCGTCGTGATTTGAATCGTCGTGATATCTTAATCGCGTCAGGTACGTGCGCGCTTGCAGCTTCCCTGGATCTGGTTGCAGTAATTGCGCAAGAGAAGCCTGCTGAAATCAAGCCTCCTGTGCCCGAGACTTGGCAAACGGCACTACGCAACATCACCGGCGATGCCAAGCTGATCGAGGGCCGCATTGCCATGGATCTGCCCGAGATCGCCGAAAACGGCAATGTCGTGCCATTCACCCTCGTCGTTGATAGCCCGATGACCGCGCAGGCGTTTGTACGCAGCGTGCGCGTCTTCTCGACAGCCAATCCGCAGCCGTTGATCGGTACATTCCGCTTCACCGCCGAAAGCGGTAAAGCTGCCGTTTCGAGCCGTATGCGACTGGCAAAAACACAAGACGTCATTGCGCTCGCCGAACTGAGCGACGGCACGTTTCTGGCGTCCCAGAAGAACGTGAAGGTCACGATTGGTGGTTGCGGGGGCTAGTCGGCCATGAACAAGCCACGGATCAGGCTACCTGAAGTCGTCAAGGTCGGTGATATCATCGAAATCAAGACGCTGATCAGTCACGTGATGGAAACGGGGCAACGCAAGGACACCGATGGCAAGACCGTGCCGCGCAATATCATCAGCGTGTTCCAGGCCACATTCAACGGTCGGCCCGTATTCCAGGCAGAGTTTCAACCCGGCATCTCGGCGAACCCATTCCTATCGTTCCACATGCGGGTGCCCGGCTCTGGCGAGTTCGAATTCACCTGGATCGACGATGCCGGCGTGAAAGTGATCGAGCGAACCCGCCTGACAGTGGCATGAGCCATCACGGTGCTTGAGACTTAACCCAAGTTCAATGGGTCCAGCTACCGATCCGGCCAAACTTGAAATTGTCGGCGTAAGCCTTGCGCACAGGCTTGCGCGTCTGCGGTTCAATCACTGTGTAGGCGATCCCCTCGCGTTCGGCGTAGGCAATCGCCTCTTCGCGGGTATCGAACGATAATTCGACCTGGGCTGCTGTGCCAACAGAGCCCGACCAGCCGGTCAACGGATCGATTGATTTAGCCGACTCTGGTTCGTCCTGCAGCACCCAGTCCTTGGTGCGTGCCAGCCCCGACTGCATGGCCGATTTTGCTGGCTTGTAGATTCGAGCCGTCATGATTCTGGTTCCGGTTCAAATTGTCTGCTGGCGACGTAACACACAGCCCGCTTCGGCGGTAGTGACACCGACGTCACGGCCTAGCTGAAAGGACCACCGTTGTCGCCATCGGCAGGCTGCGACTGGGTGCGACGTCGGGCATATCGAACTGCCTCTTCAGCCGCCCGCACCAGCGCTTTCGCCTTGTTGATGCATTCCTGCTGCTCGTTCTCAGGGATGCTGTCATAGACCAACCCAGCGCCCGCCTGGATGTGCAGAACACCATCTTTCACCAACCCCGTGCGCAGCACGATGCAGGTATCCATCTGGCCGTCCGCTGAGAAGTAGCCAACGCACCCGGCGTAGGGCCCACGTTTGTCCTTCTCGAGCTCGTCGATGATCTGCATGGCGCGAACCTTGGGGGCGCCCGATACGGTGCCAGCTGGAAAACCTGCCATCAGTGCATCGATCGCGTCGTGGTTTTTGGCGTCCAACCGCCCGATGACGTTCGAGACGATATGCATGACGTGACTATAGCGCTCAACGATGAAGCGTTCGGTTACTTCCACTGAACCGATTTCGGCGACCCGACCGACGTCGTTTCGACCTAAATCAAGCAACATCAAGTGTTCGGCCCGCTCCTTGGGATCGGCTAGCAATGCTTCGGCCAGATGCTGGTCTTCGGCAGCAGTTGCGCCACGGCGCGCAGTGCCGGCTATGGGGCGGATTGTGACTTCGCCGTTGCGCACCCGCACCAGAATCTCCGGGCTTGACCCCACCAGCGAGAAGCCGCCGAAATCGAGATGAAACAGGAACGGCGACGGGTTGGTCCGCCTGAGCGCCCGATACAGCTGAAACGGCGGTAGCGTGAACGGTTGTGAAAAGCGTTGCGATAACACCACCTGAAACACGTCACCGGCGGCCACGTACTCCTTCGCGCGGGCGACCATGGTCCGGTATTCGTCAGGCGTTGTGTTTGATACCGGCTCAGCCGACAATGTGACATCGACGGCAAATCGGGCAATATCTGGAACCGGCGCATCGAGCGCGTGCACGACGGTCGCCAGCCGCGCAACTGCCGCGTTATAGGCGTCCTGTGCCGTCGCAGAGCCGGGGCGTACGGGTGTCACCACCGTCATCTCGTCTTTGACCGCGTCGAAGATGATGATCAGCGTCGGCCGCATCAAAACCGCATCTGGAACCCCGAGGACGTCGGGTCTTTGGTTCGGCAACTTTTCGATCAGTCGGATCGTGTCGTAGCCCATATAGCCAAATACGCCGGCAGCCATCGGCGGTAGGCCTTCGGGTACATCGAGGCGGCTCTCGGCCAGCAGCGTCCGCAAGGCTTCGAGAGTTGGACGTTTTTCCGGTTGAAACGCATCCGGGGTTTCGATCGGTGTCCTGTTGATCTCCGCCTTGTTGCCATGCGCGCGCCAGACCAGATCGGGCCGCAATCCGATAATCGAATAGCGCCCGCGCACGGCGCCACCTTCAACAGATTCGAGCAGAAACGTCATACCGCGCAACCTGTCGGCTGCCGTCGCGGTCGTCCCTTCCGTCAACTTCAAATAGGCAGAAACAGGTGTCTCAAGATCGGCCACGAGTTTCGTCCAAACGAGTTGGACTGTGCCCATGTGATGGGTCTTTACAAATTCGGCGCGCGATGGAAACACATCGAAGGCTTCGCTCGAATTGGGTAGCGTGCTCATGCGTGGGCCGACCCTTCAGTTATGGTCATTCGGCTGGCATTCGTCGGTCGAACGAACTGACGATTAATCGGTCATACGGCTCACTGTGCAGCCCGATCAGCACCAACCGCACGCTGTAACGCTGCGTTGTTGATCGACACACCGTAACGCTCCTGCACTGCGACCAGATATTCAGCCATCGCTTCCGACTGCATCGGCCGCACGATCTCTGCCTTGATGCGCTCTACCTGCTCAGGCGTCGCTGGCGGTGGCGCGGTCACTTCCGTCACTTTGAAAACAATGCGAGATTTGGCGTCGAGGCTGTCAGTTGATGAAATAGTGCCAGATCCAAGTGCAAAGGCCTGATTCACCGCCTGTTCAGTCAAGCCAGTCGGCTTGGCGGCCCGCAGGATCGCATCGGTCGTCGAAACCTTGCCGCCGGCTTCCAGCGCAATCTTTTCGATCGCCTCGCCAGCAGTCAATCGTTCGACAAACTTCTGCGTGGCGATACCCAGCGCCTTGCGGCTCTCGGTATCAACCCACAGCTTTTTGACGTCAGCCTTTACATCGGCGAACTCGCGCTGCTTTTCCGGCGTGATCGTCTGTACGTCGATCCAGGCAGCACCGTTGTCCGACAACTCCACGGGCTCGATCTCAACACCGGGTTTATTGGCGAAAATGGCAGCGACGACCTTCTCAGCCTCGGCGGTATCGAGGCCCACCTTGCCATCCACCGTGCGTCCCTGCCGGTCGATGCCGACAAGCTCGATAAACGGAAGTTTCAATGCCACCGAGATTTCCTTCAAAGTCTTCCCGCTGAGGCGATTGTCATCGACCTGCTCATGGATCTTTTGCAGATCAGCGCCAGCGCGCTCAAGCGCTAGACGTTCCTTGATTTCAGCGGTCACTTCGGTCAGCGCTTTTTGCTTTCCAGCTTCGATCTCTGTCACTTGAACAAGAACAGTGGCAAAGCGGCCTTCGACCACACCTGAGGTCGCGCCTTTTGCGAGCTTGAAGGCGGCGTCGGCGATCTTTGGGTCGATCATCGCGCGCTTGGTCACGAGCCCTAGATCAATATCAGTATCCTTGGCGCCAGCTTCCTTCGCGACATCGGCAAACGACTTGCCGCCAGCCAATGCTTTCACGGCAGCGTCAGCCTTCGCCTTATCCGCGAAGGGCACCTGCAGTACGCGGCGCTTTTCCGGCGAATTGAACCGCTCCGGATCTTGCTCATAGGAAGCTTTGATTTCGTCATCAGTGACTGCTGCTGATTTCTTCACGTCTTCGACCGTCAACAGCAGCACGCCCGCCGACCGCAGTTCAGGCGTCATGAACGAGCGCTTGTTTTGCTCATAGGTTGCCGTGAGCTTGGCATCATCTGGCTCGCCAACCGCTGGCACTTTGGCTGGATCGACCATAAAGAACGCAACCTTGCGGGTCTCTTCGCGGAACTTGTGCAGCATATCGATCGTGGTCTTTGGAATTTGCACAGAGTCGACCAAGGCCACAGTCAGCTGGTCACGGATCTCGTCCTTCCGCGAGATGGTCAAAAATCCGCGCTCCGTCAACCGGTTCTGGACGAGAAATCCGTCGAACGCCGGCCGACTGAACTTACCGTCGGTGCCGAGGAACCGCTGGTCCTTTTTAAGGCGCTCGGCGAGGGTCGCCTCGGAAAGCCCAAGTTGCAGCTCCTTCGTGTGGTTATCAATCGCAGCCCCACCAATCATCTGCGACAGCACCTGCTGGTCGAAACCGAACGCACGTGCCTGTTCAGCGGTGATCCGGCCGCCAAAGCGACGCCGCAGATTGTCGAACTGGGCCTGATAGGCCTGCTGGAACTCGGTGGTCGAGATTTCGGTTTTGCCGACGCGCGCGAGGGAACCCTCGCCATAGCCGCTCAATGAGCCTGAGATCCCCCAGAATCCGAAACTGATAACCAACAGGCCGAATAAAATCTTGGCGAGCCAGCCTTGGGCGCCACGGCGCAGTGTTTCGAGCATTGCAGCTAGATCCTGGTGTTGGTGGCCGGTCATCGCCGCGCGTGCTGTCATTGGACAGACTTGCGCCGCTCCGAACGGCATCGTAACTCAACTAAATTATGACCGTTCGAACCGCTATCAAGCCCAAGCATTGACTGAATGCAAGGGCTCCACACATTGCTGGTGCCGGTCAACCTATGACCAAGACCCGGAGGAATTACCCATGGCCGCGCTCCTTCACACGCCGATGCTGCCCCTGGTCGCCGGTAATTGGAAGATGAACGGCCTCAAGTTGCATCTAGAACAAATCCAGAAGATCTGTGCTGGATTGGCTGACCAGCGGGTTCAGGCAATGATCTGCCCGCCGGCCACATTGATCCAGGCCGTTGCAGATGCGGCGCGAGGCTCAGGTCTAAGCGTTGGCGGCCAGAATTGCCATGCCAACGAGGCAGGGGCCCACACCGGCGATATCTCGGCTCTAATGTTACGCGACTGCGGGGCAACTGCCGTCATCGTCGGCCACTCGGAGCGCCGGACCGACCACGGCGAGACCGACGCCATCGTTCATGCGAAAGCCGCTGCCGCCCATGCTGCCCAAATCACAGCAATCATCTGCGTGGGCGAGACGGCTGCACAGCGCAAAGGCGGCACGACACTCGAGATCATCGGCCAGCAACTGGCAGGCTCCTTGCCCGAAGGCGCAACAGCTGCCAACACCGTCATTGCTTACGAACCGGTTTGGGCGATCGGCACCGGGCTGACGCCAACCGCCGCCGATGTTGCCGAAGTGCACGCGTACCTCCGGCAGCAGCTGGTCGACCGCTTCGGCGCCGACGGCGATCAGATGCGCTTGTTGTACGGTGGATCGGTCAAGCCATCGAACGCACGAGAGCTCATGGGCGTCGCCAATGTCAACGGTGCGCTCGTCGGCGGAGCCAGCCTCAAAGCTGACGACTTCCTCGGTATTCTCGCAGCTTACATCCCTCACTGAGCCACAGAGTCTTATGATGCACGCTATCCGTACTCTTGTGGCTTCGGCCGTCGCGTTCGCTGTTTTGACGCCGCCGACGCAGGCGGCCCCACTTGAGCCTGCCGCTTGCGAAAAGCTGCGTTCAGACCTGAGCACGCTGGAAAAGTCCGGCGCTCGGATCAACCTGTCAAAGGGGGCTGCCTGGGCCAAAGCCAATCTCAAGGCCGACCAGTTGCAGCAAATCGAGCAGTTGATCAATTCCGACGCACAGTTCCTGTTCCGTTGTCCGCAGCCCAAGCGCCAGTTCGACCCAACGACCGAAGCTCTTATGGAGAACGGCACAGGCTCGGATCCGGACCCAGACGCCCCGAAGCCCGACGCTGCTGGCGCTGCCACCCCTAAGCCTGCCGTAAAAGCCGCCGCCAAACCCAAGGCAGCGCCGAAGCCTAAGGCTGTCGACGCGTTCACACCGCCGGAGCCTGCAACCAAAGCAGCTGGTGCGCCAGTGGCGAAGCAGCCCGCCCCGCAATAAGCGGATCTGGCTTTTTCTTCGACACTAGCGGCGCGCGCCCGACTGGTGTAGGAGCACGACTTCAGATTCAAATCCCGGACTTACACCCAAGCCGATCTCATTACGGACCTATCGCCGATGACCACCGTTATTCTTGTTATTCACCTGATGATTGCCCTAGCACTCGTGGGCACCGTGCTGCTGCAGAAGTCCGAAGGTGGCGCTCTCGGCATTGGCGGCGGCGGTGGCGGCGGACTTCTGACCGGTCGGGGCACGGCGAACCTATTGACCCGGGCTACCGCGATCCTGGCTGCGGCGTTTTTCACCACGAGCATCATTCTAACGATCCTAGCGCAGCGATCGAACGCACCGAGCTCCGTATTCGATACGCCGGCCGGTTCTGCGACCAGCGGCACACCAGCGGTCGGCCCCGACGGCAAGCCAGTTGATGCCCCAGCCGCACCGGCGGGCCGTGGCGGTATCCTCGATAAGCTGCAAGGCGGCGCACCAGCACCAACCACACCCGCAACGCCAGCAGCACCGGCAGGTCCAGTCGTCCCGCAGACACGTTAAACGACGGTTGAACCGAAACGCGCCTATTTCGCGCGTTTCGGCTTGTCACCCTTTGCGCGCGCCATGGCGACGACCGAGAAGATCTCAAACAGCATCTGCGCGCCTGCGTGCGCAGTGTTGCTCGTTGAATCGTACATCGGCGCGACCTCGACCACATCACCGCCGACAAGATTGAGCCCGGCGCACCCACGCACCAATTCCATCGCCTCGCGCGAACTCAAACCGCCGATCTCCGGCGTGCCGGTGCCAGGCGCGAAGGCCGGGTCCAGACTATCGATGTCGAACGACAGGTAGGTCGGCCCACTACCGACGACCTTGCGGATGCGAGCGATGGTGGCCTCAAGTCCGAGCCGCATGAACTCCTCGGCGTGGATCACGGTCATGCCGCTGTCGTAGGAGAACTCCCACAGATATTCGGCATTGCCGCGAATGCCGACCTGGATGGTACGTTCCGGATCGAGCACGCCAGCCAACACCGCCTCGCGAAACGGTCCGCCATGATGGAATTTCGAGCCCTCAAACGGTCCGCCGGTATCGCAATGCGCGTCGATGTGGATCATGCCGACCGGTCGCTCGCGACCCAGCGCCTTCAGGATCGGCAACGTGATTGAGTGGTCGCCGCCGACGCTGACTGGCACTACGCCAGCACTTACAAGCTTAGTGTAGTAGGCCTCGATATCCTCGTGGCTCTGTTCAAGACTATAACGCGAGCGAAATGGCACATCGCCAATGTCGGCCACCTTCACGCGCGCCGAAGCAACCATCTTGTGCACGTGATGATAGGGGCCGACCCGCTCGATACTGCGTACCGCACGCGGCCCCAGCCTCGCTCCGGGCCGATTGGTGACGCCAAGGTCCATGGGAACACCCACCACAGCGACGTCGAGACCTGCGATATCAGCCGATTTGTGCGCATCCGCCATCAGCGGCAAATCGAGAAACGTGGATACGCCTTCGTAGGGTTTCGCCCGCCGATCCGCACCCGAAAACAGGATATCGACGACCTTCTTGAACTCTGGGTCATGCACGTCGCCAGCTGAGGCCTGGCCGAACTTTGCCCGCAACTTGTCTAATTTCTTCTGGTTCATCGATCCCCCCAACCAATTTCGCGATCCGCAGCTTCGCAGTATGAAGTGCCTATTCGCGCCGTCAACTCAACCGAGCAGCCATCACCAGCGCACCAGTCGTTGTTGCACTTGCAAATGCGTGTCAATTTGCTATCTCACCGCGATGCAGTCGAAAAACGCCCGCACATTGTCATTCGAAACGGCCCTGCGTGCGGCTGGTATCCGCATGACGCGCCAGCGTCGGACGATCCTTGAGGTGCTGGCGGAATCTGAAGCCCATCCTGACGCCAATCAACTGTTCCGTGACGTGCTGGCCCGAGACACCTCGATTTCGCTTTCGACCGTCTATCGCACGATGCGGATCTTGGAGGAGCGCGGCGCAATACAACGCCACATATTTGATGACGGTCGGGCGCGCTTTGAACATTCTGACCGGGAACATCACGACCACCTGATCGATATTGAAACCGGACGCGTCATCGAGTTCCGCTCAGAGAAAATCGAGCAGTTGCAAGCCGAGATCGCAGCCGAACTCGGTTATGAACTCGTCCGCCATCGGCTTGAACTTTACGGCGTGCCAAAGAAATCTGGCGCTCGAGCGTCGCGTGGCCGCAAGTAGTGAACAGGCCGCGTAGCGTCTTCGGCGGTAATTTGGCAGACTGAAGCTCGATTGCGATGATTCTATGCGCGACGGGCACGCGGTGGTTCAAGTGACGAGAGGTGTCGTGCGATGAGAGCAGTATGGATCTTAGTTGCGGGTTTGGCATTGCCGACGTCAGCCGTCGGGGAACCGCGCTATCGCGACTATCGGCCAGGCATTGTGCAAACCGCACCAGAAGGCCGAGGCTGCGTCTGGTATCGGCAGCGGCTGGATTGTAGCCGATACTGCTACTGGGAGGTCAACGGCAAGCGGTACTGCCGCGAGCGCGCCCGCGAAGCCTATCCGCAAGGTATCGTGGAGGAATTATTTTACGCCTCGCCAACAATGAAATGATCGTCGATCAATACAACGCCCATCAGCTGAAGTTAGATCGTCGGCTATCGGACTAGCCTGTCAAACTGCTCCCGATGGCTTGGCGGCGCCTGACGCTGGGGCCTTGTCGAGAAGTTTAGCTTGTCACGATACTCTGCCGTGATCCCATCAATCTGGTTGCTGTTACGCACGACCTGCGGCGTGATGGCGATTAGGAGTTCAGTGCGCGCAATCGTGTCGTTCTTGCTTTTAAACGCATTTCCGACCCACGGGATATTGCCGAGGATCGGGATTTGATCGCGCGAGCGCGTCGATCGATCCTGCATTAATCCGGCCAAAATAATCGTCTCGCCGTCACGCGCCGTTACAGTCGTCTTGACGCGACGCTGCTGGATCGTTGGTGAATCGATGGTGGAACTCGTGGTTGGAATAACTCCACTCACTTCCTGCTCAATTTCGAGCATCACCCGCCCATCATCGCTGACGCGGGGCGTTATGCCGAGGATCACACCCGTACTGCGGAACGATACCGAATTAACGATCGGTGCCCCAGGAGCACCAATGGCGACGGCCGACTGCGTCGCAATCGGCACTTCATCGCCAACTTGCAACACGGCTCGCTTATTTTCCATGACCATCAAGGTTGGCGACGACACCACATTCACGTCAGTCACAGAATTCAACGCATTGAGCACAACCTGTAGATTTGAGAAATTCAGAAAATACGAAAATCCCGGAAACGCTGGTGCAACGGCGCCCAAAACGCTATCGGTGAACTTGATGTTGTTATTGCCTTTTTGGAGGAACCAGCGAACGCCAAATTTCAAGTTATCGTTCAACGTCACCTCGGCGATAGTGGCCTCCAGAAGTACCTGGGTGGCGGCAACGTCGACACTTTGAAGAATTTGGCGCATGCGCTTGAACTCAGCTGATGTCGCCGTGATCACCAAAGAATTGTTCACTTCATCCGAAACAATTGAGATCCCAGACGCGCGGTCGTCCGGCGGTAATCCGCCACCGATCGCGGACCGAGTTGCATCGCCGGCAGCAGCCGTTGCGGCGGCGTCAACCGAACCTTGATCGTTGCCCCGTTGCGCCAATTCGTTTCCACGCGAGCCGTCGGTTATGGCGGGGCCGAAAGTTGGTTGGGTCGGGGCTTGTATGACCGGTGGTGCGAACGGTGCAGCGACCCCATCTGGGCTCGATGTTGGTGCACCTGGCACGACGGCGCGAGCCTGTGAGCCGGATGTCGCAGTTCGTCCGCCATCGCGGGAGAAATAGACCTTTTGCAGCAGTTGCGCCAACTCTGCAGCAGGGCGGTGCTGGACGTGATAAACGTGAACCTGCTTCTCGGTCGCGCGGCTGGCCAGATCAATGCGCTTCAACCAAGTCGCGGCCTTGGTGAGGTACTCTGGTCGAGATGTAATCACCAACACCGACTTCAGCCGCTTGTTTGGCACGAACCGCACAATACCCTTGGTTGGGCCTTCCCGATCGTTGGCAAAAATGGCGTCCAGTTCCTGAGCAATCGCATCCACATCAGCGGTTTCGATCGGCAGAATACCGAACGACATTCCACGCATGTAATCGACGTCAAAAACGCCTACCAACTCGGTCATTGATGCCAGTTCGGCCTTTGTGCCGGATAACATCAGCAGGTTGCGCGCGGCGTCGACGCGTAAAATTCCGGCTTGAGGTGCTGCCGACTTCAAAATCCGTTCCATTTCGGGGGCCGAAACATAGCGCAACGGCACCAGTTCCGTAGCAACGCCAATCTGCTGGCGCGAACGGCTACCGGGCGGCCGCAAGGGCGTGCCACCACTCGCTGCTTCGCTCGATGGTACGATCTTGTAAAGGCCACCAGTGACCACGAGGGCTGCCCCCTCGCTGCGCAATACAGCATCAAAAATATCGACCAGACCAGCCTTATCGACAGGCCGAACCGTGCGCAACGTAATGCTTGCTTTGACTTTTTCGCTGATCGTGTAGGTCACGCCCAGCGTTTCGCCGAGTACAATTTTAGCGGCATCCGCCACCGACGCATTGGATAAATTCAGAACAATCCCGTCCGCCGTTGTTGATCCAGAGGCCGACGGCGTCCCACCAGCATTGCCACTGCTCGCCGCAGACGAGCCTTGACCGACGCCGCCACTGGATGCGAATTGCCCAGAACCGGCAAATAAGCGCTCGGTTTTCGTTGATTTATCACCAGTAGACCCAAGCAGGGTGCCTTTTTGTGAGGCGGTGTTAGACCCCTGGTTCGATTCGATTGAACCAGTAACCGGACCGGGAACGCTCAGTTGTTCATAGGGCAGCGTACACGCTACCAACAGCTGAACGCTAAGCGCAGCAGCAGCGAGACCTGAAATCCTATTAAACTCGGTCTTGCGACACATCCGGCAACCCCTGGCTCGCCAAACCATCCCAATCCATACGTGCGAGCCTCACTCAAACAGAAACCTGACAGAGTATTTGGAACTTACATCAATCCATTTGCCCCGCACGACGTTGGCCAAATGCAACCGTCGATTGATTCCATACGCCACGTCGAGGAACGACGCCACGTTGTGAACGGTTTTTGCGCGTTCGGGCGGGCAAAATTGCAACTTCCCAGCGCGCTGCGCCAGTCGGTCCTTGAGACGAACCGACCGACAACCGCACTTTATGTGATCTCCCCCTTCATGTGATCTCCCCCTTCAAGCGCCTGGAGGCCACGATCGCCTCAACTCGGTTTCGCGCGCTCAATTTCTGCAGAATGCCGCTCATGTAGTGTTTTACGGTTTTCTCAGTCAGACTAAGCTTGCGGGCGATTTCCTTATTGGTGGCTCCCAACGAAAGTTCTTTCAAAACCTGCTCTTCACGCGCCGTCAGTGGCTGCGACAGACCGGGGAAAGTCGTCGCCGATTTAGCCTTTGTCATTTGCGATGCGAGGAGGCGTGCGGCAAATTCGGGCGTGATATAGGTCTCGCCGGCAAATACCGTGCGGATCGTGCGAACCAAATCGGGACCACCGATCCCCTTCAAGATGTACCCGCGCACACCAATTTCTAAGGCAGCAGTAACATCCTCCTGCCGCTCCGAGACGGTCAGCACCAGAAGCCTGATATCGGGATGCTTGGCGCCAAGTTCGCGAGCAGCATTCAGCCCACCGCCCGGCATGTTGACATCCAACAGCATGAGATGCGGCGCATGTTCAGCCGCTATGCGCAGGGCGTCGTCAGCGTTACTGCCGGTTGCGACCACATTAAAATCTGGCTCTCGCTTCAACGTCTGCTCAATGCCAACTCGCATCAGTGGGTGGTCGTCCACGACAGCAAGTCGAATCTTGTCGCCCATGATCGTCATTCCAATGGTAGCCTGACTGAAACGGTGGTGCCGGTGGTCGGTGACGATGCAATCTGGAAGGTGCCGCCTAACAGTTCAACGCGATGGCGCAGTCCGACAAGACCAAGTTTGTCTCCGGTCTTGATTGGTCGCGCATGTTCGATCCCGGGGCCAGCATCGCTGATCGTCAAAGTTATGCTGTCAACATCCGACGTCGCGCTAAGGAATTGTCCTTTGCCCAGGGCGTGCAGAAAGGCGTTATTCAACGCCTCCTGCCCGCAGCGATACAGGCACGTCTTCAGTGCCACCGAAGTCCCCAGCGGGAGCGGCTCAAATTTCCGAGCAACATGGGTCTTGGTCCGCCTTTCATGATTTGCTACAACGAGTTGCAGAATCTCGTTGAGTTCCAAGCTCTCCAACTCAGGCAACGAAATCCCGGCTGAAATATTCCGGATCTCCGTTAACGCCTCGCGCATGGCGCTCTGCACCGTCGCAAGCGCATCGTCGCTCGCTTGCGTGACGTTCGCCTTGCTTGGTTGCACCTCGTGCAAACGCAACAACGCCAGCCCCAACAGTTGCGCTGGACCATCGTGCAAATCGGCCCCGATCCGCTCAAGCAGCCGATCTGACAAATCCGAGCATTCGCGGTGCAGCTTGGCGATCCGCAGATTTAATTGATCTTGCAGATCGAGCAGTGAATTCTGCTCTTCAAGCTTTCGCTCTAACCGTGTCTTTTGTTCAACTATCAACTCACTACCTCGTTGTACTATAAGAAATAAAAAAGACAGCATACCGACCATCAGAACACCAACGAACGTTTGAGCCTGAAGACTCCCCTTTCGAACCTCTGCGGCGAGTGATGTGGCATCTTCATAAAATTCAGAAACTGCAATAATACGCGTCGTGCCAGCTGCATATAATGGTGAATATATCTCAAACACCGGAACAAGATGAGTTCGATTTTCAAAAACTTCAAATCCACGCGGCGCGCTAAATTCGGCGGACACGACACCCGTCATGGCTGCCTCGAGCCCTGCAGACTTCGGAAGTTGGACGCCGATTGAAAGCCCGTCTGACGAATACGCAACCGTTCCGTCAGGGAGCCAGATTTTGACCTTCAGAATTTTCCTTACATGGGCATCATCACCCAATAAATTCAAAATAACTTGTTGGTTCGATTGCGAAATAACTCGCTTCGTCGCCAGTTCTTGCACCTGATCCTCAATAACGCTCCGCATCAGGTGCGAGGATGTCAGCGCAGCGGCATCAAGTGCATTTGCTCGCAGCCGCCTCTCAATCCACGTGCCTGCGATCAAGATCGTTATGCAGGTTCCGACAACAGCTACAACAAGGAACTGGGTGGAGAGCGTTTTACGCGCCCACAGCTCGGATAATCGCTGCAGGACCAAGGTCGGGCTGTATATGGCCTTTAGTCTGATCCCACGCCCGACCAGGGCTCCGGTTGATCGTTGGACGTCGTACCCTGCCGTTTGCTCACTCATGTAGTAAACTTTTTGTTAAGAAATACTCAGAACTTGAACGTAGTTTAGCACAATTTCCAATTTCGTATTGCGCGATTTTTATTACCGCCGATCAGCATTACCAAATGATTGTACCGTGGGAGTTTGCGTAATGGTAAGACCAGTCCTTCAAGATATTTTGACTCCAAGCAGAGTACCCAGTGGGATTGATTTATATCCCCAAAGCGCACGCCAGAGCGATCAATTCCAGGATTTAGGTTGGACACCGCGACCAATGCTGCAAGGCATTGTACGTCGCAGCTCCAGGCCATTGGATCGCTCACTGATCAGAACAAACCTAACGCCTTCACTTGTCAATGGCGATGCGCGCACGGCCCGATGTCGGCCTCAACCAGATGCGCCACCAGCACAGTAATTGCAGAACCGATCAAATCAAAACATCTGAATTCCGAAGGCCCGTGCGGCTGAATCAAAAAATGTTTGGGAGTATATAAAATGACTAGCAGCTTCACCGTAAACCTCGGCGACCTTACCAAAATTCTCGATCAGATCATCATCGCCGAAACAAATGCTGGCAATCAGGATCTCAACCCAGGCGCGGTGAATGTGGCGGGCGTCGCCCTCGTCGATATCATCGGACAGGACGCCGCACTCCTCCCATTAGGCCTGCGCACGGTGAGCGGCGTCTTTAACCACCTGCTGCCGGGCCAGGAACTGGTCGGATCGGCCGATCAGCCGTTCCCGCGCCTGCTGACCCCTGAAACACGGACTGCCACCGGCGGAGGCGTCGACTTCAATAACGACGGCATTATCGATTTCATCGCGCCTAACGGCACGGTTTACAACCCGAATCCCAATGCCCCGGGCGTTAGCAACAGCGTTGTCGACACCCAACCGCGCCAGATCTCAAACCTGATCGTCGATCAATCGATCAACAACCCGGCCGCCGTCGAGGCTTGGTTCAATAATCCCCTGACGTTTGACACCTTCCAACTCGCCCATCCGGGCATGACGCCCATTCGTCCAGGCGAAACCCCCGGCCCTAGCGAACTCGTCGTCACCAACGAAGATCTCTGGATCATCCCGAACCAATCGCCCGACATCGGCCTGTCGCCGCAGTTCAACGGTTTCATGACGTTCTTTGGTCAGTTCTTTGACCACGGGCTCGATCTGGTGCCAAAGGGTGGCTTTGGCAGCGTCTATATTCCGCTGCTGCCAGATGATCCGCTGTACAGCACCGATCCCGGCGCGCAGAATTTCATGGTCATTTCGCGCGTTCTGCCGAATGCCATCAACATCACAACGCCATTTGTCGATCAGAACCAGACCTACACCTCTCACGCCTCACATCAGGTGTTCCTGCGCGAATACGTAATGGACGCAGGCGAGCCGATTGCCACCGGCTATCTGTTGCCCGGCTCCGATGGCGGCTTGCCGAAGTGGGCCGACGTCAAGGCCCAAGCGGCGAGCCTGCTCGGTATCCAACTGGTCGATGCCGACATCCTGAAGGTGCCACTACTGGCAACCGACGAATACGGCCGCTTTATCCGCGGCGAGCATGGCTTCGTGCAAATCGTAACATCAACCGGCCTCATCGAGGGCAATCCATTAGCAAATGGTGGTCTCGGCGTCCTCATCCCCGCCAATGCGGTCCCTGCCGGCACGGCCTTCTTGGATGATATCGCGCACAATGCCGTTCCTAAGACCAGCACCGGAGCACTTCTTACCGCCGATGGCGACAATACCGTCGGCCCGTCCGTTGGACCGGTCGTCCCAGGCACCTATGACAACGAACTGCTCGACCAACACTTCATAACCGGTGACGGTCGTGGCAACGAAAACATTGGGCTGACAACGGTACACACCGTGTTCCACAACGAGCACGACCGCCTTGTGGATGCATACAAGCAGACGATTCTCGCGTCTGGCGATCTCGCCTTCATCAACCAATGGCTCGATGACGGCCACCAATTGGCTGTGTTACCGGCTCCTGGCGACGCTTTGGTGTGGAATGGCGAGCGGCTGTTCCAGGCCGGTCGGTTCGTCACCGAAATGCAATATCAGCATCTCGTGTTCGAAGAGTTTGCCCGCAAAGTTCAGCCGAACGTCGATGCTTTCGTGTTCACCAACTCGGCCGATCTGGATCCATCAATTGTCGCCGAGTTCGCGCACACGGTCTACCGCTTTGGCCATTCGATGCTGACCGATACGGTTGATCGGCTCGATAACGATCTCACATTGGTCGATGGAACGGCCGCCCAGATGGGCCTGATCGAGGCGTTCCTCAATCCGGTTGCCTTCAGCACGAACAAGGATGGCGGCGTCGGCCTCACGGCGACACAAATCGAACTCGCAGGGGTCGATGCGGCAACCTCTGCAGGCGCAATTCTGCGCGGCATGACCCGTCAGGCCGGCAACGAAATCGACGAATTCATCGTTGACGCGGTCCGCAACAACCTCGTGGGCCTGCCCCTCGACTTGGCCGCGATCAATATCGCCCGTGGCCGCGACACCCAGATTCCGACGCTCAATCATGCGCGCGAACAACTCTACACCATGACTGGCGATGCGCAGTTGAAGCCCTACACCAGCTGGTTCGACTTCGCGCAAAATATCAAGCACCCTGAATCGATTATCAACTTCGTCGCGGCGTATGGAACGCACGCGAGCATTCTTGCCGAGACCACCACGGCTGGAAAACGAGATGCTGCTTTCTCACTGGTCTTCGGCACCGCTCGTCCCGGGGCTGACGGTATTTTGCTCAATGACCCGCTGACTGGCGTCGACGAGGCCGCCGACAATATTGCAGCACCGTCCGACCGGCTGCAATTCCTGACCGGCACGGGTGGCTGGACTGCCGCAAATTCTGGGCTCAATGCAATCGACCTGTGGGTCGGTGGCCTAGCGGAAGAAAAAATGGAATTCGGCGGTATGCTGGGCTCCACCTTCAGTGCCGTGTTCGAATATCAGATGGAGCACCTGCAAAACGGTGATCGGCTCTACTACCTGAGCCGCACCCAAGGCATGAACTTGCTCAACCAGCTTGAGCCGGTGACCTTCGCCGATCTCATCATGAGAAACTCTGACCTTGGCGATGTACACTCGACGCACATCTCGGGTGTAGCCTTCGACACTCCCGATCTCATCCTGGAACTTGACCGCGATAGCGTTGGTGTCGCTCACACGACCCAAGATAACGCCGGCCTCGGAGCCGACGATCCGACATGGGACCAGTCGACGATTGCTGGTGTCTTGCAACAGCTCGTCGATCCCAAGGTTGTGCGCATACTCGCTGGCGTCAATGCCGAGACAGGGGCATCGGTTGACGTTAACGGCGACGGCTTTATCAACGGCGACGACAATCTCCTGAAGTACTCCGGCGGCCAGCACGTTGTGCTCGGCGGCACAGAGGGGATTGACAGGCTCTACGGCGACAAGGGCATCGATACGCTCTGGGGTGATGGCGGCAACGACTATCTCAATGCCGGCATGGAATCCGACCAGGTCTTCGGCGGTCTCGGTGACGACATCATCGAAGATCCATTCGGCGACAACTTCCTACGCGGCAACCAGGGCAACGACGTCATCAGCACCGGTCACGGCCTCAGTCTCGTGTTCGGCGACACCGGCAACGACTTCCTGATGGCCTCGACCGACACCACCGAATTCTTTGCCGGTGAAGGTGACGACTTTGTTCTCGGCGGTACGGCAGCGGACGTACTCCTCGGCAACGAGGGTGACGACTGGCTCGAAGGTGGTGAAGGCTTCGACGGGCTTTCAGGTGAAAACTCCGAATTGTTCTTCAACTCACCGATCATCGGCCATGACGTGTTGAACGGTCAGGGCAACGACACTGACTACGACGGTGAAAACGGCGACGACATCATGGTGCAAAGCGCTGGCATCCAGCGCAACAACGGCATGGATGGCTTCGACTGGGCGATCCACAAAGGCGATGAGAGCAACGCTGACTCCGATCTTGGAATTCGTGTATTTGACACGAGACCAGCACTGATCCTGCGGGACCGGTTCGATTCCGTCGAAGGGCTTTCCGGCTGGAACCACGACGACACGCTGACCGGCGCGGCAAGACTGCTGGCGGGCGAAGGGTTCAACAAGACGCTGACGCAAGCCGGCGTTGACCGGATCGCGGGCCTTGATGCAGTTATTGCAGCCGTTGCAGCGCCTAATCCAACCAATGATCCCAACGCCATCATCCTCGATCAAGCGCGCGGTGATATTGGCGGCGAAATCATCCTTGGCGGCGGTGGCAGCGATACCATCACCGGCAATCTTGGCGACGACATCATCGACGGCGATGCCTGGTTGAACGTCCGAATTGCCGTGCATCAAGACAAGGATGGCACCGGACCGGTGCTGTTCTCCATCGACAGCCTGAATGAAATCAGCGCACGCATGCTGAACGGGACAATCAATCCTGGCCAGCTCAAGATCGTCCGCGAGATCCTGTACGATGATGCAACCGACGGCACGAACCCGGCTGATGCGAGCATCGACGTCGCGGTCTTCAACGACGAATTGGCGAACTACACTCTGACCCGCGCCAACGATGGTACGATCACCGTTGTTCATAACTTAATCGTCGTTGGTGGTGGCAATCTCATCATCAACGATGGCACGGATACGCTTCGCAACATCGAAGCCTTGCGCTTTACCGATGGCGAGTTCGCAGTTGCGCAACTGTTCAATATCCCACCGACCGGCGCGCCGACGATCAACGATCAGACGCCGACGGAAGGCCAGCCTCTGGTTGCCTCAACCGCCAGCATTATAGATGCGAACGGCCAGCCTCCCGGCGGTTTCAACTTCCAATGGCAGGTCTCCGTCGATGGCGGCGTGAACTGGACAGACATCTTAGGCGCCGCAACCAACACCTTCACACCGGTGCAAGCGCAGGTGAACGGCCTCGTCCGGGTTGGGGTCACCTACACCGATGGTGCGGGCTTCATCGAGCAGTTGTTCTCAACGCAAACCGACGTCGTCGGCGACTTGTTCAACGGTACTGGCATCAACGATATCTTCACCGGTACAGCTGGCGCTGATATCGCCTTCGGCAACGGGGGGGCTGATAACCTCAGTGGCCTCGCTGGCGATGACATCTTGAACGGCGGTAACGCTGCCGATAGCCTCGACGGTGGGTTGGGCAACGATACGCTGGTTGGTGGTAACGGTGCCGACCTCCTGATTGGCGGCGCTGGCAACGATACGCTGACCGGCGGCGCCGGGGGTGTTGATACCACGACTACGACGGATCTGTTCCGCTACGTCATGGGAGCCGGTGGGTTTGGCGCAGACACGATCACCGACTTCCTTGCAGTCGGTGGTGCAGCCGCACGCGACCGCATCAGCGTGACGATCCCAGGTGTAGTGACGGTAGCCGATTTCAACGCATGGTTTGCAGCCAACGTGACGATTGCTCCGAACGGCATCGGTGGCACGCTGATCACCATTCTCAATGAAGGGTCGATCAATTTGTTGGGCGTAGACCCGACCACGGTCAATATCACGGACTTCAACAACGCACCGACCGGGCTGGCGCTCACCGACTACCACGTCGACGAGCATGTGGCGGGCGCAATTGTGGGCACCGCCATCGTCCACGATGCCGACGAGGACGACACCCATACGTTCATCATCAGCGACAACCGATTTGAGATCGTTGATAATGATCCGGCCCCCGGTGAGCAACTTGTCTTGAAACTCAAGGACGGCATCATGCTCGATGCCATCGCCGAGCCGACCATCGATATCACTGTCGAAACATCTGACGATGCCGGCGAAGAATCGATCAACAACCCGTACACTTTCAAAATCATTGTTGACCATGTCCAGGGACCAAACACAGCGCCACAGCTCGTTTCAATCGTTGGCAACGCCGTCAACGAGTTTGCACCAAGCGGCACGGTGGTCGGTGTACTCTCAGCAGTTGACGCCGAAGGCGATGCCTTAACCTTCGAGTTCGCCGATGGCACGACCAATAACGGTGCCTTCCAGATTGTTGCCAACCAACTGGTGGTGGCAAACGGCGTTGCAATCGACTTCGAGCAGCTGTCGAGCTACTCGTTTGATATCCGTGCACGCGACACAAGCGGCGCGCTGTCTGGCTCCGTCGCGCTCGCCATAACCGTCAATGACGTCAATCCGGAAACGGTGAACGGTACTGGCGCCGGCGAGACCATCGTTGGCGGCGCACTGAACGACGTGATCAACGGAAGCGGTGGCAATGACACGCTGATCGGTGGTGACGGGGCAGATACGCTGAATGGCGGGCTTGGTGCTGACTCGCTCAGTGGTGATGCGGGCGATGACATCATCCGCTTTGACGCTTCGGATACCATGCTCTCTGGTGGCAGCGGCTTTGATTATTTAATCCAAGTCGACAACACCAGCATCAATAGAAACGTTGGTGGCCTTGGCTTCGAAATCGTGGCCGCAGGCGGTGGCAACGACACCGTCGATGGGTCAGGCGCACCAACAAGTATAAATATCTATGGTGGCGCCGGTGACGACACGCTGACGCTCGGGTCTGCGGGTGGTTATTTGTTTGGCCAGGGCAACGCGGACACGCTCAACGGCTCGACTGGTGCCGATATCCTAATTGGTGGCGCGGGAGCCGACATACTCAACGGCGGTGGCGGCGACGATGTACTCTACGTTGACGCTGCTGACGGAAATAACTTCGACGGCGGCTCTGGGTTCGACTATGCCGTTGTTGACACAGCCGATGCCGTCAACGTCTCACTGGCTGGTCGCAATATCGAAGTGTTTGTCGGCAACAATGGCGACGACATCATCGATGCGACAGGTAATGTCGCCGCGATCCACCTCTATGGCGGAGCTGGTGCAGATATCATCACTGGGGGAGCAGGCCCGTCGGTTCTCTTCGGACAGGACGGTGATGACCAACTGGATGGTGGCGATGCCGCCGACATACTTCTCGGTGGCGCGGGTGTCGACGTGATGAACGGCGGTGGTGGCGATGATGTCATCTATGTCGACCAATCCGACGTTGCGATTAGCGGCGGCACCGGTACCGATACGTTGATCGTCGAAAGCGCCGTTGGCGCCAACATTTCGATTGGCGCATCGTCAATTGAGACCGTCGTTGGCAACGTGGGCAACGATCGTATCGATGCGACCGGCGCTGCCAATGCCATCGTGTTCTTTGGCAGCGGCGGTGACGACACGCTGACCGGCGGGTCGGCCAACGATATCTTCACTTACGTCGCTGGTCAGGGCCACGATGTGCTGGATGGCGGCGATGGCACCGACACGGTCTATCTGACCGGCGATGCCTCAGCTGAATCGTACCGGATCTATGCACGTGCTGACGCATTGGCTGCTGGCATCACTGGAATCGCCGCGAATACCGAAATCGTCATCACGCGTAACGGCACCAACGATGCAGCAATCGTTGCCGAACTCGATAATATCGAGGAAATCAACATCAACGGTCTGGGCGGCGGCGACACCTTCACCCCGATCGGTAACTTCCTGCCAACGAGTCTGGCATTCAACACCATCCGGATTGCCGGAACAGTCGGTAACGACACCGTCGATATTACTGCGCTGCAATCCGATCACCGAGTTGTTTTCACCTCGAATGGCGGCAACGACACACTGATCGGCAATGTGCGTCCTCAGGACGAAATTGAGCTTACAGCCGACGGTACAGTCGCGTTGACAAGTGTGAACAATGCCGATGGCACGACGACAGTGGCCAACGGTAGCTCGTCGGTGACGTTCACTAGCGTTGCCGACGGTCTGGATGTTGCGTCCGAGGCACTAAGCCCGTTCGTCGTCTACCTCGGCACTAGCGCCGACGACAGTTTGGTCGGCTCGGCGGGTGGCGACAGCCTCACTGGCGAAGCGGGTGACGATACGTTGCTGGGCCTCGCTGGCGATGACAACCTGGTCGGCGGCGCTGGAGCTGACAACCTGATCGGCGACGCCGGAAATGATACGATCCTTGGCAATGCTGGCGACGATATCATCCTCGCCGGCGCCAACAACGACACGATCTTTGGCGGCACCGGCAACGACGTTATCTTCGGTGACAGCGGTGACGACATCATCTTCGGCAATGAAGGCCGCGATGTTATCGATGCGGGCAGCGGTAACGACGTCATATTCCTGACGGCTGGCGACGGCAACGATGCCATCAATGGCGGCAGTGGCAGCGATACGCTAGATCTTTCAGCGTTAACAACCTCCACAGTTGTCGATCTTGGCACCAACGGTTTTGGCTCTTCGTACAGCGCTCAATCTGGCACGGATACCCTGAGCGGCATCGAAAACGTAAATGGCGGTTCTGCAAATGATACGATCATCGCCAGCAACGATATAAATACACTAAATGGCGGCGATGGTGATGATGTCTTCATATTTAGGACGACAGCGGCCGCCAATGGTGATACCATCGAAGGGTTCCAACCAGGCGATACAATTGACTTGCGACCCATTCTTGGTAACGATCTGAATTTAGTTTCCGAAAACGCCAGCTTTAATCTGGCAGGCGACTTCCGTCTCCATGTTGTCGGAAATGACACACTGATTGAAGGCAATACGGATACTGGTGCGGATATTGATTTCAGCATCAAGATCGTGGGCCGCACGAACCTGACTGGCGCCGATTTTGTCCAGTCATGATTAACGGGAGCGCTGCCGTCGGGTTAGTTTGACTTGGCAGCGCTAACTCCGCGCCAGGGGCACGATTTTTGCTTCCCCTGGTGAAATACTAAGACGACGATCGGACTTGTAGTACGCATTGTGATCGTGGTGATCGTGGGGAATTACTAGTCATGCGTAAAAAGGCAACCAAGAAGCTATTCTCACTTCGCCGCACTCCTTTGGCCGAGCTCGGCGGATTAAAAGGCATTCTGATTTTTATCGTTTGTATTTCGGGCATCGTGAACGTGCTGGCTTTGACTGGCTCGTTTTACATGATGCAAATTTATGATCGTGCGCTGACCAGTCAAAGCATTCCGACCTTGCTTGCCATATCAGCATTAGCCATCGGGCTTTATGCGATCCAAGGCGTGCTGGATGTCGTTCGTTCGCAGATTCTGGTCAGGCTCGGGGCTCGGTTCGATAATGTGTTGGCACCACTCGCCCACAGAGTCGCAATTGATATGCCGAGGTATGGCTTCTCGACGTCCGAGGCGACAGAGCGTGGTCGCGATGTCGACGTATTGCGAAACTTCGCCGCGAGCCAAGGGCCAATGGCCTTGTTCGATTTGCCCTGGATGCCGCTATACCTACTCTTCGTCTATTGCCTTCACCCTTGGCTGGGAATCTTGACGTTCGCTGGTGCACTGTTGCTGACGGCTTTAACGGCCTTGACTGAATACTTCACGCAAAAGCATAGCGCTTCGACCCAGCAGGCAGCCGTCGCACGTTCGGCAATGACTGACTCGCATGCCCGCAATGCCGATGTGATCCGGGCGATGGGCTTTGCTGGTCGGGCAGTGACACGGTTTGACAAGTTGAACGTCGAGCATCTGCAATTGCAGACCAAGACAAATGGTGTGACGAGCGCTTTCAGCGGCATCTCCAAGGTCCTGCGAATGATCCTGCAGTCAGCCGTCCTGGGGCTTGGCGCCTATCTCACCATCAAGGGCGAACTGACGGCTGGTGCTATCATTGCAGCATCGGTAGCTTCGGCGCGGGCGTTGGCCCCTGTCGACTTGGCTATCAGCCAATGGAAGAATGTCGTTGCGGCGCGGCGCAGTTACGCCCGCCTGGGCGATACCTTGACCTCAATCGACGAAGCGCCCCTCTCGGTTCAATTGCCGCGGCCCACTCGTAATCTGAAAATTGAAAAGGTCACGGTTGCAGCGCCTAGTAACGGAACGGTGGTCCTGAGCGACGTGAGCCTGGAACTCAAAGCGGGGCAAGCAGCTGGCATCATAGGCCCCAGCGGTGGCGGCAAGTCTTCGTTCGTCAGGGGACTGACTGGCGTTTGGCCACTGCTGCGCGGCAATGTCCGCCTTGACGATGCCGACATAGGCCAATGGTCATCCGACGAGTTAGGAAAACATGTCGGCTATCTGCCGCAGGATGTCTCTTTGCTCGATACAACGGTCGGACAAAACATCTGCCGCTTGGACCCGGAAGCTGATAGTCAGAAGATCCTCGCCGCTGCCAAGGCCGCCGGCATCCACGAGATGGTTGTGCGCATGCCGCAAGGGTATGACACGGAGCTAGGGCCCAACGGTACAGCACTTTCGGCCGGTCAGCGACAACGCATCGGGCTCGCCCGCGCGCTCTACGACAATCCGTTCCTGATTGTACTCGATGAGCCGAACTCAAATTTGGATGCCGAGGGTGAGGCGGCATTAACGCAAGCGCTGTTGGGGATACGGGCGCAAGGTGGCATCGTGATCGTTGTCGCCCATCGTCCCAGCGCACTTTCGGCCGTTGACATGATCGGCGTTATTCAAGGTGGACGTCTCACGGCTTTCGGGCCCAAGGACGAAATTTTTGCACAACAATTAAAGCCAAATATTAGCACTGTACAAAAGCTGCCCAGACCGGCGGCTTGACCACCAGGAGACTGCGATGCGCACTTCAAGCGACCAGCAGACCTTTAACGACGATGGCACGCCGCGCCGCAAGTACGAACCGGATGACAAGCCGGAGGGTAAGTTCTTGCTCCGCGCGACCATCGGCTTGGTACTGGCAAACGGGTTCATTCTGCTTAAAAATGTGCTGTTTGGTTCTGATGCAAACAAGCAGCAGGCGATAAGCTTGCCAACGACCAAGAACAGCGATGAAAGCGTTGGCGAAATTGTTACCGCAAGTTTTGAAACCGAAGAGTTTTCTGCGAAATCTGACAATGGAGAGCAACCCAGCGCTCCAATGAAGTTCACGGCGCCATTCAAGCTTATGTTAGGTGGCACCACACTGCCAGGTGTCGCTGCGCCACAAGGCAATCCTGTTGTTCACGCGACGACAGGGCATCTCTATCCTAGCAACGACAACGTTGCGCTTTACGGCTCGGTCCCGGGTAAGGCAATTTCAGCCTTTGCAAGTGAAGTGACGATCGGTCGTGTCGCTGCGGCCGACAGTGCAGGCAGTGCCGACGGCGATGGAGTTGGTTCACGGGACAACACTCGTGGCCCAAATTCAGCGGGCGACAGTGGCTTCAGAGCCAGCAATCGATTGCCAGTCGTGGTCGCGCCTGTTGTGCTGGCACCCGCCGTAATCAACCAAACACTCGTCATCGCGCTGGCCGACTTGCTGCGCAATTCGTCAGATCCGGACGGCGATCAACTCAACGTGCGCGACCTCGCCACCTCGTCCGGGAAATTGACAGCCAACGTCAACGGGGGATGGACGTTCGCACCTAATTTTGACGACACATCCGAGGTGACGCTTACCTACACGGTGAGTGACGGATTAGGCGCCGTCGCACAATCAGCCGTCCTCGAATTCGTACCTGTGAACGACATGGTGCAAATTGGCACAGATGGCAACGACACTATCACAGGCTCAATCAACGCCGATGTAATTGATGCGCTTGGCGGCGACGACGTCATCGTCGGCGGGAGTGGCCATGATGTCATCTACGGTGGTGCCGGCAACGACCGCATACTCGGTGGCGACGGCAATGATGTCATTCATGCCGGGGACGGCGATGATATCGTATTTGCAGGTGCCGGAAATGACGTGGTGTTTGGCGGCAGCGGCAACGACATGCTGTTCGGTGAGGCGGGCGACGATGTCCTGCTGGGCGAGGCCGGTGACGACACACTCTTTGGTGGCAGCGGTCGCGACCTGCTTGATGGTGGCGAAGGCATGGACCAACTCGACGGTGGCGAAAATGATGACACGCTGATTGGTGGCGCAGGAGCGGACGTGACGTTGGGCGGGGCGGGTAACGACGTGATCGTCGCAGCAATCGCTGACGGCAACGATACTTACGATGGCGGCACTGGTACCGATACGCTCGATCTGACGGCAACGTCAGCCGATGCCGTGGTTGATCTGACAGTCGGCACCGCGCAGAGCACCGACATTGGTGCCGATAAGATCTCGTACATTGAAAACATCCGCACTGGCAGTGGCGCCGACGTCGTCATTGGCAATGCAGAGGCCAATCGGATTGAAACCGGCGCCGGTGCTGACGTGGCGTTGGCTGGAGCTGGTAATGACTTGATCGTCGCCGCCATCGCCGATGGCAACGACACCTACGATGGCGGTACGAACACCGATACGCTTGATCTGACAGCAACGTCCGCCGATGCCGTGGTCGATCTGACAGCCGGCACCGCGCAGAGCACTGACATTGGTGCCGATAAGATCTCTCACATTGAAGACGTCCGCACTGGCAGTGGCGCCGACGTCGTCATTGGCAATGCAGAGGTCAATCGGATTGAGACCGGCGCCGGTGCTGACGTGGCGTTGGCGGGGGCTGGTAATGACGTGATCGTCGCCACCATCGCCGATGGCAACGACACCTACGACGGCGGTGCGAACACCGATACGCTAGATCTAACAGCAACGTCAGCTAATGCCGTTGTCGATCTGACAGTCGGCACCGCGCAGAGCACCGACATTGGTGCCGATAAGATCTCTCACATTGAAGACGTCCGCACTGGCAGTGGCGCCGACGTCGTCATTGGCAATGCAGAGGCCAATCGGATTGAGACCGGCGCCGGTGCTGACGTGGCGTCGGCGGGGGCTGGTAATGACGTGATCGTCGCCACCATCGCCGATGGCAACGACACCTATGATGGCGGTGCGAACACCGATACGCTTGATCTGACAGCAACGTCCGCCGATGCCGTGGTCGATCTGACAGCCGGCACCGCGCAGAGCACCGACATTGGTCTAGACCGGATTTCTTTGATCGAAGATGTCAAGTGCGGCTCAGGTGACGACATTATAATCGCCAACAACGAGGTCAAT
>JANOYV010000153.1:0-27791 GCA_031429105.1 Hyphomicrobiaceae bacterium | reverse complement strand
CTCTTCGAGCTTTCCAAAAATTGCTTCCTGGTCTCGCGGTTCCGCGTTTTCGACCGGGACGCGCCACTGGAACGCATCTAGTTGACCGGTAACAGGGGATACCGGCGACCACGTCTGGGATACGATGCCATCTGCTGTCCACGCTGGATCGCGCGGCGCGTTGACCGCGCGCGCAAGCCACTCGCGCACGCGCCCGGCATCGCCGTGCTCGCCGCCTTCGATTTTTGCCATCAAAGTGCAAACGCGTTGCGTTGGATTTGAATCGAGCAGCGGACTGATGGCTGAGCGCGCGACATCCCAGGCCATTGCGTCGATGGCCGCGTAGGCAACGGCAATCGGGCTTTCGATAGAATGGTGATTAAGCTCGGCCAGTTGCTGGATGCGGGTGAGGCGGTCACGCGGACTATCCCCAATGCGAGCATAGGCGTAGGCCGTCGCCAGATCCGGATGCGGGGCCTTGCGCCACGTCTTTTGAATGATCTTGGCGGCTTTTGGCGTATTGCCGCGTGCAGCCAACAGCCGACCTGCAATTCCAGCCGCCGGAATGAGGTCGGGCGCGAGCCCCTGCGCTTCAATTGCAAGCGTCATGGCTTTGTCGGGATCGCTATCCTCGGCAGTTTGCGCTTGGGCCGTCAGCAACACGGCGCGGCGGCGGTCAGCAAGCGCACGTTCGATGTGACCGTTGCGCTTGGCAATCGCAACGGTTTCGAGCGCTCCTGGCCAATCAGCCTGTTTGCATTGAAGATCAAACAGTGCGTCGGCCGACCAACCAAGTTTAGGATTGAGTGATAGTGCGCGTTCGGCATATTGACGAGCCGCTTCGGTTTCGCCTTCCTGTTGCGCTTCGAGGAATAATCCGCGCAGACCTAGTTGTTCGGTGTCAGGGCTCGCAAGCATTGCATCGAAGATCCGGCGGGCTGTCGTTCTGTCCCCCGAAAGTTGGGCTGCCTGCGCGCGCAGCAAATGCGTCAGTGGCTCGTTCGGCAGTGCCTTGCGGGCTTGGACGGCAAAACGGGTTGCCAATGCGCGATCCCCGGCGCCAATCGCAATCATGCCACAGGAGAGCGACTCGAGCCCTCGCTTGTTGCGACGCTTGAGGAAAAAATTCCCGATGTTGGATGGGCTTTGCCAAACCTGGCGCAGGATTGTCCAGGCGATCAGGCTCAGGGCCAGCAACAGCGCGGTGCCGATGACGGCATGAAACACAGTGGGATCGGCGGTGTAGCCCTGCCACTCGATATTAATCGAGCCGGGCCGATCAGCGAGCCACGACAAGGCCGCTGCGAGCCCTGCAATACCGATTAGAAAAACGACGAGACGCATCATGACTGTTATGCACTTTCGCTCTTAAATACGCGTGGTCTCAAGGTGTGGATTTGCCGCCAAGTGCTGTCTTCAACTGGGTTTCGACGTCGGTAACGGCCTTATCGACCGCCGCCCGCATTTCCACCTTTGCGAGCCACGCGCTACCGGCAGTACGCGCTTTTGGCGAGAGCTTCTTTGCTTCGTCGGCCACTTGAGCAAGCTGGCCAGCTTTTAAACTAGCATCGATCCGTGCAGCAATCGCTTCGGCGGACGTTTCGGCAGCATCAGCGTTTGATTTGCGAACCCGCACGATCGATTTGGCACCAGAGATCAGCTTGTCGACGACGCTCGCATCTGCCGACTCAACGTCGGCAGCGATGATCGCGTAGGCAACCGAGCGGAAGTCGCTGCTGAGCATTGTCGTTGTTGCAACGCCTTTATCCTTGGCGGCGTCGAGCGCCTTAAGGTCCAGTTTACCACCGCCAACCTTTTGCACAGCTGCAAGTTCGCTCGCAAAGGATCCGCCCCGATCCAACGCGCGCTTGAGGTTGGCGAGTTCCAACGACAGCACAATGCGTTCGGCGTTGGTTTTGCGATCATCCTCGCTTTTGACGACGCCGGCGAGGTTCTGTTCGACGGCGGTTAACTTCGTTGAGAGCGGCGCCAAGGCACTTGTTACATCCTGCGCTCGGGCGACTGATTTGAGCTGGGTTGTGAGGCCAGCGGTATCTTCTTTTACCGCACGCAGTGATTGATCGATCGCCTCCAAACGCTGTGTCGCTCGGGCGGCATCGGTTTTGACCGCACTTAAATCGCGATCAATGCGCTGCACGCCGGAGCGGGCTTGTTCGGCGGCCTCCGTTGCCTGTCCCAGCCGTGCTTCGACGTCCTGAGTTACGTTTTTGCGCACGGTTGCCATCTGACCGTTGAGCGTTGCCTCGAGATCGGCGAGCTTGCCGGTAATCTGTGCCAGTTGCGGGATACGTCCCTTTTGCGGGTCGGTGCCGGCTGCTGCTGAAAGCGCCGCCAGCGCTTCTTCCAGCTTCGAAAGTTTCTCCGCGTCGGCCCCTGGAGCAGGCTTACTCACCTTGTCGGCAAGTGCCTTGGTTTCAGCCGCAAGTTTGCTCTGCCCTTCCGCGAGTGAGGGTAGTGTTCGGCCAAGCTCTTCCAACTTCACAACGCGGGCCTCGGCCGCTGCGAGTTTTTGCGAAACCTCGGCTGTTGCGGTGCCTGATTTCGATTTTGCTGCCTCCTCAATGGCCGCGATGCGTTTTTGCATCTCGCTCATGCCGCTGCTTGACGATGGCAGCCCGAGCTGCTGACCAATTGTATCGGCCCCGAGAAGCGCCAGAAATCCACCTGCGATACCAGCAAACAAGTGAGATGCGATCGCGCCGAACCCTCCGCCTGATTTGGCTGGTTTTAGCGGGAGGGGAGTTGGCTTTTGTGTGGGTGCAGCATTTGCCGCCTTGGCGGTTGGCGGAACAGTCGATGATCCTGCGATCGCCGATTTGATTTCAACCGACGCTGGACCCGTCGGTTTGCTTGAAGCTGGCGGCGTTGGACCCGCTGGAGTTTCAGACGTCGGCGTAACTGCTTTCGTACTCCGGCTGTCAGCAGCCGAACTCACGTCCGTCGCCTTCAGATCAATGAGCGCCGATGGCTTCTTGGGGGCTGTGGCATCGGGTGTCGGCTTTGACGGCCCTTTGCCCGTGTTATCGCTGCTACCTGACATGATTGACCAGAACCTCCACAACGCAACAGCCGACGAACCGGACCCGGCTTAACCAGCAGTAATTAAGTTTGATACAGCGGCTTAAACCCTGAGTGCCTAAGTGTCACAATCAATTTCTAAGGAAAACCGAGTGGCTCGATCATTGTTTTGCAGCCGCTGAGCCAATAAGTGCAAGCATTTCTTGAAGATTTGGGCGTTCAGTTACTTTAACTGGGAGGCCGCTCAGATCCGCCAGTCGGTCGGCTACAGCTGTCGAAATACAAAAATGCACGATGCCGCGGCACGCCTCGACAAGATTGTGCTGTTTGACGAGGCCAACGTAAACTTCGGCGGTGCGCGGTGACAGCAAGATAACGCCGTCAATCCGCTTGTTCCGCATACTTGCAACGGTCGGGCTGGTGAACCGCTCGGCAACGGCGGTCGTGTAGACAATGGGTTGCGTGACGAAGTAGCCAAGCCGATGCAACTCGTCAACGAAAACGCTGCTCACCGTGTCGCCGGCTAGATGTACCAGAGGGCCGCTGTTCACTTCGGCATGCTCGGCAATTATGGGCACAAGGTCGCGGGCGTTCGATGGTCCTTCGACAATCGAGGTAAACCCGAGCTTACGCGCAACTGCGGCGGTGCCGGGGCCCACGGCAAATAGCAGTAACGACTTGGCGATATCCAAGTGTTCACCGTTGGCCAACGCGTGCAGGCCATTGCGGCTGGTTGCGATCAGCGCTTGCGCGCCGTCAAGATCGAGATCATCCGTATTCGCGGTTGAGATAGTTAGCAGCGGTTCGACCGTCACCTCATGACCAAGGGCGATCAGTTGCTCCTTGAACACCAGCGAATCTTGCTCAGGTCGTGTGACCAGCAACCGCATCAGATGGTTCCATCGATTAGTTTGGCCGCACCCCGGCCCAAAAGGTCGGCGCCGGCTCTTTCGCCCAACACCAGGGCCGATGAAGCGGCGCCCTCGTGCACGCAATCGAGCGCACGCAGGCCATCGGGAGACAAGACTTGGCCGCGTAAGGTGAGGGTGCCGCCATTAAGGGTTGCGAGGCCGGCAATGGGCGTCCGGCATGAACCGTCCAGCACCTTGAGAAATGCCCGCTCGGCAGCAACGCATAGGCGCGATTCTTCATGGTCGAGGGGGCTCAGAAGCCTGATGATCCGATCATCAATGCCGTGCGCAACGATCGCAATTGCACCTTGTGCGACGGCTGGCAGCATCTCCGACGTTTCAATGCGTGATGAGATGCGGTCCGCCATGCCCAATCGTTCCAGGCCAGCACACGCGAGCATCGTCGCATCGGCGACCCCATCACTCAATTTTTGTAGTCGCGTTTGCACGTTGCCGCGAAAGCCAACGACCTGGAGGTCGGGCCGCAGCGTGCGAACCTGCGCTTGGCGACGTAGGGATGAAGTGCCAATCGTTGCCCCCTGCGGCAATGCGGATAGCGATTTGTATTTTAGGCTGACGAATGCATCGCGCACATCGTGGCGCGGCAGTACAGCTGCAATCACAAAGCCGTCGGGAAGCACCGTTGGCAAATCTTTCATGGAATGGACCGCTAGATCGATGTCGTGGGCGAATAGTGCCTCGTCAATTTCTTTGGTGAAGAGGCCCTTGCCGCCAACTTCCGATAGGGGACGATCCTGGATGCGATCACCCGACGTCTTGATGACGGTAATTTCGAACTGATCTTCGGCCAGCCCGTGGGCTACCATCAAGCCGCGCCGCGTCTCATGGGCCTGCCAGAGTGCGAGCGGCGATCCGCGCGTGCCGATACGGATCTTCTGGGGCGATCCTGGTTGGTTTGCTTGCACGTCGTGTTCCCTGGGTGGTAGCGCTCATGGTGCGAACTTATCCGTGACGTTTTGCATGTCGCAAACGTTAGGTGCAAGACAAACGGCGATGGAAACGTACAGGCAACCCGTGTGACGGCAGGAAACAACTCCCCAGACCGATATATTGTGCTCGGCGTCGAGACCAGTTGCGACGAGACGGCAGCGGCTGTTGTCGTTCGCGATCGGGCTGGCCGCGGGGAAATTCTATCAAATGTCGTGCGTTCTCAGTGGGTGCAACATCGGCCGTTCGGCGGTGTCGTGCCGGAGATCGCAGCGCGCGCCCACGTCGACTGCTTGGATGAGATCATTGCCGATGCGCTCTCGCAGTCCGGACACAGTCTGCAGTCCATTGATGCCATTGCCGCAACTGCTGGACCCGGCCTCATCGGCGGCTTAATCGTTGGTTTGACGACGGCAAAAGCCTTAGCGTTTGCTGCCCACAAGCCATTGATTGCCGTTAATCATTTGGAAGCCCACGCGCTGACGGTTGGTCTAACCGAGGGACTGGCGCCGCCCTACCTACTCTTGCTGGTGTCAGGCGGGCATACGCAAATCCTGCATGTGCGCCGGATCGGTGTCTACCAGCGACTGGCAACGACGATTGATGATGCGCTGGGCGAAGCATTCGACAAGACAGCTAAGCTCTTAGGGCTAGGGCAACCCGGCGGTCCGCTCGTCGAGCAGGCGGCGGTTGGTGGCAATCCCGCGCGATTTGCGTTTCCGCGACCTATGGCTGGTCGATCTGAGCCGCATTTTTCGTTTGCGGGCCTGAAGACGGCAGTGCGCCGTCAGGCCCAACTGTTGTCGCCGCTGACTGACGTCGATATTTCCGATCTATGTGCAAGTTTTGAGGCAGCGGTTTCCGATAGCGTTGCTGACCGCTGCCGTCATGCGTTTCGCGCAGTTGAGCTCGAGTTCGGCGCAGATGCCCCCCGCCCGTTGGTGATTGCCGGTGGGGTTGCCGCCAACCAGAGCCTGCGCAAGGCGTTAGAGCGGCTTGCCGAACAGCATGGTTGGACCGTGCACGTGCCGCCCGTGGCGCTGTGCGGCGATAATGGTGCCATGATTGCTTGGACGGGAGCGGAACGATTGGCATTAGGGTTGACCAATTCGGTTGATTTTGCACCACGCGCGCGCTGGCCGCTCGACTTAGATGCAACGCCCGCGCTAGGCCGAGGTCGACACGGTGCGAAGGCATGAGTGCATTAACATCGCTTCGATGGATTGATGGAGGATTTTGAATGGCGCTAACTTCCATCGGCGTGGTCGGGGCCGGCGCTTGGGGAACAGCACTGGCGCAGGTCGCAGCCAAGGCGCAGGAGAAACACGAGCCCGACGTGCTGCTGTGGTGTCGTGATCCAAGTGCGGCTGCGGCTATCAACCAAACCCGGGCTAACGTTAAGCGGTTGCCGGGCGTGCCATTGGCCGCAAACGTGCGTGCGACTTCGGTGCTGGCCGAACTTGGTTCGTGTGATCTCTTGTTGATCGCGACACCGGCGCAAGCGATGCGGAGCGTCCTGCATCAGTTGGTGCCGCATATGCAGGCCACCGTCCGGATCGTCGTCACGGCAAAGGGTTTGGAACGTGGGTCGGCAGCGTTCATGACAGCGGTTGTGCGCGACGTATGTCCAACGTGCACGCCACTGGTTCTATCCGGTCCCAGTTTTGCCGATGATGTGGTGCGCGGGTTACCGACGGCCGTAACACTTGCTGCTGGCTCGCTTGAGGTGGCTCGCGAGGTCGCTGAAGCGATCAGCATACAAACATTCAGGCTCTATGTTTCTGATGACCTGATCGGTGCCCAGGTTGGGGGGGCGATCAAGAATGTACTGGCGATTGCCAGCGGAATCGTGGTCGGCCGTAAACTGGGCGAGAGCGCAAAGGCTGCCGTCATCGCCCGCTCATTCGCCGAGTTGAATAGGATCGGCCGGGTTCTTGGAGCGCGCAGTGAAACGCTCAGTGGATTGTCGGGACTGGGAGATTTGGTCCTCAGTTGCTCGAGCGCACAATCGCGCAACTTCAGGCTTGGACAGGCGCTGGGTGAGGGGCAAGCCCTGCGCGATATACTTGGCAGCCAGCGCGGGACGAGCGAAGGTGCCTATACTGCTGCCGTGGTCGATAGCCTGGCGAAGAAACACGATATCGAGGTGCCGATCGTATCCGCCGTCAACGATATTCTTGAAGGTCATTGCGGTGTCGATACGGCCATCGAGCGCCTGATGCAGCGCCCGCTCACCTCTGAAATGTGACCACGATCAGTTACCGAATAGTCCGGCGAACAGCCCGGCAATGCCACCCTGGTTTGCCGTCTGATAGCCCTTGCTCGGATTGCGGCGTACTTCGCGTGTGGCCTTTGTCGATGTGTCAGTCGGTGCGATGGTTCTTATCGGTTTGCCGTCCAATGCTGCACTAACACGACTGTCGTGACCATAAAGATCATTGAACGTCTTGATTGTGCCGTCGTCCTCAACAATGGCGGTAAAGTAGGTGACGTGAACCGGGATCTGCTTGTTCAGCGTTACTTCCTGGGTCGCGCGATGCGCTATGGCATGGCCAACTTGCGCAGCTGTCCAACCTTTGTCTTCTGCCAGCAGCACTTCTGCCAGGCGGCGTGGATTCTGCACGCGCATGCAGCCATGGCTGAAGGCCTTGTCGGCGCGTGAGAACAGGCTGCGCTCCGGTGTGTCGTGCATGTAGACGTCGTGCTTGTTTGGAAAACGGAACTTGACTACGCCGAGCACGTTGGAACTGCTCGGTGGCTGAGTGAACTGGAAGCTGCGAATATCAGCCGTTTCCCAGTTAACTGAACTCGGATTCACAGGGCGCCCGTTGTAACTGACGGTGAGATTGTGACGGCGCAGGATTGCTGGATCTGAATCGCCTCCCCAGAAACTTGACGATGACGAGCGTCGCAGAACTGGCGCAATCTCATTCATCTTGATGCCATCTGGCACGCCCCACGTGGGGTGGAAAATGACATATTTCATATCCGCCGAAAACAGCGGCGTAGGCGTGCTGGGTTTACCGACGATGATGGTCTCGGCGTGTGCAACCTGGCCTTCTTTCATCACCCGCATGCGATACTCAGGGATATTGTCCCACACGTGGAAGGTGCCGAGATCTTCCGGCAGCCAGCGCCACCGCTCCATATTGACCTGGATCCGCTGGGTATTGTCGCTTGAGGATGGCGCCTTGACCGCTCGATTGCCCTTCGATTTCTTACCGACTGGCTCGACTGGCGCCGCCTCCTGCACTGGGGTGCTCGGTGCAGAGCGAGCAGCCAACAGTGCCTGACGCAGCTTCTCGAACTGCGGGTGCTTTGGATGGAATCCGCGCAGCGCCGCTGCCGCATCGGGTGCCGCAGCCAAAGTTTGCAGCACATCCTTCGGGTCGAGCAGTGGTGGTTTTTGATCGAAATTTCGGCCGAGCTGGCTGACGTCGATGCGCCCACCGCGGGCGAAGCGGGCGTATTTCAGAACTGCGACGCCGATGCGAGCTTCGGCGACAGCCCGCTCTGCAACGGTGGAGAACGTTACTTTCGCAACCGGCACTTCGAAACTCGCGGGGCTCAGGCCCCAGTCAGCAGCGCGTTGCAGTTCGTCAATGGCGGCGATTGCTCGCACAGACAATTCACCTGCTGTGGTCCAGAGCATCGGGTTTGCGGCACCAGAATAGTAGGCGACGAGCGCTGACCGGTCCTGCTTTTCGATCGTTTTAGCAGCTGGGTCCGACAGGTGTTGTTGGATCAAATTGTGCAACGGGGATGGAGGGATAGCCGGAGCCACTTCGATCGGTTGGGCAGGTGCAATCGTAGCGCTTTCAGTTGTGGTCACAACGACTGGTTCGTTGGCCTGGACAGCGAGCCCCCAACCCAGGGCTGTGACGCAGGTGAGTAGGGTGAATGTTGGCCGAGCCAAGGACATGCTGTCTTCCTTCAAACACCGCAGCGCATCGCACGCTGGGCTGTCACAGACGTTGTAGCTGTACAACTGAACACGCAATAGTACTGCGCCGCAGGCTCTGCCGTAAACCTGTGGCGAAGCCTCATCCCCTCTTAAAACAGCGACGAACGTCCTGAGTTTGACGACGCTGCCAAGCTATTGCGTTATGGTTAATTGCCATTTAACATTTGGCAGTCGCTCAGGCTGCAACACCGGTGCCGGCAGGGCAACTTAGACCAGTGCCGCCAAGGCCGCAGTATCCGTGCGGGACTTTGGCCAAATACTGCTGGTGATAGTCTTCCGCGTAGAAGAATTCCGGCGCCTCAACGATCTCGGTCGTAATGGCGCCGTAGCCATTGCCCGATAGGACGCGTCCATAGGCAGCTTTGGCGGCCGCCGCGGTGGCTTTTTGCTGCGCCCCATACGTGTAGATGCCCGAACGATATTGCGTGCCAATATCGTTGCCTTGGCGCATGCCCTGGGTCGGGTTGTGGTTTTCAAAAAACGTTTTCACGAGCGTCTCGTAGCTGATCTTCGAAGGATCGAAGATCACCCGAACAACCTCGTTATGTCCGGTCTTGCCGCTACAGGTCTCATCGTAAGTCGGATTGGGCGTCAAGCCACCGGCATAACCGACGGCCGTTACCCATATGCCATCGCCCATTTCCCAGAATTTGCGTTCTGCTCCCCAGAAGCAGCCAAGCCCGAACATCGCAAACTCATGGGCGTCCGGGTAGGGACCTTTTAGTGGGCGATCACTGATGAAGTGTGATTTCGACGTTGGAATCGGCGACGTGCGGCCAGGAAGCGCGTTACTCGTCGTGGGTAAGGTCGCATTCTTCTTGAAGAACATAAGGTTGCCTCGCAGTTTGGGTGCAATTAGGAGACTAGGACAGGGGCAAGATCTTGGTCTAATATAGGAGAGATGATGGCGTGTTGCACTACGGGGCAAGTCGAACCGCTGCTCAAGTTCTGATGGAACGAACCGTGGGTGCGTGACGGAGGTAGATATGGCCACATTGGATTTGACGACCGTGCAAGGCGCCTCCCCCGCCTTACCCGTCAAGACCCGCTATGAGGCCGGTTTTGGCCGCAAGTTTTTCTTCTGGGCGATTTTCCTGCTGCTCCTTCCGTTTTTTGCCAGCTTGCCTGCAATGCTTTTACAACGTGTGACACGTGGTTTGTGGTTCGATGCAGCCGGTTTGGCAGTCATCGGTGTGGCGTTTTCAGCTTTGATGGTTCTGCTGCTCACGGGCCTTCTGCACTCGTTGCGCGCGCAGGTCTTGCTCGACGAAACAGCCGTGCGACTCTCGTTACCCGCCCGCACTGGCGGTCTGTCGATCCTAAGTTATGCTCGGCACGAAGTTCCCTACGACCAGATCGCAGCTGTAGAAACACGGCGCGAAATTTATGGTGGAACGTTCGCCCCTGTTTTCATGCGCGGCGCGCGTTTGAAGACCAAGGATGGGCAGGCAATCTCGCTCGGGTACGTCAATGAGGCCAATTCGGACTCGCTGTTTCCTGTCCCGGTGATTGCTGCCGAAATTGCAAGGCGCGCCGACGTGCCATTAGTCGATCATGGCAGCGTCCATCGCCGAGTTTCGTCGAAGATATTAGGGCTGAAGTCGCCTTCAGCCACCAGCGATACGGTGTCAGCTCAAGATATCGCCCGGTTGAACAAAAGGCACGGCAGCGCCATGACCGTGCTCGTCAGCGCGTTATTACTGCTTTTGGGGGCGGGGCTCGTACGCGACCTTATGACGGTCAATTTGGATGGTGGCGAACAAGCGTCGCGCAATGTCCAGGAGGCGGCAACTCCTACGAAAAAGCCACCGGTAAAGCGCTGACGAGTGCTCAATTGGTGTAGATATTTATGCGCCGCCGACGGCGTCCGAGGTACGTTAGAAGAGCGCCAAAACTGGCAAATACACCCCACGCGGGGATTGCCAGTAGCGACTTCAGGAAGGGATCCCAAAGGATCGGGCTTATCGACAGCACAGACTTCTGCGTTGCGGCCAGTAAGCCCGGCGCCAAGCCCGCCCAATGTTTGGCCGTCGAAATCGTTAGCCCCGAAAGTAGCGATCCTCCGGAGTTCGTAATGTCCGCAACAAGGATTACGACTGCCAGGAGCAGCAATAGACCACCGAGGAACCGCAGTGCTGGCATAGTGCCTGTCTCATCCCAACCCGTGGGTTTTCCTGCCAAGTCGTCGTGAAACTATTCTGCTGCCTCACTCGGGCGTCGTCCGGCCGCCTGCGCGCTGGCTTCCAGTGCCTTGAGCGCATCGAGCGTTGGCATTGCGACGGTTGAGTAGCCGCAGTCAACGAAATGAACTTCCCCGGTAACCGCGCCTGACATCGGCGAGAGAAGATAGAGTGCCGCGCCACCCACTTCGTCGAGTGTTGGAGTTCGGCGCAACGGCGCGTGCTCTTTTTGATAGTTGAAAATTACGCGCGCATCGGACACGCCCGACCCGGCGAGCGTCCGCATGGGCCCGGCCGACAATGCGTTGACGCGAACGCCCTGCGGGCCGAAGTCGGTGGCAAGATAACGCACACTAGCTTCGAGCGCCGCCTTGGCAATGCCCATCACGTTGTAGGATGGGACGACCTTGGTGGCGCCGCCAAACGACAATGTGAGCATTGATCCACCATTTGGCATGAGTGCCGCGGCCCGCTTGGCGATCTCGGTGAACGAGAAGCACGAGATCACCATGGTGTTGGTGAAATTCTCGCGGCTGGTGTCGGCATAGCGTCCACTCAACTCTCGACGATCGGAGAAGGCCAATGCGTGAACCACGAAATCGAGGCCACCCCAGGTCTCATTGATCCGATTGAACACCGCATCGACACTGGCGAGGTCACTGACATCGCACGGTTCGATGATTTCAGAACCAACCGACTCGGCAAGTGGAATGGCGCGTCGCCCAAAGGCATCGCCTTGGTAAGTGAAGGCAAGCTTCGCGCCCTGCCCGGATAGTACACGAGCAATACCCCACGCGATTGATCGATCGTTTGCGACGCCCATTATCAGGCCGCGTTTCCCAGCCATCAGTGGACCGGGTTTCGCGATGTCGAACGCGCTCATGGAAGCTCCTGATCGTAAATATCGTTTGTCAAATGAGACTGGGAACGGCCCCGTCTCGTCTCTTGTCAGTGAAGGTTCAACGACCCCGCTCCGGTCAACCAGTTCCTGTCATTGCCGCGCGAGCAGCACTGTCGTTAACTTTCCACGCGGCGGAAGGCCAATGTGGCATTCGTGCCGCCAAAACCGAAGCTGTTCGAGATGACACAGTTAAGCGCCACGTCGTCCCGGCGTTTGCGCACTATGGGCAGATCGGCAAAGGCCGGATCGATCTCGTCGATGTTGGCGCTTTCGCAGATAAATCCGTTTTGCATCATGAGAAGCGAGATGACCGCCTCCTGCACGCCGATCGCGCCTAGTGAATGTCCGGTCAGCGATTTGGTGCCCGCGATTGGCGGAATATCCTTGCCGAAAACGGCGCGGATGGCATCAATTTCGCGAGCGTCACCAACCGGGGTCGCCGTTGCATGTGGGTTGATGTAATCGACCTTGCCAATGCCGCGACCGTCGAAGCCCTTTAGGGCCGCGCGCATGCAGCGGGCAGCACCCTCACCTGACGGAGCGACCATATCGAAACCGTCCGAGGTCGCGCCGTAACCAACGACCTCGCCGTAGATCTTGGCACCACGCGCCTTGGCCCGCTCGTATTCTTCGAGCACGATTGTGCCAGCGCCACCCGCGATCACAAAGCCATCACGATCCTTGTCATAGGCGCGACTGGCGCGTGCAGGTGTTGCATTGAATTTAGAGGACATCGCACCCATCGCATCAAACAAGTTGGACAAGGTCCAATCGAGTTCTTCGCAGCCACCGGCAAACATGATGTCCTGCTTGCCCCATTGGATTAATTCCGTGGCATTGCCGATGCAGTGTGCCGAGGTCGCGCAGGCCGACGAAATCGAGTAGTTGGTGCCGTGCACTTGGAATGCCGTTGCCAGCACGCCCGATGGTCCTGAGCACATTGCTTTCGGCACTTCAAAGGGGCCAATTTTCTTTGGTGCGCCAGCGGAACGCGTTATGTCGGCGGCAGCGACAATCGCAACCGTCGAAGGGCCGCCTGAGCCCATAATAATACCGGTGCGTTCGTCCTGCACTTCCTTTTCGGTTAGTCCAGAATCGCGGATCGCCTGATCCATCGCAATGTAGTTCCAGGCCATGCCAGCGTTCATGAAGCGCTTCGGCTTGCGCGGAACCATGGCTTCCCAGTCGAGATGCGGCTGGCCGTGGACTTGGCAGCGGAAGCCCAATTCTTTGTACTTGTCCGCAGCAACAATACCTGACTTTGCCTCGCGCAACGACGCGAGCACTTCCTGGGTATTGTTACCGATCGAGGAAACGATCCCCATTCCGGTAACGACGACGCGTCGCATGAGCAAGTCCTCTTCTTAAATCTTGGGTGCGCGTCAAACGCTCCTCACGCACCAGCAGGTGCGGGCGTGTCACCCGTTTCGAATAGACCGACGCGCAGGTCCGTCGCGGTGTAGATGATTTGACCATCCGCCTTCATGACGCCATCGCCAATTCCAAGCTTGAGCTTGCGCAAAATGATGCGCTTCATGTCGATGACGTATTCGATCTTCTTGGTCGTTGGCAGCACCATGCCGGAGAACTTGACCTCACCGACGCCCAAAGCGCGGCCACGACCTGGCGCGCCAAGCCAGCCGAGGTAAAATCCGGTTAATTGCCACAGCGCATCGAGCCCGAGGCAGCCCGGCATCACCGGATCCCCTTTGAAGTGGCAGGCAAAGAACCAATCTGTCTGCGGGTTACCTTCAATGTTCATCTCGGCGGTGATCTGCCCCTTGCCATGCGCGCCGCCGGTCTCAGACACGAGGCCGATCCGCTCGAACATCAGCATTGGCGGCAGTGGCAACTGAGCGTTACCCGCACCGAATAATTCACCCCGACCGCAGGACAAGATATCCGCGTATTCGTAGCTTGAGCGTCGCTCCGCCATTCTCTCAAAACCTCGCTTGGGTCGCTATGCGCGACCGACGACTGACCGTGGTTCGCCACGATATCCTAGGGTCGGTCGTATCACACGCACAGGGGCGTGCAAAAGGCAAAGGCACAAATGAATGGGGTTTCCTGTTCAGGAACGCCCGATTGCATGTGTTCAAGCAGCTCAGCCAATGAATTTAGGTGCTTATGCAACGCCACGGCGCGCCGTTGGGCTGTCGGCATATGACAGTCCAAGGCCAAACAGGGCCCGGCGTACGTCATCAGCCTTGGCATTCCATGTCTCTAGGGAAAGCCGCCGCAATAGGTCCGCTCGGGCTGTGGAACCCAACGTCAAGGATGAATGAATAGCGTTCACGAAACTCGGGCCATCGTGAGTCACGTGGACGACGTCGCGCCACGGATCAAGTGCTGGAAAGTCGGTTGTTACAACCGGACGACCCACGGCCAAATATTCCTTGAGCTTGATTGGATTACAGCCTTGGATCCACTCACTTCGGTTCCATGGCATGATGAGCACGTCCATGGCGGCCATGTAGGCTGCGATCTCGTCATAGGGTTTGCGACCGGTGAAGTGTACATTTGGCAGGCCGCACCAGCCGTCTGGCAATGAACAGCCGCCGACCATCACGAACTGGTGCGATGGCATCGCTCGAGCAACGGACAAAAACAGGTCGATGTCGAATGTGTGAGCGTCGATCCCGCCGATAAAGCCGATCCGGGGGCCCTTGATGAACGCGACATCAAGCGGCGCACTTTTCGTCGACGCTCCGGCTGCCACGAACGTATCGAGATCGACGCCGTGGTTGACGAGCACCTGCGATTTTACGCTGCCGGTCTCCGAAGCCATCAACAAGGGATTGGCATAGACGACGAGGTCGGCGTGCGATTTCAAATGGGCGAGATGCGCCGTCAATACGGAGGGATCGCCTTCGGGGAATGCCTCAAAACGGTCGGTGCGCTGTAAGACAGTTGCAATCGCTGGATAGTCTCCGGCCAATGGCGCGCCGGCCGGACAATGGATCCACAATATGGGGTTGCGAATACCGGCATGGGCCGCTGCCAACTTGATTTGTGGGCCAAGCGCCCAGTTCGATAGCTTTTGACCAGCAGCCCCTGGCACCATCAATGGTGAAAACACCCAGAACTGGTTTTCAACATTGACGAGACCGTTGCTGAGACTTTTCAGCTTGCGGCCGATGCGCTGCAGGAACACTCGGTTGTCCTTGATACTCGGCATGCGAACGCCGAGCGAATTCACGAACAGAACGGGCCAGCGCTGGGCCAAGCGACGCATGATCTGGAAATCAAAGTGGCCGCGATTGTGATACCACCAGTCTTCGCCACCGATGCAGATGATGCCGTCAAAAGTACGTGGCACGGCGCGGAGAACATCAGGACCGATTGGCAGCATAATTGACCTCGATCGCGTGCGTTAAAGGCTGCGGCGGTTGCGTATTCTGGCCGTCGGTGAAACCGCGCAGCGATGGCATAAGGGCGAGGCCCGCCAAAACTGAGCAGACGGCCATCGCAATGGCGACAGGAAGCAGCAGCAATCCTGGGGCAGCGGCAGGTACCTGCGTTGCGACCGCGCTTGCGACGGCACCGGTCAACAAGGGGTAGCAGACCCTAACGAGCGTTGTCCTTGCAAGTCCAGGCTGATCGCGACCGACCCGTCCTGCAACGTATGCGAGCGACGCTAGCTCGCCGATGAAACCGGATGCGGCAACGCCCGCCAACCCATAGCCCCACGCAACTGCGATCCAGGCTGCCCCGAGGGCAGATGCTCTGATGATGCCAGCCGCTAACAACGGACGCGTGTCGCCACGTGCCATCAGGGCCATGCCCGGTACCGCTTGTACCATGCGCAAGGACCACATGGCGGCGAGCCAGCCAATGACGACGTTTAGCCCGCCGTACTGGGGTCCGAACGCCAGTGGTAGGATGACACCACCCGCAATTACAAATGTAACAAGGTAGGCTGCTGCGGCGATGCTGGTGCCCTCGCACATCATGACATAGCGGTGATAGAACGTGACTGGGCTGTCACGTTGCGTGCTCAACAGCGGCAACATCAGTGCGTGCCCGACCTTAGCTGCAATCAGTCCCGGAACCATGGCGATCATGAAGGCTGCAGAATATCCGGCTAGTGCGTCCATGCCGAGCAGGCGACCAACAATAACGCGGTCGCCCTGATAAACGACGACAAGCGGGAAGGCACTGAGCCAAATTGGCCAGCCGAACGCCAGCAGGCGCTTCACGAACTCGGTCTCAAGGCTGATGGCATACGACCGTCGGCTCAGCACATGGGATGTGACGACCGAGAGCAGCGCTTGAAGTATTGCGATCCAAACGACAGTCGAATAGCCGCCCGTTAGTGCCAGGATCGGTATTGTTGCCGCGAGGGACAAGGCCTGCGGGACGACTTCAATCAATACGAAGGTGCGGTTTTGCAACCCACGCTGTTGTCGCCGCGAGTCCAGATGCATGAAGGATTTGATCAGGGGGACCAGTGCTGCCGCCTCGAAGGCTGAGCGCGCCTTGGTGATGTCGAAGAAGTTAACGACAAGCCCGGCTGATAAGTAGAGCAGGGATGCGGTAAAAAGTCCGCGCAACAGCAGCGTCGCATGGGCGGCTGCCATTAGTCGGGGATCGTCGCCATCAGCGGACTGTACCAATAGCCGGTCAGCGCCAAGATCGCTGAGCGTTTCCAACATCTGGAGCGCAATCGTGATTGTTGCTGCAACGCCAAAGTCGCCCTTTGACAAGGCGTAACCGATAATCGCATTGCGCGCGAAAGAGCATAACTGAGCGATGGCAAAACCGGAAAACAGTAACGCGCCTTGACGACCGAGTTGACGTCGCAAGTGTTGACGGGGATCAGTCGTGGCGTTTACGGACGGTTCTGGATCGGATGCGTTCACGCTGATTTGCGCGTCCAGCCGCTGGCTGCAGGCAAGCGTTTCGAAATGCGCGCCAGTGGCGGCCCGGCCACTCGGCCCAACATGCGGCCTAAGCTATCGCCAGCGAGATTGATCAGGTTGCATGTTGTTTGCAAAAAGCGTGGGCGCAACGCGTGACTCCACTTGTCGCGGAAGGCGTCTTCCATGGCGGCAAAAGAAGCGCCTTTAACGCCACCGCTTAAGTGTTCGAGATGAAAGTCGATCACGTACGCTGTATGGCCGAGCACATCGGCGACGAGGCACAGGTCCGCGCCATATAAGTGGAAACCTGATAGGTCACGTGAGAACGAAAGCCTGGCGCTACGTTTCACAATTAGCAGGTTTTCATCGAGGCTCATCACCTTGGCTGGCAATTTACCGACGTGCCGGTTTGCGCCGTGCGGATCGGTGATGCGAATGGCAAGGCGACCTGCCGAGATGCCGCCGGCGTTACCGGCAATGGCCCAGGCTGGATCAGCAGCGTTCAACTCGTCCAGGCGTGCTTCGAGTTCAGTTCGACCGTCGTCAACGATCCGAACATCCTGGTGGCACAGGATGACGTACTCGCCCTGCGCTTCACTCAACAGCCGGTCGAGCCCACGATAGGCGCAGGTTTGCTGAGGACCTGTATTGTCGACAAACAGATACTCGCAATCTGAGCGTTTGAAGCCGCCGTCATCGAACGACTGCCGCATTTCATCATAGTGCGTGCGGTTGTTAACGAGGGTCGCGATCGTGAAACGTTTGGCGTCCGGCAGACCGGAACGAACCACGTCACGTCGGGCATGCTCCAGAACTTCGGTCATTCTTGCGATCTCTTCCGGCAATGGCGCATTGAATGGCATGGAGGGTATCTGCGTCGTGGTTAATGATTGATTGACGCGAGGGGCGATGTGGCTGTTCGCTTTGGGCGCTGGCCATAGCCACGAAGCCACGTCGAGCGCTGAAGCCAGATCGCATGCCACGTGGCCGCGGCATCAGTTCGAGCAGCGTTGGATTGAACTTTGGACAGCAGGCTTAGCGCGAGCCATCGACTGAGTGGCCAAGCCGTCATCAAGGCAACCCCCAATGGCTGCATCACAGGATACCAGTGCCGTTGGATGAGCATGGTTTTGGCGGCCAACAACTTGACCATCTTTTCGGTTCGCGTGCGCTCGGATGCGCCGCCCAGATGAATGATTGTAGCAGTGGGTGTAATCAGCGGCGCTGCACCCAGTTTCCGGGCGCGCAGGCATAAGTCGGCTTCTTCCCCGTACATGAAGAAGGCAGGATCGAACCCACCCAGGGCTTCCCACAATGAGCGACGGATCAATAGAAAACATCCAGATACGATATCGACATGCGCCACCGTATCGCGCTGCCACCCCCCGTAAGCTTCTCCGTTGAACAGCTCGGAGTTCGAAAACAGTCCGGTCAGACCTGTTGCCCGGCAGATCAAGTTCCAGGGCGTCATCCGGCCCCAGCAGGACGAAGGATTGAGCGTGCCATCCGGGAATAGAGTGCGGCCACCCCAGATTCCTGAATCTGGTGTTTCACGGGCGAACGCCATCAGTTTGTCGATGGCGCCGTCGAGTACGATCGTGTCGGGGTTCAGCAGGAGTATGAATTCGCCGCGGGCAGACTTCGCCGCCACGTTGTTGGCTCCAGCGAAGCCGAGGTTTTGAGTTACCGGTGTGAAGTTGAGCCGCGCCCCCCAAGCTTGCAATGTCGCAGCTGACCCATCAGTCGATGCGTTATCGACAACATGGAGTTCAAAGGTTGTGGTCCGGGTCTCGCGTTCGACTGACTGAAGGCATTCGATTGTCAGATCGCGTGTGTTGTAACTGACAACAACGATCGAAACGTCGATGGTCGCTGTAGGTTGCATGTGGTTGCAGTCCCCGTGTGGATCGCCCTCACATTAGGTCAGCAGGCCTAAGCAGCCGTTAATATTGAGCGGCGTTCAAGTGGAGGTTTGCGTTACGCGGCGGGTGCGCCGAGCCGGAACGCCATTGGCCCAGCCATAAGCCAGCATGGTCATCAGAGCGGACGCTGCAAAAAAATACACGCCTGGAAGGACGGTGGCCTCGGTGTAACCTGATGAATTGACATAAAAAATCATCAACGCCAGCACCATGACGTCGGTCATTGAATACCGACCCAGCCACTCCATCGTCGAGATACTTTTGGCCCTGAACTCGGGGTCTAGATCAGGAGACGTCACAAGGGTCAAAAGATAGAACAATTTGAGGAATGGAAAAAAAATCGAAAACGCAAAGAGCACCCCGCAGAGAAAAAATTCCTCATTTTTGTAGAGGGCCCAAATGATGGTCGCGATCGAATGCTCATTCGTCCACACGTAGACCGTGGTGAATCTGATCACCGGTAAAATGATGCCGAGGGCAAAGAATACGGTCGCCAGGATGATCAGGAAGCTCAAGCCAAAGTTGCGCAATGCGGAGATCGGCAGATCAGCTTCAAGTGGTTCGGGGGGGAGGGCCACTTCGCTGCCATCAGCCCGCAGCCAGGCATAAGACAGGATCATCAAGATGACTGCAGCGGTAAAGAAGTAGACGCCACTTAGGCTCGCCGCATCGTAAATGCTTTGGCTTTTAATGAAGAAGATCGTCAAAGCCAGCACGAGCACGTCGTGCATCGACCATTTGCCGAGCCATTCGAGCGCTCGCAGTCGCTTGCCCTGGCGTCGAATTTCCAAATTCGGCAGTGTCGAAACCAACAGCAGGTAGAGCAGCTTCAACACGGGGAAGATGATCGAAAACACCAGCACCGTGATGCCGAGGAAAAGCTGACCGTCACGAATCAAAGCGCGAACTGTCGAAATCAACGAATGCTCGGTCGACCAAAATACGTACTTGGTCAACTTGATGATCGGCAAGTTTACGCCGAGTGCCAGACACACGCTGGCACCCACAATCGCCATGCTGAGCAAAAAACGTCGTCCGCCGAGCGTCATTTTCGGAGGCCCGTGGATCTAAGCCAAACTGTCGTGCGGTGTGCTAACCGCCGCTCAGCCAGTCGTCTCAGGCGTGGTGGCTATGGTTGGTGTGTGGGATTCCCTTGTCGTGAATGAGCTGGTGCAACTCACCCTGCTGGAACATCTCGCGGATGATATCGCAGCCGCCAATAAACTCGCCTTTGACGTAGAGCTGCGGGATCGTCGGCCAGTTCGTGAATGTCTTGATGCCGTCGCGAATGCTGGCATCATCAAGCACGTTGACGTCCTTGTACGGCACGCCCAAGTGACCAAGCATCTGGGTCACCTGAGCCGAGAAGCCACATTGCGGAAACTTTGATGTTCCTTTCATGAACAAGACCACGTCGTTTGAAGCGATTGTCTTGCGAATCCAGTCTTGGACGGCTGCTTGGTCGGTCATGTGTTCAAGATCCTGCGGTCAATGATGGTTGAGAGCGAGCGTGTTCGTAAAAATCGGCACTTAGATGGCGCTTGAGAACGACCCAAGTCAATCCTAAGGCAGCGATTGATCTGAGGCCACTTCCGGTGGCGCGGCCGTCGTCAACGCCAGTGCGTGCAGAACGCCACCCATACGACCACCCAATGCGTCGTAGACCATCTGATGCTGCTGAACCCGTGATTTGCCGCGAAACGCAGGTGCAACAACATGTGCGGCGTAATGGTCGCCGTCGCCAGCCAAGTCTTTGATCGCGATTTCGGCATCCGGAAATTTGGCGCGGATCAGTTTTTCGATCTCGCCGGCGTCCATGGGCATGGTGGTCGTGTCCTTGATGGTTCGTCTATCTGCAAAGATATAAGCGACATCTCTGGAAGTTGCATCCTCTGTCGGTGCGCTGGGTGGCACTTTCACGCAGTAAAAAAAGCCTTCCCTTGAGGGAAGGCTTTGAGGTTGAGAGAGACGATGACGAAGGCGCCTGAAGTCGCTGGGACTGGAAGCGTGAACCTCGCGATGTGCACGTTACCCGAGGTGATGGCCCTCTGCTTGTGCGAATAATGTTACCAAGCCATTCCAAAATTCGATGCATTGCCGTCCCCAACTGAAGGGGAGTATTAATGATATGATATTGCTCAATAAAATCGAATGCTATTTTAAAATTTGTCGACCACGGATCAAACAAATTGTAAATCATCTAAATGTAGGCTGACGATTGTACTACCTTTGTTTCAATCGTGAAGGTTGTTTGAGATGTCAATTGCAACCCCTGCGAGCTCGTCGCGGCTCGTCCTCGGATCAGGTCAGAGCGGTACCGGCGTGTCCGGTCGGTTCAATCTGCATATGCTGTCGCCAATTTTGCTTGGGCTGTCAGCGCCGATGATGGTCTTAGGCATCATTGATCCGGCGATCATGCAGCATGGCCGCGTGATCATATTCGCCTTACTCGCATCAATGCTTATGGTGACCACGGTACTATTTGCCGCCAGCCTCTTTTGGCCAGGCGACGTGACGGCAATTGTAATCGATACCAAGGCGCGCCGTGTCGAATTTGTTCAGAGCGGTGTTCTCGCGACTTCCAGTGTTGAAGTTCACTTCGATCAGATCGCAGCCCTTGGTCTGGCGTCACGGTTTGATGAAGACGGCTACCCCTTTACCCAATCTGAGATCCAGTTGCGTGACGGCCAGCGGGTTGCTTTGCCCCCAGGTTCGACACCTGAGATGATCATTGCTGCACGCCGCGCGTTGGGGCTTTGATTGTGTAACAGCGACGTGAGGCTGTGAGGTAAGCGATTCTTTCGCTATGCAAGCCGGGCGGTAACATCAGCCTGGACATCCCAACGTGCCAACACGGTCAGCCCCAACGTCCGGTGCCGCCACTCGCGGGTGGCCCTCTGGACTGACACCTACGCCCGAGTACGAGGCGGCGGCTCAATTTGTGCTGAACGAGCAAGAGGGCAACCTGTTTGTAACGGGCCGGGCCGGAACGGGTAAATCGACACTGCTGCGCACGCTGCGGGATATGATCACGGTGCCAAATGTGGTCGTGGCGCCAACCGGTCTGGCGGCCGTCACCGCTGGCGGGCAAACGATCCATTCGTTTTTCGGGTTTCCGCCCAAGCTCATTCAACCGAGCGATATCAGGCGCAGCCGGAACGGTGGGATCATGCGCCGGTTGCAAATGTTGATCATCGACGAAGTGTCGATGGTGCGCTCTGATCTGATGAACGCAATCGACCTCAGTCTGCGGTTGAACCGCGGCCGCCCGCGCGAGCCCTTTGGTGGTGTGCGGCTGGTGCTGTTTGGCGATCTTCATCAGTTACCGCCGGTGGTACAGCGCGGTGAAGAGGCCGAGTACCTGCAAGACACTCATGGCGGTCCCTTCTTTTTTAGTATCGATGCGCTGCGAGAGGGAGCGGGCACCACCCTGCTTGAACTCGGCGAGGTTTTCCGTCAGCGCGATGAAACGTTGTTGGACGTGCTCAATCGCGTCCGGGAGGGCGCTGCCGACGAGGACGACTTATCTGCGCTCAACGAGCGGGTATCGCCCATTCGCACGCTGTCCGAAGGGGATCCATATGTGATTTTGACGCCGACCAATGCGGCAGCACATCGCATCAACGTGGCGTTTCTTGACGCCCTTCCAGGCCGTGCCTTCACGTTTGAGGCAAAGGTGACCGGTGAGTTCAACGACAGTGCGCATCCAACCGATACGGCCTTGCACTTGAAGCCCGGCGCCAAGGTCATCATGTTACGCAACGACGCGGATGGTCGGTGGGTTAACGGCAGCATTGGGCGTGTGACGCGGCTTGAAGAAGCGACGGCCTTTGTCGAACTGAATGGCCGCGAATACGAAATCGAAGCCGCATCGTGGGAAAACCGTCGCTATGCCTTCGACAAGGACGCTGAAAAGATTGTCGAGACGATTGCAGGCACCTTCAAGCAACTACCACTGCGCTTGGCCTGGGCATTGACAATTCATAAGAGTCAGGGGCTGACGCTGGATAAAGTTTACATCGATCTCGGTCGCGGGACCTTCGCCCACGGACAGGCCTACGTCGCACTCTCGCGCTGTCAGACGCTTGACGGACTGACGCTCGCCCGCGCCTTGCGGCCAAGCGATATAATGTTCGATCCGGCTGCCATGGGCTATCGCGATATCTTTCCAACACTCGGTTTTGCTGCGGCGCACAAGATCCCCAAATGAGGTATGGATTTATTTAAGGGCAGCGCCCACCCCTTTGTTTTCGGCTGGTTCACTCCAGCACAGGCGTTGCGACAATATGGCATACCGCACCGCAACTTGATTTATGTTGCAATGCAAAATGTCGTGCACTATGTTGCTGTTATTGGACGTTTCGCAGGCAACTTTTTCGCCCGGTTTTCTAGTCGAGCGCGGGTTGCAGGCAGCGGTTTCCGACGAGCCATATAGGTCCTATGCGTCGGGCCACCGCCAGACCAGACGCCGTAAACTTCGAAACCTCATCAAGGAGCATCCCCATGAACGTCAATGACCAGTTCACCCGCCAGGCCCAGGATATGTTCAACGCCGCCAAGGATGCTCGCATCCCGGAGAACGTCGGACACATGGCTGAAGAGACCGTCGCTAAGTCACGCGAAGCCTACCAGAAGTTCAATGCTGTCACGAAGGACAGCGCCAAGGTTGTCGAAGACGTGATGGTTTCTGCCCAGGCTGGTGCAAAGACCCTCGGCGAAAAAGTTCTGAGCAACACCGTGGCCAACACCGAAGCAGCTTTCGCGGCTGCTCAGGCGATTGCTCGCGCCCGCTCATTGCCAGAAGCCGCCAAGCTGCAGGCTGATTTCTTCCAGCAGCAGTTTGCCGCTGTGAGCGCCCAGACGAAAGAATTCTTCGAACTGTCAACCAAGGTTGCCCGTCAGTCTTTCGAGACGATGAACACCGCCACCACGAAGAGCTTTGAGCAGATGAAGAAGTCAGCTTAATCTGACGACTCCATAGTCTTACGAGAATTTAATCCGGCATGCTCCTGCATGCCGGATTTTTTGTGTGTCGACAGACAGTGAAAATATCTGAAAAATTCCTCTGTTCAAGCGCGCGCCGATAAAGCAAACTCTGGTCCATGCTGGGTTCGAGTTCTCAAGTTCGTGTGCGTCGCGGCAAGCTTTCCGATGCGAAGGCGCTGTCGAGCGTATTTCGTGAATCATGGGAATTGGCTTATCGCGGGATTATTCCCCAGCTGCATCTCGAAATTATGATCCGGCGCCGTAATCCAGACTGGTGGCGCACCTCAATTCGCTCTGGCGATACATTGTTCGTGCTTGAAGTTGGCGGCAAGGTCGCTGGCTATGCCACGTGTGGCGTTGCGCGCGCGCGCGGTGCGCAAGAAGGCGAGATCTACGAAATCTACTTGGCGCCAACGCACCAGGGTCTGGGCTTTGGCGAGCACTTGTTCGAGGCGTGTCGTCACGCTTTGGATATGCGGCGGCTCAGTGGGCTTGTGGTGTGGGCCCTTGCGGAGAATGAGGCTGCGGTGTCATTCTATTGGCGTCGCGGTGGGCGGCCGATCGCTGCACGTGCTGATAAAATTGGATCGGCGAAGCTCTCCAAGCTGGCATTTACCTGGGGTTAGTTCATCGCGGCGGCATCAGCCCACGCATGATAACTTTAAAAATTAGATCGGTGCTTTGCCACTGGCGCCCATGACGCGAGGCTCGTTGGTGCACTTCCAGGCGGCTGCCAATTCGTCTGCCGTCGATCTTGCAAGCGCCATCGCATCGGCATTCGCTTTGGTATCGATGTAGGCCATATGGCACGCTTCGGTCGCCGTGATCTTTGTTATGATCAAGACTTCACCCTTTTGCCCGTCGCCAGACGTAAACACTCGCATAATGGCTGCGTATGGGTGATCGACGCCATTTTGGCGGCGAAAGCGCCATTCAATGGTTGCGCGCCGCCCTGTCCCCTTAAAAATCGAATTGAAGGCCGCCAATGTCTGCTGCATGGCTTGGCTCGCCTCAGGTCGCGCGCTAAACCCGACGAAGGCGCGCAAATCGCCTTCTGCATAGCTCACGGGGTAGCCTTTCAAGCCGCTGCAACGCCATGTATTCCCGTCGGAGTGGCGCTTGATGACGCTGCATGTGCGCAACTCTAGCGTCGTAAAGCGACTTTTTACCGGGTTGCCCATTGCCGGGCTAGCGATCAAAATCATAGCCAACAGACCACTGAGTGGGCCTGCAGACTTGATCGCGGTTGATTGAGCGTGCGTTGCCAAACTTACTGCCTACCGTTCCAGTCTCGATGTTGTTTTCGCCGATGGGATTGTCGTCGAGCAATGACTACGGCACAAGGGCCGCAGCTACAAATATCAATTGCACCATCAACTTCGCTGGGAAAACATCATGCGCATCGACGCCATTTCCATCGGTCGAAATCCGCCGGACGATATCAACGTTATCATCGAAGTGCCCGTCGGTGGCGAACCGATCAAGTATGAAATGGACAAAGCGTCTGGCACGCTGTTTGTTGATCGCTTCCTGCATACACCGATGCGCTACCCCGGCAATTATGGGTTCGTGCCGCATACGCTATCGGCCGATGGTGATCCGATCGACGTGCTGGTGTGCAATACGCGCGCGATTGTGCCTGGAGCCGTGATCAATTGCCGACCGGTTGGGGTGCTGATGATGGAAGACGACGGCGGCGGCGATGAAAAGATTATCGCAGTGCCAAGTCCCAAGCTTACAAAGCGGTATGAAAAAATTTTCAGCTACAAGGACCTGCCTGAGATTTCGATGCAGCAAATCCAACATTTCTTTGAGCACTACAAGGACTTGGAACCCGGTAAGTGGGTGAAAATTCATCACTGGGGCGATGCAGACGAAGCGCGCGCGCTAATCATGCAGGCGATTGATCGGGCAGCAAAGGCCTAGGTTGAGCACGGGCGGAACTGAAGTAGCAAACAGGTGGGCGCGACATGAAGATCGCCGTGATGGGAGCCGCAGGCCGCATGGGGCGTGAGCTCGTGCGGACAATGGCCGTGATGCCGCCGTGTGAAATCGTCGGCGGGATCGAGCGCGTCGGCTCGGAATGGATCGGCCAGGACATTGGCAAGGTCGCGGGCATCGATGCGCTGGGTATCGCGATTACCGATGATCCGCTCGAACTGATCGCGCGGGCGGAAGGCATCCTCGATTTCACAACCCCAGCCGTTTCGGTCTTCAATGCCGGCCTCGCAGCAAACGCGCGCATTGTGCACGTCATTGGCACAACGGGCATCGGTGAGGCCGAGCAGAAGGCGATCCAGGCTGCTGCCCGGCATGCAACGATCATCCAAGCTGGCAACATGAGCCTTGGAGTAAATTTGTTGCTCGGCCTCACGCGCAAAATTGCAGCAGCGCTCGATGCCGACTACGACATCGAGATCGTCGAGATGCACCACAAGAATAAAGTCGACGCGCCGTCGGGAACCGCCTTGATGCTCGGTCAGGCGGCAGCTGAGGGGCGCGGCATCACCCTTGACGACCACAGCGTACGTGCGCGTGACGGCCACACCGGTGCACGCAAGAGCGGTGACGTCGGATTTGCAGCGTTGCGCGGTGGATCTGTGATCGGCGATCACTCGGTCATCTTCGCGGGCGAAGGTGAGCGCATCGAAATTTCGCATTTGGCGTCCGATCGCGGCATTTATTCGCGCGGCGCGATCAAGGCAGCGCTCTGGGGCCGCGGCAAAGGCCCCGGTCTCTTTTCAATGGCGGATGTGCTCGGTCTATGAAAGTCGACTTTCTAATCACAACGGAACTGTACTGATCATGACAAAAAATGTCCTCGTACTCGTGCGCCATGGTGAGAGTGAGTGGAACAAACTCAACCTTTTCACCGGCTGGCGAGATCCTGACCTCACTGAAAAGGGCGTGGCAGAGGCAACGCGCGCTGGATTACGGCTCAGGGCCGAGAAGTTGCACTTCGATATTGCCTATACCAGCACCTTGATCCGCGCACAGCGCACCCTGGATCTCATGCTGGCGGAGTTGGGGCAACCTGATCTAGAGACCGTGAAGGACCAAGCGCTCAACGAGCGCGACTACGGCGAACTGTCCGGCCTCAATAAAGACGACGCCCGCAAAAAGTGGGGCGAAGACCAAGTCCTCATTTGGCGCCGAAGTTTCGATGTGCCACCGCCAGGTGGCGAAAGCCTCAAAGACACGGCGGCGCGAACCTTGCCGTACTACGACAAGGTGATCTGGCCACAGGTGAAAGCCGGCAGCAACGTGATCGTTGCAGCCCACGGCAACTCGCTACGTTCGATGATCATGCAAATCGAGCAGTTGACGCCCGAGCAGATCTTGAAGGTCGAACTCGGCACCGGTGCGCCAATTATCTATCGGCTCGACGCCGCCGGGCATGTCATCGAAAAGCAGGCTTTGGTCGCGTAAGTCGAACGGCGCGAAACGCAAAAAATCGAATGGGAGTGAGACATGGCCTGGAATGAACTCGGTCGCGATGCCGAGCGAGACAACAAGGAATCGCGTGACAAGTGGGTCGGTATCTACATCGGCATGGTCGCCGTCGTGCTTGCCATTTGCGCCATGGGCGGCGGCAATGCCACCAAGGATTCAACCCGCTACAACATCGAGGCAACCAACGGCTGGGCCTTCTTCCAGGCAAAGAACCTGCGCCGCAATGCGCTGATTTTGTCGGTCGATGAACTTGAATTGACCCTCAAGACGAGTCCGTCTCTGGCACCTGAAGGTCGCGCGCTCTACGAAGATAAGATCAAGGCTCGCAAAGCGGATATCGCCAAGCTGCAATCCGATCCGGCTAGCAAAGAGGGGCTTGATCAACTTTGGCAGAAGAATAAGGCGCTTGAAAAAGAGCGGGACGAGGCGATCCAGCGCGACCCGTACTTCGATTACGGTCAGGCCCTGTTGCAGATCGCGATCGTGATTGCCTCGGTGGCGCTGGTGTCGAGCGGTAATTTCCTTCTAATCTTCAGTGTGATCTGCGCCGCGCTAGGCGCGTTGTCGACACTGAATGGCTTCACAATGCTGCTTAAGGTGCCCTTTATAGGATAGTTTGTTCTTATAATGTTCTTGTGCCTGCGGC
>JANOYV010000152.1:0-17823 GCA_031429105.1 Hyphomicrobiaceae bacterium | reverse complement strand
CGACCTATGCGCATGAGGGGACGCCAACCGGTGGCGACTGCTGGCGGCGCACGGGTTGGCAGGTCAAAGGGTCAAACCCGGGTACGCTCCCGGTGCCGATTTGAGGCTCGCCGCAGCGGCGCTGTGGAACCCGGCGTGTGGACGTAATCCACCGATTGCTGCGGGTAGGCCAAAAATCCTGTCGCGAGGTGGCCCGTTGCTGCTTCCTCTACCCATTGCGGAATGCCCGCGCGGCTTCCGGCCACCTCGCACCCCTCACTTTCGAGGGGGAAACTGAAAAACGGGAACAACGTCGGAGTGCGAATGGGAGTCATAAGTTGTATCAACATACATCGCCAATAACTGAGGTTTGTTCCTTTGTACGCATCTCGCCCGATCACACGCGATCACAAGGGCTGGCCCCTATCGGCTGCACGACCAACGCTTGCCCTCGCTCGCGTTACGTGTATACACCGCGTTGTGATCCGCTCCGGTTGGGGGCTGAAGGGGCGCGCACGTTCAAACGTGCGGTCGGACCGAAAGGTCTTCGCCCTGGTGTCTCCGCTCTTCACGGGTCGTGCTTTTGGGCCATCTCCGGTCCGAAAGAGGCTTTGCGCCGGGGCGACATGCATTGACCAACGAGGCGCCGTGTAAACGTCGCTGGATGCAACAGAGAAAGGCCAATTTCATGCCCTTATACGAGCATGTCTTCCTGGCGCGCCAGGATATTTCGACCCAACAGGTCGAAGCGCTGACCAAAGAATACACGACCGTCATCGAAGAAGGTGGCGGCAAAATCTCCAAGTCCGAATACTGGGGCCTGCGTTCGCTCGCCTACAAGATCAAGAAGAGCCGCAAGGCGCACTACTCGCTACTCAACATTGAAGCGCCGCCCGCAGCGGTTGCCGAAATGGAGCGTCGCATGGGCATCTCGACGGACGTCCTGCGCTGGCTGACCGTCAAGGTCGAGGCCCACGAGGCCGAGCCTTCTGTGCAGATGCGCAAGGGTGACCGCGAAGAGCGCAGCGACCGCGGTGGCGGTGGCGGTGATCGTGGCGGCTTCCGTGGCGGCGCTGGTGGTGACCGTGGTGGCTTCCGCGGTGGTGCAGGTGGCGGTGGTGGCGGCGGTGGCTTCCGCGGCGGCGCCGGTGCTGGCGGCGGCGGTGGCTATCGCGGTCGTGAAGGAGGTGCTGGTGCAGGTGGTGGTGCTGGCGATGGCGCCTCGACGTTCCGTCCCCGTCCACCTCGTGAGGGCGGCGATGATCGCCCCCGCACACCTCGTCCGCCCCGTGATGGCGGCTCCAACACCGGCTCGGAGGGCTAGACCATGGCTGACGAAATTCAACAGATTCCCGCGCGCCGCCCGTTCCATCGTCGTCGCAAGACCTGCCCGTTCTCGGGAGATTCAGCGCCGAAGATTGATTATAAGGACGTACGCACGTTGGGACGCTACGTGTCTGAGCGCGGCAAGATTGTGCCGAGCCGGATCACTGCCGTGTCGGCTAAGAAGCAGCGTGAATTGTCAGTCGCAATCAAGCGCTGCCGGTTCCTTGGGCTTCTGCCTTACGTCTTGAAGTAAGAACAAACCGTCGCCGGCGGTCGGCTCCGCGTAGCGGAGTCGCCGGCGACAACTTATAATGGTTGGAGCGGACGAGACATGCCGCCCCTAACCGCCTTGGCGCGGGACAGCTCGATTATGCAGATCAACATTCTCATCGGTGCTTGCGCCGGTCTCGTGTCGGCGATGCTGTTCGCATCGGCCTCGACCGGAACCGTACTCGGGCTGTTCGTGTTGTTTTTCCTGTCGCCAATGCCGGTTGCCATATCAGGGCTTGGCTGGGGTTGGCGCGCAGCCATCGCCGCATCGGCAACCGCTGCAATCGCGATCGCTCTGCTTGGCACGAGTCGCGGTGCGATTTTCCATTTGGTCGCAATCGGTGCGCCAACTGCAATTTTATCTTACCTCGCCCTGTTGAGCCGCGATGTGGCAACGGATGGATCATCCGCCCACCTTGAATGGTATCCGCTGGGTCGGATCGTGGCTTGGGCAGCGCTCATTGCTGGTGCGCTCGCAGCAGTCGGCCTACTGGCGACGGCTGCCGATGTCGATAGTTTGCGCGCGCAACTACGCTCAACCGCCGAACGCGTGTTTGCCCAGCCGCTGGGTTTGCCAGTGCCGTCAGGTCAGCCACCTGGAACACCGACAACTGTCAGTCCAGAGCAGTTGAATGGCTTAACGAACGTGCTGGTCGGCATGTTCACCCCGGCGCTGTCGAACATGTGGCTCGTCATCGCCATGCTGAACATGTGGCTGGCAGCACTTGTCGTGCGCAAATCTGACCGGCTCATTCGGCCGTGGCCGAACTTGTCGGAATTACACTTGCCCCCGACATTTCCACTGGCATTGGCAGCATCAATCGCCGCGACGTTTCTGCCGGGCTTTGCCGGCATGATCGGAGCTGGGTTCGCCAGCGCGATCATCCTCGCCTACACACTGGTCGGCTTGGCGATTTTGCACAACGTCACCGTCGGATGGACAACACGGCCCGTGGTCTTGGCGTCGGTCTACGCACTGTTGTTCGTGTTCTATGTCATCGCTGGCCCAGCGCTTGCGATGTTGGCGCTAGCCGAACCGTTTTTCCCCTTGCGCCGGAAGCCACCGAGTTCGGGCACAACTTAACCCTCGTCCTCCTCGTCATCACAATCCAACCAAAGGAATACTCACATGCAAGTCATTCTCCTCCAGCGAATCGGCCGCCTTGGCCAAATGGGCGACGTCGTCAAGGTCAAGGACGGCTACGCCCGCAACTTCCTGTTGCCACAGGGCAAGGCACTGCGCGCCACCAAGGACAACCAGGCCGAGTTCGAGACCCGCCGCGTTCACCTCGAAGCCGACAACCTGACCCAGAAGACGGAAGCTGAAGCCGTTGCCGCCAAGCTCAACGGCAAGACGTTCATCACCATCCGCCAAGCTGGCGACACTGGTCAGCTGTACGGATCGGTCTCGACGCGTGACATCGCCGAGGCCATCGTTGCTGGCGGCTTCACGGTCGATCGCCGTCAGGTCAACCTCGACCAGCCGATCAAGACCCTTGGGTTGCATGGCCTCACCGTCGCGCTCCATCCGGAAGTCAGCGTCAAGGTCTCGGTCAACGTTGCCCGTTCGCAAGACGAGGCTGATCGTCAGTCACGCGGCGAAGACGTGACCATGATCAAGGAAGAAAAGATCGAGCTCGAGACCTTCAAGGAAGATGACGACTATCGTTCGTCTGGCTCGGGCGAACAGCCGGACGCCTGATCGCGCGCTTTAACCCACAATTGATGCGGGCATTCAGCGCCCGCATCAATTGTGCTATATTGAGTAAGTAACAAATCTAGGGCTTATCCCATTGCCCCCCCTGCCCCCGGGTGGTCCGCTTACAGACATAGCGATTCGCAGACACACTCCAGTACATTGTCCGCCCCTTGTGCATAACGGGGACGAGCTGCGGGAATGCCCCCGACAAGGACCTTGCGATTGAGGGAATCACTTAAACCTCGATCTCATGAACCAGATCGCACCAGCTCAGCCCATCCTCCTTGCCGACCAGCTCAAGGCGCAAGCCCGCGCCGATGGTCCGCTCGACTTCCGGCAGGCGCCGCACAACATCGATGCAGAGCAGGCGCTGCTCGGCGCCATCCTCGTCAACAACGAGGCGATGGACCGCGTCTCAGCCTTCCTCGACATGTCGCATTTCTACGATCCGCTGCACGCGCAGATCTTCGAGGTTGCGGGCAAATTGATCCAGGCCGGCAAGCAGGCGACGCCTGTGACGCTGCGCACGTTCTTTGAAACCGCAGAGCCGATCGACCAGACGCTGACTGTGCCGCAATATCTCGGACGTTTAGCCGCCAACGCGACGACGATCATCAATTCCGCCGACTATGGCCGCACGATTTATGATCTGGCGACACGGCGCGCGCTGATCATGATCGGCGAAGAAATGGTAACGACGGCTTATGATTCGCCGGTCGATTTTCCGCCTGAAACGCAAATCCAGGAAGCCGAAGGCCGCCTTTACGAGTTGGCCGAAAGCGGCAAATACGGCCAAGGTTTCCAAACCTTCGGGCACGCGCTGACCGATGCCATTCAGATGGCCAATGCGGCCTATCAACGCGACGGACATTTGTCCGGTGTCTCGACCGGATTGAAAGATCTCGACGGCAAGATGGGCGGCCTGCAAGCCTCCGATTTGATCGTTCTGGCTGGTCGCCCGTCGATGGGTAAAACCGCGCTTGCAACCAACATCGCCTACAACATCGCCAAGAAATTCGAAACCGAGAAACAGGCGGACGGCACGTTGAAGGTGATCAACGGCGGCGTTGTTGGCTTCTTCTCGCTCGAAATGTCGGCCGAGCAGCTGGCAACGCGCATTCTGTCCGAGCAGGCGGAAATTTCATCGGAGAAAATCCGGCGCGGAATGATTACCGAAGAGGAGTTCCGGCGCCTCGTTGCGGTCAGCCAGGAAATGGCGCGCATTCCGCTCTACATCGACCAAACCGGTGGCATCACGATTGCGCAACTTGCAGCCCGTGCACGCAAACTGAAACGTCAACATGGGCTTGGATTACTCGTCGTCGATTACTTGCAGCTGCTGTCTGGCTCCTCGCGCAATTCGAACGCCAACCGCGTGCAGGAAATCACCGAAATCACGACCGGCCTCAAAGCACTGGCGAAAGAACTCGGCTGCCCGATCATGGCGCTGTCGCAGCTCTCCCGACAGGTCGAGCAGCGCGAAGACAAGCGGCCGCAGCTTTCGGATTTGCGTGAATCAGGCTCGATCGAGCAGGACGCCGACGTCGTGATGTTCGTCTACCGCGAGGAATACTACGTCGAGCGCACGAAGCCGAACGAGGGCACGGCGGAGTTCGCCGAATGGCAGCAGAAGATGATGATGGCAACCGGCAAAGCCGAAGTCATCATCGGCAAGCAGCGCCACGGACCTGTTGGCACCGTACAGCTGTCGTTCGAGCCCAACCTGACCCGCTTCGGCAACCTCGCGAAGGAGCATTATATGGCGGAACGGTTGGAGTAACGGATGGAACAGACCGGAAATGGGGACTGCCAGAATTGCCCATCTGTGTTAGGATCTGTCCGAAGGAGTTCTGGCTATGTTGCATCCACGCATCAAGCGTGATCCGAAAGTGATGATGGGCAAGCCCGTAATCGTCGGCACACGCATAACGGTTGAACACATTTTGCGCTGCCTTGCCAGTGGCGACACGCTCGCGCACATGCTGCGCAACTATCCGCACCTCACAGCCGAAGATATTTATGCTGCGCAGGCATTTGCAGCGGATTATTTGGCGCACGAGGGCATCGAGGCAGCGGAGTAACGCGGTGCCACCTTTTTTCGCGGATGAGTGCGTGGCAGGCTTAATCGTACAAGCGCTCACAGAGCGCGGCTTTGACATCGTCGATGCGAAAACAGTCTGTCGTGGCGACGATGATGAGCGTGTGCTTTCTCTTGCTGCGGCTGCTGGACGCGTCGTCATCACCAATGATTGGGGTTTCGGCGAGATGACCGTCCGCCACGGTCAACCTGCAATGGGCGTCATTATCATTTCCCTATTCGCGCTTTCTGCCGGCATGCGTGAGACCTATGCCATCCAGAAGATTTCGGAAATTGCGGATAAGGCAACCGGACATCTGACAATCATTGAGCCTGGGCGTATCCGGCGGCGACCGCTGCAAGGTCTTTGAAGCAAACCGGTTCAGGAAAAGACTTAAGGAACAGTTTCATGTCAACTCCACTCGAAGGTGGTTGCGGCTGCGGGCAGGTGCGTTATCGGCTGGCATCGGCGCCGATGTTTGTCAATTGCTGTCACTGCACGAATTGCCAGCGGCAAACCGGCAGCGCGTTTGTCATCAACGCGTTGATCGAGACGGACCGGATCGAGGTTCTCTCTGGTTCGCCTGAACCTGTCGCGATGCCGACGGAAAGCGGTCGCCCGCATGATGTCTATCGCTGTCCCAAATGCAAAACCGCGGTATGGAGTAACTATGGTGCACGACCGTCGCTGCGCTTCGTCCGTGTCGGGACGCTCGATCATGCAGCGTCGGTCGTGCCAGATGCCCACATTTTCCTGCGCTCGAAACTGCCGTGGGTTGTATTACCTGTCGCCGCGCCTGCCTTCGACATATACTACGACATGTCCAAGCAGTGGTCGGCCGAAAGTCTCGCCCGTCGTCGCGCTATTTTGGGCGATGGGTAACGGCGAACGATGCACGCTCGCTCCTGAGATGGAAACAAAATTGGCCGAGGCGTTGCCGCCTCGACCATTCGCAGTGACCAGTATTCTCGGCCTAGTATTCGCGACACTGGCGATACCGGCGCCACCAGTACTGACTGCCGGTATTCACGGCCTTGCGCCGCAGCCATGAGCAGTCACCGTGGTAGTAGCCGTCATAAAAGTAGTAAATGCCGCCTAATCCCCAATTGAAACGAGTGCCGCGATGTCGGTCGCCGGAGCGATTTTCACGTCGGTCGCGCGTGACGACATTCGGGCGGTTATCACGATCTCTGCGCACACGCTGATCCGATGTCGGTTCCCGCGGTGGCCGGTTTGGCGTCACGGTCCGCGCCGGTGCTCGCTCGCGAACGGTCGTGGTCGACCGTCGGTTCTGTGACACCTCGCCAGAGCTGCGCGGTGCACTCTGCGTGCGACGCTCGCCTTGTCCGGCGCCGCGCGTCTGCGCGCCGGAACCTCGCGCAGCCTGACCGCCGCCACCTGATCCTGCTGATGCACCGCCGCCGCCACTCGGTGCCGTTGCGGCTCTGCCGCCGCCGCCTGCATTTGCGCCACCGCCACGACCACCTTTTTCATCGCCAGCTTGAGCCAATTGGACGGCGCTCGATTTGGCGGTGTCGGATTGATCGATGACACTCACTGCATTGGCCACCGGGGCGAATAGCATCAAACTGCCGATCGCTGACGCTAACCTGATTTTTCGTGCGAACATACCATACACTACTTGTGCAAACTCATGTGGTGCAGAACGCGCCGCGCCTCAACTGGTTCCGCGCACGCGTTTTCCAACGGCACGGTGCAACGGTGCCAAAGTGAGATCACTCCGAGCCACAAGCGTTGCTGCATCGGAGCAATCCTAGCGGTTGACAACGTCGCAGCGCGATTGGCGTCAGCGCAGTCGGGCGTGCTAGACCGAGCGAGCGGCGGCGAGCGTTGTTTGATCGGGCGTTCGCGCAAATGACCGGAGCACACAGCATACCGGCTCACGAGGTTGTCATGGGCGCACGAACACAGCATGTCATCAAGACCAGCGCCAGCATTCCAGCGGACGCGCGCGCGGTGCTGCGAATTGACCTTGCCGCGCTCAGGGCGAACTATGCGCGGCTGAACCAGGAAGCGGGATCAGCGGAATGCGCTGGTGTCATCAAGGCCGATGCCTATGGCCTTGGTCTTGAGCAGATTGCTCGTGCGCTCACGGATGAAGGCTGCCGCACGTTCTTCGTTGCCACCTTGGAAGAAGGCCGCCGGACACGCGCGATCCAGCCCGGGGCTGCGATCTATATTCTCGATGGCCTATTGCCGGGTGCGGAGGCCCACTACGCGGGATTCGATTTGCGGCCCGTGCTGTCGAGCGAGCCGGAGTTACGTGACTGGGCGACCTACTGCACGGCGATTGGTCGGCATTTGCCAGCCGCTGTTCAACTCGACACCGGCATGAACCGGTTGGGCTTGCGCGCGGACGAGGTGGTGCGCGTTGCAGCCGAGTCGGCGCTATTCAAGGCGTTCAAGATGACGCTCATGATGAGCCATCTGGCCTGCGCCGATGAACCGGGCAATGCCATGAACGAGGCCCAGCGCGTCTTGTTCGATCAGTTGCGCGCCAAGTTACAACCGGCACCTGCGAGCTTATCGAACTCAGGCGGCACCTTCCTGGGGCCTAAGTTCCACTATGATCTCGTTCGGCCCGGGATCGCCGTCTACGGCGGCCGTGCGTTTGAGGGTGGCGAAAATCCAATGCGACCCGTCGTCAGCCTGTCGGCGCGCATTCTGCAGTTACGCGATATCAGTCCGGGGGAGGTTGTGGGTTATGGAGCAACGTTCAAGGCCAATCGACCATCACGCATGGCGACGATTGCCTGCGGCTACGCCGATGGGTTCCTGCGCGCGTTAAGCGGGCCGAGCGGTCATCCTGGACCTGTCGGCTACATCGGCTCGTATCCAGTACCCGTCGTGGGCCGCGTGTCGATGGATCTGATCACCGTCGATGTGACGGACGTTCCCGTCGACCTTGCGGTGCGCGGCAACTGGGTCGAAGTGGTCGGCGGTCGCGTAACCCTCGACGATTTGACCGATCGCGCTGGTACGATCGGCTACGAGTTGCTTGCACGCCTATCCAAACGGGTGCACCGGATTTACGAAGATCGCGCGCCCGAGGTGATATGAACCATGGCGAAACCAGCGAAGAGCTCATTCGTCTGTCAGGTTTGCGGCGCGACATCGACGCGCTGGGGAGGCAAATGCGTCGGCTGCGGCGAATGGAATACCATCGTCGAAGAAGCCAATGTCGCAGCGGTGCCGGGTTCCGGCATGACCCGCGCAATCAAAGGTCGCGCGGTTAAGCTCGAAGGATTAGATGTCAAATCCGAAGACGCGCCGCGGATACCGACCGGTATGGCCGAACTCGACCGCGTTACGGGCGGCGGCATCGTGCCTGGATCTGCCATTCTGATCGGTGGCGAACCGGGCATCGGCAAATCGACCTTACTGCTCCAGTTATCAGCGGCACTGGCTGGCGCTGGGCGAACAGCTGTCTACTTTACCGGCGAAGAAGCCATCGCCCAGGTGCGGATGCGGGCAGAGCGCCTCGGCTTGACGAAGAGCCCGGTACTGCTGGCGGCTGAAACCAACCTGTCCAATATCATCGCGACGCTGGAACACGGGCGCAGGCCCGATCTCGTCGTGATCGATTCGATCCAAACGCTGTGGGCCGATGGTGTGGAAGCGGCACCCGGAACCGTGTCGCAGGTGCGCGCTGCGACGCAGTCACTGATCCGGTTTGCCAAGCAATCCGGCAGTGCCATGCTGCTGGTTGGCCATGTCACCAAGGACGGGCAGATCGCCGGTCCCAAGGTGGTAGAACACATGGTCGATACCGTGTTGTATTTCGAAGGCGACCGCGGCCACCCCTACCGAATTCTGCGCGCTGTCAAAAACCGCTTTGGGGCGAGCGACGAAATCGGCGTGTTCGAAATGGTCGGCCACGGTCTGGCCGAAGTTGCCAATCCATCGGAGTTATTCCTGGGCGACCGCGATGCTACTGCACCTGGTGCTGCGGTATTCGCAGGAATTGAGGGCACGCGCCCCCTGCTCGTTGAGATCCAGGCCCTCGTCGCGCCGTCGAAACTTGGTTCACCGCGACGGGCTGCTGTCGGCTGGGACCCGAATCGTTTGTCAATGATCCTCGCCGTATTGGCGGCCCGATGTGGCGTCAATTTTAGTGAACATGACGTGTTCTTGAACATCGCCGGCGGCTTGCGAATCGTCGAGCCGGCCGCAGATCTTGCGGCCGCAGCCGCACTTCTGTCGTCATTTTCGGGTATTTCCTTACCGATGGACGAGGTGTACTGCGGCGAAATCAGCCTATCGGGTGCGGTTAGACCGGCAGCCCACATGACGACCCGGCTACGCGAAGCCCAGAAATTGGGCTTCAAGCGTGCGATCCTGCCGGTGGCTGGCGAACTGGATGAAAAGTCGCTGAAATTGAAACTGTCGAGGATTTCCCACCTCAAGGCGCTTGCAGACGCGTTAGCCCCGTGCGACTGAACCCCTTCAATTAACCATCAGAGCCAGCCTGACAGGACGTTTCACGCATGATCGGTCCGTTTTCCTATCTCGATGTCGGATTGTTAGCTCTGGCGATTATCTCCGGGCTACTCGCCATGTATCGTGGCCTTGGCCGCGAGCTGCTATCGATCATTTCCTGGATTGTTGGTGGCATGGCTGGGCTCTATTTTTATCAGTATCGGCAAGGATTGGCCGCCGAAGTGACGCAGCAGTTGAGCCTGCCGTCCCCAAAAATCGCCCAAATCGGCATCGCTGTGTTGATCGGACTGATCACGCTGATCGTTGTGCATTTGATTACGGCGCGCATCTCTGATTCAATACTCGACAGCCGCGTTGGTGTAATTGATCGTACGCTTGGCCTTATGTTTGGCGTCGTCAGGGCGTTTTTGATCGTTTTGATACCCTATATGTTCTACCAGCACTTCAGCCCCAAGGAGGCGGACCATCCCGATTGGGTGCGACAATCATTGTCGCGGGGGATGCTGAATAATGCCAGTGCGGCGCTTAGGCCAACACTGTTGGCTGTCGTCCAACGTGTTACAGACAAGGCAACGGCTGAATAGAAGCCAAATTGAGTGTATTCTGCAAAAGCATGTCAGTTTCTCGTGAACCATGCTTCGAGGCCACTGGCGCTTTGCTATGAAATTCATATATCAGTCACGCGAGTCCGGGGCAGACGTATCCTCGTCCGTGCCGAACTGAATAAACTTCGTTTGCATTGCGAGCGCGTCGCCCCGATCGCTCGTCCGGTTCTTCGCGGGAGACGAGCATGCCGTTGCATTCCGAAGCCGGTGCCAACAACTCAAACGCCGACGTTGAACCAAGCGACGAATATCAGGGCGATGATCGCTTACACGAAGAGTGCGGCATCTTCGGCGTTCTCGGCCATCCCGATGCCGCCAAGCTCACCGCACTCGGACTGCATGCCCTGCAGCATCGCGGCCAAGAGGCAGCCGGCATCGTCACTTACGACGGCAGCCGCTTTCACAGCGAGCGCCGCTTGGGCCTGGTCGGCGACAACTTCAACAAACCCGATGTGATTGATCGCCTGAGAGGCGACACTGCTATCGGCCACGTGCGTTACTCAACGACCGGGGCAACGATCTTGCGCAACGTACAACCGTTGTTCGCCGATCTCGACACCGGTGGCTTCGCTGTTGCCCACAATGGCAATCTAACCAATGCGCTGACGCTACGTCGGGAACTGGTTCAGAACGGCGCCATCTGTCAGTCGACCTCCGACAGCGAGGTCATTCTCCACCTGATGGCGCGCTCGCGCAAACGCCGTGTGGTCGAACGCCTGATCGAAGCCCTACGACAAGTGGAGGGTGCTTACGCACTGGTGTGCACCACCAACGATATGCTGATCGGTGTGCGTGACCCAATTGGCATCCGCCCGCTGGTGATCGGCAAATTTGGGGACTCCTACGTGCTAGCGTCAGAGACCTGCGCGCTGGACATTGTCGGCGCCACGTTCTTCCGGGAAGTTGATAACGGCGAGGTCGTGGTCATCACGCCCGAAGGTCTCGAAAGCCATCGTCCCTTCCCAAAGCGACCCGCGCGCCCTTGCATTTTCGAATATATCTACTTCGCGCGGCCCGACAGCCTCGTCAGCGGGCGTTATGTATACGACGTGCGCAAGCACATGGGGCATCAGCTTGCCGCTGAAGCGCCGGTTGAGGCCGATGTCGTTGTACCGGTTCCCGACTCTGGCGTACCAGCCGCAATCGGGTTCGCGCATACATCAGGAATTCCGTTTGAGTTGGGGATTATCCGCAATCATTACGTTGGGCGCACCTTCATCGAGCCGACCCAACGGATTCGCGATTTCGGCGTCAAGATGAAGCACTCGGCCAATCTCGCGGTGGTCAAAGGACGGCGGATCGTGCTGATCGATGATAGCGTCGTGCGCGGCACCACCTCGAAGAAAATTGTCACCATGATGCGCGATGCCGGAGCGCGCGAGGTGCACATGCGGATCGCCTGCCCCGAAATCCGCTACGGCGATTTCTATGGCATCGATACGCCGTGCCGCGAGGAACTACTTGCAGCTAACATGACAGTCGAGGAAATGCGCGCGTTCATGGGCGCAGATAGCCTGTCATTCCTGTCGGTCGACGGGTTGTACAGGGCCATGGGCCTCGATGGCCGCGACGACAAGAATCCGCAATTCACCGACCATTGCTTCACTGGCGACTACCCAACTGACCTGACGGACCAGAACGGCGGAACATCGTCGCGGCAGTTATCGCTGCTGGCCGAGGTGCGCTAGATCGTCGGATGCTAGGCGTCGCCCATCAGGACATCAACGCAACTCCGATCAGCTTGGTGTGCCCCCAGTAAAGCATGAACGCCCAAAACGCAGTGCCGATTGCCACCGCAGCCAGATCGCCACCTGCGGTGCCTTCCGTCGAGCCGAGCGGACCCATGGCACCCCGCTTACTGACCGAGATCAGGTCGTAGACAGCCCAGGCAAGAAACGTCGAAAACAGGACGACAGCTGCCAACGTGCCATTCGCCAACAGGTGCGCCACCGCCCAGATCTTGATACCCAGCAGCATCGGATGGCCGACGACCGAGCGAATGCGCGACGGAATGTTGGACGCCGCCAGTAGGATCAGCGCCGGCAACATCAAAAGCCACGCCAGATGCTTGGTCCATTGCGGCGGCACCCAAAGCTGCGGGTTTTTGCCTGGCAGCATCTGGACTTTGCCATAACCATAGACGATGAGCGCGAAGCCGATCAGCGATAACACCGTGAACCCAATACGATAAGAGTTCGTGCCAAATCGAACTCGAAGGTCGTTGCGCAGGGCTGGATGGGTCGGCACCAGATGCACGCCCAAAAACAGGAGCAGTCCCAAAACAAGCAGCAGCATTTTCAATCCCGGATTCGTCAACCTGCCTTAACGGTGTCTGCATTATGCCATCATCTTGCCGCATGCCAACGTGTATCTAACAATGGTCGTTGGTTGCGCGGGGCGCGGCACCAGCGAAACAGTTGGCCGTTGGCGCACTATTTGCGTTATTATTGGGCTGAGGGGATCTAGGCGGTTTGGTATCTGCGTCCGCAATGGCATCTGGTCCGACGATTGTTGGATCGATGTGTGGGATGGTCGTTTATCGGCCAGCGTGATCAAGAGCCTCTGCCGTGTTGATCCCTTCGGGTAGTTCCGCTGTATTGCGGATGATCACTGGGGGCGTCATGGCTCAAACGAATGCGACCCAAACATTGGCAGCAACACTGGCCGCGGCGCAGCAGCGCGAGCGTGCGGCTGGCTTTACGCACCGGCCTTCACCGATTAACGGATCGCTTCCTTCCGGCAATGTGTTCCTAGATCAGCTAGCCACCGCTCTGGCAGTTCCGGCGAACGATCAGGCGTATCTCGACGATGCAGGCGATGAAGATCTAGACTTGCCAATGCTGGTTCAGGCCAACCGCGTCGGTGCCTTGGTGCCAGCAACCATTGCCCCAACGCAACGTGGTCGCGAAGGCCGGGCAGCACTTGTCGGCTTTGGCCTCGGTTTGGCACTGCTAGTGCCAATTGCGATCGTGATGAGTAATCGTCTTGCGGAGCAGGTCCCACCACAAGCTGATACTGTCACGGCTGGCGTGATCCAGGCTCTGGTGCCTCTGACGGTGACGACAGATGACGTGGGCATTAAAACCACCCGTCGCCCAACTCAGACCTCTAGTGGAATTCAGCTATCGCCTGTGTCGCCGGCAACCGCTGCGATCTCGAGTCCGCCGACACCGACGATTGAACCAATCTCCAAACCAGCCGAGCCCGCGTCTACGGTCGCATCGGATCGACTGATTGAAGGACGGGAGTTGATTGCCCAGGGCGATATCGAAGCCGCGCGTCGCCTCTTGCAGTCCGGCGCTGTCGAGGGCAACCCTCAGTATCTCATGGCCCTAGCTGAAACCTTTGATCCAAACATGCTGGCGGCCTGGAGCGCCAGAGGTGCGACCGCTGATGTGTTGCGGGCGCGGGCATTGTATCAAAGCGCACTCATTCAAGGTGAGAGCAAAGCGCGCCAACGCCTTGAAGCATTAGACTAAGCAATCTTTACTGTGCATGACTGCCTGTGCGCGACAGGCAACGGCTCGGCCGCCGTCTAGGGTCACCGCTCGATTCTAACCGAGCGGGCCTGGGACCCTTATGCCATCATGCGCCTTGCAAGCTACAACGTCGAAAATCTATTTTCGCGCGCCCGAGCGCTAAACCTCGACACCTGGGCCGAGGGCAAAAAGATCCTCGAAATGTACGCCGAACTGAACAACCTGTTCGAGGAGGTCGTATACACCGATGTCATGAAGGCTAGGATGCTGGTGGTCCTGAAGGCGCTGGGCATCGACAAGAAAAACGACAGCAAGTACGTGATCCTTCGCGAATCGCGCGGGCAATTCGTCTCGTACACCATGCTTGGTGGCACCAAGATCAAGGCTGCAGGGCGTAACGACTGGGTCGGTTGGCTCGAACTCAAGACAGAGTTGATCAACGAAGCGGCCACCCGCAATTCCGCGCAGGTGGTGCGCGATGTGAAGCCCGATGTCATCGGCATCATCGAATGCGAAGACCGTAAAGCGTTGATGCAATTCTCCAATGTGTTGATGCCAAACGTGGGCGCTCCAACGTTCGATCAGGTGATGCTGATCGACGGCAACGATGATCGCGGCATCGACGTCGGCATGATGGCCAAAAACGGTTACCAGATTGGCTGGATGCGAAGCCACGTGGACGACACCGATGATCGCGGTGGACGCATCTTCAGCCGCGATTGCCCGGAGTTCTCGATTTGGGCGCCGTCCGGTGCAGTCATCTGGGTGCTGGTCAACCACTTCAAGAGCAAGGGGTATGGCACGCAGGACGCGTCGAATGCCCGGCGGTGGCGGCAGGCGGAGGAAGTACGCCGGATCTATGCGCGCTTGAAAAGCGAAGGTGCAACCTATGTTGCCGTGATCGGCGATCTCAACGATACCCCCGACAGCGAGGCCTTGTCGCCGTTGGTCAAATCCAGCGACTTGAAAGACATCGCCGAGCACCCGTCCTTCATCAACGACGGTCACACAGGAACCTATCAAAACGGCACGGATCGCGACAAGATTGACTATATCTTGCTGTCTCCGGCCCTCTACGCGCGCATGCAGCAGGGCGGCACGTGGCGCCGCGGAGTATGGGGCCGGAACAAGAAACCGCTGTGGGACGTCTACCCTGAGATGACGACGAGCTACCACGCGGCATCCGACCATGCAGCCTTGTGGTGCGATCTGGACGTTTGAATAGCCATTCTGCCTCTAATGTCGCAAAGAATTCGCAAGTTCGCCTGCAACCAAAACCGTTTGGCCCCGTACCTCACAACAGGAGCGCTGGAATGAGCGGCGTCCAACGGGAGGTTGAATATGCGACTTTTTGCACTTGGCGCCGCTGTTGCGGCATTGCTGGCATCACCCGTCTTACATGCCCAAGAAGTCTACGAGAATTGGCCGGTGCTCAAAAGCACGTTCCCCTCGACCGGCGGCAACGGCATCATGATCAAGGGTTATGACCCTGTGATCACGGGCGAAAAGTGCGTCACGACGTTCATGGCAGTTGGTACGGAATCCAATCCTGCGGTCTACCCAAGCATGATCGAGTTCGAGGCCGTTCCCGTCCAAGGTGGCACGCTCTGCCAGAATGGCAAATGGCGCTCGTTCGATGGCGGCTCATCTGGCACCACGCCTTACCGGGTGTTCTTCAAAAACGGCGTATTTCGCGGACAGCCTTAGCTGGAAGGGACGTTTCTAGGATCAGCTTCGGGTGCGCTTTGCACCATCGTTTAGGCGACCTGCGCTTATCGCCTTGCTCTAGCCTCCAGAATCACGGCATCCGTTAGGCCATCGGTTGTAGACGCCTCGCTCGGAGCCCACATGAACGTCATGACGCCCACGCTGACCAGCGGATCAGCCAACATCGGTGAAATTGCGGAAGCGACCCGCACCACGTGTCTCGCCACGCGCGTACGGCAACTGTCGCGAATCATCACGCGAGTCTACGACGACGCGCTGCGGCCGCTCAAAATCACGGCGAGCCAGTTTACGCTCTTGACCCAATTGGCGCAGCAGGACGGCATTACGGCGGTTGAGATTGGCTATACGCTCGACATCGAGAAATCGACCCTGTCGCGCAACCTGAAGCGGCTATTGGCGTTGCACCTGATCATCATGGACCCGCCAGCGGGCCGTCGTGGTCGTGGATTGCACCTGACGCCATCAGGTCAAGCCGTGATCAAGGAAGCCTATCCGGTTTGGGTCGAAGCCCAGCGCCGCGCAAATGCCGTGATGGGCTCCGAGAGTCGTTCGACGCTCGACGGCTTGCTGGTCAATGCAGAGAAGCTCGTCGTCGCCTGAGTTTGCGGCTTCAAGGCAAACCTGATTTATTTAAAGGGTGTGGTCCAAGGGGCCGCACCCTTTGTTTTGTCTGGAGGGGCCTCGACCATGTTCTCAAGCGACTTGATCGCGCAGGCCTCCGCGCTGATTGCGGATTTCAGCGCTAACGGACTTAAGCTTGCCACCGCTGAAAGTTGTACGGGCGGATTGATTGCCGGTCTGCTGACGGAAGTTCCAGGCTCTTCGGCGGTTGTGGATCGGGGCTTCGTCACGTATTCAAACGCGGCGAAGGCGCAGATGCTGGGTATCGATTCGCACCTCATCAAACGACACGGAGCCGTTAGCGAAGCGGTCGCGCGCGCAATGGCGGAGGGCGCGCTTGGGCACTCGCCGGTAGATGTAGCAGTTGCCGTCACCGGGGTTGCCGGTCCCGGTGGCGGTTCGGCCGAGAAGCCCGTTGGTCTCGTCCATTTCGCAGCGAGAGCCCGCGACGGAGTACTGATCCATCGCGAGATGCGCTTTGGCGATATCGGTCGCGCAAATGTCCGTCTTGCGACCATCCACGAGGCGTTGATCTTGTTGCGGCAGGCGGCTGAGCTCTAGACCTGCGCGACGCTTCATTCCGCCGGGGTCAAGCGCAGTATTTCCCCGCGCGCGCTGTCGGTCAGAATGTAAAGGAACCCATCGGGCCCCTGCCGTACATCACGAACTCGATGATTGAGGTTCGCCAGTAGACGCTCTTCCGCGATGATCGTCTCCCCGTCAAGAACGAGCCTCGCCAAGTGCTGGCCAGCCAGTGCGCCGACGAAAAGATCGCCCTTCCAACTTGGAAATTTGTCGCCGGTATAGAATGTCATGCCCGACGGTGCGATGGACGGCGCCCAGTAGTAAATCGGTTGGACGAGCCCGACCCGTTGCGTGCTCCCGTGGATGGTGGCGCCGGAGTAATCGATCCCGTAGCCAACCAGTGGCCAACCGTAATTGCCGCCCGAAATCGGGATATTAATTTCGTCACCGCCTTGCGGCCCATGCTCAACAATCCACAGCTTTCGCGAGGTCGGATGAATGCCTGCGGCTTGCGGATTGCGATGCCCGATACTCCAAAGCCCTGGCGCAGCATTTGCACCAAAGTTGGGGCTATCAACTGGAATACTCCCGTCGGAATTGATGCGAACAACCTTGCCCCAGTGTCGACTCGTGTCCTGAGCAAAGTCGCGTTGATAGCGTTCACCGAGCGTTACGAAGAGCGTTCCATCATCGGCGAATGCGAGGCGAGAACCGAAATGTAGGCCACCAGTCGTCGAAGGCTGTTGACGAAAAATAACCCGAACCTGATCGAGCCGAGCCTCGTTGGCTTCAAAGATTAGCGTGCCGCGGGCGACGCTTGTGCCGTTGCGACTGCCACCACGGGGCTCCGCGTAACTCAGATAGACAAGTTTATTGGTCACGAAATTCGAGTCAAGGGCAATGTCCAGGAGCCCCAGGGGAATCGCATTTGAAAATTCTGCTTGCCCGTAGGGCGGCAAATCGATTCTACGGACTGGCACCCTCGATCCTGGTGGAGCTGGTGCCATGCGCGATTTCATTGAAACATTTGAAGGCCTTGATGACCCGCGCAC
>JANOYV010000151.1:0-7668 GCA_031429105.1 Hyphomicrobiaceae bacterium | reverse complement strand
GATGCGCAGCATCGTGGCCAGCGGAAACGGCCGCCGCCCGCCTTGCGGTCCCATCTTCGGATAGTGCGGCTCGATGAGACGTTCGAGAATGCCCCACGGCACCACGGCCGACATCTCGCCCAGGAACACGTCACGTTTCGTACGCTTCTTCTTCGCCGCATAGTCGAGGGATGCAAAGCTCAGCTGATCGTCCATCACAGGGCTCCTCGAATCAATGATCCCAGTGTGCCATGTTCGAAGGCTTGTTCAGAGGTTCCCAAGGCCTGTTTTGCCAATTTTGAGCAATGAAGAGCCAACTTCGGCAATTCTGGCTGCAACTTTGACAGTAGAAGCGCTAGCGTCAAGTATTTTAGTCACAGCAGTCACTGTTTCGCCTAACACGGGTACTTTGCCAACGATTTTACTCTGCATTTCTGCGTACAAATCGTCATTTTCTTTGGTATCGAAACAAAGTACCGCCAACTTGAAAAGACTCTGATCGAGATCGGCCATGAGATCATCGAAAAAAAAGCATGGTTCGGTATAAGCGCATACGGCAGCCTGCATCGATTTTTCAACGGTATCTGTTATTTGAGCCGCCATGACATTGCGCTCGGCCTTTGTTCGTCCGACTGTTGATAGTCGTAGCAGCGAACCAATTAAAGAATAGGAACGTAAAACACGCATTTGTTTCGTATCAGCTTTAAACCAGTATTTATCCAAAACTGAGTCGACAAATCCACCTGAGTTTTGGTATTCTGCGGTAACGACGGCACAACCGTTAAACGCAAGACTCGCGCAAATTATAAAAATAGTCGCAATTCTCTTAATTGAATTGTTACGCAACATCGCACACCCCAATAGAGCCGACGCACAACATTAAACAAAACACGCTACCAATACCTCACTCGCAATTAATATTAGTTTTAGAACTAACTATTTTGTCCACATTATTTTCACCAAAGACTACGAATTTTGATTTTTGGTGCAAAACGGCACCATTTCATCACTGATCAGGTAGTTCACGCCGACTGGAAAAAGACCGGGCAGTTGATATAAGCTTAGCGCAATCCGGCTCAGTCACACGGCACGTCGCGCGAGGCACACATGATCAGCACCGAGCCCTATTGGTGGGAGGCAGCGCCTCCGGTTTCTTCACCGCAAGTGCCGGTCGCCAAAGCTTGCGATGTGGTCATCGTTGGCGCAGGCTATACGGGCCTGAGCGCTGCGATCACGCTGGCAAGGGCCGGTCGCAGTGTGATGGTGTTCGACAAGCTGCGTCCCGGCGAAGGTGCCTCAACGCGCAACGGCGGCATGGCGAGCGGCAGCCTTCGGCCTGGCCTTGGCGAGCTGACCCGCACCTTCGGTGAGGTGCGCGCCAAGGGTATCCTGCACGAGAGCAAGCTGGCGCGTGAAGATCTCGCTCGCTTCATTCGCGACGAAAACATTGCCTGCGACTTCGCGCTCACCGGTCGCTTCACCGGCGCCGATAGCCCTGCCGCCTATGAGCGCTTAGCGCGTGAAGCAGAGACCCTGCGCCGCGAACTCAAGATCGACGTGCGGGCCGTACCACGTGCTGAGCAGCGCGACTATCTGGGCACCGACCTCTACCATGGCGGACTTGCACGCGACGACATCGGCGGCTTGCATCCAGCAAAACTGCATCGCGGGATGCTGGAGGCAGCGCAAAAAGCAGGTGTCGTCGTGCATGGCGAAACCGCAGTGCTAGGGCAGGTTCAGAACGGGGACGGATTTGCGGTCTCAACCGCACGCGGCCCGGTGCAAGCCCGTAGCGTCATCATGGGCACCAACGGCTACACCGATGGCGTCGACAAGTGGTTACGCCGCCGATTGGTGCCGGTGCGCAGTCGCATTATTGCCACCGCGCCCTTGTCGGGCAACCTGATGCGCCAGCTGATGCCAAAGGGCGTGATGTGCGGCGACACGCGGCGCTTGCACTATTACTTCCGCCCGTCGCCCGACGGCACACGCATTTTGTATGGTGGCCGTGACGGCAACGTTGCTGGCGAGGGCAACGGCGCGACCACGCTGCTGAAGCGCGGCCTTGCCCAGGTGTTCCCGATCTTAGCCGACGTCGAATTGACTCACAGCTGGTACGGCCACGTCGCCATGAACCGCGACATGATCCCGCGCATCTTCACCCGCAAGGGCACCGGCTATGCGGTCGGCTATTGCGGATCGGGCGTGGTGTGGGCGCCGTGGGCCGGCCGCAAGGCTGCCCTCCAAGTGCTGCAAGCGGACGAAAGCCGATCCGCACTCGACTTCCGCCCGCCGGCCGCCGTCCCGATGTTCAATGGCACCCCCTGGTTCATGCCCGGCGTGTTCGCTTGGCTGCGATTGAGAGACCGGCTGGACCGGATGGGGAGGTGATCCCTAAGCCCGCTACCCCTTCTTCATCCACTTCCCATCGTCGTCCTGTTGCCAGTAGGTCGCGTCGGCGCCGGCTGATTTAACGGCTTTCCAGGTGGTGCGAGCTGAGGCAAGCTCGCTCTGATCGCCACCGTCGAACATGAAAACAACGCGGGCATAAGCCTTCAACTGAGCATTTAGCGGTTCCAAACGCGCACCATCCACCATGAAACGCACGGTCGCACCGTTCGGGTTGTCGGTCTCGGTCGTGAGGAACACGGGCTGCAAATCGGCATGGCCGGACTTCGCTGTGCCGTGCGGAATGAAGCTGCCGTCGTTGTAGGTCCACAACAGCAGGTCCAACGCCTCGACCCGCTCCGCGCTGCCAGCTTGAATCACGGCCTTCCAGCCACGCTCGAGTGTCTTCTCGACGAGCATCGGCAGCACCTCGTCGAGCGGGCGGCGCTCAAGGTGGTAGAACAGCACTTCGGCAGTCTTGGAAGACAATGCGCGTGACTCCTCAAGCTTCGGCTGTTTGCAGGCGTAGTGCATTTCCGCGCTGGTTAGAAGCCGTTGAGGTGTGAGCCACCCGCGCACTTATTTGGCCGTGAACCTTTTTCCTCGGCACCGCGACTGACCTTGCAGCCAAGGCACTTAGCACCTTTGCGCAACCGAGGAACCAGCGTCATGACCATCGTACCATCGCCAAGGCACGGTTTAAGTGCAATCCTGGCCCGCACCGCCGCCATTTCCAGCCTCGCCATCGCCCTCGGGATGATCGTCGCGATCCCGACAGCTCATCGCAGCGATGCCGCAACTTACTGCCAGGCAGTATGCCAGGACCCATCCAGTTCGGCCTGCACCGAGCGCTGCAACGGCCCGGATCAGCAAAAACCGAAGAAGAAGAAAATCGTCATCATCCCGCCGCCAACCGTTGAGCCGCCGGTCGTTGTAAAAAGCGTCAAGGCGCCTGACTGGACGATTAGCGTGTTCGATCCGAAGGGCGGAGGTGGAAATGGCGGCGGGGGTGGTGGCGGAAACGGCCGCTGATACGGCAAGCCTGAACCCAACGCCAAGAGATCAACACGTCAACAGAAACGTGATCAACGAACTAGGGCCGAAGCGCAAAAGCCGCTTCAGCCCCTTTTTCGTGCGACTAACGGCGTGCCACGCGCTTCTTGTCAACTTCGCCACTGTCGATCAGGGCTTCTATGCAGCCCCAAGAGATCTCGGTCGCCTTCGATTCCATGCACGCGCGCAGCTGCGGCGAGTTATGCCGGTACTGCGGGCATAGATTCTTGTAGTCCGCTAAACAGGCACGCTGTACTTGCTTGCTGACAGCGTTGGCTGTGCCTGTTGTCGCCACACACAGCCCTAGCGCCAACGTGCACGTTCCAATCGCACGCAACGTTGAAATCCTTAACCGCCGCATTGTTCCGTCTCCGTCCCTGCTGGTGCCCCACCCTGACGGAATCAATCTACCAGAGATTCGGCTGCTTGGATTGGAGGAACAATCTCAAAAGGTTACCGATCCGCAAACGGATTATCACCCTTGCGCAAGTTAAACCGGATCGGCACGCCGGGCAGCCCAAACGTCTGGCGCAGGCTCTTTTCCAGGTAGCGCACATAGCTGTCGGGCAACGACTGCGGCTTTGAGCAGAAGGCAACGAACGTCGGCGGACGGGCGGAAACCTGTGTCATATATCGCAGCTTGATGCGTCGGCCGCTGGTCGCTGGTGGCGAATGGCGGTCAAGCGCCTCGCGCAGCCAGCGATTGAGATCGTTGGTCGAGACGCGCTTGTTCCACAGCGCATAAACATTGAGCACTTCCGGCATCAACTTTTCGAGCCCGCGCTCGCCGAGCGCCGACAGCGTGACAACCCGGAGGCCCGGCATCTGGGCGAGGCGTTCCGTCACCGTGTCGTGCAGGTCTTTCAAGCGCTTTTGCTTCTCGACGATCAGGTCCCACTTGTTAATCGCAATCACCAGAGCACGGCCTTCGTCGGCGACCATGCTGGCGATGGTGAGATCCTGATGCTCGATGCCGCGCTCGGCATCGACCATGAGCACCACGATTTCGGCAAACCTGATCGCTCGGATCGTATCGCTGGTGGCAAGCTTCTCAGCCTTATCTTCAACCTTCGATTTACGCCGCAAGCCTGCCGTATCGAACAGCTTGATCGCGCGCCCGGCCCAGATCAGATCGGACGACACGGAATCGCGGGTGAGGCCAGGTTCCGGCCCCGTGATCATGCGTTCTTCGCCAAGCAAGGCGTTGACCAAGGTCGACTTGCCGGCATTCGGGCGACCGACAATCGCAACCTTGATCGGTCGCGTTGGATCGTCCTCTTCCTCGAGCGGGACGGCAGGTTCGGCACCGTCAGCGGCTTCATCGACGGCTGGCTGCTCCAGTTTCAGGGTATCAATGATGTCGGCAAACAGGTCGCTCAGGCCTTCACCGTGTTCGGCGGAAATGGCAACCGGCTCACCGAGGCCCATCTTGTAGGCATCGTAAAAACCCTCTGTGCCCTTCGAGCCCTCGCACTTATTGGCAACAAGGATCACCGGGCGGCCCGAATTGCGGGCGATGCGGGCGAACTCGTTGTCGACTGGAGTGATCCCAGCGCGGGCGTCGATCACGAACAACACGAGATCGGCATCGGTGATGGCGGTTTCGGTTTGCGTGCGCATCCGATCAGCAATGGAGCCGGATGCGGCTTCCTCGAGCCCCGCCGTATCGACCACTTGAACTGCGTGCCCCCAGATTTCAGCTTCCCCCTCGCGGCGATCCCGGGTCAACCCCGGCAGGTCCGAAACGAGCGCCGTGCGCTTACCGGTCAGGCGATTGAACAGGGTGGATTTACCGACGTTGGGTCGGCCAACGATCGCGATGGTCGGAGGTGCAGACATATGACGAAGTACCTTTGGCCGCTGCCGACGGGATGGACCAAATGCCCAAAGCCCTCAGTTCCGCTAGCGTTTTCAGTGCCCTTATGCCTGAAATCAATGCCAGCGCCAACCGTTGTCGCAGGCGGCCATTCAAAATGCCGCTGCCACTTGGCGTTTCGCATTGTCTGCTGCTACTTAAACCAGCCCGACAGAGGCATGCGCGCCAGCCGCCAAACGAAAGCGTTAACGATGACCGACCGGGTTTCTGCCTCGACCGAGCTTCTACTTGCCGCCCGCCGCACCGGCCAGACGCTGAAGGCGTTTCCGGCAGGAACCGGTCCCCAGGATATGACTGAAGCCTACGCGACCCAACGCGCGGTTGTGGCCAAGCTGGGCGCGCCGATTGCCGGCTATAAGATCTCGGTGATGCCGGATGGCAGCACAATGGTAGCGCCGATTCTACAGACCTTGATCGTAATCGATGGGGCCACATGCAGCCTTGCACCCAGCACCCGCATGGGCATCGAACTGGAATTCGGTTTCCGCTTCGCACGCGCTGTCCCAGCTGAGGCCGATGCCAGCGCCGTGATGGCAGCAATCGGCGAAACCATCGTCACCTTGGAGCTTTGCGACTCGCGCTTTGACACCATCGTCGGCCAAGCCCCCGTCGATGCCATCGCCGACATGATCGCCAATCGCGGCGCGGTCCACGGTACGGCACGCCCCTTCGATGCGAATATGAACTTCAAGGCGGCCACCTGCCGCCAGAAGTTCGATGGCGATGTGAATAACGAGCGCACCGGCTCGCACCCCGTCGGCGATCCCCTGTTGCCATTGCCGTTGTTGCCAAAGGCGCTCGCGGCGGTTGGCTACACGATTGAGCCGGGGCAGTTCGTGATTACCGGTAGCCTCACCGGCATCAGCTGGGTGGAGGCACCCTTGACCGTCGTTGGCGAGATCGATGGCTTCGGTGCAGTATCTGTGAAGCTCAGCGCCTGATCAGGACGTGGCGGCCTTGCACTCTTCGTCCGCTGGCAGCGGATCGCACGTGGTGCCCTGGACGCAGACTTCGAAGGCCCGACGCAACTCATAGGACGACTTTCCGTCGGCCGGGCCTTTGTACAACCCAGCTGCCGTCAAGCCGCATTGATAGAGCTTGATCATGCGTTGGCCACCGAAGGCCATCGCGTGCTCGTAGTCGGAGAGGGCCGCACTTGCCTGCCCGCTCCACTGCTTGATGTGCGCGCGCGTGTCGTAGCTATGGGCGCTCATCGGATCGAGCGCGAGTGACTTTTCGACGTCTTCGAGACCCATCGACCCGCGACCTGACCGAAAGTACGCCCACGCCCGATTGTTCAGCGCAACCGCGAAATCCGGCATCAAGCGAAGTGCCGCGTCATAGTCGCCAATGGCAGTGTCGTAAGCACCTTTGAGCGAGTGCGAGAGCGCACGCATGGCATAGGCGGCACTTTGCGCATCGGGCCCGAGTCCCGGCGTTTCGATCAACTCGGAGCAGGCCTTGATGCGACGCTCGTTATCGTCGCCATAGCACTCGTGACTTTCTGCCAGTTGAGCAATCGATGGGGAGATCAACAGCGAACTACCAATACTGGCGCCAACTGCGATCGCTAAAATATAGTCCCGCACTCTGGTCTTGCGCTTAGGCAGCATTCAAACCCCATCACCCGCGCGTTTGTTCGCGATCACGTTCTCTGGCACCTCGATTTCGAGGCTTAGCAGCAGCGAACTCCACGACTTACCATGACTATCAAGATTAAGTGACGTGTTCACGCCACCCTCCAGTGCATTGTACGCCACGAAGTTGAGCCCGCACAATTGGTCGAGGCAATAGCGAACGACGTTGCCACGAATAAGGCGCGGGAATGAGGCTTTGATCCGCTCAGCCGTCAGTTGCTCTTTTACGAGAGCATAGTCGCCTTCATCGTAAACCCAAACCGAAACCGAGGACGTATCGCCTTTGTCGCCAGCGCGCGCGTGCGCCAAGGCATGAAGTGGGATGCGGCGGGTCATGCGATCAGCACCTTTACGGTCGACGACACTTGGGTGCGTTCAATCAGCGCAGAATGGGTGATCACGCTGGGGCTGATTTGGCCGCGATAGCCCCCGCCACCGGCTGGGCCGCAACACAGCAGGCTTTCCACTTCCCAGAGTATGGTCTCGATCGCCGACCGATCCATGCTGCGCATCGCGGCTCTGACCCGAACATCAGCGCCTAGCCCGCTCGGTGGTTTTTTTGATTCGCCCGGCGACTCCCCTGCGGGGAGCCGACCGCCGGTCGCGGTGGCATGAAGCGAGTCGACGCCGATCAGGTCCAATCGCAGGCTGTCAGCAAACCCCGCATGTCGTCCCAGGCGCTCGGCCAGGATATCGCGTGCAAGCGTTGCACGCGCGACGGCATTGGGACCGGCA
>JANOYV010000150.1:0-1792 GCA_031429105.1 Hyphomicrobiaceae bacterium | reverse complement strand
GGCTTTGATGTCCCAAGCGGTTGCCCGCCTCGTCCATCCCGGCAAGAAAATCACGTTCCAGTATACGACGTCATCAACCAGCCTGCAGAAGAAGTTGGGTGTGAAGTAATTTTGCGGCCGTCATTCCGGGTGCATACATATCCCGATGATCCATAGGCCGGAGTGAGTGTCTTCGCGAAGTCAGGCAGACAACTATTCTTGCTCGACCATGCCGGACTTCGCCAACGGGCTCACTCCGGCCTACAGTTTCACTATCGAGCTGCATCCTTACCAACCAGTCACTTGCGATCCCTCGCCGAAACGCCCAAGTTATATGGCAAATCCACGACCCACCACCGGAGCTCCCAATGACGCTGACGTTTTCGCGCGAGCAGATCTTGAACGCCCTAGCGGATGCCGCCGCTGACAAACCAGCCCTCGGCCCGATGCCGGAGTGGGATCTGTCGGATCTTTACACTGCGCCGGATGCGCCGGAGGTGAAGCGCGATCTGGATGCTGGTGCCCGGGAAGCGGAGCGCATGAAAGCGGCCTATGGACCTCCCCGGATTTAGTGGAGAGCCATTATCTCCGTCCGGGCGTTGGCCTGGAAGGCGGTCTCGAATGCGGCGGGACTTTTGTAGCCGAGGCTCGAATGCCGCCGCCGTGGGTTATAGAAGCCTTCGATGTAAAGGCCAATGGCCGTGCTGGCGGCTTCGCGTGACTTGAACGCCGTGCGCCAGACAAGTTCGGTCTTGATGGTTTTGAACACCGTCTCGACCATCGCATTGTCATAACAGTTACCGCGTCCGCTCATTGACGCTATGAAACCGGAGGCTGCAACGAGACGGCGGTAGTCGTCCGAACAGTACTGACTGCCGCGGTCGGAATGATGGATCAACCCCGGTGGCGGCCGTCGAAGTGTGATGGCTCGCCGCAACGCATCCATTGCCAAGCCCCTTTTCATCCGGTCGCTCATCGACCAACCCACAATCTTGCGCGAGAATAAATCGACGACGATGGCCAGATAGAGCCAGCCTTCCATCGTCCACACATAAGAGATATCGACGCCCCACTTTTCATCGGGTGCCTCAGCTGCAAAGTTCTGATCGAGAACATTCGACGCCACGGGCCCGCCGTGATCGCTGTCGGTGGTTTTCTTGAAACGCGTCTTTTGACGCGCTTTCATGCCGTTTTCGCTCATCAGCCGCGCCACCCGGTGACGCCCCATTGATAAGCCACTTTCTTTTAACTCAGCGTGCATTCGCGGGCTGCCGTAGGTCTCATGAGACTCCACGAACTCGGAACGGATGTGCGCCAGAAGAACCAGGTCATCGCGTTGCCGAAGGCTCGCGTCGCGGTTTTTCCACGCATAATAACCGCTCTTGCTAACGCCCAAAGCCGCGCACGCCGTCGCGACCGTCGCAGTTGCCTTCTTTGCATCAATCAGCGCGAAGCTCATCGACTTGTCTCCTTGGCAAAGAAGGCGGTCGCTTTTTTTAACAGATCCCTTTCAACCCGAAGCAGCTCGTTCTCGCGCCGCAGACGCGCCAGCTCCTTGATCGTATCATCGTGCGGGCCGGCCATGAGTTCGGCCTCTGCAAACTCCGACTTCCAGCGGCTCAACGTCGAGTTGCCGAGCCCGAGATCGCTCGATACCTCGCGGACCGTCCGGCCGCTGGTCGCCAGAATCCGTAATGCCTCGCGCTTGAAGGCTTCGTCAAATACTGGCTGCTTGCCGATCTTCTTTGTCATAGTGCTCCCCTGATCTGTTCAATCTATCAGAAAAGCCCTCCACTTTTGCGGGGGAAGTCCA
>JANOYV010000149.1:0-30888 GCA_031429105.1 Hyphomicrobiaceae bacterium | reverse complement strand
CAGGGTCGCTCTTCGGCGCACGCTCGATGTTGATTGGATCGATGCCCCAGCGACCCGCCAATCGCATCACGTGCTCTTCCGTCGGATGCAGCAAAATGGCGCCACCTGCATCTCCTCGGCGCGCCTTAACACCGCGCAGCTCAAACAGCTTCAAGCCCAGCGAGCGCTCGTCCTTGGTCGTCTTGCCAAGGTTCATCACCACACCTTCATCGCCGATGGCAAACGCGCGCACCATTTTTCCGTCGATCATCCGGGCCCAGGCGAAAAAATCGAGGACGGGATAGGCCAGGTAATACTGCACCTCGATAAAGCGTGCTGCCAGCCCTTCCAGCAGTGGCATGAAGGTGTCGACGAAAGTCGGCCCCACCGGATGTGGTAGTGGCAGTCCGACGACGAATGTCCAGCCATTGACAGGCGGGGATACGAATACGTGATTGTTGCCTAAGGTGTCATCGTAGACGCTGCCAATGCCTGATCGCCAATTCGACGGCTGCGTACGGTCCAGCCCCAACGCTGCAACGACGGCTTGCGTATCACGCGTGCGCACGGCCAGCCACGCCATCCGGTAGCCAAAGGGACAAGGACGATCCGGCGTCGTGCCATAGATGACGCGCCCCTCCGCCATGTGCGGCGCCAGCACAAAAACGATGGTCGCAACAGTCGCAATGGTCAAAGCGATGACGAGCCAGATCACTTGGGAATTTTACTGCCTTTCGACGCACGCACCACTGACCTCGTAGTCTGCGTTGCGGGCTTACAGCAAGCAGTCACGACCGAACGCCTGGGGAAAACAGCCAAATCCACCGTTCATGTTTGATTGACCATAGCTGCCAACTCGAAGCCTCGCAGGGCGCGCTTCCATGAATTGGAAAGCACCATGCACTAATCTTCGGCTATGACTTTTGGACGTTGCAGAACTTCAGCCATAGCACCACAACGCACGCGGTCACGTGAGCGCGCGTCCGCGCCCCGATTTTCAAAGACTGACGTGCGCTTCCTGAAAGAAGTCACTGCCGCGATCATTGTTATCATTGGTGTTGTAACAGGATTTTACCTCCACAATCCGACGATTAGCGGATTCGTCGGCAGCCTCCGCCAGATGAACCGGCTGGAAATGGCCGCAGTCCTGCTCGGGATCTCATGTCCCTGGATCATTGTCCGGTACACTTTAGGCCTTTCGGCTCCTCGCCTGCGCCGCCGCAATCGTGTTGACGGAGGCGGCGGCAATTTCCACGAACTTGATTGGAGTGATGGGGGCGATGGTGGCGATTGAGCCGGACCGAAGCCACTTTCGCTCCGAACACGGATCACATAGGTTGTCGCCAATCGCAAAGTCGAATTCCCAAGGAAAGTGAAACAATGGCTGGCACGGTTCCAAACATTCTCGGCAGGCGCGGTCCTCAAAGCACGACCGATGAGATCGACTTCAAGATCCACGGTGAGGAAATGCAGTTCGTCGAAATCGAACTCGACCCTGGCGAAAGCGCCGTGGCAGAGGCTGGCGCGATGATGTTCAAAGACGCGCACGTTCACATGGATACGATCTTTGGCGATGGCTCCAAGCCCGACACCAGCTTCTTCGGCAAGATCGCAGCAGCTGGCCGACGGATCTTGACCGGTGAAAGCCTGTTCATGACGCTGTTCACTCATACTGGCCAGGGTAAGGCACACGTATCGTTTGCCGCGCCTTATCCCGGCACAATCATTGCCTTCAAGCTGACCGACGTCGGCGGCGTGCTGATTGCGCAGAAGGACGCGTTCCTGTGTGCTGCCAAAGGCGTCTCGATCGGCATTCAGTTCCAGCGCAAGATCATGACCGGCCTGTTCGGTGGCGAAGGTTTCATCATGCAACGGCTCGAAGGTGATGGCTATGCGTTCGTACATGTCGGAGGGTGCGTGATCCAGCGCGAGTTGGCAGCTGGCGAAGAACTGCACGTTGATACCGGTTGCGTCGCGGCCATGACATCCACCGTCGAGTTCGACATCGTGCGGGCCGGGTCCGTGAAATCGATGATATTTGGCGGCGAAGGCGTTTTCTTTGCAACTCTCAAAGGACCTGGCACGGTTTGGATCCAAAGTTTGCCATTCTCGCGGCTTGCCGGGCGGATCCTCGCCAACGTGCGCACGGGCACCGAAGGCAGCTCGGTAATTGGTGGTTTGAGCACCATAATCAATAGCGACAATGAGTGAGCACAACGGATGACGGCCCTGGATATGGACCAGGGCCGCCACTCAAAATGCTCACCACTCAATGTCCTAAAAAATTAACTTCAAAACGTAATCTTCACGGTGCCGACAACACGCTCGTTACATTGGAAGGTTGCGCCAGTGCAGAACCGGTTCGCATCCGAAATGTTGGTGTCCCAGTAGCGCACATCGAATGAAAGATCGTCGCCAACACCAAGTGCGATGCCCGCGTTCCAGTAGGTGTAGTTTTCGCGACCGTTGGCGACGATCAGTGCGTACCGCGCATCATCGCCTTGCTGGTAACCGACGAGTGCGCTAACCGAAGGCGTCACGACGCCGAATTTCGGGAAAACGTACTCAACCGAACCCTCCAGCGTCACCACTTGGCCGGTATTATTGGTGCCCTCAGGCGTGAAGAAGACAAACGCACCAATTGTAAGTGGATCGACTGGCTTGAACTTCGCACCAGCCTTCAACTCAACATAGTCGAGTTCGCGGAACCCATTGGCTAGCGTATCGCCAGCGCCCGGGTAGGCGTAGTAGATGACGCCCAGGTCTGCCTCAAGCATCTTTCCGATGGGGAATTTGACACCAGCATATACATCGACTTCGACCACACCGACGCCGGGTGCTGGATCAGCCGAAAACTGAACTGCCGACATCCACACGCCCGCGTAAAACATTTTGTACGTGAAATCCGCGCCACCCTGGAGGGTCGGCTTCTCGGCTGTCTGCGACACGCCGCGGAAAACGTAATCTGTCGTCACACCGATGTTCCAATTCAACGTCCAGTCCTTCTTCGGCTCATCGGCTCAAACGGGCTGGGTCAAAAGGAACATGGCTGCGGCAACGCTTCCAAACGCAATGTGGATGGCACGGCGCGCGACCGAGTTTGCGGATGAGGTGTAGGCGGATCTGGTCATTACGTCCCCTGTCAAACAAAAGCGTATGATCGACTTCGACATGCACAGCGCAAAGTTAAGCGACGACTTATTGCCACAATCGCTGTTGATTTGCCGTGGTTGCAACACCAAAGCGTGGCTGATGTTGAGATCAGGAATGCCTGAGACCGAGGCGCAACAAAAGCCGCAAAACGCCACAAAATAGGGCAATTGCTGCCTAAAACTCAGACCGAGATTTGAAATGTCTGGAACTAATTTCAGCACCGCTGCACAGTGATCGGGCAGTCAATCTGTTGCGTAGATTTAGACACAAACACGCGCAGAGGTTATGTCTCGCGTCTCGCTGTCAAACCAACGTCGGTCAACCATGTCATCGCTGCACGCAAAATCGAAATCGCCTGCCGTACTGATCACCGGTGCATCCCGCCGCATTGGTCGCGCGATCGCGTTGGACTTTGCCCGCGCCGGCTGGTCATTGGCGCTCCACTACAACCGCTCGCAAGTAGACGCCGAGCAACTTGCATTCGAGGTTCGCAGCCTGGGCGTTGAAGCTGCCATCTTCCATGCCGACCTGTGTAACCCGGCCGACGTCATGAGCCTCATTTCGCGATCTGTCGCAGCCCTCGGTCCTTTGACATGCCTGATCAACAACGCCTCGATGTTTGAGTTCGACCAAGCTGCGACGCTAACGTGCGCAGCGCTTGATCGGCACCTCGCCGTGAATCTGACGGCACCAATCCTGTTGGCTCAGGGCTTTGCCGCGCAACTGCCGGACCAGATCGAAGGCAACATCATCAACATTATCGACCAGCGGGCCTGGGCCACGACGCCTGAATATTTTTCCTACAGCCTATCCAAAACAGCACTTTGGACAGCAACTCGCATGCTTGCCCAGGCCTACAGTCCGCGCCTACGCGTTAATGCGATCGGTCCTGGACCGGCATTGCGCAGCGTTCATCAACGTCCAGGCGACTTCGAAGCAGAAGCCGCAGGCACGCTGCTGCACCGGGGAACCAATCCGCAGCAGATCGCCAACACCATCCGCTTCATCCTTGACGCCCCCGCCATGACCGGTCAGATGATCGCGCTGGATGGTGGCCAGCATTTGCGCTGGTTCCCCGAAGTTGCGCCTTAACTCCCCTGCCGACAACCAAGTGAGCGACCGTGAGCGCCATTGATCGCAACAGCGACTTCGAAGACGTCGGCGCACCCGCAGCGGTTGGCTTGCGCCGCGTGTTTGTGCGTGGCCTCGAATTGATCGGTTCGATCGGCATTTACGAACATGAAAAGCGCTATGAGCAGCGCATCGTTGTCTCGGTCGAACTTGACGTTCGCGATCACTACGATGGTCAATCTGATCGTATCGGCGACATCTACGACTACGACGAAGCAATCGGCGCAGTTAAAGACATCGTAACCGCCGGCCACACAAACTTGCTTGAGACTTTGGCAGAGCGCATTGCCAATGCATGTCTGCAAAATCCGCTTGTATTTCGAGTGATTGTTCGGATCGAAAAGCCAGACATTCTGCCGGAGTGCCGCGCCGTTGGCATCGAGATCACGCGTAGCCGCGCTAGGCCTTGAACCGTTCGATGAGCCTTGCAGCCACCCGGCTGAAACTTTCTCATCGCCACAATCTCTCCTGGAATTGCCCCCACTCGTGCCCCAAACGGGGTTCATCGTTGTGTCTCGCTGTTGGGGGTTCAGACGACCGCGTAAACGCATCGTTAAGGTTAAGACGATAGGCCATCAGATTGACGGCTTGATGCGTGAGCGCCGTCCCTGTGTTTGTAACTAGTCCGGGTGTCAAAATGATCAAACGCTTAGGAGCGCTAGCGCTCCTCCCTTTGGTATTTGTTGTTGGCAATGCCCATGCCGCTGGATTGCCCGCGGTTAAGGCCAGTGATAAAAATCCAGTGCCAGGATGCGCGACGCCCGGTCGACTGATGGCCTACATCAAGGATCGTAATCCAAAACTCGATCAACGGTTCGATACCATTGCAGCTGATTACGCGCGCGTCGGCTCCGAACTAAGGATCCGATGGGATTACGCCTTCTTCCAAATGATCGTTGAAACCGGCAGCTTGTCGTTCAAGAGCGATGGCCGCTCGGGCGATGTCCAGCCGAAGCAGAATAATTTCGCAGGGCTTGGCGCCACCGGCAAGGGCGAACGTGGCGAGAGCTTTCCGGATATTACAACCGGCGTGACCGCGCACCTTCAGCATTTGCTCATGTATGCAGGCGAGAAAATACCAGATGCGGTCGCAGAACGCACCCGCAAGGTTCAGGAATGGGGCGTACTGACATCCTGGCAAAAAGGCATCAAGGGGCCGATTACATTTACCGACCTGACCCGCAAGTGGGCGCCAGGGGCCGGCGACTACGGCAATAACATTGAATCGGCCGCCAAGCGCTTCTACGACGATTTGTGCAACAAGCCCGATCCGTCGCCCGAATTGGTGGCATCGATTGAGCAGAAGGCCGAACCTAAATCCGCCAAGGTCGCAACGGACGACGGCTCAGAGAAAGTATCTGGAGCCGATCTAGCACGCCGCGCCATCGCAGAAGCACGCGGCAACAGCAATGCGAAGCGATCGTCTCTGGGCGCCACGAATATGGCGAAATCGGCACCGCTTCCCGACGCGGATACGACGCCCAAGACAACCGCCGCACTCGCACCCGGGATCACCATTCTCAATGCGCCCAAACCTGATGCTGTTGAAGCGGTACCCGACAAGCCAGCTACCGTGCAGCAAGCCTCAGCCGCTGGATCAGTAAAACCGACAATGCCAGCCGTCACCAAATGTCGCGTTTGGCAGGCGAGCTATGGTGGACAAAAAGCGATCATCATTCGATCCAAGAGCGAAGGCTTCGTCAACTACACCGTTCTCGACGTGAACGAAGGCGCTGAGAAACGCGAGGCTGAGGCCTATATCCAGGCCTATGCCAAGGGCGGTGAATCGGTCGCCGAGTTTGGCACGCAAACACTCGCGCTCGACAAGGCATTCGACCTGTGTCCGGAAGGCTGATCCCTGAACACTGACAGATGCCTCGAACGGGAGCGGACACGGTGCGCACGATGAAATCCGGCTGGCCCAGGTCTGCTGTATCGGCAGCCTCATTCGCAGTTCTGGCGATAACGGCACCAGCCGTCACAGCAGCCCCGCCGCCAATCAGGATCAGTGATCAGGATCGGATGCCCTCGTGCGTAACGCCTGAGCGCCTGATGGCGTTTCTGCGCGACCGCAACCCAAAGCTTGATCCACGGTTTAACGAGATTGCGCGCTGGTATAAGTCGCATGGCGAAACGTGGCGTGTCCGCTGGGATTACGCGTTCTTCCAAATGATCATCGAGACCAACCACTTGTCGTATCGCACGGGTAGTGGTGGCTGGGGTGACGTCAACCCGAAGCAAAATAATTTCGCCGGCATAGGCACCACGGGTGGCGGCGTGCCGGGCGATGGCTACAAGGATGTTTCGACCGGCGTCCTGGCCCAGATCCAACATCTCGTCGCCTATTCGGGCGAACGCATGGACAGTCCGATTGCGCCACGCACGCAACTCAAACAGGACGACATTATTTCGGTATCGGCGCGCCTCAAGCGCAAGGTCACGTTCGGCGATCTGGCTGGCCGCTGGGCCGTCGACCGGCGCTATGCACGTTCGATCGAAACCATTGCCGAGCGGTTCCGAACCGCCCATTGCAATGGTCGCAGTCCGATCCCGGATCGACCTGAACCTGAAGCACCAAAGCTCATGCGCGAGCCGGTGCAAGTGCAGGTCCGCCAACGCGCGAGTTTGAGTGGACCGGTGCTGCGACCAACGTATGCGCCCGACCGATCTGCAACAGTGGAGCCCGCTAACTGCAAGGTTCAGACGGCGACCTATGTTGGCAAAGGCGGCGCCAGTAAAACACTGCTGATCAAAGCCGAGACCGGTACAGACGTGCATTACACGGCCCTGCAAGTGCTCGATGGCTTCGAACGCTCGATGGCGGAAAACTACATCAAGGCCCGCGCTCCCGGCGGCGCGACCGTCGGGCAATTCGAAACGAACGACGCTGCTTTGGCACGCGCCTACGAGTTATGTCCGGCGGCACGCGGATAGACCGGCTTACGCGCGTCTGACAGCCAGAGCGACGCCTGCAATCGTGATCGCCATGCCGGCCATCTGCACCAACGTCAGGGTTTCACCGAACAAGACATACGCTTCGACCGCGACGACAAGCGGCACGAGGTAGATCAAGCTCGCGGCGCGCGATACGGCGCCGCTACGGATCAGCATTAGGAACAGCGCGCCCGCGCCGATCGACAGCGCCAATACCGACCACGCCAGCACTGCGACCGTCACCCAGTTCCACTCGAGACGCATATCCTCAGTGAGAATGGCAACCGGCAAAGTTGCCGCTAGGCCGCTTAACAATTGGATCGGCGTCAAGGCGCGCAGATCGCAGGTTGCCAAGTACTTCTTCTGATGGATTGAGGCGAACGTGAACGCCACCATACCGAGGATGTTGAAGGCAAGCGCGAAGCTCACCTCGGCAAGGTCAGCGGGTGCCACGCCCGCCAGTTTCGGCTGCAGCACAACGGCCAGGCCAACCGTTGCCAGCACGATGCCGATCCATTGCAGCAACGACGTTCGCTCGTTCAGGAAGATCGGCGCAAGCAATGCCGTCAGCAGCGGCTGGACCGCAGCAATCAACCCTGACACTCCCGCTGGGACGCCGTGCGCGATCGCATACCAGACGCCAGCAAAATAGAACGCCACACCCAACACGCCTGACACCAGCATATGCCCGAATTCGGCCTTCGTGGATGGCCAACGCGCGCCGCTGGCGAAGGCGTAGGCCACCAGCAACAGGGCTGCCACCGCATAGCGCACCGACAAATACGTGAGCGGATCGGCATAAGGCGCAATTGCGCGCGCAACGATCCAGCCCGTCGACCAAAGGAAGACGAACAGGACCGGCGCGAGGCGCAAGAGCAAAGGTGACGAGAGGGACATAGGATGATTGGTCGAGCGTTAGAGTGCGGCATTCACGTGTCGCACACACGAGCGATTCGAGGGGCACCCATCAACGCGGTTCGGCAGCGCGGTGCGCGCATGGCCGCCGATCCGCATCACCCGTTTGCGACCAACGCCCGCTCCAGATCAGCGACCAAGTCGCCAACGCTTTCGACCCCGACGGACAGGCGCAAGAGGTCCGGCGGGCAGGGGCTGGTGGGACCTTCGATGGAGGCACGATGCTCGATCAAACTTTCGACGCCGCCGAGCGACGTTGCTCTTTTCCATACCTGCACGTTAGCGGCAGTACGGATCGCGGCCTCCGCGCCGCCGTTGACGCGCAACGACAGCATTCCGCCGAAGCCACCCGTCATCTGGCGTTTGGCGATCTCATGACCGGGGTGGCCAGCCAAGCCCGGATAAAGCACGGATGCCACACGATTGTTCTTGGCGAAATGCTGGGCGATCTCCATCGCCGCGTTGGACTGGTGGCGGACACGCAGGTGCAGCGTGCGCATACCACGCATCAACAGGAACGCTTCGAACGGTCCAAGGACAGCGCCAACATCTCGGCGGACGGCTGCCGCGCGCTCATAGAGTGCATCCTTGGTCTTGAACGTCAACGAACCGGCAATCACGTCAGAATGGCCGTTCAGATACTTGGTTGCCGCATGCATGACGACATCGGCGCCGTGCTCGATCGGACGCGTGATCACCGGCGACGACACCGTTGAATCGACCGCACCGATCGCGCCGGCGGCATGTGCGATTTTACACGTCGCTGCAATATCGGTGATCGCCCATGTCGGGTTCGATGGCGTCTCGAGCCACACGCATCTCGTCTTGCCAGGAATGATTGCAGCCTTCAGGGCATCGAGATCACTGTTGTCGACAAAGGTTGTGGTCAGCCCCAGGGCCGGCGCGAACTCGATGAGCCAACGCCGCAGCCCCCAGTACATCACATTGGGTGCCACCATATGCGCTGGACGCTCGAGCGCCAGAAACAACGCGGTCGCAGCCGCCATGCCGGAGCCAAGAAGAAGCGTTGCAGCGCCACCTTCCATGCGGTTGAGCACATCTTCGGCCATGCGGACAGTCGGCGTGTCGGGGCGAGCGTAGACGTAGCCCTTGGTGTAGGCGTTGTCTGGATCACGCTCGAACGTGGTACTGACGTGGATCGGCGGTACGATCGCACCCGACAACGGCTCGATCAATCCGCCACCTTGGGCCGCAAACGTTTCCGGGGTGACCGATTTCATGGCGTGTCGTCCTCTTGAGTTCAGTAAAAAGTTTCACAACTTCGCAAACCGGTTCCGCCCGACGCACCGAACAACGCTTGACCGATCCGAGTGGTCCGACCTTAACTTGAGATCCGCGATAATTGAAAGGACGAGGCTGTGATGATTACCGATCGTTATGGCCTGCAGCTGTCTACGTCATCTGATGCCGCTGCGGCTAAGTATCGCTGCGGCATCGATCTGATGCTGAGTGCTTGGCCAGGAGCCGCCGTCTGCTTTGAAGAGGCGATAACAGCCGACCCTTCATTTGCTCTCGCGCACATGGCCCGGGGACGGGTACACCAAATGTACGCCGAGCCGGTGGCCGCACGGGAGAAAGCTGCATTGGCGAAAAGCTTATCGACGAGCACCTCGACGCGTGAGCAGAGTCACATCAATGTGTTGGCGCTCTCCATCGACGGGCAATCGGGCAACGCAACGACGGCTGCCGAACAGCATCTGGAAACCTGGCCGCGTGACGCGCTGGTGTTGTCGATGCTGCTCGGCGCGTTTGGTCTTTACGCGTTTTCGGGCCGGGCCGACCACGATGCCGCGCGCGTTGCGGTGTGCGAGCGTCACGCCCGCCATTATGGCCCGGACTGGTGGTTCCTTACCTACCTCGGCTGGTCACACACCGAAGCTGGCAATGCGGGCGCTGGTCGCGCACTGACCGAACGAGCATTGAGCATTCGACCGCAGAACGCAAACGCGGCCCACGCCCTGTCGCACGCACTTTTCGAACAGGGCGAATTGCCAGCCTGCGAAACCTACTTGACCGCGTTCATGCCGTCCTATGATCGTGCTGGCATCCTGAACGGGCATCTGAGCTGGCATCAAGCGCTGGCGGCACTGGAAAAAGACGACGTGGCAGAAGCCTTGCGGCTCTACGAGGAACGGATCAAGCCAGCCGTATCGTACGCGACCCCCCTCAATGCGTTTACCGATGCAGCCTCCCTGTTATGGCGTGCGGGCCTTAGTTCCAATGCCGCTTTACCCAATACTACGCTGGAAAGCTGCTGGGCCGAGACATCCGCTTACGCAGCTCGCATGTTCCCAAACCCAGGCCTTGCCTTCGCTGATGTGCATTTCGCTTTAACCGCCGCAGGTAGACACCAAGCGCCGGTCGTCACGGAACGGCTCGACAAGCTTCGCGCGATGGAGGCGGCAGCTAAGCTCACTGCCGGTACTGTCGTCGTCGACTTGACGCGCGGGCTGCAGGCGTTTGCCGCCAGCGATTATGCAGGGGCGATAGTGGCACTGGCGGCCGCGCAGTCCGATACAGTTCGCATTGGCGGCAGCCATGCGCAGCGCGAACTGATTGAGGACACGCTGATCGTCGCCTATCTGCGCAGCGGTCAACCCGAAAAAGCGCGAGTACTGATCGACCAAAGATTGCATCGCCGCCCCTCCGCTCGCGATCAGGCATGGCGCAGCCAAACGACGGCCGCGTAATGCCCCCTTCCATCGGCGCCGCGACACGGCTATTCGCAGTGCCATGACCACACTCAATCGCTCGATTCTCATAACCGGATGCTCAACCGGCATTGGCCTAAGCGCTGCCCGAATGCTCAAGGAGCGCGGCTGGCGGGTGCTGGCGACCGCCCGCAAACCGGACGACATCGCACGGCTGTCCGGCCTGGGCTTTGACGTGATCCCGTTAGAACTCGCGGACCAAAAGTCTATTGCCGCCTGTGCGGCAAAAGCTTTGGAATTGACCGGCGGTCGCATCGATGCGCTGTTTTCCAACGCAGCCTACGGACAGGTTGGCGCGGTAGAGGATTTGACGGCTGATGTCTTGCGGCACCAGTTCGAGGTCAATGTCATCGGTCTGCACGAGTTAACGAGGCGCCTGATCCCGTCGATGCGGGCGAACAAAGCGGGCCGCATCGTTCAGTGCTCATCGGTTCTGGGGTTGATGGCCGCTCCCTATCGCGGGGCCTATTGCGCGTCAAAGTTTGCCCTGGAAGGCTTGACCGATGCCCTCCGCATGGAGCTGCACGGCACCGGCATTAACGTGTCGCTGATTGAGCCGGGTCCTATTCGCACCGAATTTCTGCCAACGGCGTTAAACCTGTTCCGTCGCAACATCGATATCGAAAGTTCACCGCATCGAGACAACTACAAGAGGCGGCTTGCCAGCATGGAGACCGGCGGCAAAAACACATTCAAACTCGAACCCGAAGCAGTCGTGAAGCGGCTGATAGAGGCACTGGACGCGCCGCGCCCCAAGGCTCGCTATTTTGTGACAACCCCGACCTACATTGCCGCCCTGTTGAAAAGGCTTCTGCCCACTTTCATTCTCGATCCCTTTGCCCGACGGCAGTGATGTTACAGCTAGGACTTTTGAAGCGGTTGCTGCAAGCGCCCTTGGCGGTTAGGGTCCAGCGCCGAAGTTGACGGTGCGCAGACGGAAAGTGTTTCAGCCACGATGACAAGCACGAGCCACACCTTCGAAGACTTGCACGTTGGCATGACCGCAACCCTCGAGCACATCGTCAAGGCAGACGATGTAACATCCTTTGCTGCGGTCAGCGGCGATCATAATCCGGTTCACCTTGATCCGATCTACGCATCGAAGACCATCTTCGGCGGCTGCATCACGCATGGCATGTTGACGGCGAGTTACATCTCGGCAGTTTTCGGCATGAAATTGCCAGGGCCGGGCGCAATCTACATTTCGCAGACCCTCAACTTCAAAGGCCCGGTGCGGGTTGGCGACACGGTGCTGACGACGGTTACAGTCGCCGAACTGTTTCAGGCCAAGCGACGCGCCCGGTTCGATTGCACCTGCGTCGTCAACGGTCGCGAAGTGCTTGGCGGCGAAGCGATCTTAATGGTGCCAACGCGCGCCACTTAACGCGCCAGCATGCCCCATATGCGTCTGGACGCAGATGAAGTGCCCTGACAACGCTGCTAAACTTCCGGTAAAACCGTGCCACAGGGAGCAGGGAGCGATCAGACATGCCAACGACGACAAAGCCAAAGCCAAAAAAATCGAGCGCTTCAAAACCGTTGATCCGGGTCGCGACCTACGATGGTCCAGGCGCCGAACCCGTGATCCGCGAAGTACCGTGGCCGAAGATTGGACCTAAAGCTGCCTTGATCAAAATCGGTGCGTGCGGCGTTTGCGGCACCGACCAGCACATCCTCAAAGGACATTGGCCTAAGCCGCTACCGTGGCCATTCACGCTTGGCCATGAACTCGCCGGCGTGATCGTCGAGTTGGGCGCCGAGCTCAAAACCGACCACATGGGCAAGCCGATCACGGTCGGCTCGAAACTGATGCTGCCGCCATTAATGCCATGTGGCTTTTGCGATTGGTGCAAGCGCTACCCCGAACAATCCAACAAGTGCCTAACGCCAGTCTATTACGGCCGCTATCTGGGCTTCAACAAGCCGCCGCACCTTTGGGGTGGCTGGGCTGAGTACGTTTATGTCGACTTCGAAGAACTACCCGGCACTAAGATTTATAAGTTGCCCGATGACATGAGTTTGCTGCTCGGCTCGCTATCGGAGCCACTGACCTCGTGCATTCGCGGCTTCAATCGCGCGATCAAGGCGGGCGGCTTCACATGGGGCGACACGGTCGTGATTCAGGGCACGGGTCCGATCGGCATTCTTGCGATTGCAGCTGCCCAGGAAATGGGAGCCGGCCGCGTCATTGCCGTCGGTGCGCCTGAAAATCCGCGGCTGGCGCTCGCGCGCGACTTCGGCGCGGAGGCAACCGTCGATATCGAAGTCCATAAGACAGCAGAGGCACGCATCAAAGCCGTGCGCGACATTGTCGGCGGCTATGGTGCCGACGTTGTCATGGATTGCTCTGGCCACCCGACGGCTGGACCCGAGGGCATCGAGTTTCTGCGCGATGGTGGCACCTATGTGGAGATGGGGCAATTCACTGATGCCGGTTCAATTATGACGTCGTGGCACCGCATCTGCACAAAGGATCTGAACGTGCTGGGCTCGTGGGCGTTCACGGCCAACGACTTGGCACTTGGCGTCGAGATGCTGCACAAGGCGCGCGACAAATATCCATGGCGCAAGATGCAGACCCTCTATCCGTTCACCGAAGATGGTGTGAAGCAGGCCGTCGCCGATGCGATGGCGATGAAGACCGTGAAGAGCACCATTATTCCGTTCGAGGATATGATTTGAAGGTAGATGCCCGTCTTCTTTCCCCTCTCTCCGGAGCGCGTTGGCGCGTACGGGGAGAAGGTTAGGGTGAGGGGCGGCCGTTTGCTCCGCACTGTCGTTCACCAACTGCTGCATTCAGATTTCGCTTTTCGAGCAAGCGGCCGCCCCTCACCCTCGGACCGCCCTGGCGGGCGATCCTCTGCCCTCTCCCCCGAATTGGCGGGGGAGAGGGGAAGTGCATTCGAGGTTTCACCCCATGCCCGAGTTCCACGGCGTATTTCCTTATCTGGTTTCACCGACGAAGATTGACGGGAGCATCAACACTGAGGTGCTGGCAAAACTTTCGCGCGACCTGATCGACAAGGGCGTTCATGGGTTGACGCCACTGGGATCAACCGGAGAGTTTGCGTATCTGTCCTCAGTCCAACGGCAGCAGGTCGTCGAATGCGTGATTGCTGCAACCGGCCGCCGCGTCCCTGTAATTGCTGGCATCGCCGCTACTTCAACAGCAGATGCCATAGACCAAGCGAAAACCTACGAGCGCATGGGCGCCGATGGCATCTTGGCAATCCTCGAAGCCTACTTCCCGCTCGCTGACGCTCAGATCGAGGCCTATTTCCGCGCAATTGCCGACGCCGTAAAACTGCCTGTGGTGCTCTACACGAACCCTAACTTCCAGCGATCCGATCTCTCGCTGCCGGTCATTGCTCGGTTAGCCCAAATCCCGAATATCGTCGCGATCAAGGACGCCTCGACGAATACCGGTCGCCTGCTGTCGATCATCAACCAATGCGGCGATCGGCTGAACGTTTTTGCCGCTTCGGCGCATATTCCGACCGCTGTGATGCTGATCGGCGGTAAGGGTTGGATGGCGGGGCCAGCGTGTGTTGCGCCGGAAGCCAGTGTTCGCCTCTATGATTTATGCCGCGCCGAAAAATGGCCGGAAGCGATGGTCCTGCAAAAGCAACTCTGGGCGCTCAATCAGGCATTTGCCAAACATAGCTTGGCTGCCTGCATCAAGGGTGGCCTCGTGATGCAAGGCTATGCCGTTGGCGATCCGATCCCACCGCAACGACCACTTTCGGAGGAAGGGAAAGCCGACGTTGCCAATGCGCTTGGTCTGATCGGCGCACTGAAATAAGTTGTCCACAGTGCTTAAACCTGAGCGGAGTGAGCCATGAAACGCCGAGACGTATTGAAGGGTAGCGCGTTAGCTGGAGCAGCAATCGGCGCAGTTGCAATGCCGGCGGTCGCCCAGTCAATGCCGCAGGTGAGTTGGCGTCTAACGTCGAGTTTTCCAAAATCGCTCGACACGATATTCGGCACCGCTGTCACCTTTGCAAAAGCAGTCAGCGATGCAACCGACGGGCGCTTTCAGATCCAGACCTTTGCCGGCGGCGAAATCGTGCCACCGCTTTCGGCACTCGACGCCGTGCAAACTGGCGCAGTTGAGTGCGCGCAAACACCGACCTACTTCTATTACGGCAAAGACCCGACGCTGGCGATCGGCACTGGCCTGCCGTTCGGCGTTAACGCGCGCCTGCAGAATGCGTGGTGGACGTTTGGTGGCGGTGGCGACCTGGTCAATCAAGCACTTGCGCGCTTCAACGTGATCGGGCTGCCGATGGGAAATTCCGGATGCCAGATGGGCGGATGGTTCCGTAAGGAAATCAACTCGGTCGATGATCTCAAAGGCCTTAAGTTTCGAATAGGTGGCATCGGCGGGCAGGTCCTAGCGCGACTGGGCGTCGTCCCGCAGCAGATCCCCGGCGGCGACGTGTACCCGGCGCTTGAACGCGGCACCATCGATGCAGCGGAGTTCGTCGGTCCCTACGATGACGAAAAACTCGGCCTGCAGCGGGTGGCGAAGTACTACTACTACCCAGGCTTCTGGGAGGGCGGCGCGATGCTGCACCTGTGCATCAACCTGGAGCAATGGAACAAGCTGCCAAAACATTATCAGGCGATCGTCAGGCAGGCGGCTGAGTATGCCAACAACTGGATGCTGGCGAAGTACGATGCGGTAAATGCACCAGCATTGAAACGTCTGATCGCTGGCGGAACAATCCTGAAGCCGTTTCCGATTGCCGTCATGGATGCTGCTTGGAACGCGTCAAATGCACTATATGCAGAGCTGTCCGCCAAGGACCCGCTGTTCAAGACAACCTATGAGTCACTCGTCGCGTTTCGTGGCGAGCAGTACCTGTGGTGGCAGGTTGGCGAGCACTTTTTTGATGCCTACCAAATCGCTCAACGCAACAAGGGTTGAGACGTCACGATCGTGATCAAACGCAAACGGTGCGCTCCACTGATCGGAACGCACCGTTGCTTCATCCTACACCGGGCATAAACGCCCAGATATTTTACGTCTCGATGTCGCCACCGCCGCTGCCCCAGTCGCTGCCACTATCGTCGTAGCCGGCATCCTGCGCGCCGCCAGAACCCTGATCGTTGCTGTTGGCATCCTGGTAGGTCGGCTCGTTGCTTTGTGCGTATGTGCCGCCCTGATCGTTGGCATTGGCATCTTGATAGGACGGCTCATTACCGTAGCCACCACTACCCGACGTATTTTGTGCACCACCCTCGTGGTTGCCCTTCATCATGTTGCCGATTGCGCCAGCAACCAGCACGCCGCCAGCGACGCCGGCCGCGGTTGCCATCGCCGACCGCATGAAGCCACCACCTGCTGGTGCGGCGGCCTGCGGCTGCATCGGCGCTTGATTATAGCCACCCTGTTGCGGGGCTTGATTTGGCCAAGGCTGAGCCGACCGCACCTGGCCGTTGAAGCCCGCTGATTGGCGACCTGTTGTCGGCACGCTTGAACCCCAAGGCGACGACGCCTCGGGTACCGGAGCTGGCTTCGAACCACCGAACAAACCGCCTAGAAAACTACCACCCGTCGATGCAGCCGGTTGCCTGCGCAGCGTATCGAGTTCAGCGGACAATTGATCCACCTGTGCTTCAAGCTCCTGCATGCGCTGTTCAGACTGCTGGAGGGCTTGCTCCTGAACGAGTACGGACTGCACCAACATGTAGGCCGAGTCGGGAATTTGCCGAACCGATGCGTTGATGAACGTCTCAGCTTCCCGATCCTTGTCGATGGGGCCGACTGAGCGCATGCGCTCGAAAACGCCGTTGATCAGATCACGCTCTTCTGGGGCCATTTGGTCTATCTCTCCCGAGGTTCGGTTATTGTCTCGCCCATCATGTGGGCATTGGTCGAGCGCTTGCAAGTGCAGCAGCATTCATTGTTACTGGCTTACTAAACCTGTCCCATCTTTAGCGCCTTGGAACATCGGCCTGCGCGTATTTTCCTGTATCAAGCAAATGCGACATGTATTCGTCATAGCTCATGCCGGCGGCGTCAGCCCTGGAAAGTCGGAAAAGCATTATTTCCGTCGTTGGGACACTGAAAGCCTTCTTCCGCGCCTGCGTCCACGCCCATTTGACAAAAAGTAGCTTGCCGGGCGGTTCGCCGTCCTCGTCGAGCGGCGGTCCGCCGTTGTGGCCTATCGTCATTGCGCTCGCTAGCTGGTTTTTCTCAATTCAGCGCATACCTTCCATTAAGATGGAATTGAATCCATTGCAATGCGGCATGCAGGCGTTAGTCAGTTCGTGACCGCTATCTGTCACTGATTGCGCGTCGCCAACGTCCGCCGCACAGAGTTGCACATGCCGTTTTATAACAGCGTCAATCGCCCCTGGGATATCACCACCGACCCCACTGCGATCGGCCGTAAGAGCCTGCGCATCGGTCACCAACGTGTGCCACTTGAGGATATTCGGGGCATCGCACGCACGGCCAGCCAGGAGCGCGACTTTCTGGGTAGCCTGCTGAACTATTCGGCATACCTCTTCGTTGCCGGCATTTTCATGCTTCTGGTTGTGCAAGCAGGATGGCGAGAACGGTTTTTTCTGGCAACGATTTTTTTCGCAATCGTCGGCTTTACCAGCCTGATTGATATTGGCCTATCAAACCGGATCCATCTTTATCAGCTGACGATTACGACCCGCGACGGTAAAATCCTCGAATTCACCACGGCCAACGCCGCGGAAGCCGATCTATTGCTCGCGACCCTCAACTCGCTGATCAACGTGCGCATTGTCTGAAACCTCTTGATCCTGGCTGGTTCGTGCTAACAAGCGCTCGACAGTCAAATTTGAGGTTCGACGATGACTTCCCCATCAGCCGCGATTTCTTCTAGCCCCATAGTGAGATTTGCACCGAGTCCGACCGGGCGACTCCACATTGGCAATATCCGCACGGCAAGCCTCAATTGGCTGTTGGCAAAGAAACACGGCGGCCAATTCATTCTCCGTCTGGACGACACCGATCTGGAACGATCGAAGGAAGAGCATGTCGAGGCGATCCGGCGTGATTTGACTTGGCTTGGCTTGACCTGGTCGCGTGAGGAGCGCCAGTCGCTGCGATCGGCACGCTACGCCGAGGTCGCCCGGCAGCTCAAGGCGTCAGGCTTTCTGTATCCATGCTTTGAAGCAGAAGACGAACTCGACCGACGCCGCAAACGCCAGCTGGCACGTGGCCTGCCGCCGACCTATGACAGGTCGAGCCTCAGGCTCACTCCCGACGAATTGGCTGCTTTCGAAGCCGAAGGCCGCAAACCGCATTGGCGCTTTCGGCTGACCAATACTGACAGTCGTGATCCATTGGCGCCCGTCCCAACGCTCGTGACGTGGCCCGATCTGGTGCGCGGCGACCAGTCGGTCGATGTCGGCTCGTTATCCGACCCCGTTCTGATTCGCGCCGATGGTACATGCCTCTACACATTCACCAGCGTCGTCGATGATTGGGACTTCGGCATAACCCACATCGTGCGCGGCGAAGATCACGTTACAAATACCGGTGTTCAGGTTCAGATTTTCGAGGCCCTCGGTGCGCGCGTGCCAACGTTCGCTCATCACAGCCTACTGGTCGGGCGCGATGGGCAAACGCTGTCGAAACGACTTGGGTCACTTTCCATCGAAGGTATGCGGGCCGATGGCATCGAGCCGCTCGCGGTCGTTTGCCACGCAGCCCTTGTTGGCACGTCGGACGCGATCGAAATTTTTCCCTCGCTCGAGGCATTGGCACAGCCATTCGACCTGTCGAAAATCTCGCGCGCGCCGGGTCGCTTCGACACTGAGGATCTGGTGGGTCTCAATGCAAAGTTGTTACACGGCTTGGCGTTTGTAGATGTCGCAGACCGACTGACCGGCTTGGGCGTCGGTGGCGGCCAAGCCTTCTGGATCGCCATTCGTGGCAACATTCGCCGGATCAGTGACGCCGCGTCCTGGTGGCAGATCGTGTCAGCGGCAATAACGCCGATTATAGAAAACTCTGCATTTTGCCAGACTGCGGCCAGTGTCTTGCCGCCAGAGCCCTGGGACGAAAAAACCTGGGACCTATGGATTTCAGCTGTGAAGGTCGCCTCTGGCGTGAAAGGTCGCGCTCTTTTCCACCCCATCCGGATGGCTTTAACGGGGCTGGATGCGGGGCCCGAACTTAAGGCGCTGCTGCCGCTCATGGGCCGCGCCAGGGTCGAACACCGCCTTAAAGGTCTGAGCGCCTAGACGCGGATTTTGTTCACGTTTTTACTGAACATATCTTGCATTTGCCGCAGTGCAGGTCCATATCGACGGGGCCGGTACCCGTCAAACTGAGGGGTACCCTCATAGAACCTCGGCTGAATGACTGGCGACCTGACTGGCTGCTTATTGTCTTTTCCGAACTCTAGAGATCTAAGGGGGCCGACGCGTGCGGCCCACACTGGCTACTTCATCACGCATCTAGACTACGGAAAAGGACTAGCATCATGGCTCGCATCACCGGCACGGTAAAATTTTTCAACGGCGCAAAAGGTTTCGGCTTCATTCAGCCAGCTGACGGCTCCAAGGACGTTTTCGTGCACGCCACCGCTCTTGAGCGCGCTGGCATCCGCAGCTTGAACGAAGGCGACAAGGTCTCCTTCGAACTCGAAGATGACCGCAAGGGTCGCGGCAAGCAAGCAGGCTCGATCGAACTCGCATAAGCGATCGATTGATATTACGATATAAAAACGTCGCATCGGCCTTGCCGGTGCGACGTTTCTCGTGGTGAACACTCCTGAATTCAGCGGTTTAGGCCATCGGGCTTGCCCGGCGCGTGCACGACATTATCTATATCAGCAACGATGATACGCTTGTGATCGGCTGGCCACTTGCCGAATGAGCGAGGGACGTTCAATTTAGGAACAGCGTAAACCAACTCGACTACCAACTCGACTGGGAGTTTTCCGTGAGATCGGTGTTATCGCGCAGCAAAAGCCTAGGGTTTGGGGCGCTCGTCTCGGCGCTTGGCGCCTTGGCTCTGTCGGAACCAATTGCAGCCCAGCGGGCGGATGCGCCGTTCGTCGGCTTATCAGGCGCGTGGAGTGGGGCCGGTCAGGTGCGCCTCGAAGGCGGCAAGACCGAACGCATCTCCTGCAAGGCATATTACACGCCACGAGATGGGGGAGCCGGCGTCGGCATATCGTTGCGCTGCGCTTCAAATAGCTTCTCGATCCATTTGCGCTCGACGGTGGCCTCCAGCGGTGGGCGCGTGACGGGTGACTGGGAAGAGTCGACGTTCGGTGCCTCCGGCAATGTCACAGGCCGTGCGACCCCCGGCAATCTAGCTGTCGCAATCAGTGGTGGTGGCCTCAATGGGTCGATGTCGGTATCGTTCGGCGGCTCCACCCAACAGGTGTCAATCAACACCAGCGGGACGGCACTGAAGGGCGTGTCGATCAGCCTGTCAAAGAGTTAACCCACCACAGGACTTCCAGGCCCGGCGAAGCTTTTTTTGGTGGCCGCTGCCGACTCGGCGTTGCGCGAGCAGGCAGCGGCTTTAGTTTATCACCCGCGACCGACGAACGGCATCTTGGTTGCCATGATCGTCATGAACTGCACGTTGGCGTCGATCGGCAAACTCGACATATAGCGAACAGCGCTCGCCACGTGGGCGACATCCATCACAGCTTCCGGAGCGATCTGTCCGTTGGCCTGGGGCACGCCCGCTTTCATGCGACCACCCATGGCCGTGTCCGCATTGCCGACGTCAATCTGGCTGCAGGCAATATCGTTCACCCGACCATCTAGCGATATGCACTTCGTCAACCCGGTGATGGCATGCTTGGTCGCGGTGTAGGCAACTGACATGGGACGCGGCGCATGGGCCGAAATTGATCCGTTATTGATGATCCGACCGCCTTTCGGGCTCTGCGCCTTCATGATCTTGATCGCTTCCTGTGCGCACTGGAAACAAGCGGTCAGGTTGAGATCCACAACCTGCTTGAACTTGGCGATGTCGATATCTTCCATCGGCCCGGCAGGCAGGCCCATGCCGGCATTGTTGAAGAGCACATCGAGGCGGCCAAACGCTTCCTTTGTCTTGGCAAACAGCGCAACGACTTGGGCGGGATCGGCAACGTCCGTGGGCACGGCCAGCATCTTGCCGCCGCCCTTAACGGCCATTGCTGCGGTCTTCTCAAGTTCGTCGGCACGGCGACCGGCGAGCACGACATTGTAGCCGTCAGCCTGGAGTGCCAGCGCCGACGCACGTCCGATGCCCGAGCCTGCCCCGGTGATAAGTGCTACCTTTGTGTGAGTCATGGACGCCTCCCTTTGATCAGTTCTGTTTGAATTTGCTACAGCTTACCTCGCAGCCTTCAATAGATGCCAGCCCCGCGTGCGAAGAGCGGCCATGCAATCGCAGTTCAAACGCCTGGTAAATTGCTTTCAGCTCGTGCTGAGTTGTCCGCGAGGCGGCGTGACAAATACTTTATAAAATCGTGGATTTCGCGCTCCATCCAAGACAGGGGTCCTGGCGTTGAAAGCGGTGCTTTGGCGCCCTCGTAGATGCCTTGTACGACCAGCTTGTCCTCGTCATTGACCTTGTCGAAGAAGTCGATGGTGTCGGCGATGAACTTGTCTTTGTCCTCCAACGCCGCGTAGCGCTCGGGCGCAACCGCGACCCCGAAGCGCACGTCGACTTGGCCCGTGCCTTTCGGCCTGAGCGACAAATACCAGAGATGATCGGGCGCCAGCACATACATGTGGGTTGGAAACACCGTTGGCATCACCGAGGTGTACCGCCACTCGTCTTGCAACTTCGTGTTGGACTTATGCGCGAGGCCGTACACGGCACCTTCGGTTTTGGTGAAGGTCTGATAGGTGAAGTGGTCGAAGGTCTCCGTTGGAAAGCCGTTTGTTTCGACTGGAAACCACGCGCCGACGGTCGCCTTGTGCGCAACGGGCAGATGATAGCTCTCCATGAAGTTCTCGGTCAGCAGCTTCCAGTTCGTATTCCAGACGTAGTCGTGGCGGGCAACCGGAATGTAGCGCTCTTGCGCATAGCGATCCGTGACAAGCGCGAGTGGCGCCAACATGTCTGCCACCTTTGGCGCATCGTTATTGAGCGTCACATAGATCCACCCCTGCCAGAGTTCGGTGCGGATTTCCGGCAACTTGTGCTCGCGCGCTTTGAACGTGCCCGTCTTGTCGGCATGCGATGTTCCCATGTGTGGCGCACCGATCAAGCGCCCCTCGATGTCATAAGTCCATGCGTGATAGGGACAAACGATCCGCTTGGCGTGCCCGCAGCCGTCCAAGAGCCGCATCATTCGATGCAGACAGACGTTGGCATGGGTCTTGATGCTGCCATCGGATGTGCGAAACGCAACCACCGGCTGATCGCCGATTGCGAATGTCAAATAATCGCCCGGATTCGGGATATCGGAGGTGCGTCCGAGGCAGAGCCACTCCTTGCCGAAGATCTCCCGTTGCTCGAGCGCCAGCACGTCCTCTGATCGGTAGAGGCCCGGGTGCATGGCCGTCGCTTCGCCAAGCGGTTTCGCGGCCGTCACCTGCAGCGACTTCAAAAGCGTATCAAGCATCGGTTGCGTCATGGTCGAGCTCATGGTTGCAGGGGACTACTTCGTCATCTCCATCGTGGCAGAGCCAGCCGCGATGCGCTAGTTGATGCGCCTCGGTCTTAGGAGTTCATCGCCCATGTCGACGCAAGTCCCGGTCACACGCATCACGTCAGCTGCCCTACGCGCCCGCAAGGGGGCTGCCCCTATCGTATCGCTGACGGCCTACCACGCACACACAGCGGCCATTGCCGATGCTCACGTTGACTTTCTGCTGGTCGGCGACAGCGTCGGTATGGTGATGCACGGGCTCGAAAGCACCGTGCCGGTGACGCTCGACATGATGATCATGCATGGTCGGGCGGTGATGCGGGGAGCAAAGCGTGCGCTCGTTGTCGTGGACATGCCATTCGGTTCTTACGAAGAGAGCCCGGGCGTCGCATTTCGTAATGCCGTGCGCATCATGCAGGAAACCGGTTGCGGGGCCATCAAGCTCGAAGGGGGGCAGCGCATGGCCGAGACGATCCGCTTTCTCGTCGAACGCGGCATCCCGGTGATGGCACACATTGGCCTCACTCCGCAGTCGATCAACACGTTGGGTGGGTTCAAGGCGCAAGGGCGCACAGCTGACCAGTGGGCTGCCATCGAAGCCGACGCGGTGGCTGTATCAGAGGCTGGCGCGTTCTCAGTCGTACTCGAGGCGATGAGCGAGCCGCTGGCCGCCCGCATCACCAGGGCCATTCCCATTCCAACGATCGGCATCGGCGCATCGGCGGTTTGCGACGGGCAGATCCTCGTCATGGAAGATATGCTGGGATTGACGCCGCGCGTGCCGAAGTTCGTCCGTCAATTCGGAGCGTTGGGAGCCGCGATTGAAACCGCAATCTCGGACTACGCATTAGCCGTTCGCGACCGGTCCTTTCCGTCCGCCGAACACACCTACGCGATGAAGGCAGAAGCGTCGCCAAAAAAGCCGTAACCCTCAAGCCCGGTGGATTTTCACGTACTCGAAGTCGCCGTCCTTGTTGTCGATGCCGATCTTGGGTGCGGCGATCCAATTGGCGAACTTGCCACGCTCCCAACACGGTTGCATCAGCGAGGCGATGTAATCGCCGTCATCCTTCGACGGCAGCCATCCGTCCATGTGCTTGATCCACTCGACATCGGTCAATAGTTTCGCGTCGGGTGAGGCCTTCACAGCCTTGAACTCACCAATGTGCCGGTTGAAGGCAACCGATGGCAGCTTGATCTGGAAATTGACGCCCTGCTTCTCGATGATCTTGTTCCAACGATTGATGCCGCCCTGGCAGTCCTTCACGTAGTCGTCGCGCAACCTCATGTTGAGGGCGGTGAGAGCTGGCTCGTCGACAAGTCGCAGTTCGCCGTTGACCAACTTCAGCACCGGATAAACCGCACGCGACAATTCATGGTCGTCCTCGATCTTCGTTTCCATGAAGCGACCCTTGACGCCGGAATGGTAGAAATTCGCAGCGTTGGTCGAAACTTCGGAGCCGAACAGATCGAGCGACAGCGAAAAGTGCAAGTTTGCTTTCTTCTGCAAGGTCGGCAGGTCAATCACGCCGAGCGCGCGGACTTTCGCAATGTCGTAGGGGTCTTCGATGCCAGCAGCCTTCATTGCCTGGCATGTGCGTTCAATCGTCCGGCCGACGCCGGTCTCGCCGACGAACATGTGGTGTGCTTCTTCGGTCAGCATGAAGCGGCAGGTGCGTGACATCGGATCGAAGCCCGATTGCGCCAAGCTCTCAAGCTGCATCTTGCCGTCACGGTCGGTGAAGAACGTGAACATAAAGAACGACAGCCAATCTGGCGTGACCTCGTTGAAGGCACCCAACATGCGCGGCTGATCGACATCGCCCGAGCGGCGCTGGAGCAGGCCATCCGCCTCCTCGCGGCCATCCTTGCCGAAGTATTTGTGCAGGAGATAGACCATCGCCCACAGGTGGCGACCTTCTTCGACGTTGACCTGGAACAGGTTGCGCATGTCGTACAGCGACGGCGCGGTCTTGCCGAGGTGGCGCTGCTGCTCGACTGACGCCGGTTCGGTGTCGCCTTGGATGACGATCAGACGGCGCAGCATCGCACGATATTCACCCGGCACTTCCTGCCAGGCCTTCTCGCCCTTATGTGCGCCGAAGTTGACTTTGCGCTCGGTATCTTGTGGCGCAAGCAGGATGCCCCAGCGATATTCGGGCATCTTCACGTAGTCGAACTTCGCCCAGCCCTTCGGGTCAATCGAGATTGCTGTGCGCAAATATACGTCTGACGATTGGAAGCCATCCGGCCCTTGTGCCATCCACCAATCGATGTAGCCCGGATGCCATTGCTCCAGCGCTTTCAACACGCGCTGATCGTCAACCAGCCCGACATTGTTCGGAATCTTCGTCGAATAATCGACGGCGCCTGGCGTGGCTGTGGATGTGTTCATCAGTGGGCTCTCCAAGTTAGACTTGTACGCTGGCGGTTCGCGACTACGATCACTTCGAGAAAATGCGGGAGTGAGGTGTGTGTCGAAAGATGTTGCACGACGGCTTCGCGCGAAGCCAACCGAGGAGGAACGCATTCTCTGGTCCGAACTTCGAAAGCGGCGCGTCGCCGACGAATATGGCCAAAGACACGCATCGAAGTGCTTGGCTTGAAAACCGCGGCTACCGGGTGTTTCGTGCCTGGAATTGGGAAATCCGTAAAAACCTGGAAGGCGTCATCACGAGCATGTTGGGGGAGATGGGACTGCTCTTGGCCGCCGAAGCCCCCCCCCACCCCGACCCTCCCCCTCAAGGGCGGAGGGAGGGAAAGTAACGGCAGGGACTTGCCGTGTGGCCTGCAATGACCCTCGTCAGCTCCGGACCCAACTCGGCCTTGGTGCCGCAGTCTATTACGCAACCCACCACCCCGTTTTCTTACCCTCCCCCCTTGAGGGGGAGGGCCAGGGTGGGGGGTAAGCACGTCCAAGGCTTTCAGCATGAAGGGGGCCAACTTTACACCCGCCCCCTGTTAAACTCGGCTTTCTGCCCCGTCCCGTAGCGTTTCAATGCGCCGTTTTCGCCGGCAGCGTTTGGCCGTTGGAAGATCCAGTTTTGCCAGGCGGTGAGGCGGCCGAAAATACGGGTTTCCATGGTCTCCGGGCCGGGAAAACGCAGATTGGCTTCGAGGCCAGTGAGTCCGTCGGCAGAAAAGCTCGCGCGCTCTTCGAGAAAAATGCGCACCTCATCGTCCCAGTCGATGTGCTCGTAGATTTGGGTGACGAGCCCCAACCCCTCACAAGCTTCTGCGTCGAGCGGCACACCAATTTGCGCTTGAGTAGCGGCAACACTTTCCGGTGTACCCAGAAAGCGCGTTCCGAGCCGCGTCAGATCGTTGCTCATCGGGAACGGACCGAAATTAGCACTGTTGAGCGTGATCGTGGCCAGTGCTTGATTATCGCCAGGGAATGCACCCGACAGCATATATGACCGGTCACAGGCAAATGCGATTTCGGCGAGCGTACCGGCAAAGCAACTGCCCGGCGTGATCAGGGCCACGAGCGAACGCGACGTTACATCGATGCGCTTGAGCGTGCGCTTCCAGTAATTGCTAATTTCACGCGATAGCCAATGTCCCGCATTGTCGATGAGGAATTGATCGTAAGTCAAAACGCCTGGCGCCTCGCCCACGGTTTTGAACATCCAAACCCCAATATCAAGTTCGTTGAGGCGCAGGTGCAAGATCGCATCTTCGAGTTCGCGCGCGCACCGCAGCGACCAGAACTCATCGCCCTGGGCGACCATCGCGTCGGCAGAGGCTGGCACCGGCAGCGTCGGCCCGTTCACCGTAATCGTCGCACGGCGCGCTAGGCGTTCGATATCAACGCGCACAGTGGAATAGATAACCGCATCGCCCCCGATCTGCCGATTGAGCGGCGTAAACGCGATGCCAGCGGTTCCAGCAACACGACACGACGCTGCCGCAAGCTTTACTGCGGCTTCCTTCACCACTGCGTCAAACTTCGAGTTCGGAGCGGATTGATCGACCAGCCGCCACTGCACGGCGCGCTTGCCCTTCACGCCTTCTTCCGTCGTGCAGAACACATCGGCCAAATCGCGGCGCACACGACGCTTGTCAGTGACACGCGTCAAGCCTCCCGTGCCTGGCAACACCGCGAGTAACGGCAATTCTGGCAGTGACACCGTCGAGTTCCCGTCGTCGGCCAGAATGATGTAATCAGTCGCGAGCGCTAGCTCGTACCCGCCGCCAGCCGCCGTCCCCTTGATTGCGCAGATGAATTTCAGGCCGGAGTTCTGGCTTGCTTCCTCCATGCCGTTGCGCGTTTCGTTGGTAAACTTGCAGAAATTGACTTTGTGCGCGTGGGTCGAGGACGCCAGCATGCGGATATTCGCACCGGCGCAGAACACCTTGTCCTGGCCTGATTTCAGAACGACGACTTTGACGCCTGGGTGTTCGAACCGTAAGCGCTGGATTGCGTCGTTGAGCTCAATATCGACGCCCAAGTCATAGGAGTTGAGCTTGAGCTGATAGCCTGGGAACAACCCGCCATCAGGGTCAACGTTCATGATCAACTCAGCGACTTCGCCAGCGATCGCGATCTTCCAATGCCGATAGCGCGATGGCTCGGTGCGAAAATCAATCAAAAGCGGAACGTCCAGAAGCGCTGTTTGTGTTTCCATGAACGCAACATAATGCGGAATAAATCCACAGGTCAATGCAGTATAGTGCATAATCAGCAAAATTCTCGATACAGCCGCGAACGCGACGTCAGAATTCGAGTAGGTCGCTCAAGGGCCGGCGCCTGGTGACGGACCGATGGTATCCGTCGAGGGGATCGGTGAGATGGGCCGCTTGCGAATAAGCTTTCGCACGAGCAGGAACAGCAAAAGCGCGGCACTCAAAGCACCGGTGAAGGCGAACAGCGCACCTGCGCCAAAGCGATCCATCAGAACGGCGGCTATCAATGGCCCCGCCACTGCTCCCGTACCCCACAGCGAGATCAATGCACCCGACCACGCAACCCGTTCGACGTCGGTTGCGATGTCGTTGGCGTGCGCGACGCCGAGCGAATAGAGCGCCGCTGGGGCACCGGCCCAAAATGCCGCCATTACCGCCAGCGGCCATATCCCCGGTGCCACCGCGAACCAAAGCACGATCGACATCACAAGGGTCGCTAACGCTGCCACGGACATCACGGTACGGCGTCCCACGCGGTCAGATGATAGTGACATCGGCAGTTGCAGAATGAGCCCACCCAATTGGGTCGCAGCCAGGAGAAATGCAATTTGTTCCACCGGTATGCCACGCGCCACTGCGTAAACCGGAAACAGCCCAAGACTGGCGGTACTGATCATCGCATGTGCAACTGCAGCGGCTGCCGCCGCTGGTGCACGCCGCGGCATATTCCAAATGCCAGTAATTGATTTTCCACCAATACGCGGCGGTTCACCTGCAACAGCAAATGCCAAGCCCGGGGTCGCCAAATAACAGACGGCTGCCACGAGACACAGCAACATCAAATGGGGCGCAACAGCTGCCATCGCAATTTGCGCGATCAGAAAGGCCAGCCGCGATAGCACCATGTAAACGCCAAAGACCAAGCCGCGATTACCAGGCGATGCTTTCGATCCGACCCAGGATTCAAACAGGACCATCACGCAGCCTGACGAAAACCCGGCGACAATTCTGGAACTCGTCCACAGCCACGGGTCATTGGACAGCCAGAGCGCCACGGCGGCGACCGCGTTAATCACGGCAAACAGATAAAGCGTTGGCCTAGCGCCGAGCCGTGCCGTCATTGGTGCCGCCAGAAGTGAACCAGCCAGAAAACCTAACGACTGGACCGTCGCTACCCAGCCGACAACCGAGGCCGAAAAACCGTTCAGGCTCAGTTGGACCGGCACGACGCCCATCAGCATACCGGTGCCGACCTGATAGATTCCGATCGTCAAGAACAGCAGGAGGAAGACCTTGACGCCAATCATCGGCGGGTGCGTGTCACGCATACGGGCACCGCCCGGTGTCAGGCAGATACAATCCATTCGTTGTGCGAAAAATCATGCGGTGCCTGCTCTCTCGTGCAGCCCTACTATGTCAGCCTGAGCGTCGTCCACCAACAGAACCACTCGACAGAGTTGTGGATGCGACGGCACACTCTCGCCATAGTTGATCTGAGGGACACAGCCATGGCCGAGATCTTCAAGGATGCGCGAAAAAAAGAATACCTGAACGCGGAAGGTGCCGATAAGCCGCTCAAGTCACCGATTCCGCTCGACACCTTGAAGCGCGCGCGCGGCTATCGCAAGCAACGGCTGGTTCAAAAAGTAATAGAGCACAATTGCGCGGCGATCCTGCTCTACGATCCACTCAACATCCGCTACGCCACGGATGTTTCAAACATGCAGCTATGGATGACGCATAATCCATCGCACTACGCGCTCGTGTGCGCCGACGGCCATGCGATCGCCTTTGAATACGGCAAGTCCGAGCATCTGGCGCAAGGCTTCGAGACCGTCAACGAGGTGCGCACCGCGAAATCCTGGTTCTATTTCTCATCCGGCAATCGCTTACAGGAACGCGTCGAAGCCTGGGCCGATGAGGTTGTCGATATTGTTCGACAACGCGGGGGCGGAAACATGCGCCTTGCCGTCGACAAGCTCGAGCCACTCGGCGTCGATGCATTGCGCAAACGCGGCATCACTCTTGTCGAAGGACAGGAACTCACCGAGCACGCACGCAAGATCAAATCGGCCGATGAGCTTGAACTAATGCGCTGGACCATTCGCGTGTGCGAGGCAGGCATGGCGCGCATGTACGAGCACTCGATCGCCGGTAAAACCGAAAACGAGATCTGGGCCGAGTTGCACTTTGAAAACATCCGCTCAGGCGGCGAGTGGATCGAAACGCGGCTGCTCGCCTGTGGCCCGCGCACCAATCCGTGGTTTCAGGAGTCGTCAGATTATGTGTGCAAACAGGGCGAGATGCTATCGTTCGATACTGACCTGATCGGTCCCTACGGCTATTGCGCTGATCTCTCGCGCTCATGGACCATCGGCCACACGAAAATGTCAGTCAAGCAGCGCGAGCTTTACAAAGCGGCGGTCGAGCAGATCAACCACAATGTTTCAATTCTCAAAGCCGGTATGACGTCGGCTGAGTTTAACGAAAAGAGCTGGCGCATTCCGGAAAAGTACCAGGCGCGGCGCTACTCGGCAGCGATGCACGGCGTCGGCCTATGCGACGAGTGGCCATCAGTGCCGACACACGTCGATTTCGCCCGCGCCTTCGAGGCCCGCTACGAAGAGAACATGTGCTTGTGCGTCGAAAGCCTGATCGGCGAAGAGCACGGCACAGAGTGTATCAAGCTGGAAACCCAGGTCGTGCTGACCAACACAGGCTGCATTCGGCTGGACACCTTCCCGTGGGAAGAGGGCTGACCTCAATCTTGTAAAGCAGTGATGCTGCGCATTTTGATCAGACGCGCTCGGCAGCTGCACCATCCGATTACCGTAATAGCGCAGCAGCTTATCAGCAGAAAATGACCACTACCGCTTATGCCACTTCGGCGTCGCGCGCGCGGTCACGACGCTTGCGTTCGTTTGCATCGAGCCAACGCTTGCGAAGCCGGATCGACTGCGGCGTAATCTCGACGAGTTCATCGTCCTGAATGTAGGACATAGCGCGTTCCAGCGTCATTTTCATCGGTGGGGTCAAAATCAGTGCGTCATCCTTGCCGGCCGCGCGCACGTTCGACAGCTTCTTGCCTTCGCGAACGTTCACTTCCAGGTCGTTATCCCGGGTGTGCTGACCGATGATCATGCCGCCGTAAACCTTGGTCTGCGGATCGATCATCAACGAGCCACGCGGCTGCAGATAAAACAGCGCATAGGTCGTAGCTTCACCGTCGCCGTTCGACAGCAACACGCCGTTACGGCGACCTTCAATGTTGCCCTTGTGCGGCGCATAGGAATTGAACAGGCGGTTCATCACAGCTGTTCCACGCGTATCGGTCAGCAGCTCACCTTGGTAGCCAATCAAGCCACGGGTCGGGACGCGGAAGACAAGCCGCTGGCGTCCACCACCTGACGAACGCATCTCCAATAACTCGCCCTTGCGCTCGGACAGCTTTTGCACGACGACGCCCGAATGCTGCTCATCGACGTCGATGATACATTCCTCGATCGGCTCAAGCTTCTGCCCGGTTTCCTCGTCGGTCTTCATCACGACCTGCGGCCGCGAGACCGTCAGTTCGAAACCTTCGCGACGCATTGTTTCAATCAGAATGCCAAGCTGCAATTCGCCACGACCGGCCACATCGAATGCATCGCTGTCGGTACGCTCTGTGATCTTGATCGCAACGTTGCGCTCAGTCTCTTTCATCAAGCGCTCACGGATCACGCGGCTCTGCACCTTGTCGCCTTCACGGCCGGCGAACGGGCCATCATTGATGCGGAACGTCATTGACAGCATGGGCGGATCGATCGGCTGCGAGA
>JANOYV010000148.1:0-3157 GCA_031429105.1 Hyphomicrobiaceae bacterium | reverse complement strand
CGCACCGAGCCCCGCCAACCTGGGGTCAGCGGTCACCAGCCTCAAGCCTTCAATCGAGGCTTGCGCCACCAACAACCGGTCAAATGGATCGCGGTGGGGTGATGTCAGCAGTCCAGCGGTGCGGACGTGGGCGAGGGTGATGGGGAGCAGCAAAAATCCTTCATCGGCCAGCGCCGTTTCAAACTCTTCGATGAGCTCTTTCGCCTCGTCCCATTTGCCCGAGCCGACTTTAATCGCAATTTCCCAAGCGGAAGCAATGCTGACGTGTATTTCAGCGTCGTCCGCCAGCATCGCCATTCGCGCTTTAGCTGAAAGTCGCGCGCTTCCTTTGATCCACCAGACCAGCGTGTGCGTGTCGAGCAGTAACTTCACGCACCTTCCCCGTACCAGTCTTTCAGTTCTTCCTCGGACATCGGATCAAAGAGGCCCTCTGGCGGCTCTGTCAGACGATCCTTCCAGCGGCCGGGCACGCGCTTCGGCTGCCGTTGGCCCATATCCATTGCCACCGGCTGCAGCTTGACCGTACCTAACTTTGGATCGGCAATGCGCACGTCCTCGCCCCGAGCGGCGCGCTGCATCAGTTCGTCCAGGTTTTCCTTGGCTTGCGCTAGTGTGACTTGTTCCATGGCACAATCCTTTATCCGTGCAGCACAGTATACCGTGCGTAACCGGAACAGTCACCGCTTTATGCTGTGTGTTGCCCCGAAGGCACCGCAGCCATAGCGGTGACTGTCCCCGACCGGTGCTATACAAACCCCGTCATGAAGCTCCCGATCGATGATGTGCTGGACGACATTCGCGCAGCGTTAGCCGCCAACACGTGTGCCGTTCTGGTCGCGCCACCGGGTGCCGGCAAGACGACGCGGGTGCCGCTGGCACTTCTCGATGAGAGCTGGCTCGGCGGCGCCAAAATCCTGATCCTCGAACCACGCCGCTTAGCCGCGCGGGGTGCTGCCGAACGGATGGCCTCAACGCTCAACGAAAAAGTAGGCGAGACCGTTGGCATCCGCGCCCGTCTCGACAGCCGGGTCGGACCGCGCACCCGCATCGAAGTGATCACCGAAGGCGTGTTCGCCCGCATGATCGTCGATGACCCGGCACTCGATGGCATCGGCGCGGTGCTCTTCGATGAGTATCACGAGCGCTCGCTTGATGCCGACCTGGGGCTGGCCTTGGCGCTCGATGCGCAACGGGCCTTGCGCGAAGATCTGCGCATTCTGGTGATGTCGGCAACGCTCGACGGCGCGCGGGTCGCAGGATTGCTGGGGGACGCACCAGTTATCGAATCCCACGGTCGCAGCTTCCCGGTCGAAACCCACTACCTCGGCCGCGATCCACGCGCGCGCATCGACGATCAAGTTGTTGATGCCATTGTCAAAGCCACGCGGGCCGAGCCGGGGTCGGTCCTAGCGTTTCTGCCCGGCCAAGGTGAAATCCGACGCGTCGCCGAGCGGCTCGCCGAACGCATCGATGATCCCACAATCGAGATCGCGCCGCTCTATGGCGCCATGGATCGCCGCGCGCAGGATCTCGCCGTGAAGCCCGCCGTCCACGGTCGCCGCAAGATTGTGCTGGCGACGTCGATTGCCGAAAGCTCGATTACCATTGAAGGCGTGCGCGTCGTTATCGACTGCGGCCTTTCGCGAGTGCCTCGTTACGAACCTGACGCTGGCGTAACCCGACTGGAAACCGTCCGCATCAGCCGGGCGAGTGCCGATCAACGGCGGGGCCGTGCGGGTCGCACCGAACTCGGCGTCTGCTATCGCTTGTGGGACCAGCCGCAGACACAGGCGCTGCTGCCGTTCGCGACGCCTGAAATCCTCAACGCCGATCTTGCCGGCCTGACGCTCGATTGCGCTGCCTGGGGCGAGGCTGATCCACAGCGCCTGTCGTGGCTAGATCCGCCACCGCGCGCGGCCCTGGCTGCTGCCCAGGAGGAGTTGCAAGCGCTTGGCGGTCTTGATGCGGGAGGCCGCATTACGGATCACGGTCGACGGTTGCGCGCACTGCCGTTGCCACCCAGACTTGCAGCGATGGTGACAGCGGCAGGCACGCTCGGTGCGCCACGCGAAGCCGCCGAGATTGCAGCGCTCATTGTCGAGCGTGGCCTTGGTGGCACCGATGTGGACTTGTCGCATCGCTTGACAAATTTCCAGCGGGATCGCGGTGAACGAGCGCAGGCGATGCGTGGCCTCGCGCGCGGATGGGCCGAGACCGTGGGCGGTAAAACTTCAAGCCGAAGCGACGCCCCCTCGACCGCAGCCCTTCTCGCCTTGGCCTTTCCGGATCGCATTGCGAAGGCGCGTGGACGTGAAGGACAATTCCTGCTCGCCAACGGACGCGGCGCGAACTTGGATGCAGCCGACGCGCTCAGCCGCCAGCCCTATCTCGTGGTTGCCGAAATGTCTGGCGCTGCCGCTACCACGCGCATTCTGCTGGCAGTCGCAATCGATGAAGCCGAGGTGCGCGACATCGCAGGCGTGCGGATCAAGCATTCACTCGACGTCAGCTTCGACAAGACAGCTGGCGCATTGCGCGGTCGCCGCACGAGCCGCCTCGGCGCGATTACTCTCTCATCGGTGCCGCAGGTGGTCATCCCCGATGCGGAGACAGCGCTGCTGCTCGCCGATGGCGCAGCCTTGGTCGGCATTGAGCGTCTCCCCTGGTCGAAGGCGCAGATCCAATTGCGCGATCGGGTTGGATTCGTCACGCCAACAGCGCCGAAGGATTGGTCGGATTTATCCGATGCGGCATTGGCCGCAACCGTGCGCGATTGGCTTGGACCCCACTTGTCGGACAAAACCAAACTCGCCGAGATCGGTGCTGATGATTTGGGCAACGCCCTCGATATGTTGTTGCCGTGGGATTTGCGACAGCGCCTTGATCGCGATGCGCCGACGCACTTCACCGCGCCCACCGGCAACAGCCACGCCATCGACTACGAAGGTTCGGGTAAGCCAGCACTACATATTCGGGTGCAGGAATTATTCGGCTTGAAAACGCACCCGTCCATTGCCCAAGGTCGCTTGCCGTTGACGCTCAACTTGCTGTCGCCAGCGCACCGGCCGATCCAGATCACGCGCGATCTTCCAGGCTTCTGGGCTGGCAGTTGGGCCTCGGTCAAAGCCGACATGCGTGGGCGCTATCCCCGTCACCC
>JANOYV010000147.1:0-28237 GCA_031429105.1 Hyphomicrobiaceae bacterium | reverse complement strand
TGTCGAGCGGTAATTTCCTTCTAATCTTCAGTGTGATCTGCGCCGCGCTAGGCGCGTTGTCGACACTGAATGGCTTCACAATGCTGCTTAAGGTGCCCTTTATAGGATAGTTTGTTCTTATAATGTTCTTGTGCCTGCGGCAGACTTGTGCTTTCCTCTTTTAAGGTGAGGGGAGCACGAAAATGTTCGGTCGCATGTCCACCGTTGCATTTGTTGGGATCGAGGCGCGGCCTGTGCAGGTCGAGGTTCGGATCACACCTGGCAAACATGTATTTGCAGTGGTTGGGCTACCCGACAAAGCAGTGGCCGAAAGTCGCGAACGGGTGCGTAACGCGCTCCACGCCATTGGGCTCGGACTGCCCTGGACACGGCTGACCGTCAATTTGGCGCCTGGTGATCTGCCGAAGGAGGGCAGTCACTTTGACTTGCCGATTGCGCTCGCGATGATGGTCGCGATGGGGGCAATTTCTCCGGATGCCGTGGAAGGTTTTGCAGCCATCGGCGAACTCCAGCTCGATGGGCAAATTCGAGCAGTGCCGGGAGCGTTACCCGCTGCCGTTGGTGCCAACGCCATGGGCAAGGGTCTGATTTGTCCCGAAGCCTGTGGAGCGGAAGCGGCCTGGGCAGCGGAAAGTATGAGTGTGATTGCAGCACCGCATCTCGTCTCGCTGATCAATCATTTTCGCGGCACGCAAACGCTGCGCCGACCAATCGCTGCTCTAGATCAAGGCGCGCTTATTTCAATGTCGGATCTGCGTGATGTTCGTGGTCAGGAAATGGCGAAGCGCGCCCTCGAAATCGCGGCAGCTGGCGGCCACAACCTGTTGATGATTGGACCGCCCGGATCGGGTAAATCGATGCTGGCCGCGAGGCTGCCTTCAATACTTCCACCACTTGATCCATCCGAAATGCTGGAGGTTTCGATGATTCATTCATTGGCGGGTGAACTGATGGGTGGAAAGCTGCGGATCGAGCGCCCGTTCCGCGCTCCGCACCATTCAGCCAGTATGGCGGCACTCGTCGGTGGTGGATCGCGGCCCAAGCCGGGCGAGGTATCGCTCGCGCATTTGGGCGTGCTATTCCTCGATGAATTACCCGAATTCGTGCCGCAAGTGCTCGATAGCCTGCGCCAACCGCTAGAAACGGGCGAAGTTGTGATCGCACGCGCAAATCATCGGATAGCCTATCCGTCACGCATTCAACTGGTTGCCGCTATGAACCCCTGCAAATGCGGTGGCGGTTCGCCGGGGCACGCGTGTAAACGCGGGCCGAAGTGCGCTGCTGACTATCAGGGACGGATTTCAGGACCACTGCTGGATCGCATCGATCTTCAGATCGAGGTGCCAGCCGTTTCGGCAGCAGACCTGGTGTTACCAGCACCCCGGGAAGGCAGCAGCGAGGTTCGCGCGCGCGTAACCGCAGCCCGAGAGCGCCAGCGCAGTCGCCTTCATGCGATGGGTATCAAGAACATCCGCACAAATGCCGAGACATCGGGGCAGTTGTTGGAGGAAATCTGTAAAATCGATGTCGAAGGGTCTGCACTGTTAACCCAGGCCTCTCAAACCCTTATGCTGTCTGCTCGTGGCTTCCACCGCACATTGAAGGTGGCGAGAACGCTGGCGGATCTCGACGGTGACGCGTGTGTTAGCCGAATTCACATCGCGGAGGCGCTCAGTTACCGCGGCGAGACACTTCGGCGGCAGCAATCGGCAGCTTGAGCAATCTCAAAAATCACGAATAAATACAATATTTAACAATATGTTAGCAGTGTTTACGAATGGCGACCACGTAGTTCTTTCCCGCGACAAAAAATGTTTGATGTATTTGTCTCGAGTGCACTGGACGTTTGTTTAGTTGTGACCATATGTAAGAGTGCTCACAGCGGTAGGTTTCACTTGCTGATCGCTGAGCTCGAAGCCGAAGCTTTAATCGGTGCAATTTTTTGGGGAATCGCTTGACCATGATCAAGAAATTCAGCTTTGCGTTACTTGGCGCGGTGGCGGCACTGGCGATGGCCTTTGATGCGGCTGACGCTCGTCCAGGCGGCGGTCGATCGGTTGGTAGTCGCGGTGCCAACACAACAAACTCCGCTCCGGCGACAAATACAGCGCCGCGTACAGCAGCACCCGTTCAGCAACCGTCGACCCAGCCAGGTTCGCAGGTTGCGGGTCAAAACGCGGCACGCCCTGGTGGCGCCACCGCCGCATCACCAGCCCGTAGCGGGTTCGGCTCGATGCTAATGGGTGGTCTGTTGGGCGCCGGCCTGTTTGGCTTGATGTCGGGTAGCGGGTTGTTCTCCGGCCTGGGCTCAATGGCGGGCCTTCTCGGCTTCGTACTGCAGTTGGCCTTGATCGGCGGACTGGCTTATTTCGCACTGAGCTTCTTTCGCAATCGCAGCGCGCCTGCGATGGCAGCGGCGCAGGGCTCGACCGCAACACAGCGGCAGTCCAATGAGTTTGCGCGGCAAGGCGCCAACGTCGGTGGCGGTGGTGCTCCGGCCCTCGCTAAGCTGAACATTTCAGCTGACGACTTCAGCTCGTTCGAACGGCTCCTCGGCAATGTTCAGAGTGCCTACGGCCGTCAGGACAAAAGTGCGCTGCGTGCGTTGACCACGCAGGAGATGTTCCATGTGTTCGACGATGAGCTCACGTCGAGTGCTGAAAAGGGCGTCGCCAATCGCATCTCGGATGTCAAATTGCTGCAAGGTGATCTGTCGGAAGCCTGGGGCGAGCAGGGCGCTGAATATGCGACGGTCGCCATGCGCTATGCGATCAACGATACAACGGTTGAGCTGTCGTCTGGGCGTGAGCTTGGGCAGGGACCTGCCGAAGTCACTGAGGTTTGGACCTTCCGCCGCAACCCAGGCGCGAATGCTATGTCCTGGAAGCTGTCTGCGATTCAGCAGGTTTGAGCTTTTGCGCCAAACCCGGCGCAGCGTCGAACGAGAGATTTCTGAGAGCCGGCATCCTTGGATGCCGCCTCTTTTGTTTCACCATCTTAATTAGAGGATGAACTTCGACAAGTCCGCATTCTTGGCGAGATCACCCACACGGTCCATAACGTAGGCGCCGTCGATCGTCAGGATCTGGCCGGGTTTGTCCGAAGCATCGAAAGAAATTTCGTCGAGCACGCGTTCCATCACTGTTTGAAGGCGCCGTGCACCAATATTTTCAACCGTTGAGTTCACCTGCACAGCGATATCGGCAAATGCATCGATGGCATCATCGGCAAACTGCAATGTCACGCCTTCGGTACCCATCAGTGCGATGTACTGCTTGATGAGGCTGGCTTCCGGCTCAGTCAGAATGCGGCGCAGATCCTCGCGCAGCAGTGGTTTTAATTCGACACGAATGGGCAAGCGGCCTTGCAGCTCGGGAAGCAAATCTGACGGCTTCGCCACATGAAACGCGCCTGACGCTATAAACAGGATGTGGTCGGTCTTCACCGGCCCGTATTTAGTCGAAACGGTCGTACCTTCGATCAGCGGCAGTAGGTCGCGCTGGACGCCCTCGCGACTGACGTCGGCGCCGGCCCGCCCGGCATCGCTGCGTGAGCAGATCTTGTCGATTTCATCGAGAAAGACGATGCCGTTGTCCTCAACCGCACGCAGCGCTTCGGTCGTGATCTGGTCACTATCAAGCAGCTTGTCGCTTTCCTCGGCGATTAAAACGGCGTAGCTGTCCTTGACTGTCACCCGGCGCGGCTTGGCGGCATTGCCACCCAATGCTTTGCCGAGCATCTCGCCGATGTTGATCATGCCGACGGACGAGCCTGGTTGGCCTGGCACCTCGAACATCGGCATGCCGGCGCCCTTGGCATCCGAAACCTTGATTTCGATTTCCTTGTCGCCGAGCTCGTTGTTGCGCAGCTTGCGGCGGAAGCTCTCGCGCGTGGCCGGTTGGGCACTTTCACCGACGAGTGCGTCGATCACACGTTCTTCGGCGGCTTTCTCTGCGCGTGCTTTGACTTCGCGGCGTTTGGCATCGCGCACCAGCGTAATGCCAATTTCAACAAGGTCCCGGATAATGCTGTCGACGTCACGACCGACGTAGCCAACTTCGGTGAACTTGGTCGCTTCGATCTTGATGAACGGTGCCCCTGCGAGCTTTGCCAAGCGCCGCGAGATCTCGGTTTTGCCGACGCCCGTCGGCCCGATCATCAGGATGTTTTTTGGCAGTACTTCTTCGCGCAATTCGCCGGTCAATTGCTGTCGCCGCCAGCGGTTGCGCAGGGCGATGGCGACGGCACGCTTGGCGTCGGCTTGACCGACTATGTAACGGTCAAGCTCCGAGACGATTTCGCGCGGGGAAAAATTGCTCATTGGTCTTCTCTCTCCAGCAATTGGGCGTGGTGCCGCATTCCATGCGAGGAACACGGCCAAGCCATGGCTGGCCTTCAATATATGGTGCGGACGGCGGGACTTGAACCCGCACGACCTTTTGGGTCAACGGATTTTCACACCACTTCGGCTTTCGCCGCCGCTCGTAACCCCACGACAGGGCCAAAGCGTTCGTGGTCCGGACTATCCCTTCGCCATGGCACCCCTTGCGCGGTGATTTAGGCGCCCCCCGTCTAGTCTCTACACCTTCCTTTGTGAACCTCGCGGCTCCCATTGGCTTGGCTCGGGATTAGCACTCCGGCGCGTTTGGCACGCACCGATTGAGCCTTCCCCGACTTTGGGCGGTTCTACTCCGGCGATTTCCCGCCGGGCACTCAAAATCCTGGTCTTTAAGTCCGTTGCGTCTACCGATTTCGCCACGTCCGCATCCGTGGCGGTGGTGATAGCCGGTTCAGGCGGCGCATGCCAGTAGTGATTGGTGGAAGCCCCTTGGGCCGTTCGCACATGGCGCTCACACCTGACAACCGCTGCCACATCCGCTAGAACCTCCCCATCGCATTCAAACACAACACACGGAGATACGGTCATGGCGAAAGTTGCATGGATTGGGCTTGGCGTCATGGGGTATCCGATGGCGGGGCATCTCGCCAAAAAGGGTGGCCACGACCTCACCGTCTATAACCGCAATTCGGCGAAGGCTGACGCCTGGGTGAAAGAGTATGGCGGCGGACGCACTGCCGCTACGCCTGCTGCTGCCGCCAAGGATGCCGACTTCGTGTTTTCCTGCGTTGGCAACGACAAGGATCTGCGCGCGATCACCACCGGCAAGGACGGCGCATTTTCCGGCATGAAGAAGGGCGCGATCTTCATTGATAATACGACGGCCTCTGCCGACGTCGCCCGTGAACTTGATGCTGCTGCAACCGTTGGTGGTTTCGGCTTCCTCGATGCGCCAGTGTCGGGTGGACAAGCCGGTGCCGTCAACGGCGTGCTGACCGTCATGGTCGGTGGCGACAAGGCTGTATTCGAACGCGCCCAGCCGATCATCGCCCACTTCGCGCGGATGACGACGCTGATTGGTCCGGCTGGGGCCGGCCAGTTGACCAAGATGGTCAACCAGATCTGCATTGCAGGCCTGGTGCAAGGCTTGTCGGAAGGCATTCACTTTGCCCAGAAGGCGGGCCTTGATATTCCGGCCGTAATGGAGACGATCGCCAAGGGCGCGGCTGGATCCTGGCAGATGGAAAACCGCTGGAAGACGATGGAAGCGGGCAAGTTTGATCATGGCTTCGCCGTTGATTGGATGCGCAAGGACCTGTCGATCTGCCTCGATGAAGCACGCCGCAACGGCGCAAGCCTGCCTGTCGCCGCCATTGTCGACCAATTCTATTCGGAAGTGCAGAAGATGGGTGGCGCACGGTGGGATACGTCTAGCCTGATTGCGCGTCTGAACAACGCGGATAAGAAGTAGCCGCTGATTGTGTCCGCGAGGTCCTGACCTCGCGGATGCCCCCTTTACTCGAGAATCCCAGACCCACATGAATCAGGTGCCACCGCTTGCCTCAGTTGTGCTACCGCCGGGCATCCGTGCGCGTCATATCGATGGCATTAATGGCCTCCGGATGCACGTCCTCGAAGCAGGCTTCGAAGAGGCCGGGCGGCCTTTGATCTTGTTGCTGCATGGTTTTCCGGAACTGGCCTACTCATGGCGCAAGGTAATGCTGCCGCTGGCAGCGGCAGGCTTTCACGTCGTGGCGCCGGATCAACGCGGCTACGGGCGAACGCTCGGATGGAGTGCTGCCTACGATCAGGATTTGCGGCAGTTCTCGATGTTGTCGCTCGCGCGTGATGCGATGGCGCTTGTCTTTGCGTTGGGGCATCACTCGGTGCCTGTTGTCGTCGGGCATGACTTCGGGTCGCCGGTTGCCGCTTGGTGCGCTTTGGCGCGACCGGACGTGTTCCGCTCTGTCGTGCTGATGAGCGCGCCCTTTGCCGGACCGCCAGCGCTACCGCTGGTTACGACAACGGATGGCACCGATGTGGCGCTTGCAAGCCTCGATCGTCCACGCAAGCACTATCACTGGTATTACGCAACGCCGACTGCCAACCGCGACATGATGGATAGTCCGCAAGGTACGCATGCATTCCTGCGTGCCTATTTCCATTACAAGAGCGCGGATTGGGCCGAAAACAAACCGTATCGTCTCAAGGAATGGTCGGCAGACGAGCTGGCTAAATTGCCGACCTACTACGTGATGGATCGCGATAAGACGATGGCCGAAACGGTCGCGCCGTTCATGCCGAGCCCCGCTGCGATCAGCGCGTGCGGTTGGCTGACCGACGCTGAATTGGCCGTCTATAGCGCCGAGTTTGGCAGAACCGAATTCCAGGGCGGCCTCAACTGGTATCGCACGCGGTTCGATGCCGGTTTGAATGCCGAGCTACAACTTTATGCCGGCCGAACCATCGATGTGCCGTCGATGTTTATCTCGGGTAAAAGCGATTGGGGCGTCTTTCAGGTACCGGGCGCCTACGAGCGCATGCAAGAGCGCGTATGCACGCGCATGGTCGAATGCCACCTCATCGAGGGCGCCGGGCACTGGGTGATGCAGGAGCAGTCTGCAAAGGTGTGCGAGCTGTTAATTCCGTTTTGCAGTCGCGCGATGGCAACCTGAGGCGCGCTTACTTGCCCCACCTGAGTGCAACAGGGTTCAGCGGTCGGGCAAGTTCCAGCAGTCCGGCTTTGGTTTGCGGATGCAAGGCTTCCAGTGGGTGGCGCACGGCATCGGATTTGATTACGCCACCTGCCGCCATCACCGTCTTGCACGCGCGCAGGCCGCACTGCCGATTTTCGTAATTGATCAATGGCAGCAGACGTTCGTAAAGGCCAAGTGCTTCTTCCCGCCGTCCCGCTTTGTGATGGGTAAGGATCGGCTTGATCAGATCTGAGATCATCGCGCTTGTCATCGTGCCGGTCGCGCCCGCGTCGAGGTCGGCCATTAATGTGATGCCTTCCTCGCCGTCGAACGGGCCTTCGATTGCCGTGCCGCCTGCAGCTATCAAAGCGCGTAGTTTGGCAGCGGTCCCTGGTACTTCGATTTTGAAGTAACGAACCAGTGGTACTTCTTTTGCCAGTCGTACAAGGAACGGGACTGACAAGGGGACACCGCTCAATGGCGCGTCCTGCACCATCAGCGGGATTTGCGCCGCATCTGCCACCTGGGCAAATTGCGCAACGATGCCTGACTCATCGGCTTTCAGCAGGGCTCCATGGTAGGGCGGCATCAGCATCAGCATTCGGGCGCCGGCCTTGGCTGCTGCCCGGCCTCTGTCGGCCGCAATCCGCGAACTGAAATGACTGCACGTAACGATGACCGGCACGCGGCCGTTGACGTGGGCCATACTGAGATGAAGCAGGGCTTCACGCTCAGCGTCGGTCAGGAGAAACTGCTCGGAATAGTTCGCGAGTATGCAAATGCCATCGACACCCTGGTCGATCATGCAATCGAGCACGCGGCGCATGCCGTCGAGGTCAAGGTCGCCGTTGTCGTGAAAAGGCACGGGGGCGATCGGGAAGATACCGGTGTAGGGTGCTGTCATTACGGCGTGCTTTCGTTGAACTGTTTGATCTCGTTCAAGCCATAGATCGGCCACGAGCCTTGCTCAAGAGGCTCGAGATTAGCGGCCAGAACATTAGGACCAGTGCCAGCGTCATCAGGGTGCCGACGAGGTAGTTGTTCCAGAATGTCGATATCTCACCGCTCGACATGATCATCGATTGGCGAAAAGCGTCTTCGGCTTTGTCGCCAACGATCATCGCCAGCACCATCGGTGCAATTGGATAGTCCAGTTTCTTGAAGATGTAACCGAGTAAGCCGAAAATCAGAACGAGCCAAAGATCGAAGACCGAATTCGACACCGTATAAGCGCCGACGAAAGAGACCACCACGATCAACGGTCCGATGATGGCGAATGGAATGCGCAGGATCGCGGCGAACAGCGGAACGGTGAATAACACGAGCACCACCGCCACAACATTGGCGACGTACATCGAGGCAATCAACCCCCAGACGAACGTCTTGTGTTCGACGAACAGTAGTGGCCCCGGTTGCAAGCCCCAAATCATCAATCCACCCATCATCACCGCGGCGGTCGCCGAGCCCGGTATGCCAAGTGCGAGCATGGGTAACATCGCGCAGGTGCCAGCTGCGTGGTCGGCCGTTTCGGGTGCAATGATGCCTTCTGGCTCACCCTTGCCAAAGTTTGCTGATCGCTTGGAGAACCGGCGCGCCAAGCCGTAACTCATGAACGAAGCAGCTGTGGGTCCTCCGGGTGTGATCCCCATCCAGCAACCAACGAGGCTCGACCGCAGTAACACAGCCCAGTAGCGCGGCATGGTAACAATGACGGCCAGCACATCGCGTGGTGAAACGCGGGCTGGCACGCCGTTGAATTCAAGCTTCTCCTCCATCGTTGCCATCAACTCGCCAACGCCGAACAGGCCGATGACCGCGACCAGGAAACTCACACCTTTGATGAGTTCAGGGATTTCCCACGTCAGCCGCAGACTGCCGGAGATCGTATCCATGCCGACGGCCGCAAGGGCAAATCCGATACCCGCCGATACGATGGTCTTGAACGGAGAGGCGCCGCCGAGCCCGACGAAACTTGCAAACGCCAGTAAATATACTGCGAAGTATTCGGGCGAAGAAAACTGGTGTGCGAACTTGGCAGCCACGCCTGACAGCAGCGTAATCAGGATCACGCCAAAGAGGGCACCGATTGCAGCTGAGATGAATGCGTAGGCCAGTGCTTCTGCGGCGCGACCCTGCTTCGCCATCGGGTGGCCGTCAAAGGTGGTTGCAACCGACGATGGTTCGCCAGGAATGTTGAACAGGATCGAAGTCGTCGAGCCGCCAAAAAGGGCTCCCCAATACATGCTGGCCAGTAGGATGATGGCTGATACCGGCTGCATCGTGAAGGTCAGTGGGATCAGCAAGGTCACGCCGTTCGGTGCGCCCAGGCCCGGTAATACGCCAACCAGAATGCCGAACAGCACGCCAACCACCATCAAGGACAAGTGATAGGTTGTCAGGACGACACCAAATCCTTGCATCAAGTTGTTGAGATTTTCCATGCGGCGACGCGGTCCCTCTCAGTGGATGCCAGCGAGGGCTTCAAGCGGTCCCTTGAGCAAGGGGACACGTAGCCAAATCTCAAACAGTGTGAAGAACGTAGCGGCTGTACCGACGCTGACAGCGAGCGCTGCGATCACGCGATATCCGCCCTGGGCGATCATCACGAATAGGAGATAAGCCATCGTTGCGACATAGACACCGAGATAAATACTTAACAGCACAAAGCCGATCATTGGCAACGTGAATGCTGCTAGTCGCCTGAATTGCCCGCGCGTGAGAAAAACATCATCGTCGTTCGGCTTTGTTAGCAGTTGAATGAACACGCCGATCGCGCCCGCGCTGACGAGCAGTCCGATCCAGAACGGGAAGTAGCCTGGCTCCGGGCCACGGTCACCCCAGCCGCGATTGTGCTCAAGTGCACCAATCACGACTAGAACGCCGAAGCCAAACGCTGCCAGGGCAGTGATGATTTCGAATGCTCGGCGTGTGACGAGGACGTGCCCATCGTCATCTAGGATCGCCGGTTCGCGAAGTGGTTCAGACAAGTGATCCACGGTGGGCCCCCAATGTAAGCCAAGTCAGAGCCGCGGGGTTACTTTGCGAGCCAGTCCTGTTCGGCAAAGATCGTCTGGAAGCGGGCGTGATCATCGGCAACGAATTTCTTGAAGGCATCACCACCGATGAAGTCACTCGTTTGTGCCGACTTTTCGATGTAGTCTTTCCACTCAGGGGTCTTTGAAACCTTTTCCAGCACATCGACATAGAAGGCGCTGACGTCAGCGGGCTGATTGCCCGGCATCAGAACGACGCGCGGTTGCTGAAAGCGATCAACAGGCAGGCCTTGCGACTTACAGGTCGGGATATCGGACCACGCTAAGGTCTCGGTCACTTTTGGACCGGCTGGAAGGGGCTTTACGTTGAATACGCACAGTGCGCGTACTTTGCCCGCCCGCCAGCTGCCGATCGACTCGCTGGGGTTGTTGACGTGACTGTCGACGTGGCCGCCGGTTAGCTGCACATCAGCTTCGGCACCCGACTTGAACGGCACGTAGATCATTTTTGTGCCCGATGCCTTTTCGGTGAGCTTGGTTACGAGCTCGTCGCTATCTTTCGACTGGGCACCCGCCATCTTCCACTTGCCATCTTTGGCTTTCACCGCCTCCAGATAACCTTTCACGTCCTTGATCGGGCCGTCGGCATTGACCCACAACAGGAACTCGTCGAAGGCCATGGCTGCGAGCGGCGTAAGGTCGTTGTGGGTAAAGCCAACCTTGGCGCCTAAGGGCAACGCGTAGGAGTTGTGCGTTCCAAACACGAGTTTGTGGGCATCCCCAGAAGCCATCTTAGTGTACACATAACCTTCGGCTCCCGATCCGCCGCCCTTGACGGTAACAATGATCGGCTGCGGCATCAGATTATGCTTCTGGATGATCGCCTGCACGGTGCGGGCGAAGATGTCTGTGCCGCCGCCAGCGCCAGCTGTGACGACAAACTCGACTGGTCGCGCTGGCTGCCACGCGAGTGCTGGGCATGCCGAAGTAAGGATCGCGGCTAATGCCAGTGCGGCACAACTTACGTGATGTTTGGGTAGCAAATTCATGGGGCTTTTTCCTCGTTAGGCATCGCGCTCTTGAGTGACGCGATTGCCGATTGGTTTATTGTTCACGTGGCGTTTGCGTTGATCTGTAAAGTCTTGGCCGCGAGCTTGGCTGCCAGCAGTAACGCTGCTTTGCTTGCACCAATGTCAGCGATCCCCTTGCCGGCAATATCGTAGGCAGTTCCGTGCGCTGGTGTGCAGACCGGCGCCTTGTAGCCGCCGATCAGCGTTACGCCGCTTTCAAAACCCATCAGCTTCATCGCGATCTGCCCTTGATCATGGTACATCGTCTGCACCGCGTCAAAGTCGCCGCGCTTTGCGCGCAGGAAGACCGTATCGGAGGGGTAGGGGCCATCGCAGTTGATGCCGCGCAGCTTTGCCTCGGCCACAGCTGGTGCAATTTCTTGATCATCTTCATGGCCGAAGTTGCCTCCGTCCCCGGCGTGAGGGTTCAAACCGGCAACGGCAATGCGTGGAGCGTCGAAACCAGCTTCCCGCATGCAGCGATCGGTCAGTACCAGCGCGTTGACTACGGCGTCTTTGGTGATCAGTGCCGCGACGCGCGAAATCGGCACGTGCGATGTGACGCGCGCATTCTACAAGCGGTCGAGGACGTTGAACTCGCGGCCGGGGCCGCCGCCTAAATCTTCCGTAATGATCTCGATCTCATCGACGTATGACGGGTGGGCTAACCTCATGGCGTGCTTGTTGAAGGGCGTGAAGGTAACGGCGTCGGCTTGGCCCTTGGCTGCAAGTCGAAGTGCGGTGCGGAAGTTCATCAGTGCGAAGCGCCCGCCCTCGATGCTGCTATGCCCAGTGGTCAGGCTCGTTGGGTTAAGGTGGCCCAATTCCAACAGCACTGCGCCCGATGCGAAATCCGGCTGGCCTTGCGCTGGGGTCCAGGTTGGCAGCGAAACGGCAACATCAGCGATTCGGCATCCTTCGGCCAATGCGCGGTGATCGCCAACGACGATGTAACGCGCTGCATCGCGAATTTGCTTGTCGTTGAGAATCTTGGCGGCAAGCTCGAGGCTGATACCGGACGGGTCGCCCATGGCGAGCGCGATTGTGGGTTTCAGACGTTGAGGTTTACTCGTATCCGCCATTGGGCACTAACCTTATACAATCTGGACGAGTACGAGTTTGCATGCAATCATGTGCTCGTCAATCAATAGCTGACATAAATTGATCAGGCACAGCCAAATTTGCATGCAATATGAAATGGAGACATCGCCTGAGCCGTCGATACCGCAGCAACGCGGTCGGGCCACATTGTTTGCCGCCGACCGCTTGCGGGAAATGATTGTCGAAGGTGTTTTGGCGCCATCGACACGCATTTCAGAGCGCATGATCGGCGAACGGTTTGGCATTTCGCGCACCCCGTTGCGCGAAGCATTCAAAGTTTTGGCAGCCGAGGGGTTGGTGACCATCGCGCCCAATCGAGGAGCGGTCGTCACGAAATTGAGCGGCGCCGAACTGCAGGCGGCGTTCGAACTGTTGGCGGCACTCGATGGATCGGCAGGCGAGATGGCCTGTCACCGGGCAACGGTCGAGGAAGTGGCAAAGGTCACGCAACTCCACGATGCCATGCTGGTTCACTATGCGGCGCGCGACCTACAAAACTATTTTCGAGTGAATAAAGAGATCCACTTGGCGATTGTCGATGCGGCCCATAACTCCGCCGTGTCACGGGTCTATCGGGCCGAAGCCGCGCGCATAGATCGCTATCGTTATGGCGGCAATCGCGAGCCATTGAACTGGGCCAGGGCGATGCGCGAGCATGAGCACATCTTGGAAGCTTTCCGCGAGCGCCAGGGCGCGGTGCTGCGTGAAGTGCTGTTTGCCCATCGCCGCACGGGTTGGCTCAACGCCAAGATCATGTTTGATAGCGAAGTGATATGAGGCGTGCGACGTGCCGACGCGCGGTGCTGCTTAGGGATGGAGGCGGCACGGACCCAAGGTTTTTGGCCGCCGGTTGACTCGTTTCATTCGCTATGAAAACCTGATCCTCGTGTGACATCGCACACGGAAAGCCTTTGACCGCGTTGGGCGCCTCGCAGCCAAAAGGCTGGTGTGCCTGATCGCCAAAAAATCAAAGCCGCACAGGAGATGAGCAGACATGCGAGTTGTAACACGACTGGTAACGGCAATGGGCATTGCCGTGCTGATGTGCGGGGCGGTTCAGGCCGATGTTCTGGATGACATTAAGAAGCGTGGGACGCTGATCGTCGGTGTCAAGGCCGACTACAAGCCATTCGGTTTCCGCGAACCGTCAGGCGCCATCATCGGCGTCGAGCCGGACCTTGCTGCCGATGTTGCAAAGAAGCTCGGCGTCAAACTTGAGTTGGTACCGGTGGTGTCGGCAAACCGGATGGAGTTCCTGGGCCAAGGCAAGATCGACCTGATGATCGCCACCATGTCGGATAAGCCTGAGCGCCGCAAAGTCGTGCAAGTGATCGAGCCGCTCTATTATTCCGACGCGGTCAACGTGCTGCTCAAGAAAGGTGCTGGGATCAAGACCTGGGAAGACCTCAAAGGCAAGAAGTTGTGTGGCACAACAGGTGCTTTCTACAATAAAGAAGTCGCGCAGAAATATGGGCCGGAAATTGCGGCCTTCGACGGTTCCGAAAAACCACTGCTGGCTCTTAAGGGCGGTGACTGTATTGGCTATCTCTACGATCAGACGTTCGTTGGCGGTAAGCTGACGGAAGATGATTGGAAGGGTGGCTACGAGATGGTGTTGCCCGGCATCATGGAAGCACCATGGGCTATGGCCGTGAAGCTCGGCGAGACCAGTTTCCAGACGCTGCTCGAGGGGATGCACAAAGATTGGATGAAGTCCGGTCGCATCATCGAGTTGGAAACGAAATGGGCCGTGCCGCCGACCGATTATGCCAAGCGCATGCACGAGGCCGCCAAAAAAGGCTCGTAGAGTTTTCGTCGGGTCAGCAACTTTTGCGCTGACCCGACGTAGACTTGCCTACTGTGGTCGTGGTCTCGGATTTGAAAGCGCGGCGTCGATGCAGCCGATTTACGACTGGTTCCGCGACTTCTACGACCGCACCGGCATAAATCTCACATTCATCTACGACGACTTCGATCGTGCTCGCATGATCAAGGGTTTTGGCCTTACGGTCGAACTGGCGCTACTCACAATTATACTCTCGGTCATCATCGGCATCGTAGGCGCTTGGCTGCAGGGTGCTGAGCGCGCTTGGGTGCGGCGCATTGTTTCAGCTTTCATTTCGTTTTTTCGCGACACGCCGCCGCTGGTTCAATTGTATTTCTTCTACTTCGGACTGGGCTACATGCTGCCGCGCATTCCGGACGGATCGGGCGCCATGATCCCGATGATTTCAAACGTACAGTGGGCGATCATTTCACTGTCGCTGTTCGCTGGAGCCTTCAATGTCGAGATTTTCCGATCGGGCATCGAGGCCGTACCGAAAGCCATCGTTGAAACCGCCACGGCCTTTGGCTTTTCGCGATGGCAAATCTACCGGCTGGTGGTGCTGCCAATGGCGATCCGCGTCTGCCTGCCAGCACTGGGCAATAATCTGGTCAATCTCGTCAAGACCACCAATCTGGCGTACGCGATCGCAGTTCCGGAACTGCTCTATGTTTCGAAGCAGATCTGGTCGGACGCCACTAACGTGCGCGAAATGATGCTGTTCGTGCTCGTGGCTTATTTGTTCTTGGTGTTCCTGCTCGTCTGGGGTTTGAACACGGTCGAGCGCCGTTTGGCAGTGCCGGGGTTCGGCCAGCGGGGAGGGCACTGAAATGCTGCGTTTTCGCGACGCTTTTCGACCCGCGCTTGACCACGGAGCTGGCAGGCGGAGGCTCGACGATCGTCGTCCTTCGATCGCAGCTGCCGTCTTTTTGCTCACAGCAGTAATCGTTGTTGGAACCACACTTGCTGTCGCGCAAGTGCCTGCACCAGCAAAGACGTCGGGGATCGACGTACTCATTCGCTGGGCGCCGTTGCTGCTGTGGGGGTTCCTATTCAATATTCTCATCTCGATCGCCGCCATGGCGATTGGCACTCTCGCTGGTATGCCACTGGGCATCGGACAGTTGTCGGTCATCAGGCCCATCCGGATTACTGCGCGTGCGGTCACTCAGATTTTCCGCAACTCGCCGTGGCTGGTCTTACTCTTCTTGTGTGTATTCCTGATCCCATTCGAGATCAGAGCTTTCGGCTGGCGCATTCCGTTTCCGGACTGGGCGAAAGCCATCTTCGGGTTCTCGCTGCCGGTGATGGCAAATACCTCAGAGATCGTGCGCGGTGCCATTCTTTCGGTGCCGACGGGCCAATGGGAAAGCGCTAGTGCGTTAGGTCTGACCCGACGCCAATCGCTGGGTTTGGTTGTCCTGCCTCAATGCGTCAAGCGCATGTTGCCGCCGTGGATGAACCTGTATTCGCTGATCATCATGTCGACCGTTAACGCGTCGATTGTCGGTGTTTCGGAAATGATCACGCTCACCGGTCAAGTGCACGCAGCTGAAGGATCGAGGCCCGAGCTACTCGCGCCGCTCTACGCGTTCGCGCTGCTGTGCTTCTTTTGTTACTGTCATCCGATCAGTCGTTTGACCCGCTATTTGGAGCGAAAATATCAAACGTGAATGCGGCTGTTGATGGTCCTAGGCGAGGGACACCTTGGAGTGAAATCCGTGGCGTATTCCAATTATGGCAATAGGAGTATCGATGCGTTCCAAGGGTCGTCAATCTCTGGTTCTAATCCTAGGGCTCGTGGCCGTCGTCGCCGTCACTGCTGGGTTGATCGCCGTCTCACGCCAGACCGCGTTGCTGAAAAGCATGGAGCACTGGACTTCTGACTGGCGGACGGCGCTGCTCGCCGATCAAGCCCAATCTCAGCATCCGCGAACTGCAGTGATCGTTGTTGATGATGAGACCATGCATGGCTATCCCTATCGATCTCCCATTGATCGCGGACTTCTGGCTCGGCTGATTGAAACGCTCGACGCAGCGGGCGCCCGCGTCATTGGTCTTGATTTCGTATTCGACCAACCGACTGAGCCTGAAAAGGATCGCCGACTCATTGCTGCAATCCGTAAGGCGGGCGACAAGGTGGTTATCGGCACGCTCGACGCACGGGTGCCGTTACGACCTGATCAGCGCGAGTTCCAGAATCGATTTGTGCGTGAAACGGGTGCTGCGACAGGTTTCGTCAATCTGCGCTATGAAATCGACAACGTTGTTCGTGGTGAAGCTGAGGCTGACAATTTGACCGGCAGCGCAGCTGGTGAATTCACTAGTTTTGCATCGGCAATCGCGCGCAAAGCTGGGGTTGTTATGCCGTCGTCCGATGCGCGGATTGCCTGGCTCAAATCACCGCGTGATGGCTCAGACGTTTTCTTGATGCTGCCCGCCGCACAAATCGTTGCACCAGCCAACGACTCCGAACGAAAACTCACGGAATTGTTGCTCACTTCGCTCAAGGATCGGGTTGTCCTCATCGGTGGTGATCTGTCGGATCAAGCCGACCGGCATTTGACTCCACTTGCCAAGCTAGGTGAAGGCTTGATGCCCGGCGTTGTTATTCACACCCAGGCGGTGTCGCAGAAGCTGGATGGTCGGCGATTGAGCCTGCTCAATCCAGAATGGGAAGTAGCGTTGGTCTTATTCTTTTCAGGCTGTGGTATGTTGGCGGGGCTGCGATGGAAGGCGTCGCACTGGACCACTTCAACAATTCCAATCGTGCTCTTGGCCTTATGCGACGCCATATTTTTCGCAGGATTGCGGACGATTGTGCCGTTCGCAACCCCCGCCCTGGCCTGGATTTGCAGTGTCTTCATTGGGCGCTGGCTACGATGGATATCCTAGACGTTTTTGGTTCAATCGTTGGCTTGAATTAACAAAGAGGATTGGAGCCATGTTCAAGACGCCGCCAGGTGCTAAGCGATCCGCCGTTGCTGTCGCGTTTGCATTGTCGCTGTGGACAACCTCACCAGTTGCCGCTGATATCCTGATCGTGTCGTCGAACACGCCAGGTCTCAAGCCCGGCATGCAATTGGCAGATAGTGCGCAGCTGGAAGTTCCGGCCGGCGCCAAGGTTCGACTACTGCTGCCGTCGGGAGCGACGTTATCGGTCTATGGTCCAGCATCGCGCCCGGTTAAAGATGTGACCAAGGGCGAACCAATCGTTGAAAGTGTATGGGCGAAAGCGAAGGAGATGCTGGCAACCGGCGGCGTCGATCAATCGCGCCCAGGTGCGACGCGAAGTATTGTCGTGACGCCCCCGCCAATCCCAGCCATTGCGTGGAACATTGTTTCGGCTGGCGCCAGCGGCAACGTCTGCCTCGAGAAGGGTGCTCGGCTGATGTTGGTGCGCCCGGCCGGCAGTAGTGTCCCGCGCGAGGCGACGCTGGTTGATAAGTCGAGCAATGTGAGCGCGCCAATTGCGTGGCCCGATAAGACAGCGCAAGCCGAGTGGCCAACGGCTCTACCGCCCCGTGGCGCATCGACCTACCAGATCACAGCAGTGGGTGCGGCGATGCGCGAGATCCGCCTACGCTTCCTCGATAAGAACAAACTTGGGGATACAACCGCACTGCGAACGCTTCTGCAAAACGATTGCCTACAGCAGGCGCGTGCCTGGGCGCAATGACGCGGCATTCGTCAATGATCTCAGCCTTTGTGTTGGCGCATGTAATTGGCGATCATTGGCCTAAGACCCTCGTCTTCCAGCTGTCATCGGAGCCAGGCCTGACAGCGTTGCCGCGCGATGGTTGACCCTGCTTGCGTGCAGATTTTGCTTTGGCGATGATGGCTGGAGCTTGAGTGGGCCCAGCAATGGTTGGTGCGATAGCAATTTCAGGTGCCGCCGATGTCGTCACGCTGCCGCCGACCACGACGAAAGGCGACCAGTACGATGGGTGCGCCTCGCGTCCGCCGCGATCAATCAAAGCCGCCATGGCACGCGTTAGTGCGCGTCCCTGCGTCAGGCCAGGTTCTTTGGCCAACGCAGCGAAGGCGGACGTAATGAGCGTCACGGTTGCATCGGAATCGACCGCCCAATGTGAGACCAGCAAGGATCGCGCACCGGCATAGAAGAATGCGCGTGCCAGCCCCGACAATGCTTCGGCTCCGACCTCGCCGCCGCCGGCTGTGTTGCATGCGGACAGGACCACCCAATCAGCGTCGAGTTTTAAGTTTGCCACTTCAGATGCAGTCAGCAATCCGTCGTCCGTCTCGCTTGCCGTCTCAGGTGGCGTCAAGATCAGCGATGGTTCGGCCTTGGCTGAGAGAAAAAGCGCCGTCTCGCCCGCAAGTAGGCCGTGCGTTGCAAAGTGCACGATGCGCGACTGTGCAAGCCGTCCGTCGGCAGACATGACTTTGATTTCGGATTCGGTAGCCTTGGCTCCAAGAATGACGTCGTCGACTTGCGCCCCGGCAAAGCGCGCAACGCGGCACAGTTCGTCGGCTGTTTCTGGTAGCGGAACCTGCTGTCGCAATAGCTCAAGATTGGCCGTTGCGCTGCGCAAGAGGGGCGCAGCCGGGGCACCACCGAGGCTCGCCGATTTGTGCGGCAATTCTGGAACCGCGGTGCATCCAGAAACTTCGAACGCCCGGCGATCACGGCCGTCGGGGCCGGCGAGCAACGGATTGCCGATACCGATGTAGGGCTTCGGCGCTTGGCTTGCTTTTGCCAGCTGGCGCAGCGCACTGAGGCTCGCCAATGACGGTAAAACGGTAATAGCATGGCTGCGGCCAAGCCATTCCACATTTGCGTAATCGCCAAAGTCTACTGCAGGTTGCGCGGTGACCAAAACCTGCAGCGGCAACGCAGTCAGTGGCCCGGATGCGACCACAAGCAAGTCCCGGTCTTTGAACGCCGACACGAAGGGCTCAAGCAGCATTTTGTATAGCCCATTTGCTGACTTGGAGTCGAACGGAAGTGGATCTCCCGGCTTAGGTGCGTCGGATGGATCGATCCCCAATACCGTGGCGCAGCGCAGGAGCCCGACACTGTCCCATTCCGCGCGGTCAAGGCCGCAGCGCAATTCACGGATAACTGATTTGAGATCGCGTTGCGAAATCGGTGCGCGGTGCCATTTAAGTTCGGTTTTTGAAATCAACCAAACATAGGTGGCATCTGGTGCGACCACGAATTGGATGGCGGCTTCGTTGGGCGCCAGCAGGGCGCGCAATGCCCCGACGTTCAGCGGTGTTGGCTGTGCCAGATCGCGATAGCGTGGAAACCGTTCTGCGAGGTTGGCATCGATCACGTCGAGCCGCATCTCGATTGAGGCGAGGCGCGCTCTCAATTCGGCCTCTAACGTAACGTCGCGCTTGCCGCTCTGCGAGAGCAGCTCTGTTAGTCGTCGATCCGTCACTTGCCAATTCGCAGATAAATCCTGGCGCTCTCGCGTTAAAGCACTCAATGCCAGGTCACCGGCACCTGCACGGGCGCCCAGGGCTGCCAGCGCAACCGCGGTCGGCGTCATCGTATCCCATTGACCAATTTCGAGCGCCTGGGCCGCACTTGTCGGTGTGGAGGCTCCGCTACGCCAAAGGGCCTCGATCAAGCCTAGAAATGGCCCGCGTCCGGCTGCGCCGTCGCGGTTATCATCGTTGCTTTGAACGCCACGGCGCGCCCTACTCGATAGTTCAATTGCAATTGCGCGCTCGAAGAGAGCGAGGGCTGCTGTCGGTTGGTCGTCAGCAAGTTCGAGTTGCCCGGCCAGGTTGAGCGTAATGCGTAAGTTTGGATGGTTTGGTCCGTGGCTCGCCTCCAGAACTTTGATAGCGCGCCTGAAGTGTTCGCGCGCCTCCGGTCGTCGTTGCAAGATGGTGTAGAGTTCGCCCAAATTGCTGACGGGAACAGCAACGTTGAAGTTATCGGTACCGAAGATCGTTTCAGTGAGTCGAAGCGCGTGTTTGATTTCCTTCTCGGCTTCCAAGTAAGCGCCGGTATCGATCAGAAATCGTCCGAAGTTATTACGCGATGTTGCCAGGCGAGGGTGCGTTGGTGGTAACGCCTGTTCGAACAGTGCCAACGCGCTCAGGTGAAGTTTTCTTGCCTCGTCTTGACGACCTACGATTCGCAGTAGCCCTGCAAGGTTGTCCTGAATAACGCCAATGACGATGGGGTCCTTGGTGGGTTGTGCGTCGGCGATTGCGAGTGCTCGTCGCAGTAAAGGTTCAGCTTCGGCGTGGCGTCCAGCTTCGTTGAGTAAAGCGCCGAGATTGCCGACAGCCTGACCAACGCTCGGGTGGTCGTGCCCGAGCGCTTCTTCGAGCAAAACAATGGCCCGTTTGTGATAGCGCTCAGCCTCCTCGAGGCGTCCCTGATGCAGGTACAGGACGGCGAGGTTATCAGTTAGAATTCCAGCGTTGGCTTTTTCACCTTTGCCATCGAGCAGTGCAATCGCCCGGCGATAGTTGGCGTCTGCTTCGCTATAGTTGGCAACGGCGCGGTAAGCACGGGCAAGATTGTTGTGAGCCGCCACTGCTTGGTCCAACCCCACTGGTTCATTCGCCTTGAGTGGGACTTCCGGCATTGGATTGATTAGATTGAGTGCTGCTTGCGCATGGATCCGCGCATCGACATGGCGACCTGCCTCTAGTGCCGTGACCGAAAGTCGATTGTGAAGGCGCGTTGCCAGTTGCAGTGCTGCGCCCCCTTTTGCGGTTAGTTTATTAATCGCTGATTTTGCGGGGTCAACGCTGGCGTGTGATCGACCGGTGGCAGTCAGCCGATCAAGCCACGCTTCAAGCGCGAGGCGGTAGGGCTCCTTATCGATGGCATCATTCGCTTCATAGAGTGATACCGCCTGCTTGAGCGCCGCTTCGCTTTCATCTGCGCGATTGAGTCGACGCAACACGAATGCCTGGTTGGTCAACATATGCGCAACGCCTGTGTGACCGCCGTACCCTTCGCTTCCAGCGCGCACTATGAGCCGCGCATAGATCGTGACGAGGTCTGCGCCTCGACCCGATGCGTTGTAAATCTGTCCAAGTTCGCCGACCAGATTGCCCACATCTTCGTGCACGGCCGGCAAGCGCCGTTCGTAAGTTGAAAGGGCCCGTTCGATCAAAACGCGTGCGTCGTCGGCACGACCGGCGCGTCGTAAGAGAAAGGCGAGATTGTGGGCGGCATTGCCGGTCTCGACGGTGTCGACACCGTGCATCGCCTCAGTCAGCTTCAATGCCAGCTCGGCATGAGGCAGGGCATCGGCAAAACGTCCGGCCCGCATGTGTTCAGTTGCGGCGGCTTTCGCTCGTGCAATTTCAGCGGCTCGTTGATCACCGCTTGCAGGTGGCGAGGAGCCTCCCGATTGAGCCAGCAAAGGAGCAGCTGTGATGGATACCAAAAATACAGTTGCAAGCAGTTGGCCGAAGGCGATTGCGCAGCAGAATATGTTGTGCCGCGGGTGGTGGTTTTGCCGTTTCTGCTGGTCCCTCAAGATCCGGCTCCGAGTCTGACAAATACGCTAAAAGTATAAGGCAAATATCACGCGAATTTATGGCAAAAACCAGTGTAATGTAGTCTCGTGATCGTCGTCGACATTGTTCGCGTGGTTAATCAGCGACAGTATCCGGGTCGGGTGTCAACCCAATCCAATGGGTGCCTATTTGACGAGGAATAGTTACATTTGTTCGATGAAAAGCTGTCGGCAGTTGATCGCGGAGTGAGATTGTGGTGTCAATGAACCGTCCTCATGCCACCCCAGAACTAGCACGCCTGAACGAAGTCACTGCCGTAGAATTCGTGGCAACGCTTGGTGGCTTATTCGAACACTCGCCCTGGGTTGCCGAGCGAGTGGTCGTGCAACGACCATTTGAATCTGCTGTTCAACTACACGACGCCATGGTCGCATGCGTGCGATCCGCTGGTGAGGTGCTGCAACTCGCATTGATCAGGGCGCATCCGGAGTTGGCTGGCAAGGAAGCGACAGCGGGTACATTGACCGACGCATCGACGTCGGAGCAAAACCGCCTCGGCCTCACGTGCCTTGATGCACCGACATTCAAACGCCTGGCTGGGTTGAATGCGCGGTATCGTGACGCATTCGGATTTCCATGCGTCGTTGCGCTGTGCAAACACGTGACGGTGAGTAGCGTGTTGACCGATTTCGAGCGCCGCCTGAACAATCCGCGCGCATCAGAAATTGACCGTGCACTGGATGAGATCGCAGCAATTACACGCAGTCGACTGGCACAGCATTTAGGCAACCCAGGCGACCTTATGGCGGCCGCTGGATCATTCGAAACCCGATCATAAATTTTCAAGCGACCCTTTCGGCATCCAAGCCGTGTAGGCGCGGCGCTAACTTCTACCCTTAACGAATAGGTCTGCTCTCGGACACTAAGTTCGGCCCAACTTGCTGCAGCAATAGCGGTATTTGGCGGAGAGAGAGGGATTCGAACCCTCGTGACCCTTGCGAGCCAACACGCTTTCCAAGCGTGCGCCTTCAGCCACTCGGCCACCTCTCCATGCCAGATGGTGCTTAAACGGGTCGGTCGGGTGGTGCAAGCGGCATGTCACGCATTTGATGCGCGGCAGTCGGAGGCGGTCGTGCAATCACTAACGCGTTAGGCTAAGGGCAAAGACATGATCGGTGTCTTTGATTCTGGCCTCGGCGGCCTGACAGTCCTGCGGGCGCTGGTGGCGCGTTTTCCGCGCGAAACGTTTGTCTACTACGGCGATCAGGCGCACGTACCTTATGGTAATCGAACTTCCGAGGAGGTCGTCGCGCTGACACGAGCAGGCGTCGAATACCTGTTTGTCACCGGTTGCAGCCTCGTCATGCTCGGGTGTAATACCGCAACGGCGGTCGCGGCTCGCACGCTGCAACGTGATTGGCTGCCGGTATCGGGCTTCAAGGACCGCAATATCCTGGGCATTGTCGCGCCGACCGTCGAGGCCGCGACGCAAACACCTTGGGCGATCACGACGCCGCAGTACCCGCAGAAAAACAATACCGACCTGATCGCCATCTTCGGCACAACCCGGACCATCGCTTCGAACGTCTACGTGGAGGAGATTCTCAAGCGCTGTCCGCGTGTGCGAGTGGTGCAACAGTCGTCAGTGGATTTGGCGGGTGCGATTGAAGCCGCGTCGAGCGAAGCTGTTCTCGATCAAATTGTTGCTCGCGATGTGGCAGCGCTTCTGGTGGCAACCGGCGGCGCACCACCTGATCGCACGATTCTGGGTTGTACGCATTTTCCTATTGTCGAGCACCTGTTCAAGCGGCATTTGCCATCGGCAACGCGACTGTTGTCGCAGCCTGAGATCGTGGCCGACAGCCTCGAAGACTATCTGGTGCGTCATCCCCGGTTTTGCCGTCAAGACGGGGCGCACGACCTCGAACGGATCAAATTGTTGACGAGCGGCGTACCAGCCGTGGTTGACCGACTTGCGCGGGTGTTCTGGCATGACTGCCCGGCATTTTCACGATCTTGAAGTTGATCTACTCTACAGCAACAACTCAAGATGCAAGCAACGCGAAGGCATAGTCGCTCATGGAAGCGGTGTACACCATCAACGGGATGCACTGTGGTGCCTGTGTTGGCCGGGTGCAAAAGGCGTTGGCTGAGATTGGTGCGATCGCCGACGTGACGCTGGAGCCCCCGCAGGTGCGCTTGTCCGGGGTGAAGCTGCCAGAGGTGGCTCAAGTGGCAGCAGCGGTTTCATCGGCAGGCAAATATGCCCTGGGCGCCGAGATTGCTTCGTTGACGCCGGTGCCAGCCGAGCCAAACTTGGTGCCACCCACCACACTTGCCGCTTGGTTTGCGACCTATCGGCCACTGCTGCTGATTGTCGGTTATATTTCACTCGTGTCGTTCGCTGGCACGGGAGCAGGCAGCGCGAACGGCATCGCATGGTCGGCCTGGATGACCAATTTCATGGCCGGGTTCTTTCTGGTTTTTTCATTCTTCAAGTTTCTCGATCTCGCTGGTTTTGCCGATGCCTACAGCACCTATGATCTGCTTGCGGCACGGTGGCGGCCTTGGGGGTACATCTACCCCTTTGTCGAACTAGGCCTGGGTATTGCCTACTTGTTCCGCGTGTCGCCCTTTGCGACCAACGTGGTGGCGATCCTGCTGATGGGGTTCAGTAGCTTGGGCGTACTCGCCGCTTTGCAGCGGCGCCAGCAGATCCGTTGTGCGTGTCTTGGTACAGTTTTGAAATTACCGATGTCGACAATCACGCTGGTCGAGGACTTGGGCATGGTCGCTATGGCGGCGATGGCCTTGCTCCTGGGACACTGATTGAGCAACGGGGACATAAACGAAAAACGGCCCCATCACTGAGGCCGTTCTCGTGATCAAAGAATGATCATGCGCAATCGGGCTTAAACAGCCTTTTTGCACGTCTTCATGAAGGCTTTGCGCGGCTTACCTTTTAGAGTTTGCTTATCTGCCTCAGCGGAGCAGGCGAGTGACTTCGCAGTGCGTGGGGCTGCTGCCTTCTTAGGCTTCTTGCCATCCGTTGGTGCAGTCGTCGTTGTCGTCGCAGGTGTCGTGACCTTGGTCGTTGCCGAAGGGGTCGTCGTTGCAGACGTGCTTGGCGTCGTCAACGGCGTGTTTGGCTTTACGACGGGAGCTGTTAGGGGCGGTGTTGTTGTCGTCTGCGCGAACGAGGTCGCTGCGCCGATGGCGATAAGTGAAGCAGCAACGAGTGCGGTCTTGAAAACGTTCATCGGTATTTCCGTTCTTGGTTGCGAGCTTTGGAGGGTGTTGTTGGACCACTGTGGATGAATGGTACGTGAACGCGGCCCACGGGTCAGCCACTTAGTCTGATTCTGCAGAAGTGCTACCCGGCAGCTCTGATACAACGCCTTCCCCGATCAAGCATCCAATGCAGACTTGCTCTGTAGGGGGAACTTATTGATTAGCCACTGCAGCACCGCGATCTGATCGGAGGCCTTTGCACGGCGCAGTTGTGAGAGGAGTTTAATCGCTGACGGGCGATCCGGCGTTAGGTTTGCCGCGCCTTCATTGCAGACCGAACAGATCGCTTTGAGGTTGGATGGATCGTCTCTGCCGCCTTGTGACAAATCGAGTATGTAGCCAATTGTCATCCGCACAGAACGCTGCGGGTGATATTCGTCCGATTCCCCGGGTGCCGCTCCGCATTGACAGCAGTATAATTCGCGCCACACCGATTCAGACCGGCGCAAGCTCTCAGCAACATTAGGCTTAAACGTTGGCTTAGGCGCACGCGAAACTAACACGAGCGACGTCACCCCGTGCATTCGAGTACTACTGACTAATATATGGAGCCCCTCTACAATCCTGAGATGGTTTAGTTCGTTCGCCCACGTTGAACCAATCATCGCTTCGATCCTCTTGATCGACACAGGCTTTCCAACGTTAGTCAGCAAGAGATCACGTAGCTTATCCAATGAAGTCGGCATTGTTGCATCCTCCAGAGCGACAGCGTTGACACTGTTGCTGAAGCTGCCAGAATTCTTATTGTCGTCAAGGCTGGTGACTAGTTTGCCGGCAGGAATTTTAGGTTTGGTGCAATCGCCGTGAAAGCAGTCCTCCAGACGAAGGTTAGTCCGTCATATGATGACATTCCCGAGCAATTTTACCATTTTCCTCGCACGTACTTGAGGCAAGTCACCGCCGCCGTCGGAGATTGGATTGTTTATTACGAACCGCGTCGCTCGACGGCTGATATCAGGAGTCGAGGTGGCCGCCAGTCGTATTTTGCGATAGCGGAAGTGCTAAGGGTCAGGCCAGACCCGGCCAATCAAGAACAATTTTATGCCGACGTCCAAAATTACTTGGATTTCGATACGCCTGTTCCTTTCCGCGAGAATGACTTTTACTATGAAGCCTCAATGCGCGGCTTGGACGGTCGAACAAATTCGGGCTCGGCACAACGCGCGGTACGAAATATGCCTGATGCGGAGTTTGACAGAATTGTGCGTGCTGGATTTGTTCAAGGGCTGCAAGCTCCCGCCGTAACATCGCCCGATATAGTGTATGGGTTTTCAGACGAGCAGGTAGAGTTTGAGCGACCGATTGTTGAGACGACGATAGCGCGCCCCTTTAGAGACGCGGCCTTTGCGAGGCAGGTTCAGTCTACTTATGATAAGCGCTGCGCGATGACTGGGCTTCGAATCATAAATGGCGGTGGGCGGGGTGAGGCTCAAGCAGCGCACATCAAACCAGTTGCCGTGAACGGTCCGGACTCGATTCGCAACGGACTTGCGCTGTCTTCAACGGTTCACTGGATGTTTGATCGAGGGCTTGTCTCGATTGATGACAACTTCCAAATCTTGTTGGCGAAAGGCGCGTTGCCAACCGAGGTGACGCGTATGCTCAATCCCAGTGGTGCAATCAACGTACCTCAAGAAGCAAAGCTGCAGCCACATCGTGAATTCTTGCGATATCACCGCGAGAACATCTTTAAAGGCTGAGGCACCCCTGGAGGTTTGAATTTGGATATCGAAATGGTCAGTGTGAGATTGATCCAAGGGCAAGCTTCCCCCATATTCCCTCAATGACAAAAGTTCCATCAACGCCCTCCCGCACCTCCAAGCCGCGCCCGTCGCGGGGGCGGTCGGGGAAGCCGCAGGCGCCGCCCATGGAAACCGCGGCGGCAACGCCGGGTCTTGGTGAGGCGCAACAGACGTCCTACACGCCCGGGCCATCGACCTTGCCCGCGTTGCGCAATGTCGGGTTTCGCCCTGAAGATCAGAGCATCACGGCTGGCCTCAACGCAATCCTGACGCGGCCCGAGGAGCGCGATCAGAAAGCGCGCGATATCCTTGCCCGCCAACCGTTGATCGCCAACCACCCGATCGTGGCTGGAACCACACCGGATTTCGTGCCGCATCGGCCCCCTCGGCCGGAGAAATCCGAAGGCGGCATCGCGTTCAAGATCGTGAGCGAGTACACGCCAAAGGGCGATCAGCCGCAGGCGATCAAAGAGCTTGTCGCTGGCGTGCGCGACAACGAGCGCAACCAGGTGCTGCTCGGCGTCACCGGCTCGGGCAAGACGTTTACCGTCGCCCACATTATCGAGCAGACGCAGCGGCCCGCGCTGATCCTTGCGCCGAACAAGACGCTGGCGGCCCAGCTCTATGGCGAGTTCAAGAGCTTCTTCCCGAACAACGCGGTCGAGTACTTCGTGTCGTATTACGACTATTACCAGCCGGAGGCTTACGTTCCGCGCACCGACACATATATCGAGAAGGAAAGCTCGATCAACGAACAGATCGATCGGATGCGGCACGCCGCCACCCGTTCGCTGCTGGAACGCGACGACGTGATCATCGTCGCCTCGGTGTCGTGCATCTACGGTATCGGCTCGGTCGAGACCTACACGGCGATGACCTTTACGGTGACGGTCGGCGAACGGCTGTCGCGCGATCAGTTGTTGGCCGATTTGGTCGCCCTCCACTTCCGCCGCAACGACTTGAATTTTGTGCGCGGCACGTTCCGGGCGCGCGGCGACACCATCGAAGTGTTCCCGGCGCACTATGAGGATCGGGCCTGGCGCATTTCGCTGTTCGGCGACGAGGTCGAAAGCATCATCGAGTTCGATCCGCTGACTGGGCAGAAGTCCGACGATCTGAAGCTCGTGAAGATCTATTCGAACTCGCACTATGTCACGCCGAAGCCGACGCTGCAGCAGGCGATCAAGTCGATCAAGGGCGAGCTCAAGGCGCGGCTCGAAGAGCTGTACGCGGGCGGCAAGCTGCTCGAGGCGCAGCGATTGGAGCAACGCACGGTCTTCGACATGGAGATGATGGAAGCGACCGGCTCGTGCGCGGGCATCGAAAACTATTCGCGCTACCTCACCGGGCGTCGCCCCGGCGATCCGCCGCCGACGCTGTTCGAATATTTGCCTGACAATGCGCTGGTGTTCGCCGACGAAAGCCACGTCACTGTGCCGCAGATTGGTGGCATGTTTCGCGGTGACTATCGGCGGAAAGCGACGCTTGCGGAGTACGGCTTCCGACTGCCGTCGTGCATGGATAATCGACCGCTGCGCTTTGAAGAGTGGGATGCCATGCGCCCGCAATCGGTTTACGTTTCGGCGACGCCGGGCGGCTGGGAGCTCGATCAGACGGGCGGCACGTTCACGGAGCAGGTGATCCGGCCAACGGGGCTGATCGATCCACCGGTCGAAATTCGCACCGCCGAGACCCAAGTCGATGACCTGATCGATGAAG
>JANOYV010000146.1:0-7110 GCA_031429105.1 Hyphomicrobiaceae bacterium | reverse complement strand
CATGATCGAGATCAACTTCAAAAAGCGCTACCCGGGGTTACTGCTCGATGTTGCGGTGTCGGCCCCAGCACAGGGCATTACGGCGCTGTTTGGTCGAAGCGGCGCGGGCAAGACCTCGATCATCCAGGCCGTCGCCGGTGCCGTCCGACCAGACGAGGGGCGCATTGCCATTGGTACCAGAGTCTTCTTCGACAGCACCCAGCGCATCGATATGCCGATCCACGAGCGCCGCACCGGTTACGTGTTCCAGGATAGCCGCTTGTTCCCGCATCTGAACGTGCGCCGTAATTTGCTGTACGGGTTCGCACGCGCATCTGGCGAAAAACGCATCACACTGGATGCCGTCGTCGATTTACTTGGGATCGGACAACTGCTCGACCGGCGTCCCCATCATCTGTCAGGTGGCGAGCGGCAACGGATCGCAATTGGCCGCGCGCTGCTCTCGCAACCAACGCTGCTGTTAATGGATGAGCCGCTCTCATCACTCGATCCGCCGCGCAAGGCCGAACTGCTGCCCTACATCGAGGGCCTGAAGCACGAGTTTGGGCTGCCTATCCTTTATATCAGTCATGCCTTTAACGAGGTGGCGCGGATCGCCGACCACCTCATCATCGTTGATGGTGGGCAGATTGTGCGTTCCGGTCCGCTGCTGGACGTGGCGTCCGAGCCCGAGCTCTCGCCATTGATTGGCCGATTCGAGGCTGGCGCCATTCTCGCGTGCAACGTCTTGCGGCACGACGAGGCCGTCGCGTTATCGACGCTTACGTTTTTCGGCAGCCAATTGCGCGTACCGCAGGTTGATTTGCCGATTGGCGCCTCGTTACGCATCCGCATCCGAGCCCGTGATGTGGCAATCGCACTCTCGCCGCCAGCCGATGTATCAATCAGCAATCAGCTGCCTGGAACACTCATTAGTCTGACGGTGCGGGAAGGCCCTTATGTGGATGCTGCCATCGACATAGGTGGTCAGACGATCAGAGCCCTGATCACCAGAGAGTCGGCTGACCGCCTTAAACTTACACCCGGTGGCAAAGTATGGGCGTTGATCAAGAGTGTTTCTTTCGACGGACGTTCGGTCGGCTTTACGCGCCGCGCGGCGCCGATTTCGCCGCCGGACGATGCGTGAGTGCGCCACTGGATTGCAGACCAAGGGCCGCTGCGATCTCAGCCAACTGCGCAGCAACTGCATCAACACTCAACTGCTCGGCCGTGCGGTAGATCTCAGCAAGGCGCTGGCCGAACGGCGTCAACGTTGATCCGCCGCCGCGCGAGCGACCGGGCACGGTGACGACAACCGGTGTGGTAAAGGTGTGGTTCAGGTCATCGACCAGCATCCAGGCCCGCCGATACGACATCCCAAGTTGCCGCGCCGCTTCGGAGATCGACCGATGTTGCCCGATGGCTTCCAGCAGTTGCACCTTACCCGGCCCCAGACGCGATCCGTTTGCCAGGTTCAGTCGAAGCGACACGGAGACTGCAGCCATGTTCGAGCCTTCCTGATTTGACCTGCCGTGGTCTGGCAATACCGCTTTTGTTTTCGCCGCAGCAAGATTAACAGCGCTCGACGGCACGCAACAGGCGCTTCATGGAAAGCTATTCTACATCGACAACGCAACCACGCGAACGCCGCCGTGCGATCCTGGATATGTAATGTTGTAACATTGCGGATACAGAGGTAAGGCAAACGTGCATCGCGGGCGGCCTTTCCGCGCAAAATGGCTTGTCCTCATTGCCTGGCAACGTCAAAAGTATTGTAACTATATAACATTTATTAATTAGCGAGTCCTAATCCATGCCAAGCGTTCGCACTGCCGCCCATGCCATCGCGTGTATCAGTTTAGGTGGCGCACTCGTGCCGATCTCCGCGATTGCCCAAACCGCATTGCCGGGTATCGTTGTGACGTCGCCGAGCCCAGTGGCGAAGCCAGCACCACAGCGTGCTCTTGAACCTGCACCCGTTGCCCAGGCGCCAGCCCAGAAAGCCGCACCGATGCAGGCATCCACAGTTCCGACCGCGCCGCCTGTTATCGTAACGTCGACCGGTCCGCTGCCGGGAACAATCATCGTCGTCGATGATGCATTCGTGCCGATCACGGTCGTAACGGGCCGCGAAATTGCCGCCACTCAGGGCGCGACAATCACCGACACGCTACAGACCAAGCTTGGCATTTCCGGCTCGACGTTTGCCGCAGGGGCCAGTCGTCCGATCATTCGCGGGCTCGATAACAACCGCGTGCGCGTGCAGGAAAATGGCATCGGCTCGCACGACGTCTCGGCCCTATCCGAGGATCACGCGGTGCCAATTGATCCGAACGCTGCGACCCAAGTCGAAGTGGTGCGTGGCCCAGCTACGTTGCGCTATGGCAGCCAAACCATCGGCGGCGTGGTCAGCGTCATCAACAATCGCATCCCGGAGTTTGTGCCGCGTGGCGGCTTCCAGGGTGAGATTAAAGGCGGCTACTCCTCGGTTGACCGCAGCCGCGACGGCTCGATGAGTGCGACAGCGGGTGCGGGGAATTTCGTCGTCCACGCTGACGGTTTCAACCGACAAGCGGACGATTACAACACTCCGCGCGGGCGGCAGACCAACACATTCATTGATAGCGACGGCTTCTCGGTCGGCGGCTCATACGTTTGGCGCGACGGCTTCGTCGGCGTGTCATTCACCCGCTTCAACAGCCTTTACGGCATCCCAGGCGTTGAGGCGACGCTCGGGCAGACCCGCATCGACATGACCCAAGACAAAGTCATGTCGAAGGGCGAATGGCGCGTGCGCTCGAACGGGATCGAGGCGATCCGCTTCTGGTACGGGACCACGGATTACAAGCACAACGAGTTGGGTTTCGATGCGGGCACCGGCGCCGACTTCATTGGCTCACAGTTCAAGAACAAAGAACAGGAGGGCCGTGTCGAGATCCAGCACATGCCGGTCATGACGTCGCTTGGCGAGTTGCGCGGTGCGGTTGGCATTCAAATGGGCCATCGCAAAACATCGGGGATCAGCTTTGAGGGCGATAACCTGCTGGACCCTGCGCGCACACAAAGCATCGCAGGCTTCTGGTTTGAAGAGCTGCAACTGACACAGAAATTACGCTTGCAGGCAGCGATGCGCATCGAGGAAACCAAAGTGCGCGGGCTGGGGCTTGCCGACATCACCGACCCAAATAATCCGATCGTCTTTGATGGCGAGCGCAAGTTCATGCCATTCAGTGCGAGCCTCGGCGGGCTCTACGAATTGCCGATGGGCGTTGTCGCACGGTTAACCGGCCAATACGTAGAACGCGCGCCGGATGCCGCAGAACTCTATTCCAAGGGGGCGCACGAGGCGACCGGCACCTTCGAGATTGGCAACCCGTTCCTCACCAAGGAAGTGGCAACGACAATCGAACTTGGCTTCAAGCGCGCCAAGGGCGATCTGCGGTTCGACGCAAGTGCATTCTACAGCCGGTATCAGGGCTTCATCTTCAAGCGCCTGACCGGCGAATTCTGCGACGATAATGTCGCGTCATGCACGCCAGTTGGTGCGGGATCGGAGCTCAAACAATTGCTGTTCGAACAGCGCGATGCAACCTTCTACGGCGTTGAGCTGGGTGCCCAGTATGATGTCGCACCGATCTGGCGTGGCGTTTGGGGCATCGAAGGCCAGTACGATTTCGTCCGCGCAAAGTTCGAGGGCGTCGAAAATGTACCGCGCATTCCACCGCATAGATTGGGTGGTGGCCTGTTCTATCGGGATGGCACCTGGCTCGCCCGTGTTGGGCTTCTACATGCCTTTAAGCAGGACAAGCTCGGCATCAATGAAACCGAGACAGCGGGCTATAATCAACTTTCGGCAGAACTGAGCTACACGCAGCGGTTCAATGCCAATAGCAACATAGCCCAGCAAATCACCGTCGGCATCAAGGGCGAGAATTTGCTCGACGAAGAGGTGCGCAACCACGTGTCATTCAAGAAGGACGACGTACTGCAACCTGGCGTCGGCGTGCGCCTCTTCGGCAGTATTAAGTTCAATTGAACGTAGTGCTGCCTCCACCGAATGCCTCCGGAGCGGCGGGCCTAAGGTGATGCAGCGCCTTCCGCTGTCATGTGATTAGCGCCTTATTCGGAATGGCTCGCAACAACGTTGACAGGATTGGTTGTCCATGCCACGCTTGCAGTTGAGAATGAATTGCAAGAACAGAGCAAATTTTCATGACGACGAGCCCTGGCGAAACACCGGTTATCGAGCGCGCAGGTTGGCGACGGGCACGGGGCGAAGCCTCCCTCATTGATGTTTTCAGAACCGTCAAGGTGCCGGCAACCGCCAGCAATTGGCGCAAGTTTCTCGCCTTCCTCGGGCCTGGCTATCTCGTTTCAGTCGGCTACATGGACCCTGGCAACTGGGCAACCTCGCTCGCCGGTGGCTCTAAGTTCGGCTACGCGCTGCTATCGATCGCGCTGCTGTCAAACATCATGGCGATCATCTTGCAGGCGCTCTGTGCTCGGCTCGCCATCGGTTCGGGCCGCGACCTAGCGCAAGCATGTCGTGACGCCTACCCACGATGGACCGCCTGGCCATTGTGGGTCTTGGCCGAGATTGCCGTTTGCGCTACCGACTTGGCGGAAGTGATCGGCACCGCGATCGGGCTCAACCTGCTGTTTGGCATTCCGCTCGAACTCGGCGTGATCATCACCGCGCTCGACGTGTTCTTGATCCTGTGGTTGCAAAACAAGGGGTTCCGCTGGATCGAAGCCTTTGTCATCACGCTGATCGGCGTCATTGCGGTCTGCTTCCTCGTCCAGATTGCGCTGGCTGACCCCGATTGGGGGCAAGTGATCCGCGGCTTCGCACCGACCACGCAAATCGTCACCGATCCCAACATGCTGTATCTGGCGCTCGGGATCATTGGCGCGACGGTGATGCCGCACAATCTCTATCTTCATTCTGCACTCGTCCAAACACGCGCCTATGGCGAAAGCCTGCCTGAAAAGCGCGAAGCATTGAAGTTTGCGACCCTCGATTCGACGTTTGCGCTCATGTTTGCCTTGACCATTAACGCAGCAATCCTGATCCTCGCCGCCGCCGCGTTCAACAAGACCGGCAACACAACCGTCGAGGAACTGGGCCAAGCCCACACGCTGCTGGCGCCGCTCCTTGGTTCCGCGTGGGCACCGACGCTGTTCGGCATCGCGCTACTATGCTGCGGCCTCAACTCGACGGTGACTGCCACCATGGCCGGCCAGGTGATCATGGAAGGCTTTATCGATATCCGGATACCAGCTTGGTCGCGGCGCTTGCTGACGCGTCTGGTCGCAATCGTGCCAGCTATCGCTGTGACGCTGCTTTATGGGTCAGAGCAGGCGGCGAAACTTTTGATCCTCAGCCAGGTCGTTTTGAGCCTGCAGCTCCCCTTCGCCATCGTTCCATTGGTGCATCTGACCGCCTCGCGCGCGCGCATGGGCGTTTTCGTATCGCCGCGCTGGTTAACAGCATTGGCCGCCTTGATCGCGGTCACGTTGATCGCTCTCAACATCAAAGTCATACTGGATTTCGCCACTGGAACCGGTACCTAAGCGCTGTCCCTGGCGATCAAATAACCAGTTCCCAGGTTGATTTGCAAAAGTAGCCCGGCGACTGGCGCTTGAAAAGACTGTCCAGGAAAGCTGAGCGCTTCTGATGTGAACGTAGTGCGCAACGCCGGGTCGCCGAGGACCCAGATGACTAATTAGCCAGCCCCCCAAGGACCTTGATCCGCATCAAGGCAGATCACTCTACCTACAGCCATCATTCGCCAACGTGCATTTCAGGCACGCTCAATGTTGGGGGCGGAAATGGTTGGTGCTGCTGGCAATACAACGGACCAGGGCCGCGCACTTTGGCTCTCGACCATCGCGTTTACCGTGTGCTTCGCGGTTTGGACGATATTTGCGATCATCGGCATTCAGATCAAGAAAGACCTGGGTCTGACTGAAACGCAGTTCGGACTCCTCGTCGGCACGCCGATCCTTACAGGTTCCCTGATCCGCCTCATCCTCGGCATCTGGGCCGACCAATATGGTGGCCGGGTTGTGTTTACCGTGACCATGCTGTCGGCGGCAGTCATGACAGCGCTGCTGACCTTCGCCTACGATTACCCCACATTTCTGCTTGCGGCTCTCGGTGTCGGCATCGCAGGTGGATCGTTCTCCGTAGGTGTGGCCTACGTCGCCAAGTGGTTTCCGAAAGAAAAGCAGGGCACCGCACTTGGCATCTTCGGTGCGGGTAACGTCGGTGCTGCCGTCACCAAGTTTGCAGCCCCCGTGATCATGGTTGCCTATGGTTGGAAGTCTGTTGCGCTCGTATGGGCTGCGGCTCTTGCGGTGACAGCCGTCATTTTCTTTGTGTTCACAAAAGATGATCCAGATCTCGCGCAGAGGCGCGCTACGGGTCAAAAGCCGGAACCGCTCGCAGCCATGCTGGCGCCTCTTAAAAACGCTCAAGTATGGCGATTTTCCGTCTATTACTTTTTCGTGTTCGGTGCATTTGTGGCCCTCGCGTTATGGTTGCCGCGCTACCTGATGGGCGTCTACGGCCTCGACATCGTTACAGCAGGCATGATCGGCGCCGCCTACTCGATTCCGGCGTCGCTATTTCGCGCCTACGGCGGCCACCTGTCAGACAAGTTCGGCGCGCGCCGCATCATGTACTGGACCTTCATGGTATCTGTCGTATGCACCTTTCTCCTGTCGTATCCGCCGACCCAGTACGTGGTGCAGGGCATGCGCGGCCCAGTGACGTTCTCGATGTCGATGAGTCTTGTGAGCTTCGTTGTCATCGCCTTCGTCCTTGGATTTTTCATGAGCTTGGGCAAGGCGGCAGTGTTCAAGCACATTCCCGTCTACTACCCAGATCGTGTTGGCGCCGTTGGTGGCATTGTTGGCCTTGTCGGCGGTCTTGGTGGGTTCGTATTGCCGATCACCTTCGGCGTTCTGAACGATTTGACCGGCGTCTGGCAGAGTTGCTTTTGGTTGCTGTTCGTCATCGTATCGATCTCGCTCGCCTGGATGCATCTGGCGATCCGGCAGATGGAGCGCGAGGCATCCGAAGCCGGTGTTCCAGCCAAGGCTCTTCCGCAACTGCCGGAGATGCAG
>JANOYV010000145.1:0-8724 GCA_031429105.1 Hyphomicrobiaceae bacterium | reverse complement strand
CGCTAGCTGTGACAGAAGTGCACTGGGTTTGAGGTGCAGAAGAATTTGGTCGTTCTCGAGTCTCACGTCCCCAAGAGCCCCGCTGCCAAGCGAACGCTCATGTCGGCTAGCGGCAAGCTTGTCTTGAACAATTTGCCAGAGGTCGACGTCCACGATTGCTTCGTGCTGACCGGAATATACATGTTCCCGATGTGTGATCTCGCCGCGATAGATCCGGTTCTGGAGTAGCGTGTAAAGCGCACCGCGAGAAAATTGGTTGCCGCCCGCAAGCGCACCAGCGGCGTGTTCGCGGCGTTTGCTCACGATGCCTTGTCGAACCAAGTCCTCTCGCAGAAGCCGCACAGAACCGAGCTCAGCATAGCGGCGGAACATGGTGCGCACGGTTCCGGCGTCCGTCTCGTTCACAATGAGCTTGCGGTCTTTGACATTGTATCCGAGCGGCACGTTGCCGCCCATCCACATGCCTTTGGCCTTTGAAGCGGCGATCTTGTCGCGGATGCGCTCGCCCGCGATCTCGCGCTCGAATTGCGCGAACGAGAGCAGCATGTTGAGCGTCAGCCTGCCCATTGAGGTCGTTGTGTTGAACGACTGCGTAACCGACGCGAAAGAAGCGTTGTGTGCGTCCAGCACATCGACGATCTTCGCGAAGTCGGCAAGCGAGCGCGTTAGCCGATCAACCTTATAGACGACCACGATCTGCACCTTGCTGGCCTTGATATCAGAAAGCAGCCGCAGCAAGGCCGGCCGCTCCAGGGTGCCGCCCGACAAGCCACCATCGTCGTAGAGGTCGCCCACCGCCAACCACCCGGCGTGTTTCTGGCTTTTGATGTAGGCCTCACAGGCCTCGCGCTGCGCATCGAGCGAGTTGAACTCCTTCTCCAGTCCTTCGTCGGAGGACTTGCGTGTGTAGATGGCGCAGTTGATCCGTTTCATGTGAGTTTCTTTTCCAGCCGCTGCAGGCCTCGACCAATGCGATCGACGGCCACGGAGAGCGCTTTCCAGTGTCGGCGCGCCTCTTGGAGATCACGAACACCTTGCCCCTGCGAAGCAATCAGCGCCGCGTCCTCCAATTGGGCAGTCAGGTCGGCGAAGACCCTTCGAACCTCCTTGATCCTGGGCCGAAGAAGCGCGGGCCCGACCAGTGAGCGCCGGTAATTTTGCGCGCGACGACGAGAGCGAATTGTATCGCTTGCCACGCCACTCAACGCCATCGGCTTGCACAAGCACGGTGTGCGTCACGCCGTGCGATTCACGTACGAGACGCGTGCCGGGCTCAATTGCGACCGGCGGCGCGGTACGGCGACGGTCGCCAGCTGAAGCGTCCGTCGTCCTGTCTATTCGCACTCACTATTCGTGCGACGTTAAATCAACTGCCATTAACTTTGAAGGTCCTGCACCGATCAATCAACATGCGGGATCACCCGGCACGTGCAAGCAGCAGCCCGGATTAGAACCATCGACGCAGCCACCTCGATTGTAGTTGCACGAGTAGAATCCGGACCGGCATGAACTGCCTGACGAGGAACTCGACGGGCGGCAATCTCGGAGGCATCCGATAACGGACATTCGCACTCTGGCCCGCTGGACGAAACGGGACCGCCTATTTCGGCATCGGGGGCTTGCACCCCCTCTGCTCACGCGCCCTTGGGCCAGACGAACTCGGGTCGCAAGCCTGCGAACACGGGGCGCCCATCCGACGGCTTGGCGTAGCCCTTCGTCTCATCCCAGAACGCGTGGTAACTGGCCTTGGGGAATTTGGCGACATCGTAGCCCATCACGTTGGGTACAGCGACGCGGATGCGGTGTTGCTTGTCATCGAGCATCAGCACCGCGCCGCAATCGGTGCACAAGCAGATTTCCAGGGGGCCACTTGGATTGTTGGCGTTGAACGGCACCCGTTTCATCTTCTCGGGGTGGTCAACCTTCAGGTCGCCATAATTGAAAAATGCAACATGGGTCGTGTGCTGCTTTGTGACGGTCTTGCAGACGTTGCAATGGCATTCATGATTGTCGATCGGTTCGGCGGCGGATTCGACTTGCACATGAGCACAGCCTCCAGCATATTTGGCAGCCATTTTTGTCTCCTTCGTAAAGCCAGCGCTTTGGGAGAATGTTAGTTAAGCACGTACACAGCCCGCTGACCATGCTCTATGCGCGTTGAGGGGGCGACGATCGTCATGACCGGCCCACGCTCCATCCCGCTTCGGCCACATGCGGAAACACGCAGCAAATGCCCTGGAGTGGTCGCTCGCACGCCACTTGTCCGACGCTCAATGAACCCGTCGGCAACGCTCCATCGACAGCCTCTCCTGTATAGACGGAACTTTGTGCGGTGCATCATCCGACTTGATGCGCCAGGTCGCTTCTGGCCCGCTGCCGCCGGACGCAGGCGGATAAATTCTCGACGCGATCGGAGGTAGAGCAACCGTCGACCGGAACGAAGACGGTCTTGGGTGATCTTCGACCGTCGTGCTGTAGCAGCGCGACGCGGGCAATTGACCCCAAGCCGACGAAGTGCCAGCGCTCAACATCCATGTTGCAAGAATGCATAGCGTGGCGGCAAGCGACGTGTGTACCGCAACAACCTTGCTTTTGGACAGTTCACGGTGGTCATTACAGCTTGCCAACTGAGACCTCTTCCGTTCCCATGTTCGAGATGGGCCACTTCCGGACGCCGACGAGCTGACGAGGTCGACAAGTTTTTCGGCAGCTACCTAACCCCAATCCGAACGAAAGCCATGGCTAGGCAGACCTAGCTTTCTTACGATTGGCGGCAATGCGTTCGTCGACCAGCATGACTTGAGCGTCGACTGCTGGATGGCTCCGCCCTTTTTGTTTGGCAATCAGTTGCACCAGCTTGTCGGCGCGTTCGATATTCAAAGCGCCGTTCTGTAAGGCACGCGCGGCCGAGGCCGGTCGCGCCAATGACTGCGCCGCCGCGGCGTATTTTTCGAAAGGCACAAGATCGCTTGGTGTTGCGCCGAGTTCCACGCATAGGTCGAACACGAAATTGTAGATCGAGCGCGATGTCTCGATATCCGAATGCACCGCTTCTTGCGCAGTCCGCATTCCATCTTTTGTAACGCACCGGTAGTTACCCGCGAGCAGCATTGACCACTTCGCAAGCGGCACGAAGATTGAGTGGTGGACTCGAAGCTTTACCGGAAGCTCTATTTCTGTGCCGTCACTCAAAGCGAACCGTGCCGCGTCAATGTCTTTCTCCAATTGGCGAAGAATGATATTGCCATTCTCGTTATCGAATCTCGCTACTTTGAAGTTGGTCGGCAGAGTGACCACCAGAACGTTGGCCTTTTCGTCCGGCGGCCGAATGGCTTGCGGATCGGGGCTACACAATGTCAGGCAGGCCGGGTCGAAGTTGTCCCACACTCTCGGATCGGTGAAAGCGGGCATCAGTGCTGCGTAATCAAGACCCGGGATACGCTTCACGTAAGGCAAAGGCGGCATGTTCATGATCGACATACACGGCACACGAGACTTAGCGACAGCGTCGAGCAAGTCACGCACACCGGGCGAGCCGTATTGCGGTTCCTGCATCGCCAGACCGACAAGGTCGTAGTCCCCAGGATTGACACCAGATGCGCCGCTTGCCGTCACCTTGCCAGGGAGTTTTTGCGAATCGAGCAGCACTGGGGCGTTGCGGCCCTTCACCGGCAGCCGCACGCGAAAACCTTCGGAGTTGATCAGGTCGGCCTCGGCCGGCAGACACACGTGGTGGATCTTGTGCCCCCCGAACAGCATCTTCGAGGCCAGCAACGAGCCGTAGGCTGCACCCAGGATCAGGATATTGTATGACACAGTGGGCTCTCCCTCGAACTCTTATGGACGGATGGCTTTTGCTTAGGTGCTACCGCGTTGACGATTACTCTATTGAGAGGACCGGTGATATGCAATGCGGGTGCTTAGCGCCTAACTTCGTCTGATTTGCGCGCGGCAGTCCAAAGCATCGAAAGCACTTCGAATTGGAAAGGGCTGGCGGCTCATTCTCCTATGACGAGCACCACGGTGCTCCGACTGCGTCGACGGACCGGATATGCCGAAACCTCTTCTTCGTTCTCTGTGTCTGCATCGAACGGCAGCGGACGTAGGTTCTCGATACTCTCCAAGATGGGCCGATGCCAGCATCGGGTCAGCATGAGCCGTTAACGGTGTTCACTTAACTCCTGCAGCACCTCCAATACCGACCGTTGTCAGCGGAGCGCGCTACTGGCAACGCCATAGGCCCGAGACCGACCGTCACGCTGCGGCGCAGCAGATTTTCGACATGGGCCAAAACCTGCCGCTCGACGACACGGACGATCAGATTGCATGTGCTTTCCGCGCACGCTCAGACGGAGGCCATCGTCGCCAAAATCGCTGCAATGCATCACGCACGCGGCGAAATTCAGGGTGTGGCGACTGCTTTCGGGCCTTCCGCGTCGGTTAGCAATCGCTCCCCAGCTCGGCAGTTGTGACCGTCAGGCATCGGTTGCCCACCAGGTTGTGATTTGCATGGACTTTCCAGGCCATGCGAGCGTCGCATGCATCGTGGCCCTGGAGTATTGCCATGTCAGCATCCGACAAGGTCTTCGCCGGCTCGATCCCGAAGCTTTACGACGACGGCATGGTACCGTTGATATTCACCGGATTTGCCGAGGATCTCGCCCAGAAAATCGCCTCTTTGTCTCCAGCGGCCGTTCTCGAGACAGCGGCGGGCACCGGTGTCGTGACGCGCGCACTGGCTGCGAAGCTTTCTGCAGAAACGCGCTACGTGGTGACGGACCTCAATCAGCCGATGCTTGACCACGCTGCGCAGCGACAAGGACCGGATCTACGCATTACTTGGAAGCAGGCAGATGCGCTCGACCTGCCGTTTCCGGATGCGCAGTTCGACGTCGTCTGCTGCCAATTCGGAACGATGTTTTTCCCTGACCGCGTGAAGGGATACAGGGAAGCCAAACGGGTTTTGAGGGCCAGCGGGAGTTTCATCTTCAACGTATGGGACAGGATCGAAGACAACGTATTCGCAAACGATGTCACGGTAGCGCTTGCCGACATGTTTCCTCATGACCCACCTCGTTTCATGGCAAGGACGCCGCATGGCTACTACGACGAGAAATTGATTGAGGGTGAATTGCGGGCGGCTGGGTATTCCCAAGTAGCAGTCGAGAGGAAGAGCAAGCAGAGCAGCGCGCCGTCGGCTCTCGACGTTGCCGTTGCCTACTGCCAGGGAACCCCTCTCAGAAATGAAATCGAAGCCCGACGACCCAGCGGACTGCAGGCCGCGACAGAGCATGCAGCGGCAGCGATTGCAAAGCTTCACGGCGAGCGCGAGGTAAAAGCAAAGATCCAAGCGCTTGTGATCACGGCCAAAGCCTAATTGTTGCTTCGTTTCGTCCATAGTTGATGGCCCTCCTCACCGTTTTGCTGCGATGCAGTGGGAAGGGCGGTCCCGGATCTAGCGCGTCGCCGATCGGTTAGGGCAGCCGGTGGTCGGTATAGGAAGCAGTGCGGGAATGGTCTGAACGCTGCTCAAGCCTCCAGTTACCCAAAGCGCCACATGACGTGGGCGGATTTAATTCATTGAAGCTTGTCCGCTTGAACTTCAATCGCGTCAAGGTGGAGTTCTAACGACGCCTATGTTCCTCAGAGACGCCGCGTGGTATCGGTATCTGGGTGCGAAGTATCGCATCGGATGTGAACTATGGAGGTTCGTCATGTACGGCGTACTGCGTTCATACTCAGGCGATGGCGCAAAGAAACTCACCGCGCGTCTCGAAGAGCGCAAAGCCGAGGTCGAAGCCCTGCTTCGTGGCGTTCCGGGCCTCATCTCGTGGGGTCTCATGCGAACCCCTGACGGCTGCACGACATTCACATTATGCAAGGACAAGGCACCCCAAGCGTTGGATCTTGGCCTGTCGCGAAGGCCACATCGATCGCCGGGGCGTGTTGCTGGCGCTGATTGAATGCGAGGCAACGAGCGGGCAGAGTTGCATCGCGCGATTCTGATCGAGAACTGCAATCGAGCCGGACGGGCACAACATGACGGCGTGGCCAATCTCACGGGCATCGGCGCCCATAGGTGTGCTTCTGGCAGCGATCGGTCTCGCGGGCGTGGCCGCACTCTCAGCGCCGACGATATCGTCCACCATCCAACTCATGATTATGAGCTCGCTCGCGCTCATCTGGGGCCTCTACGTCCTGCAGCTGGCTGGCACAGTCCGCTCGCGCCTTCACAGAAGAGCCGAGGCCGACTCGGCGACCCTGGCGGTCGACCTTGCCGCCGTGGTCGTGCCGCTCGCAGGTCTGCTCCCCGATATCTCCGAGCGCGACCAGAGCCTCTTCTGCGCCATCTGGGTCTTGAAGCTGTTGCGGGGTTCGGCCGCTTTCCGTCTGATGGCGCGGGTCCTGGTCAACGAAACCCGCAACTTGCTCGGCGTCATGGCGATTTTCGGCATCGTGCTGTTCTGTGCGGCGCTCGCCGCCCATGTCCTGGAGCGTGACGCGCAACCGTCCACCTTCGACAGCATCCCGAAGGCCATGTGGTGGGCCGTCGTCACCCTGACGACGACCGGATATGGCGATGCCATTCCCCAGAGCTTCGCGGGCCGGGTCCTCGCCGGACTGGTCATGATGTGCGGCATCGGCGTGTTCGCCCTCTGGGCCGGCATCCTCGCGACGGGCTTCTCGGAAGAGATCCGGCGCCACGACTTCATGCGCAACTGGCAGCTCGTGTCGGGCGTACCGCTGTTCCAGCGCCTGGGCTCCGCCGAGCTCGCAGAGATCGTGCGCGCTCTGCGCCCCCGTGACGTTCCTGCCGGCGCCGTCATCTGCCGCAAGGGTGAGCCGGGCGACCAGATGTACTTCATACTGAAGGGGCGCGTGAGCGTCGCCGCCGCGACGCCAGTTGAGCTTGGTCCGGGCGCCTTCTTCGGCGAGATCGCGCTCGTCACCGGGGAGACGCGGTCGGCCACCGTCACCGCCTCCACGGCCGTGGCGCTCCTGTCGCTGCACGCGTCAGATTTTCAGATCGTTTCGGGACGTAGCCCGGAGCTGGCAGAGACCGTCCGTCAGACGGCCCTGGAGCGCCGCAGTGCTGTTCCCAAGTCCTGATTCGGGGTTCGGGGAGCAACGGAACAGAAAGTCGGGTTCAGACCTCTTTCGGGTCCCTGAGCGACCGGAGCTTGCCGCCAAGAAGCGCGGCGTGAAGTTCGGTCGCAAGCCAAAACTGACGCCCGAGCAGGTCGTCCTAGCTTTGCGCATGGTCGATGAGGGGCAGCCGGTGCCGCAGGTGGCTGATGCTTTCGGCGTGCACGAAACGACGATTTACCGCTGCCTGTCGGCCGCCGAGGCCGCCGCGTAGGCCTCGGCACGACAAGAAAGTGCTCGGATTGTGCGACAGCGTAGACGAAGAGAGAGCGTCCGCTGATAGGGCTAGACCGTGCGAGTTCATCGAGGCATTGTGGCTGTCGGCCGCCGTCGCTTCTGGGCCTCACTCACCGATCGCACACGGATCATTGCCGACGCGACCGGGGTCGAAGCTGCCTATCAGGGAACAAAGTGCGACTGACCGACGGTCCCGAGGGAGGACCTTCCGTTAAAGGCATCATCCGAAATCGTCGATTCTGACCCACATCAGACATTGAGTGCCGCGAGCGTTCGGCCTAATTTTGACCCCCAGACTTGGTTGTTGCGCTATTGTGGCGGATGACAATGCGATCGCAGTTGTTTGAAAGTGCAGACGTGTCCATCGAGGCACTGGTCGAGGGAAGTGGACCGCTCGTTGTCATGATCGCTTCTTTGGGGCGACCAGCAGAGGATTTCGATGACCTTGCGCGCTGTGTAGCCGCAGCTGGCTATGCTGCCGTGCGGCCGCAGCCCCGCGGTATAGGCAAGAGCAAGGGGCCGATGTTGGGTACATCGCTATCCGACATTGCCGGCGATGTCGGCATGGTCGTCGAGCGCCTTGCCGGTGCTCCGGCTGTGCTTATAGGCCATGCGTTCGGACAGCGCGTAGCACGGATGCTGGCGACGACGCGTCCCGATCTGGTGAGGGGCGTTGTCATGCTTGCGGCTGGCGGCAAGGTTCCTGTCCCGCAACGGGCGCGAGACGCGCTATCGGGCTGCTTTGATCTGACGCTTCCAGGCGACGCGCACATCGAGAATGTCCGCTACGCGTTTTTTGCGCCTGGCAATGATCCGGTCGTTTGGCGATCCGGCTGGTACCCCGAGGTTGCGCAAATGCAAAGGGCAAGCACTGTAGGTCTCGAACGCGACAGCCCGACCGCGATCCATTCAGCGGGCGCTCAAGCCACAAGTGTTGACGCGTGGTGGGCGGCGGGTAGTGCGCCGCTTCTGGTCGTTCAAGGACTTCAAGATACGGTTGCGCTGCCTGAGAATGGTCGGCTGCTCAAGGCGGAGTTCGGCGATCGTGTCGAGTTGATTGAAATCGACCGTGCCGGCCATGCATTGCTGCCTGAACAGCCAGAGCTCGTAGCCAACAACGTGCTGAAATTTCTACAGCAATTACATCGTTCCGGAAAATAGGCTGGGTATGCTTTCGCATTGCCGGCCTATGTCTCCTGCTGGCCGATTTTGTTGTAGAACTGGCTTGAGGGCGCGGGCGAACCGTGATTCCGTCTGCTGAGACGGTAGCCATCGACGGAGCGGTTCGATGATGGGGCGGCGCAAGAGTGAGCAGAGTCAGCTGTTCTATGCGTTCGACCT
>JANOYV010000144.1:0-98310 GCA_031429105.1 Hyphomicrobiaceae bacterium | reverse complement strand
GCTGCCAACGTTTGGTGCGCTATTGCTGCGGCTGGCGCTTACGCGATTGGCAGACTATCACTGCCCAAATGAACAGCCACCACGCGAGGACCAAATGACCGACCGTATTCAGTGGCAAACAGCACAAGCCCCAACCCTGGCGGATTTTGAGCAACTTGCCGCCTCAGCATGGATCAAACTACCGGGTGAATTTCGCAAATTATGCGGTGATTTGATTATTCGGGTCGAGGACTTCGCCCTCGATCAAGTGCTCGATGAACTCGACATTGAAAGCCCGTTCGATCTGATGGGCCTGTATCAGGGCGTCAGTGTAGACAAAAAAAGTCTGTCCGACGTGCCGCAAGAGCCAGATATGGTGTTCTTGTACCGACGGGCGATCCTCGATTTCTGGGCCGACGGCGACGAAAACCTGGGAGAAATTATCACCCACGTTCTGGTTCACGAGATCGGCCATCATTTTGGCTTTTCCGATGCAGATATGGAGGAACTTGAGGCGGGGGCTGGGGGTTGAACAAGTGTGGACGGGGACAGAGCCGAGCGAATACGCATTCGCGATCAACTGCGGCTTGGCGGTCCTTGCATTTCCGAAGAGTTCACGCGATGGTCGCGGCTCACATCCAGAATACATAGTGAATGGCAAGCATGGGTTGGATGAACGGGCGTCGCTCGCTCTGGCGTTGGACACAGCACGGTGTGCACATTATTGTCTTCGCCTTGAGCATAATATCGCTTGGTGCCCCGGCTGCGCGTGCCGAAGGGCCGCCGACGCCTGAAGAATACGTTGCCCATGTCGGTGGAGATGCCAAGATTGTGCCGCCCGGCCAGCTGACATTCGACCGCCGCCGACTGTCATGCGGGCAGCGACCGACGGTTCTTGATAGCCAATTGGACGACTTCGGCGCGGCGTATCCTGGTTTCTTGATCCTCAACCCACGGCTGATGGCGAAAGTTTCAACCCCTGTAAAAATGTGGATCTTCGCCCACGAATGCGGTCACCAGTTTCGCGGGCCCGACGAGGAAACCGCTGATTGTTTCGCGGTGCAACGCGGTCGCCGTGAAGGCTGGTTATCGACCGAAGGCGTCGAAGAAGTCTGCCGCTTTATCTCGCCTGCAAAGGGCGACAGCATGCACTTTTCAGGCTCCCACCGTTGCGAATACATGCGCAAGTGCTACGCCGACCCCAAGGTACATTGAACGCTTGCGCTCTTGACCGCAGGGCGGCGTTTCGCGCAAGAGTTAAGTTAAACCACCCACCCGCGACTTTCGGCGAGGATTTTATGCAGAAATTCAATAAGTTGACGGCCGTTGCCGCGCCCTTGCCGATGATCAATATCGATACCGACAAGATCATTCCGAAAAATTACCTGAAGACGATCAAGCGCACCGGACTTGGCAAAGCGTTGTTTGCGGAGATCCGCTACGATGAAGCAGGCCAAGAGAAGCCGGATTTTGTGCTCAACAAATCTGCCTATCGCAAGGCGCAAATCTTGGTCACGGGCGAAAACTTCGGCTGCGGGTCAAGCCGTGAGCACGCACCGTGGGCACTGCTGGATTTTGGCATCCGTTGCGTCATCTCGACAAGCTTTGCTGACATTTTTTATAACAACTGCTTCAAGAACGGAATCTTACCGATCAAAGTCACGCCAGAGCAATTGGACAAGCTTATGGATGATGCCAATCGCGGCGCCAACGCCACACTGACCGTTGATCTCGAAACCCAGGAAATTCGCGGCCCCGATGGCGGCGTCATCAAGTTCGACGTCGATGCCCATCGCAAGCACTGCCTCCTCGAAGGCCTCGACGACATTGGGCTGACGATGCAGAAAGAAAGCACCATTACAGCGTTCGAAGCGACGGCGGCCGTCACTCGGCCGTGGGCATAGCGAATGCAGCCTAGCGCGGGCGCCAATTAGGTCAGAATTCGACTTATCCGCCCGTTCTGACCACCCACGTACCGCCAACCTCGCGCATATCCATGCCTTGCGAGACGAGTGAATCCGCGAGCTGTGCGCCGCCACCGGGAAATCGCACAGCGACATCGACCGAGCGACCCGACTGGCCGCCAATCTGCAGGTCTTCGACACCGGGCGTTTCGGTAATTTGACGGCGGATTAGCTGCCATTCCTGTAGAGTCTTGAACTCTACGGTGAGTTGCACTGGCTGTAACGGCTGCATCCCTGCCGTACCACCACCGACCGCCGGACGCGCTTTGATCGCCTTCCAGCGGCCCTCCATGGTGCCAAGAGCGACAAGTGCGGCGAGTTCGGTGGTGTAGCCGAAATCATCGACTTGGTACTTATACGAGCGCTTAAGGGCGAATTGGCCGACCGCATCGCGGCCCATCAATGTCACGTTGAGCTTTCTGGAGCCAAGGTCCGGTTCGGCAAGGGCGATCAGCACCAGTTCGCTGTTCATTTCCTTCGTTACGATTCGTAAGCCGCCGCCATCGCCGTCCTTGGTCAACATCTGTAGCGTGTCGCTGTGGATTGATGTCTTGGGCGACTCAAGTTTGGCTGGTGCCAGCGCGTGCTCAAGATCGAGGCCTTTCCAGGCTTCGGTCCAGGCCTTTTGCCCGGCCGCTTGAGTTAACGCAGCAGGGGCTGCACCCTGCCCAGCGGCTGGCGCCTGATACACCGGCACAACGACGATTGTCGGCGCTTGCAAATCGACAAATGGCACACCCTCCCGCCTCAGAAGATCGCGCACCGCTTTGACCTGAAAAGAGAAATCTAGGTTGGCGATGTACTGCGTGGTCGAATTGCGTTCGGACCGAACGGAGACGCCATCGATCAGGTCAGCAACCTTCACATTTTTCAGCTTGTCGATGCGCTTGTATGATGTGACCGGTACAAGCCGCTTCAAGAGCGACCGGAAAGCAGCCCTTTGGCCCTCTGCCAGCGCCTGCTCTTTGGCCGCCACCGCATCACCGGCGGTTGCTTCGACCGGGTAATTGCCGATCGTGAAAGGCTTTGTCGTTTGTTGGGCGTTCGATGCAGCGGAGCCAAAGGCCACCAGCCCTGCTACTGCCAAAAATCGCATCAGAACAAGACTTGTCACCTAGTCCATCCCCGTTTGGCCCACGCCATTCATTGCAGCGCAACCGAATACTCTGCTACCACGGCTTCCACGCATCTTGCACATCGCGTCTCGACGCTTTCAACCCGCAATCGGGCGGAAATCCGGCTGGTGCCTGCTGCATTCGTCTCAACGGCCCTGGAACCAGTTACATGTCCGACTCACCATCTCAGAAGCCGACCCATCCCAACGCACCGATTACATACCGTGATTCCGGCGTGGATATCGATGCAGGGAATGCGCTCGTCGAAGCGATCAAGCCCCTGGTGAAGGCCACGCGGCGTCCAGGTGCCGATGCTGACCTCGGCGGATTTGGCGGATTGTTCGACCTTAAGCGCGCTGGATTCAAAGATCCGATCCTGGTTGCGGCCAATGACGGTGTCGGCACTAAGTTGATGATTGCGATCGAGAGTGGCGTGCATCACACGATCGGTATCGATCTAGTTGCCATGTGCGTCAATGATCTCGTGGTGCAGGGTGCCGAACCATTGTTTTTCCTCGACTATTTCGCGACCGGAAAGCTGGAATTGACATCCGCCACCGCCGTTGTTGCAGGCATCGCAAGCGGTTGCCGAGAGGCCGGATGCGCACTGATCGGCGGTGAAACGGCCGAAATGCCCGGGATGTACAAGCAGAAGGACTACGATCTGGCCGGCTTCTGTGTTGGCGCCGTCGAGCGCGACGAAATTCTGCCGCGCGGCGATATCGCAATTGGCGATGTGGTCATTGGTCTGCCTTCGGCGGGCGTGCATTCGAACGCGTTTTCGCTGGTTCGTCGCCTCGTAGCCGAAGAAAACTTGGATTGGGGCCACGAAGCACCTTGGGCGAAAGGGCAAACGCTGGCGGCAGCGCTGCTGGTGCCAACGCGGATCTATGTGAAACAGGTGCTGGCCGCGATCCGCGAAACCGGTGGCGGCGGGCCAACGGGGGCAATCAAAGGCTTGAGCCACATCACTGGCGGCGGGCTATCTGAGAACATTCCACGCGTGATGCCAACTGGCCTTGCCGCCCATATCAATCTATCGGCGATTACCATACCGCCAGTATTCAGCTGGCTCGCCAAAGCCGGCCGCCTCGACGACACAGAAATGTTACGCACTTTCAACTGCGGCATCGGCATGATCGTGATCGCAGATAAAACGCGCGCTGATGAAGTCGGTGCTGCACTCACCGCTGCGGGCGAACATCCAGTGCTCCTCGGCGAAGTCGAGCCCGGCCGCGGCGTCAAGTCGAGCGCCAAGGGCAAAGGCGAGGCGGAAGCGGTGCGGTTTAGCGGGAAGTTGGGATAGCGTGCGCGGTTGCTATTGAAATCCCGCCATCACCTTCACTGCTATATCCCGATAGGCGTGCGCCTGCGGGCTATCGGGATCAGCGATCACGATTGGCATGCCGCTGTCGGATCGCTCGCGTATCAGGGAATCGAGTGGGATTTCACCGAGGAAGGGCACGCCAAGTTTAGCCGCCTCGGCCCTCGCACCACCATGCGCGAAAATCTCATGTCGCTTGCCGCATTCGTCGCAGATGAAATAGCTCATGTTCTCGATCAGGCCCAGGATCGGCACGCCGACACCAGCTGCGCGAAACATCTCGACGCCGCGCCGTGCATCAATCAGTGCCAGATCTTGCGGGGTCGAAACGATAATGGCGCCAGCCAGTGGCGCCTGCTGGGCAAGTGTCATCTGCGCGTCACCGGTTCCCGGCGGCATATCGACGATGAGTACGTCAAGAGGCCCCCAAGCAATATCACGCAGCATTTGCGTGATGGCAGATGCCACCATCGGGCCGCGCCAGACCAGCGCCTTATCGGCATCGACCACGAACCCGATCGACATCACCTTGCAGCCGTAGGCCTCAAGCGGTGACAACGTGCGCCCGGCGATGACCGTTGGACGCCCCTTGAGGTTGAAGAGCTTTGGCATTGAGGGCCCGTAGATGTCGGCATCGAGCACGCCGACACTCAGGCCCTGCGCACGCAAACTGAGCGCTAGATTGCAAGCCGTCGTCGACTTACCGACGCCGCCTTTGCCGGACGCCACGGCAATGATCCGCTTTATCTTGGCGAGATTCGGAAATCGCGGCGGCGGAACGCCGTCGGTTGGCTTGGGCAACGCACGTTTTGCCGGTACGTTCGGCGCACTCTTGCGCTGGCTCGTCAGTGCCACGAGGGCCTTCGCCACGCCCGGTACCTCAGCAATTGTCTGCTCGGCTGCAAGGCGAACGGGCTCCCAGCTTTGGGCATCTGCGGCTTCTATAGCAATCGAGACCACCACGTGGTCAGCCGTAATCTGGATCTCGGTCGCGCTGTGTTCGACGAGCAGTGTCCCATCCGGCGCGCGCAGGGTCGATAGTGCTTCAACAATGTCCACCCGGGAAACCACCACCGATTGTGCTCCATATAAAAAGGGGCCGAGCAATATATGCTCAGCCCCTTAATCTGAAAATTCAATCCGACACGACCTCAGCTTTTAGGCGCGCCAGACAACCGCTTGTCCAGATCAACGCGCGTGCCAGGGCCAGCGTAGGCCTGATCTGTTGTGCGCTGATACGACTCAAGAAGAACCGACGCACCAAAACTTATGCCTGCGACGGCGAGTACAGCTGCAAGAAACGATTTCATATGAGTCTCCTATTCCCCGGGAACAGGTGTGCGACCACCTGAAATGTCCTGCGGACGTTTTGCTGCAACCTTATCAACCCAGATTGCGTGATGTTCTTTCGCCCAGTTCAAGTCGACTTGACCTTTGCCCATAGCATCAAACGCGCCTTCCATACCGAGCGACCCGATGTAGATGTGGGCAATAATGATCGCAACGAGCACGAGTCCGACCACGCCATGCACGACGGTTGCTAGCTGCAGGCCCGCAATCGCAACTTCCGGCGGCCGGAACATCATCACGTATCCTGAAACGGACAGCGCAATGCCACCGGCAATTGTCGACCAGAAAATGAGCTTCTGACCGCCATTGAACCGATCAGCCGACGGATGCTTCGAGCCAATCAATCCACCACCCTGGGCGAACCACCGCAGATCGGCGCCCTTTGGGATATTGTCCTTCACCCACATCACGAACATCAAGATGATGCCGAGCGCGAAAGCGAAACTGACGTAATTATGAACGAACTTGCCAGCCTGCGTGAGGGTCGTGAATGCCTCTGGTCCAATGACCGGCCGCACCAGCGACTTGCCGAAAACCAAGTTTAGCCCGGTCAGGCCCAACAGGAGAAAGGACATCGAGGTCATCCAGTGGGCGAAGCGTGACATGCCGCCGAACCGCACGATGGTCCGATCTGATGGTCCGCCAGCGATGCGTATACGGCCGCGGAACATAAAAAACAGGGCCAGCACGCCAAGCATGCCGATGATCGAATACGAACCAATCTTCGGCAGTGTGCTTTCGTGAAACTCGCGAAAGTCCTTGCCGGCTGGTTGAATCAGATTGCCGGCGCGAGTGTCCGGAATTGAAATACGACCGGAAACGGTCTCGGTGCTGCCCGGCTTCAACGCATCGAGCAGCTGCTTCTCCTTGACCGAACTCGCGGTCGGGTTGACCGATGTCGGTTGTTGGGCTGAAACCGGCAGTGCCAGCGAGGCCACTGCCGCAATTACCGGAAAGAATTTTTTGAGCGAGGCTAACAGGGTCATTTCATTCGTTCCTGTAGGTTGGGTTAGGCCGCCCACTTGCGACCGTAACCCAACAACTTCGACCACCACCCGTGGGATGTTGGGTTACGCGCTAAGGGGAGCGCTAACCCAACCTACGGGTTCGTCGCAGGCGACCGGCTCCGCGAAGCGGAGCTGCCTGCGACCACAAACTACGTTGCGATATCTTCCTTGTAGGCCGACTTCCAGCCCCAAGCGCCGGAACCGTAACCGCGCTTCGCCACTCGCTCCTTGTAAATCTGAGCAATGATCTCGCCGTCACCTGCAAGTAACGACTTGGTCGAGCACATCTCGGCGCATAATGGCAGCTTGCCTTCAGCGAGACGATTCGAGCCATACGCCGCATATTCGGCTTTCGAATTATCCGCCTCAGGTCCACCAGCGCAGAAGGTACACTTATCCATCTTGCCGCGTGAGCCGAAGTTTGCCGTCTTTGGATACTGCGGCGCGCCGAATGGGCAAGCGTAGAAGCAATAGCCGCAACCGATGCACAGCTCCTTCGAGTGCAGCACCACGGCATCATCTGTCGTGTAGAAGCAATCGACGGGGCACACGGCAGCACACGGCGCGTCGGTACAGTGCATGCACGCCATCGAGACCGAGCGTTCGCCGGGCTTGCCGTCGTTGATCGTCACGACACGCCGACGATTGATGCCCCACGGCACATCGTTCTCGTTCTTACAGGCAGTGACGCAGGCGTTGCACTCGATGCAGCGGTCTGCGTCGCAAAGGAATTTCATTCTAGCCATCTGTAATCTCCTTAGTGGTGCGTGGCGACTCCCCTCCGGGGAACTGGCCGCCAAGCACTTGGAATTAAGCCGCGCGGATTTGGCAGAGCGTTACCTTGCCTTCGTGCATCGCCGTCACCGGATCGAAGCCGTAGGTGGTGATGATGTTGACGCTTTCACCGAGCACGATCGGGTCGGTACCAGCGGGGTAGTTCTTCCGCTGATCTTCACCCTGATACCAGCCGCCGAAGTGGAACGGCATCCAGGCGACGCCACGACCAACGCGCTCCGTCACCATTGCCTTGACCTTGATCTTGGCGTTGTTCTCTGGTCCATCGACCCAAACCCAGCCGCCTTCAACAATGTTGCGCGCCGCAGCATCAGCCGGATTGATCTCGACGAACATATCCTGCTGCAATTCAGCGAGCCACTTGTTGGAACGGGTTTCTTCGCCGCCACCTTCGTATTCCACCAGTCGGCCCGAAGTCAGGATAATCGGGAACGACTTGGCGACGCCCTTTTCGACGGCTGCTTTTTGCACCGATCCACCAGCGTTCATTACGCGGAACGACTTGAAATCTGGGCGAGTTGGATACTTCGCCACGAGATCTACACGCGGCGAATAGATTGGTTCGCGATGAACAGGGATCGGATCGGGCAAGTTCCAAGCGTTGGCACGGGCCTTAGAGTTACCATAGGGTGCGCAGCCGTGGGCAATGGCGACGCGTTGGATGCCGCCCGACAGATCGATCGCCCATGAAACGGTGCCGATATTGGCGCCGCCGATCTTGGTGATTGTCGCCAGTTCAGCCTCGGTCAGGTCCTTGTCCCAGCCGAGCTTCTGCAGCACGGCCATGGTGAACTCGGGGTAACCGTCCTTGATCTCGGAATCTTTTGAGTAGGAGCCTTCGGCAAGCATATTCTGCTTGATCTCGCGCTCGACCTCGACGCCAGCCGCGTCCTTCTCCTTGATCTTGATGACGCGCTCAGTGCCAAAGCGCGCACGGAATGTGCCGCCTCCATCCTTCACTGCAAGATTGGTATTATAGAGCAGCGGCGAACCGGGATGCTTCATCGCTGGTGTACCCCAGCAGGGCCACGGCAGGCCGTAATGATCGCCCGCGACCTCAGCAGGTGCGCCCGGCTTCGCCTTCAGCGTGACGATGTCGAACTGGTCCTGGTACTTCATGTGCGCCTTCAGGCGCTCTGGCGACTGGCCGCAATAGCCGGTGGAGAAGCCACCACGATTGATTTCCTCGAGCAACGATTCAGCCTGCGGCTCGTCGCCGAACTTGCCCTTGACCATCTTGATGTTCTTAAACATCTTGTCGGCGAAGCCCAGGCGCTTGGCGAGCTCATACATCGCCCAATAATCGGTCGCGCTTTCGAAGATCGGTTCGACGATTTTCTCGCCCCACTGCAGCGAGCGGTTCGAAGCAGTACGCGATCCATCACACTCGAGGCTGGTTGCTATCGGCAGAAGATAGGTGCCGTTCTTGCGGCCGCCGAGCGAAACGAAATTGGTTGGATGCGGATCGGCAACGACCAGCAGATCAAGCGCCGCCAGGCCCTTCACCATTTCGGGCATACGCGGCACGGTATTGCCGCCGTGACCAAAGATGATCGCCGCTTTCAGACTATCACGTTGATCGAGCTGATCCTTCGCCACGGTGACCGCATCGAACCAGCGGGTCGATGGAATGCCCGGCATCGTGCGGTAGTTGATCTTAGTATTGTTCGGCCCGTCCTTCTTGTCGAAGCGGCCATCAAGCCACTCGAACTCGACTTCCCAGACGCGCGCCCAGTGCTTCCATGCGTTGTCGTCTAGACCGTAGTAGAGTGGCAGCGTAATAACATCGAGACCAAGATCGGTCGCACCCTGAACGTTGGTGTGACCGCGAAAGATGTTAGCGCCGGTGCCGGGTGCACCAACGTTACCGGTGGCCAAGAGCAAGATGCAGTAGGCGCGAACGTTGGCGGTGCCGACCGTGTGCTGGGTCGCGCCCATGCACCAGATCAACGTCGATGGCTTTTCGTTGGCGAAAAGTTGCGCAACACGCTTGAGTTGTTCGCCTGGAACGCCGGTCACATCCTCGACGGTCTTGGGGTCCCATTTTTTCACTTCGGCGCGGATTTCGTCCATGCCATTGACGCGTTGGGCGATAAAGTTTTTGTCTTCCCACCCGTTCTCGAAGATGTGCCAGAGCAGGCCCCAGATGATCGGAATATCCGTGCCGGAACGAATCCGCACGTATTCGGTGGCATGAGCTGCCGTGCGCGTCATACGTGGATCGATCACGATCAGGTTGGCGCGGTTGATTTCCTTGCCCGTCAACACGTGCTGCAACGAAACGGGATGCGCTTCGGCCGGGTTGCCACCCATGATAATCATGGTCTTGGAATTGCGAATGTCGTTGTAGGAATTGGTTTGCGCGCCGTAGCCCCAGGTATTGGCGACGCCAGCAACTGTCGTCGAGTGGCAGATGCGCGCTTGGTGGTCGACCGAATTGGTGCCCCAGAACGCTGCCATCTTACGGTAGAGGTAGGCGGCTTCATTGGTGAATTTGGCCGAGCCCAACCACCATACCGACTCTGGCCCGGACTTCTCGCGAATCTCCAGCATCTTGATGCCGATTTCGTCGAGCGCCTGTTTCCACGAAATTTTCTGGTACTGGCCATCGACGAGCTTCATCGGGTACTTCAAGCGGCGATCGCCGAATACGATTTCGCGGATGGCGGCACCCTTGGCGCAGTGCGTACCCCGGTTGATCGGGCTTTCGTAAGACGGCTCCTGCCCGACCCACACACCGTTCTGAACTTCGGCCGTCACCGTGCAGCCGACCGAACAATGGGTGCACATGTTCTTCTTGATGACGACGGGCATCGAGTGGTCGATCGCGGCAACCGCATGTGCTTTTTGAATCGTTGCCGAACCAAGCGTGCCGACCGCCGCCAGTCCGGTAGCTGTGACGCCGGCATTGCGCAGGAATGCCCTTCGATTGAGCGGCGTGGCGCTAGACTGCGCGGTCGTCGCTGGCGCAAGGCGCGACGTCTGGGCTTTAGTATTAAGGCGTTTAGTCAGCATGGGCAGTCCCCAATTCAAGTCGCGGATCAATGGTCATTTGCTGCATTGCGCAGCCTGATCAATAGCGATTGGTTTCGTAGTATTTCTTGACATGATCGGACGCGCGGTAGCGGACCCTTTTCTTGTCAACAGCACTTTCGGCAGCAACAGCGGACTCCGAAAGTCCGACGCCCGCTGCGGCCGTGACTGCACCGGCTGCGCCAGTACCAACGCCTTTCAGAAATCCGCGACGATTCAACTCGGACTTAGGTATTTTTGTCGACATAGGCGTGTCTCCGGTCATCAGGCGGCAATAGCAAAAGCTCGGGTTTCGATATCGATCCAATGCCGACCGACTTCGGCAACGGCACGATAGAATTTTGCAGACGGCGCAATCGCGACATCGGCGAACAAGCGCGGAACCCACGGTTTGATGTGGGCCACAAAGAACGCATCCTGATCGCTTGGGTTATGTGAATAGGAGCCGTCTATGAGACCTGCCATCACATCGAACACGGTCGCGATACTGTCTTCGGGTTCATGGATATTGGCACGTCGCTCGACCCCGAACCGCAGGAGATCGGCGCGAATGGCGCCCAGCGGACGTTCGTTGAGAAAACCGGCAACGTAATAGGACGCGAATGGCAGCACGTCGCCGCGTCCCACGCCTACAAACAGTTTGAAATACTCCTCGCCGACAGCCGCTTCATTGGTACGGGCTGCGGCGTCAGCGAGTGCGATCCAAGCCATGCCCAATGGCGATGCTGCGCCAGAGATTTTCGCCACCTGATCCAAAAGTGCCTGCGTCGGTGGCTTTGAGAGGAGGTTTGCCAACAGCCGATAGCCACGTGCGCGGGCAAGATCCACGTCATCAAGCTTTGGAGCCGCTTCATCCGCGCTCAGTTCATCGAATAGATCCGGCCGCAGCTGGCTGCGAGAAACGCCAGTCGCAGCTTCAACTGCGCTCACACGGTCGGCTGGCACACGTAACCAACCAGATACTGAGGGTTGTGCGATGCCAAGCGCACGCGCCAAGGCACCGATGCCGCCGGCCGCGTCAATCGCACTTTGCAAGCCCAATTCCCGCATTTCGCCCCTTACCGCCCGGATCGGGTTTTGATTGATTTGCCGCCGACCGCAGTAGAATTTTTTCTAACTCTAGTATCACCCAAACGGATGATGCGGACAAGCAACATTCGTCTTGGCCATAGGGAACGCCTATGGCTCTTTGTCGCGTGGTTCAGCGAAATTCCTGTTCTACTTTAGTTAGTTAGCAGGTGCAGCATAAGTCATTGATCTGATTTATTCAGGCGCTGCCCCGCCGTGCCGACGACGTTTTATGTCCGGCAAAACATTAGCATAAACAAGTCGCTCGGACTTGTTCGGCGGCGCACCGCAAGTGGCAGCCGACACCTCGGATTCGTTTACGACCGCTTCGCGTTGCGAAATCGGGTCGATGATTGTTTCGCCTTTGGGATTTGTAAGTTTCGCATCTGTCGCACCCCGGGTGAGGCGCTCTTCAAGGTCAACCGCCAATTCGACTGGATCATCTACAGGGGATGAAGAAGGCGCAGGTGCCAGACTGGATGTCGCCTGCGCCATCCAGATACTTACATCAGTGTCGGGTGCGAGCTCTTGGAACAGTCCGTAGATACCGTCCTGAGCATTGAAGTTCCACTGGTTCTCCGCCACTTCCACAAAATCGCGGATACTGGGGTCGAGCGACCACATCCGTCGCAAGGCAAGTTGCTGCAACGCCTCTGGTACGCCTTTTTGCATGAAGGCTGCGATATCGCTATCGGCGGTCATCTCATCGATATTCGGCAACGTTGAGAGATCAAGTGGAGGATCTTGCGACGGCACGATCTCTGGCGACGACGATGAATTGGAATCTGACCTTTTCTGCCGCGACCAGCGGCTCAGAAATGGCTCTTTGCTTCGATCATTGCTCATGATCCATCGCCCCGTTTCTGCCCGTCCCGCCAGCGCACATCGGGCTTTGCGCCATCGCGGCGGCGCTTGATGATCGCACGTTCCACATGGTGCGCTTCGATAAAGGCTGCAACAACTCCGGCGATTTCAGCGGGCATATCGATGGTCTCGACAGTGTTGGCGCCTGCTTCGGTATTTGCCTCACCTTCGGCTGGATCAGCGGTCATAGTGAGGAGATCAACAGGCGGCTCAGCACTTTGCGGGCGCAACACGACCCATAATTTGGGCGAACCACTGGCAAGATTGTCTCGATAGTTTGCCGTCTCTGTTGAGTACAGGCTGATTGTGGCCACTCCTGCATAGTAACGTGCAGCGCCATCGTTCAAACCGAGCGGTGTCCAAGGGGCAACGTCCGGTGGGGTCGGAAAGATCGCAACGGGCCGCCACGCAAACCCACCCCAATCGCCGGATAGCATCCGCCGCTCCAGCACCAAGCCAACGGTCATCTGTTCTTCGATCATGAACGCTCAATGCTCATGCGCTTCGCTCTTTTATCGGTAGCCCTGTTACAAGGTTTTGCGGCTTTATGCGAATGATCCGGTTCGGCGTCATGCCAAGGATCAGATAAACTGGTTGGCCTGCGACTCGCGCCAGCATGTCGCCTGCATCATCGAATGTCAGGCTGAATAGGGCAGCGATTCGATCCCGACCGCTCTGCTCGGGTTCCACGCCCTTCCAGAGCGCGTTACCGATGCGAGTCCCTTCCTGATCCAGCCCAACGAACCAGGCCCAATCCGCCTGCTCGACGCTTTCGAGCGGCGTGACCTTTACTTTCAAGCCATGAATATGCTCGACCCAGCGCGCGACAATCGTGGCAAACGCCTGTCGCGCAGACTGACCCTGGCGGAAATCCATCACCATATCGAACGCATCGCTGCGCTCGAAATAGCCAAGCGCTGCCTCGGGGGTCATGACGTCGAGATTACGCGCCTTGGCGTCGCCGAAGATCGCGACCAGTGGCGAGGTGTGGTCGTTGACGTTCGTTCCATCAACCAACTCCTCGTCAGCCAATAGCATCACGCCGTCTTTGATGGTCAATCGCTGTGCGCGAAAAAGCGCTTCAGCCGCCCGCACGACATAGGGATCACGCGAACCATCCAGCATGTTGCGAGCAATCACGTGGACCAGCTGATTGAGAAACAGCGGTGGCGTTACGACCTTTTCAGCACGCACGAGATTGATGTAGGAGGCCTCCAGCGTCGGCGCCGCAAGTAGTGCGTCGCGAAACGCAACCAGCTGTTGCCAGTTCTCCCGCGCGTCTCGATCAACGATATCGCGGATTTCGCCAACCTCAATGACAGCCCGTGGATTTCGAGCCAGTCTTTGATAGATGCCGCGTTCGACAATGCAGGCGTCGTCTGGTGGCAAAACCTCAGGCCGCGCGAGATAAATCTTCAGGAATTCATCGGTGACAACCAGCCGACCCTGAGGGTCATGATCAAGCAAATGGTGACCGCTCGATAGCCAGAAATCATGGGGCGGTCTGGTCATGACTTGGCCGCTCCTTGGATGGCAACAAGCGCTGCGAAGTTGAAGTCTTCGCCCCCTGTTTCGTCATGTGCATCATCTTCGACGACCGCGAATGCACCAGCGCTGCACGGCATCGCAGTTGCCCTTTTCGCATCTGAAGCATGAAATGTGCGAAACTGTTCGGAAATCTCTGCCTCAGCCGTCAACGTGCGATGGATAGCGATCAAGGTTTGCACCGGGTGGTCGGTAAGACTCGCCGCAAACGCAAATTCTTCAAGCGCGGCAATCCGCGCCGCGTCTAAGTTTGGTGCCCCATGCTCGGCAACGAGGTGCGCGGCGAGCGCTTCAACGGCAGACTGATGTTCCTCGACACTTGCTTCGACTACGACGACCAGCGTCGACCAACCGAATGAGGCTGCACCCAGGAACCCAGACCGAAACGCTTGTTTGGCCTGACCTTGTAGCGTGGCTACATCTAGGTCCCAGAACTTGAAAGTGCCTGTGATCGCCCATTCACCGGCCACAGCTGCACGCTCAAACACAAAAGTGTCCGATGCATCAAGCCGAATGGTGCGCAGCAGTTTCAATGTCACGACCTATATCCACGGCTCACCAGTGGCCGGATCAAGCCATTGAGGGACCGCCAGCGCCGCCGTCAAGGGCCGCCGCTTCATCTCCTTTAACGATGGCAACTGCCGTTCCAGTAGATCGCCGTTTACATCGAGGCCGCGGCGCACACCGGATGCCGGTTGCAGGCGAGCCAGATACCGATCAGCCAACGTTTTGAAGCCACCCGACAGCCAGCCATCGAAACCGGCCATCAGATGCCGCGAAAAGCTTTCAATGATCTTATTGCCGTCCATCATCTCGAAGCCTTCGGAGACGAGGCTCGTGCCCCGCTCGAACTGATGATCGATGGTCATTTCGACCACGCTACGCACGTTGAGCCCCAAAACGAGCCAATCGGGGACTTGCCCCTCATTCGTGCCAGGCGCTGCCGCAATCCGGCAGCCACCGATGATGCCACCGTCGAGCATGATCGTATCTGGCCAAGCAAACTCGATCGACTTTTCCGGTGGGCAATAGCTGCTTAAGGCATCCGCGGCCGCATTCATGCCAGCGTAAAGTGCGCAGCGCGCCTCAGATAGGACCTGTTCGGGCTCCAATACGAGCGCAACCTCGATTGTGTCAAACCGGCGCACCCACACGAGCGTACCCGCACCTTCGTCAGCAGCGATGGCTTGAGCATGCGTGAACGCATCTCGATACTCGCGCAACGCAATAGCGCGATAGATCGAAGGTAGATCAAGGTCCTTGATGTCGGAGTTCGTACTCATCTTGTGCTTACCTATAAGGTAGCGCAAACAGCGGCAACAGCCGTTGTTATCACCTGACTTGGATTTTGCGCCCCATGACCACTTCTGCCCGTACGATCCTGCTGTGCTCCTGCGAGCGCACGATGCCGATCAATGCAGCGATGGTTGCCCTCGGTTGCAAAGGCAGCACGATCATCACGGCTGAGCACCTGTGTGGACCCGAACTCGAATTATTCCGGAATACAGCCGCTGCTGGCCAACTACTCGTCGCGTGCACTGCCCAGCGCGCGCTGTTCGAAGAGGTCGCTGAGGATCACGGTCTAAGCGCCAAGCTCTCGTTTGCCAATGTGCGTGAAACCGCCGGCTGGTCAACGGATGCCGCAAACGCCGCGCCGAAAACGGCAGCCCTTCTGTCGGCGGCAACAGTTCCGGCGTCGGCACCAACAGCAGTCACGTTCAACAGTAACGGTGTGACGTTGATATATGGTCCGGCCGTTATTGCGCTTGAGGCTGCGGCAGCATTGAAGGATCGGCTCGACATCACCGTGCTGATCTCGGATGCTGGCGACGCAACGCCGCCCGCCACCACCGAATTTCCAATTCTGCGCGGTCGCATCAAAAGCGTGAAGGGCCACCTCGGCGCGTTTGAAATCGTGATCGATGGATTGTCCAAGCTAAAGCCCTCATCCCGCTCCAAATTGGAATTTGGCGTAGGCCGCAATGGGGCCATTTCCAAAGCTGATATTCTGATCGACCTGTCGGGCGCATCGGCATTGCTTTCAGCACCTGATCTGCGTGAGGGGTATTTGCGCGCGGACCCAACCGATGCCATCACCGTTCAGAAACTTTTGTTCAAGGCCGCAGACCTCGTCGGCACCTTCGATAAACCGCGTTACATTGAATTTCATGACGACTTGTGCGCCCATTCGCGCTCACGCAAGGTCGGTTGCACCCGGTGTCTTGATCTATGCCCGGCTGGCGCAATTACGCCCAACGGCGATGTTGTTGCGATTGACCCGCACATCTGCGCGGGATGTGGGCAATGTGCAGCTGCCTGCCCAACTGGGGCTGCGGCCTATGCCCTGCCAGCGGTCGATGTACTGCTCCAGCAAATCCGTGCGATGGCACAGGCCTACAACCAGGCGGGCGGCAACAACGGCATCCTGCTGCTGCACGATCACGACCACGGCAGTCCACTGATCGACGCGGCCGCACGCTTTGGCGACGGCCTGCCTGCAAACTCCATTCCGCTTAAAGTCAACGAAGTGACACAGGTTGGCCTGGAAGCGATTGCCGCGGCACTGGCCTATGGCTTCCGCGCGGTGCGTATGCTCACGCGAGCTCAGCCGCGCCACGACAGTGCGGGACTTCGACAAACGGTTGAAACGGCGTCACTCGTTCTGGCTCGACTTGGGTACGGCACCGACGCCATTGTACTGATCGAAACGGATGATCCCGATCAGCTGATTGCTGGTCTGCGCAGTTCGTTGGAGACCATTCCTGCGCACGCAACCGCGACTTTCCTGCCACTCGGCGCAAAACGCGACGTCTTGAAACTCGCCCTGCGCGAGTTGCACCGCACGGCGCCAGCGCCCGCAAACCGGATCGAACTGCCCAAGGGCGCGGTATTTGGTGGCCTCGCGATCAACACGGATGGGTGCACACTTTGCCTGTCGTGCGTATCGGCCTGTCCAGTCAGTGCACTTGGCGATGCCGAAGACCGACCGCTGTTGTCGTTCGACGAAAGCCTATGCGTGCAATGCGGCCTGTGCGCCGCAACCTGCCCAGAAAAAGTAATCACGCTTGAGCCACGCCTCGATTTCGCAGCGTTCGAAGCGGGACGCATCACCATCAAGCAGGAAGAGCCATTTCACTGCACCGAATGCGGCAAAGCGTTCGGTGTGAAATCGACAATCGACAAGGTCACGGCGAAACTCAAGGATCGGCACTGGATGTTCTCAGGCGAGAACCAAGCGCGCCTCGATCTGATCCAGAAGTGCGATACCTGCCGGGTCGAAGCCATGACCAACGCCAAGTTCGACCCCTATGCCGCGACCGCGCGCGCTGCCGCTAAGACGACCGAAGATTACTTCAAGGAGCGCGAAGCCGCCATGCAAGCCAAGATCGACAAGGGTGAAGCGTGAGCTCATCTCGAAGCCACTCACACTATGCTTTCCCGGAAAGGCTGCAGTAGCAGGTTTATCCGGGATCGCGTCCTATCGATGAAACGTGTTCCCGGATCTTTGCGCTGCGCGCACGCCCGGGAAAGCATAAGTGATCTTAATGCACTGTCACGCGCGCGAGCCACTCGACGAGTGCCTTTCGGTCATTAGGGTCAGTGAGACGTTGCTCGGGCATTTTGGTGCCCGGCGTGTAGAGCGTCGGGCCGACTTCGAACAGCTTCGAGATGGTCTCCGGCGTCCAAACGATGTCGAGTTTTTTGAGGGGGTCGGAGAACGCGTAGCCCGGCGCTGATGCGATACGGCGCCCCATGATACCGGCAAGCGTTGGCCCAGCGAGATTAGTATCGGCAGCGGTTAGACCGTGACAGGCGAGGCAGGCGCGGAACACTTGCGCGCCACGGTCCTTTGGCTCGGGCAATTCGGTGCGGCTAGCCGGCGCGATGGAATTACCATTTGGTTGGCCGGTCGCCACATCGAAGCGGCGCAGGGCGCGGTCGGCACCGCCGGTGTATAGCTCGCGGCTGTCTGCCGAGAACGCCAGTGCCCAGATCGGCAGGCCCGGTCCAAAAATCCGCGATTTTACTGTGAACGACTGAGCATCGATCAACGTGACAGGCGTTCGCATACCAGCGATTGCGATGGCTTTACCATCGGGCGATACGGCAACGGTGGTCAGCGGGCCATCAGGCAGTTCGACCTCTCGGACAATTTTGAGTTCAGGCCCCACCTCCTGCAACTTGCCATCGGCGCTGGCGAGGAGGAAGTGATTGTTGGAAAGTGCCGCGACGGCGTTGACGGAAGTGGGACGTTTGAGAGTTAGCGGCTGCAACTGCTGACGCAGGTTCGTCAACTTAACCTGGCCGTCGTTACTGGAACTAAGCATTGTGTTTTTGTCATTCGAGAACGCGATGCTCGTAACCGGCGCCGTATGATCAAGCCACGCACTATCGCTTCCGCTGGTGGGCCAATATCGAACAGTATGGTCCCAACTGCCGCTCGCCATTGCCAAATAATGAAACGGGCGCGTTGATTGATCCAAGGGCGACGGCGGGACCAGAACTAGTGCAGAAACCGGCCCGCTGTGGCCGCTCAGAACTTGCTTCGGCGTCCCCACATCGCCACACCACACGCCAATCTTCCCGTCATCGCCACCGGACACCAAACAGCCGTCCGACCGAACAGTAAGCGCATTCACCGCAGACTCGTGAAACCGCAGCACGCGCTCGGCGCGGCCGCCATTGACGTCCCAAATGATGATGGCGCCGTCGAAGCCGGCCGAAGCGACGCGACCATTAGGCATGACCGCGATCGCACGGATTGGTCCGCCGTGGCCGCGCAGTCCGGCATCTGGTGCTTGTGCTGACACCGGTGACGCCAGCGCCAGCACCGTCAGGATCGACACGCGCACCTTTGCCAACCAACCTTGAAACATGCGGCGCTCCAATCAACGACCGTACTGTGCCGTCGCCTCGACGCTTGGGAAATGGCAAGCGGCACTCCGCCCAGGCATGATCTCCATCAGCTTTGGGGCGACAGCGCGACAGTGATCCGTCGCACGCGGACAACGGGGGTGGAAGTGACATCCCGTTGGCGGATTGATGGGCGATGGCGGTTCACCCTCCTGCAAGCGCATCTCGATGGCAGCATTGGGATCTGGCACTGGAGAGCTGCGACGCAGAAGGTCCGAGTAGGGATGCAACGGCGCATCGAGCAACCGATCTGCCGGTCCCATCTCAATGACGCGTCCGAGGTACATAACAGCAACGCGCTGGCAGAAGTAGCGGATCACGCCCAGGTCGTGGCTGATGAAGACGAACGACAAGTTACGCCGCGCCTTCAAATCGGCGAGCAGCGCCAGAATTTGCGCCTGCACCGAAACATCGAGCGCCGACACCGGCTCATCGGCGAACACGAGATCAGGCCCTAGCGCCAGTGCACGCGCGATACCGATGCGCTGACGTTGCCCGCCGGAAAACTCGTGCGGAAAGCGATCAATCGCCGAACCCGGCAAACCCACCTCATCGAGCAGCGCCTTCACGCGTTGTGCTGCATCAACGCCCTTCGCAATACCGTGCACGGCAAGTGGTTCAGCCAGCGCATCGCCGATTCGTTGACGAGGATCGAGTGCTGACGAGGGGTCCTGGAACACGATCTGCATGCGTTGACGCAATTCGCGCATGCGTGCCGGACCAGCCGCTAGTACATCCTCGCCGTCGAACCGGACCGAACCGCCATTCGCCTTCAGCAAGCGTAGCGCAACACGTGCAACGGTCGACTTGCCACAACCGGATTCACCGACAATGCCCAGCGCTTCGCCACGACCAACCGAGAAAGAGACGCCATCCACAGCGCGTAAGGACACGGTTCGTGCAACGGGAAAGCCACGCTTGGTCGTGAAAATCTTCGTTAGGTCTTTGACCTCGAGCAGCGGCGTTGTGCTCATGATGGACGCCCCGCAACCCAGCAGCGGACCAGATGCGCGCCGGCCGGATCGATTGCAGAAAGTGGTGGCAATTCGGCGCACTGGGGCTGCCGCAGGGGACACCTTGATTGAAACCGGCAGCCGGTCGGCATGTCTGGCAAGGTCGGTACCTGACCGGGAATTGCAGCGACCGTATCGCTGGACCGATCAGCACGCGGCATGGCGGCAAGTAGCGCTGAGGTGTAAGGATGCGTTGGCCGCTGGAAGAGGTCTCGCACCGTCGCGTTTTCGACGACATCACCGCCGTACATAACGAGCACCCGGTCAGCCACCGAAGCGACAACACCTAAGTTGTGCGTGATGAGCAGTACGGCTAATCCAGCGCTTTTTTGTAGACCCGCCAACAATGCCAGCACCTGCGCCTGGATTGTTACGTCCAGCGCCGTTGTCGGCTCATCGGCAATCAGCACCTTAGGTTGGCACGCAAGCGCAATTGCGATCATTACACGCTGGCGCATCCCGCCCGAGAACTGGTGCGGATAAGCGCCAACCCGGTCAGCAGCACTTGGTATGCGTACCAACTCCATCAACGCGACAGCCTTGGCTTCTGCGTCGCGCCGCGACAAACCGCGATGGTACATTAGCGGTTCAGCAATTTGGAAGCCGACGGTCAGAACCGGATTAAGCGATGTCATCGGTTCCTGAAAAACCATGCCGATCCGATTGCCGCGGATCTTTTCCATCTGCGTATCGCTGGCACCGTCCACGGCCTCGCCATCGATCACGATATTGCCGCTGGCAACCCGACCAACGCCGCGCGGCAGCAATCCCATGATCGAGAGCGCGGTAAGACTCTTGCCGCACCCGGACTCACCAACCAGGGCTACCGTTTCGCCTTGGTGCACGTCGAAGCTAACGCCGCGCACGGCTTGAAACCATGACCCACGACTACGGATTTCGGTCGTCAAGCCATTGACCGCAAGGCCCACCGTGCCAGCAATAGTCATTAATGAGCCCTCATTGCGGAGCTCGTGGATCAGTTGCATCACGCAGGCCGTCACCAATCAGGTTTAAGCCAATCATGGTGATCAAAATGGCAAGGCTCGGAAAAATCGCAAGCCAATAGTTGTCGTTCAGGTATTCGAACCCCTCGCGAATAATCCCGCCCCAGGTTGGCGTCGGCGGCGGTACGCCAAGGCCGATGAATGCCAACGTCGACTCGGTGCGGATCGCGGTTGCGAGCCACAGCGAGCCCATGACGATGATCTCATCCATAATGTTGGGTGCGACGTGATTGAACATAATGCGCGCGTCGGAAAATCCGAGCGCGCGACCGGCGTCGATGAAGTCGCGCTCGCGCATGGCTAGCGTCGAGCCACGCGCCAAGCGGATAAACGCTGGGATCGCCGTGACTCCGATTGCGATGATGATGTTGGTCAGACTTGCACCAAGCACGGCGACCAGCAACAGACCCATGACCAATTGGGGGAACGACAGCAAAATGTCGGTCAACATGGTGATGACGCGATCAATGGTGCCGCCGAAGTAACCTGCGATGATGCCAATCATCGTGCCGATCACCATCGCCCCAAGGGTTGCCACCACGCCAACCCAGAGCGAGATCCGTGCGCCCCATACGATGCGCGAGAACACATCGCGACCGAATGAATCGAGGCCGAACCAGTGCTTTACTGACGGATCAGCAAGCTGGGGGCCAAGCATCTGCTTGTTCGGATCAAAGGGTGCAACCCACGGCGCGAACACCGCCATCAACACGAGCACAAGGCAAATCGCTGAACCGATGAGAATGGCCGGATTGCTTCGTGCGCGCGTCCAGGCTGTGACGCGGGCAGGCGACATCGGGGGTGCGGACGCACTCATGACGTTTTCACGCGTGGATCAACAAGGCCATAGACTAAATCGGTCAACACATTCGCTAAAACAATGGCAAACGCGAACACCACCATCATGCCTTGCAGGGTCGCGTAGTCGCGCGTGTTCAAGGCGTTGACGATGATTTTGCCGAGGCCGGGACGTGAGAAAACAATCTCCGTCAGCACTGAATTGCCGATCAGCACGCCGAGGTTCAACCCAATGATGGTCACAACGGGGATCAGCACGTTGCGCAGCGCATGGCGCCAAACCACCACCCGGGCCGGAACCCCCTTGGCGCGGGCTGTGCGCACGTAGTCCTCGTTGAGCGCGGTCAGCATGCCGGACCGGGTCACGCGCGTGACATAGGCGATCATGATCACGCCAAGGTTCAGGGCTGGTAGCGCCAGGGCACGCAATCGATCAACCAAGTCGCCCGATTTCGGCGCAGAAATTACCGGAAACCAGCGGAACTCGATCGCGAAAAACACGAGCAGCAACACGCCTGACACAAAAGCCGGAAACGACAGGCCAACCAACGAAACGATGCGAGCGATCCAATCAGCAATTCCATTGCGCTTGACCGCCGCCATCACGCCCAAGGGTACGCCAAATACCACGCCGATCAGCAAGCTCGCCAACGTCAATTCGATTGTGTACGGCAGCACCGATAGCATATCTGCCATCACCGGCCGGTTTGTTGTGAGCGAACGACCAAGATCGCCAACGGCGATGCCTGCCAGATATTCACCGAATTGCATGAGCAATGGCTTATTCATGCCAAGCCGTTCGCGAAGCGCTGCCAAGGCTTCAGGGCTCGCCTGGTCGCCAAGCACAACGAGTGCGGGATCGCCCGGCACGATCCGCACCAGAAAGAACACAAGCGTCAGCACGCCCAGCAAAGTGGGGATCGCGAACAACAGTCGCTTGGCAATGAACTGGAGCATCGAGGCGATGAGTTTCGGTTAGTGGTCGCTTCTCTCCCCCGAATTCGCGGGGGAGAGAAGGCAAGTGTCGTCAACCCTTCTTATCAGTCAGCTCCGTAATGACGGGGCCGAGTTGCAAGGCACCTTCAAACTTGTAGCCGTAGTCGACAGCGGGGCTGCGCGCCCAGACTTGCAGTGCTTCAAACAGCGGCACGGCACAGACCGCATCTGAGATTTTCTTTTGAGCGGATGCCCAGAGCTCCTTCTGCTTCACTGGATCAGACGCGATGCGGGCGGCATCAATCTCGGCATCGGCAACTGCGCAATGCGAGAAGTTTGTTACCGCGGTTGGCTGCAGGACCGCTGAGCGCGAATGGAAGAACTGCGTCAGGTAAACGTCCGCCACCGGAAAGCGTGCCGCCGCGTAGTAGACCACTTGTGAAAGATCCTTACGGATGTTCGCATGGAAGGTCTGGTGATCCACGACTTCCAGCTGCAAGTCGATTCCAGCTTCCTTGAGTTGGGCCTGCACCACCTGCATCGACGCCAGCATCGTCGGCAACTGCGTTTGCACGGACTTGATCTGTACCCCGTTCGGGAAGCCAGCTTCGGTCAGCAAAGCCTTCGCCTTGGCAATGTCGCGCTTTTCCATCGGCATCGCCTGGATTTGACCAAGATAACCGATGGGCACGACTGACTGCGCAGCAGTCGCAACCGACTTACCCTTGTGGGCGGCCATTGCTTCTGGATCAACCGCATATGCGATCGCCCGGCGGACGCGCACATCGTCGAGAGGTTTCTGCTTGGTGTTGAGGCTGATCATGCCAAGCTCGCCCGGTGGCACGGCATCGACAACGACGCCCGCCTTCTTCTTCATCCGATCAACCCAGAGCTGATCCTGACGACCATAAATGAGATCCAGTTCGCCAGCTTCAAACGCGAGATCGCGCGAACTATCCGAGGGAATAAACCGGTAGACAATTTTGTCGATCTTCGGCTTGCCGCGGAAATAACCGCCATGTGAAACGAGCGTCACGCTCTCGTTCGGCTTGTAGCCCTCGAACGCGAACGGCCCTGTGCCGATCGGATTGATGCGGAAATTATCGCCGCGCTCCTCAACTGCCTTCTTCGAAACGATGTTACCGCCGTGATAATTTGCGACAATGCCGAGCAGTGACGGAATGGGACTCTTGAGCACAATGCGAACGGTTGATGGATCGACGGCTTCGATCTTGTCGACGCTGGCATAATCGGCCGAGAAGGAAGATGTTTTCGAGCTGCCTGCCCGCTGCAACGAATAGACGACGTCATCAGCTGTCATCTCGCCATAGGCGCCGTGGAACTTCACACCTTTTCGCAGGCTGAACGTCCACGTGAGCTTATCGTCTGACGTGGTCCACTTTTCAGCCAAATCCGGCTCGATGTCTTCGAGCTTTGCAGAACCAGGTTTCAATCGCACGAGGCCATTAAAAATCCACGCGACAACGGGCTTGTCCTGCGTTGTCGTTGCCTTGTGCGGATCAAGCTGGCCGACATCGGCCGCCGCCATTCCTACATTCAAGGTCTTTTGTGCAAGCGCTATATCTGCGGCGGCGACCGACACGAGTGCCGCCAACGAGACTGCTGCCAATAAATGAAAGCGTTTCAAACCCAGTACTCCCTCAACCGTGAATAGAAGTTCCCAACATGCACGAATGCTTGGACGTTTGTCACCAACGAACCGCTGGCTGCGTGCTGATCGCGGGTCAACGGACCCTCAAACCATGGTCTCGTAGCGGCAATTGACTAGCAATTCAGCGACGCTCGTCGTGTTGGGCAAATCGATTAAGGTTGCTACCAGCACCGCGATATCATTCGGGTTCGACATCTGCTCGCGTGGGAACTCAACGACACCGCTGGTCATATCGGTCGCGACGAACCCTGGGCAGATCGCACTGGCGCGCACGCCATCATCGAAGCCTGCACGGCGTACCGCATGGGTCATCGCGACAAGTGCATGCTTGCTCATCTGGTAACCGACGTTCAGGCCGTAAACGCGCTTGCCCGACAACGACGCAATGTTAATCACGCGGCCTTGCCCGCTCGCCTTTAACTGCGGTAGCGCCGCCTGAATGAGCCTGAAAGGGGCCTTGACGTTGACCTCAAAAATTTCGTCCAGCGCTGCATCTGTGCCGTTCTCGAACGTGATTTGGGGGGCGATGCCAGCGTTGTTCACAAGCGTATCAACCCGTCCGAACCGTTCGATTGTGGCTGCAAGCCAGGCTGAGTGGCTCGACCGATCGGTTGCATCATAGGAATGGACGAGGCATCCACCAGCCGCTGCCTGCATATTGACCGGCACGCTCTGGGGTCGACGCACGCCAAGTGACACCGCATGCCCGCGCCGCGCCAACTCTTGCGCAACCGCAAGACCAATGCCCCTTGTGGCACCGGAAATCATCGCAACGCGCATGTCAGCCCTCCACTGCAGGAAATCGTCACTTGAGCGGATTGAGAGGAGCTACGTCAAGATGAACACGCGCAATGCCGTGCCCGCAGAAATGATGGATCGGAAAACAGCACACGTGAGGTAACTTGCCTCACGACGGGCAAAAAAAAAGACAATCAACTGCCGGTCGTCATGTGGCTCTTGGCGTGACGCCGAACGGAGATTTTGCATGGCTCGCAGCATCGGTTTCATCGGAGCGGGTGTGATGGGTGAGCCGATGTGCCGCAATTTGGCACAAAAAAGCGGCCTCACTGTTACCGTCTTCGATCGTAGCGCTGCTCCGATCGAGCGATTAGCTGCGCACGGCGTATCGTCGGCAGCTTCTGTGGAGGACCTTGTTTCGACATCCGACATCATCTTTCTGGCACTACCAAGTGGCCGCCATGTCACCGACATTTGCGAGGCCGATGGCGGATTATGCGCGCTCGCGCGTAAAGGACAACTGATCGTCGATCTGGGCACGTCGCCCGTGTCGCTCGCACGCCGTTTATCGCAATCGTTCGCGCTCCACGGCGCCAATTTCGCCGATGCGCCGATTGCCCGAACCCGGCAGGCGGCTGAAGATGGTACGCTCAGCATCATGGTCGGCGCCGACGTGGCGACGTTCAACGCTCTTCAGCCGCTCTTGGCCTGCATCGGCAGCCAGATTACCCACTGTGGCCCGGTCGGGGCCGGACAACTGGTCAAGATCCTGAACAATATGGTGCTGATCGAAACCGTTGTCGCACTGGCCGAAGCCTTAGCCATTGCACGCCGAAACGGACTCGATGGCGCGCTCTTGTTTGATACTTTGACCAAAGGTTCCGCCGACAGTTTTGCGCTGCGCAATCATGGAATGAAAGCGATGTTGACGGACACCTATCCCGAACAGGCGTTCTCAACCGAGTATGCCCTGAAAGATCTGGACTACGCATTTGACCTCGCGCGAGATGCCGACCTAACACTGAGTGGCGCATCAGTCGCTCGCGCCAAACTCGCAGCCGCGATCGACGCAGGCTTTGGACGTCAGTATTGGCCGGTCATCGCCAAGATCATCGACGCTTGAAATTCCACCACCGCTCGAACGAGGACAACGCCCGTGAGCTCCACATATCCCAAGATCTCCCTGCTGATTGATGGCGCATGGCGCGAACGCACCGGTGAGCCGGTGATCAATCCAGCTGATGAGACTGTTATCGGCGAAGTACCACACGCCACGCTGGCTGATCTCGACGATGCACTCGATGCAACTCGTCGAGGGCAACGCATTTGGAGTCGAATGTCGCCAGCCACGCGGGCCGATATCATCATCGGCGCGGCCCGCTTGATGCGCGCGCGCGTCGATGAAATGGCAACGGCGATGACGCTGGAGCAAGGCAAGCCAATCGGGCAATCGCGGCTCGAGGTACACCGCGCTTGTGACATCATCGAATGGGACGCCAACGAAGGTCGTCGTGTCTATGGCCGTGTTATCCCTTCAGAGCCGGGTATGCGGCACACCGTGCTGCGCCAGCCAATTGGAGTCGTTGCTGCATTCTCGCCCTGGAACTTCCCCGTCAGCTCACCGGCACGCAAAGTCGCAGGCGCCCTAGCGGCTGGATGCGCGATCATCCTCAAGGCATCCGAGGAAACGCCGGCGGGCGCCTTCCAATTGGTGCGTGCATTCACTGACGCCGGTGTTCCAGCTGGCGTGCTGAATTTAGTGTTTGGCGAGCCTTCGATGATCTCCGATCACCTGATCCCAAACCCGATCGTACGGATGGTGACGTTTACCGGTTCGGTTTCGGTTGGCAAAAAGCTCGCTCAACTGGCGGGCGCCCATATGAAACCTGCCATCATGGAGTTGGGCGGACATGCACCCGTTATTGTGTGCAACGATATTGATCCTGACCGTGTCGCCGCGGCTTCCGTGATCGGCAAGTCGCGCAATGCAGGCCAAGTCTGTGTCTCGCCCACACGCTTCTTCGTTGCAGACGAGGTTTATGACAAATTCATCGCGGCGTTCGGCGAAAAAGCACGCGCGATTAAGCTCGGCAATGGCCTTGATGAAGCAACCCAAATGGGCCCGCTTGCCAATTCCCGGCGCATCGACGCCATGGAGACGTTGGTCGCCGATGCCGTTGCTAAGGGCGCCCACGTGCTATCGGGAGGCACCCGATCGACTAATCGTGGCTATTATTATCCACTGACGGTACTTGCCGATGTGCCCGATACCGCGCGCGCCATGAACGAGGAACCGTTCGGCCCACTAGCGGTCGTCTCGCGTGTCAAAAGTCTCGACGAGGCAATCGAGAAGGGTAACGCGCTGCCTTTTGGCTTGGCAGGCTATGCCTTTACGCATTCGGCCCACAACGCCGAGCAACTTGGCGCCACTCTCGAAGTCGGCAACCTGTCGATCAACCACTTCGTGGCATCACTTGCCGAGACCCCGTTTGGTGGCGTGAAGGATAGCGGATACGGCCGCGAAGGTGGGTCAGAAGGTCTGTCCTGCTACACGGTTACGAAAAATGTCTCACACCTGACGACGTGAGGCCATCGCTGGACCCGTTCCTATCTTTCAACCTCTACGCCAACGCCGGCCGCCCGCAGAATGGTCGCGACGTCTTCGGCACGTCGGCGGAACGCGATACTGCCCGTCTCAAGGTCGGCACAAACACCGCGCGCGAGCATATCCACCGTCAACTGGAACGGATCGAACCGGCGCGGCAATGTGTACTCCGCAGTCGCCACCACGACTCCTCCTGCGAGCGTTGCTCCAGAGAGTGCATCGACCAACACAAAGCTGCCGGTCTCGCGTTGATCGATGAACCGATCAAGTGACGTTGCTCGGCCAAGTTCAATACCGGCGACGACGATATCGTTGGTGGCACAGACGACACCCGCGATCTCGGTCATAGACTCGAGGTTTAGACGGCCGCGAATATCTACCGCGCTGACGGGCACGAGGTCGGTCGCGGTACGCAACAGCAGACCGTGGTCGGCATCGAGGGGCGTATCGGCGAGCCATACCAGTCGAGCGTCAATCTGGCGGGCGAGCACTGGACGTGACGTCGGCCCCGAAAGCACCGCACCTCGGGCAATGTCGAGATCGGTATCGAGCTGCAGTACAATCGCTTGCCCCGAGCCGGCACGTTCGAGATCACCGTCGAAGGTGACGATACGTTGAACTTTGGCAGTGTGCCCGCTCGCAGTATCGACGATCTCGTCACCAACTCGGACCTCTCCCGAAGAGATCGATCCGGCAAGGCCGCGAAAATCGTGCTCACCGCGCAGCACCATTTGTACGGCGAAGCGGAACGGACCTTCGCTCGATTGACCACGGCTCAGCGCCCGATCCAATTCTTCGAGCAGCGTTGGGCCGGTGTACCACCCCATATTGGCGGATCGTCGCGCGACGTTGTCACCAAGTTTCGCTGCCACCGGCAGTGCCACCGCCGTTTCGAAATTGAAACGTTGCGTTATCGTGCGAAAATCGGCCTCGATGGCTGCGAACTGTGTCTCGGACCAATGCACCAGATCCATCTTATTGACCGCGAGAATAACCCGGCGCACACCGAGCAAATCAAGAATTGCGGCGTGCCGACGGGTCTGCTTCTTCACGCCATCACGGGCATCAATGAGCATGATGGCAACATCGGCATGTGAGGCACCGGACGCCATGTTGCGCGTGTATTGCTCGTGACCTGGACTGTCGATGATCACGTAACGCCGGGTCGTGGTGTCGAAATAGCGCCAAGCGATGTCAATGGTGATGCCCTGCTCACGCTCGGCGACAAGTCCGTCAACCAGCAGGCTCAGGTCCGGTTCGCCATCGACGCCGACCGATCGCTGCAGTGACGCGCGCGTATCCTCGGGCAGATCCGCTGCATCCCAAAGCAAACGACCGATCAGTGTCGACTTACCGTCATCGACCGAGCCGCAGGTGAGAATATGCACAACGCCGCTAAGCTCGCGGGGCAGGCTCCCAGGCTTTGCGTTGGTGTTGGCGGCCGGCCCTACGTTCGTCGCAGCCTTGATCTTGGCGCTTTCGGCTTTCCTTGCAGCGGTCATCAGAAATAGCCTTCCTGCTTCTTGCGCTCCATGGCGCCCGATTGGTCATGATCGATCAAGCGACCTTCGCGCTCGGAGGTACGTGCCGACAGCGTTTCGGCAACGACGCTTTCGATGTCGTCTGCGTCAGATTCAATCGCAGCGGTGAGTGGCCAGCAACCGAGCGTGCGAAAGCGGACGCGGCGGTTGGTGATCACTTCGCCCGGTTTCAGCGGCAGGCGGTCATCATCGAGCACGAGCAGTTTACCGTTGCGCTTAATGGTCGGTCGCTCGGCCGCCATGTACAGCGGCACGACATCCAATTTCTCACGCAGGAGGTAGCGCCACACGTCACGTTCGGTCCAATTCGACATCGGGAAAACACGGGCGGTCTCGCCAGTACCGAGCCGACCATTGAACAGTCGACCCATCTCCGGTCGCTGCTTGCGTGGATCCCACCGGTGTCCAACAGAGCGAAACGAGAACACCCGCTCCTTGGCTCGGCTCGCCTCTTCGTCGCGGCGCGCGCCACCGAATGCGGCATCAAAGCCATGCGTGTCGAGTGCCTGCTTCAACCCTTGGGTCTTCATTACGTCGGTGTAGAGCGATGGCGCGTAATCAACTGGATTGATGTTTCGCGCGAGCCCGTCCTGGTTCGTGTGCACAATCAGTTCGGCGCCGACGTCGGCAACCGCGCGATCGCGGAATGCGATCATGTCGCGGAACTTCCAGGTGGTATCGATATGTAAAAGCGGAAACGGCAGTTTCTGAGGAAAGAACGCCTTGCGCGCGAGACGCAACAACACGGTCGAATCCTTGCCGATGGAATACATCAGCACCGGCCTGCGGAATTGAGCTGCGGCCTCACGGAAGATGTGGATGCTCTCGGCCTCGAGCACGTCGAGGTGCGACATCGGCTTGTTCACAACGAAACTCCTGCAAGCTTGGGCCGGTTATGCAGGCCGCACTCTTTTCCGTCGGCATTCTCCCACCACCAACGGCCGGCGCGGATAACTTCGCCCGGCTTGATCGCGCGCGTGCACGGCTGGCAGCCGACCGAAGGAAAACCGCGGGCATGTAGCGGATTAACCGGGATGTCGTTGACCGCTATGTAGGCCTCGAGTTGCTCGAGCGACCAGTCGGCGAGCGGGTTCAGCTTCAGCGTATCAAAGGCTGAGTCGTGGATCGCGAACGGCACATCCAGCCGACCAACGGCCTGCCCCCGGCGTAGACCGGTGATCCAGCCAGATGCACCAGCGAGCGCGCGCCTAAGCGGTCGCACCTTGCGCACGTCGCAACAGGACTTGCGCGCATCGATCGACGATCGAAAACCGTTGATCCCATCGCGGGCAACCAGCGCTTCAAGATCCGTCGTTTCAGGGGAGACGACACGGATTTTCAGGCCGTAGCGATGCTCGCTCGCCTCGATGGTGTCGAGCGTTTCAGGAAAGTGGCGGCCGGTATCGAGCGTGAAGACGTCAATCGCTGCACCGCACTCGGCTATTGCATGCAGCACCGCCTGGTCTTCAAGTCCGAGACTGGTTGAGAAAGAGATGCGCCCTGGCACGTCACGCGAGATCAGGCCAACGCGTTCAGCCAGCGACTGAGTAGCAGCTAATGCCTCGGCTAAGTCGGTTACGGTTTGTTCGGACGAAACTGGCGTTGATGTCATGGTGCGCACTCCTAAGTGCGACGCATCATATCAGAATAAAATTCTAATTTACCAGGTTAACAGCAATAAAAATAGGAAATCATTTCTATAAGGTGCTGCGTTAGGGATTGAGTGGCTAAGCATCGCTTCGCACCATCACGATGCGCAGATCGGGATCGACTTAGAAATTCATCCCGTGGTCGGAAGCCGTCGTTGACGGCATCGCAATGACCGGCAAGCACAAAAAATGATGTCCGAAGCATGCCATTCGCCAGCCAAGCCGCGCACCAAACCGCACTTGAACGGTGTCTTGCCCCGCCGGCAGCACCTGGCTCTGATGCACACTCAGATCATCTTGGGTGTAAATAATTCCAACAAAATCAGCACTGAGGCTCGATTTTAGTGGTGCTGCAGGGGGGGATTGAACCCCCGACCTCTTCATTACCAATGAAGTGCTCTACCACTGAGCTACTGCAGCTAGTTTGCTTGCAACTGCCACAAGGGGATTAAGACCGCAAGCCATTTGGTTCTGCTGATCGAACCTGTTCATGGTATTATGCCCATGCTCAACTATTCCAGTGATGGTTTTCATGACGGATATTAAAGTCGGCAAATCGCAACGATCGCTGATGCGCGAAGCGCGGCTCGCCCAATCGTTGCGTGACAACTTGTCGAAGCGTAAGGCGCTGGCGCGCGCTAAGCAACCCGAAGTTCCGAAGGCAACCACCAAGCCAGAGGTGTGACAGACCAGCACGAAGGAGCCGTATTCGCTTGGCGATTATCCGGTTGACAAACCCATCAGAATCGTGAGACTAAGGCTGAACGGAGAAAAACCGATGCAGCCGCGCTTCCATATTGTAAAGACGACCGTCACTGATGTGGAAGTCCGCTTGAAGCTTGCGGACAATCAAGATCTTGAAAAGGCAACTTTGACTCTATCGTGCCGAGTGCCACGACTGGCTCAGACTGGCCTCCAAGTTCGGCCACCAAACCGGAACGCTCTGGTAGCAATTCAGGTAGAAGCCCTTCAGATACTGCGAAACGCAATAGACGACGAAATCTCGAACCTTTGATGTCGGCGATGTCCCATTCGCGGCGCAGTCTATCAATCTCGTCCATAGAACACCTTTTTGTGGGTTTACGAAAGAAGCCTTCGGGCATACACGACGAGCCCTCCACAGGCACCGCCAATCACTGCCCAGCCAAGAACATCCAATGGGAAATATTGCAGCCAATATTTCACGCCAGGGGCACCACTCGCACCACGTGATATAGCAAACGCAAAATAGCCTGTGATGATCCCGAAGATCACACCCACGACGACTGCAATTGCAAACGCTATGCGATGCTCGCGTTTCCAGCGCGAAGGATTCACTTTGTTTCCTTCGTCTGACGCTTCCGCTTCTCTACTGACTTGGGAGGTGGCGCCGATGCTATCTTTTTCAGCGCACGATCAAACACGTCAGCATCGTCGCTAGCGCCTATATCGCGTGCAACTTGTCTAAATTTTTTCGACTGATCGTTGTCGTTCATGCGGCAATTTTCGCAAGGTAATTTTCGGTTTGTGAAAACGGAACTGTTTTGGCGCCAGCCGACTTAAGCAATGAAATTTCTTCTGGCCGCCATTTATCGCGATCGTCAAATACGATGTGTGGCATCACCCCTTCCGAGTTCGCACCCTGCACATCCAAATTAACAACAACGCGCGCATTTATGGAATTTGCATTGTGACTTACTGGGTCGAAGATCGCCCGCATCCCCGATGGCAACTCAATGACGTTTTCAAAGCGATAGATCTTGGTAGACTTACCGCGAAGCGACAAACCGTCTTTCACAACTCTCGATCCACATCTGCGCACTAAAATTTTTGCTAGAAGTTCGGCAATGTCTGGCCTGTCTTGCTGCCTATCTTGTGTAATCAGATAGTCGGCGACATCTTTAGCTGCGTTGGCCACAAGAATTGCAGCCATGGGAACCTCGTCGCGATGAACCTTCGGTGACCAAATTTGTCCGTCATTTAGACGCAAACCCCTAGCATCAATCATGCGCCGAACGCTTTTGATGTGCCGGTCTGGCACCACGCCACTGGCGCGAGCTTCAGAAAAAGCCGCACCGTAATCAGTGGCCACGAACCCATCCACTGAAGGCTGGATGAACACATTAACCGTGGACCCTGAAGGCAATAAGCAGTGCGTATGAACGAGCGCCCCATGCTCATGACGGCTTATAGTTGGCCACGAAGCCATTAATTCCATGATTTCCACCGGTGTCATACCAGTCTCCTTGTGGGCCACGCGGGAACGTCTTCGCCGGTAAAGGAAATGCGCAGTTCATCGCAAAACCACTTGAACGCCCTTTCAAGGTTGGTAATTTTATCATCAATTTCAATGGCGTACAATAGCTTGCGCGGGTATTTGTCTACTCTAGCTATGCGCCTGTTGGCGTCCCAGCGATGAATGTGCGGCTTGCGGATCGGAAGCGAAGGGTAGCCCATTGGACGGTGAAAGTCATTGATGTGCGCACCATCCCGGTCGAATACGTAATCCAGACGGGTTACGCAGTGGTCAGACATCAAAACCAACAAACGAAACTCTCGTTTGGGAGAGGCAGGATAGGCGATCACCCGTAGTTCGCCATCTGTAACCTCGCCGTTCTGAACTAACAGGCGACGCCATTCCTGCTCGTCGGGTTGTTCTGTGTTTACAAAATCGCCGTAACCAGCAAGCGTCTTCTCCTCCGCAAGAAAGGAGTCGACGAGAACACGAATATCATCAGATGCCGCCGCCAAGGCTACTCACTTCTTCGTCAGGCCTGCGATACGTGAGACGCTTACCCACCACACCAGCAATGGCGCGCTCGGCTCGCTGCGTATCTTCAACCCCAAGAGATGAGCGGTTGTTATACAGGAAGTCAAACTCAGCCAGGTAGCGGTGCAGATGTTTCTCGCTGCAGTGCTGGTACACGCCGCGCATACCGCGTTTAAAGAGAGAGAAATATCCTTCAACCGTGTTGGTATAAACCTCGCCACGGACCCACTCATCTCGTGAGTGATTAACGGTCGCGTGCGCAGCAAAGTTCTCGGCCATCAGGTTGTAGTGCGAGCCCTCATCGGTCGCGATTGAAGCCTCTTTCGAGATGTTCGCCTTCACAATCGGCATGATCGTAATCATGTCGGCGCGCTCAACGCGAAAGCTGCGAACCTCACCACCACGTTCTACTAGGCTCAAAATCGGCATTTTGTGACCAAAGCCGCGCTTGCGCGCTCTGCCCTTGCGCTGACTATAATAGGTCTCATCAACCTCAACGATGCCTGAACCGCCCGCCCCGCCCATCGGGGCCAGCGGGCCAGAACGCATTGCCTCACGCAGACGGTGCGACATGAACCAAGCGCTTTCGTATTTGATCTCAAGCGTGCGGTGCAATTGATGGCTGCTGATGCCCTTCTTCGACGAGCACAGCAGGTGAACCGCCTGAAACCACTTGTGCAACGGGATGTGGCTAGACTCGAACACCGTACCAACACGCACCGTGAACTGCTTCCGGCAATGGCCGCACTTCTTCAAGCCGTGACGAACAACACCTTCAGGGTTGATCTTGCTCGGCTTCGACCGGACACCCTCAAGCTTGTAGATCCGTTCCTTGCCGCCGCAGTGCGGGCAAACCGGCCCATTGGGCCATAAAATGGCTTCCAACTTAGTGAAAGCCGCCGCTTCATCGTGGAAGTATTCAGCGCTTAAAATCGACATGGCTCAGTTCCCTCTCGCATCTGCGAGATAACTTAGGTTATGCCGATGGGTTTGTCAACCGGATAATCGCTATTCGCTTGACTAGTGCGGCGCAACATGAGATCTGACCTTATCGCTAGCGAAGTCTAGTGATCTCGGTGCTCCAGCCGCGTGAAAGATTGCGCATTAGGTCTTGGCCAAACGTCGGCCGTTCCCGCATACGCGCAGTTTCCTGTTGAGCGCCTTTTAGATCTAACTAAACCCGACTCCCAGGCCACGCGGGGTGTCACCCAGCAGAACCGCGTTGGCCCATGGGCCTGCCGGGCGAGCGGCGCTTGTGCGTCGCGCCGGCCATAGCGCGGACTCAATGAAAGTACCGCAATTGACCTCTTTTACTGAACTCAAGCTCAATCCAGCCCTCCTTAAAGCCCTCGACGGCGAAGGCTACACCACTCCAACCCCGATCCAAGCCCAGGCAATCCCACTTGTGATGTCAGGACGCGATCTGCTCGGCATCGCCCAAACCGGCACCGGCAAGACGGCAGCATTTGCGTTGCCGATCATGCACCGGCTTGCCGCTGACCCAAGACCAGCACTCCGCAAGGGCTGCCGTTGCCTCATCTTGTCGCCAACCCGTGAGCTTGCCTCGCAGATCGCTGAGAGCTTCCGCGTCTACGGCCGTCATCTTGGCATCAAGGTTGCCGTCGTGTTCGGCGGCGTCGCGCATCGTCCGCAAATCCAGGCAATGGCACCAGGCGTTGACGTCCTGGTCGCAACGCCAGGCCGCCTTATCGACCATATGATGGAGCGTAACGTTCAGCTCGAAGGCACGGAAATCTTCGTGCTCGATGAGGCTGACCAGATGCTTGATCTGGGCTTCGTGGTGCCGATCCGCCGCATTGTTCAGAAGCTGTCGGCACGCCGTCAGAATCTGTTCTTCTCGGCCACCATGCCGAAGGAAATCGGTCGTCTCGCCGATGAATTGCTGGTCGATCCGGCCAAGGTCTCGGTCGCGCCCGTTGCAACGACAGCCGAACGAGTCGCCCAACAGGTCATTCACGTGGAAGCTGGCAAGAAGCGTGCACTGCTGACCGAAATGTTTGCCGACCCTGCCATGTCGCGCACCCTCGTATTCACGCGCACCAAGCGCGGCGCGGATAAGGTTGCTCAGCACTTGGAGCGAGCTGGAATTCGCGTTGCCGCCATTCACGGCAACAAGAGCCAGCGCCAGCGCGAGGAGGCGCTTGCATCCTTTAAGGCCTCGAAGATCCGTGCCTTGATCGCAACCGATATCGCTGCGCGCGGGATCGACATCGACCTTGTCACGCACGTGGTCAATTTCGAACTGCCGAACGTTCCCGAGGCCTATGTTCATCGCATTGGCCGTACCGCACGCGCTGGTGCCGAAGGTATCGCGATTTCATTTTGTGCTGGCGATGAGCGGGCACTTCTGAAGGACATCGAGAAGCTGACACGTCAGGTCATTCAATCGACGGATCGCCGCAACGATGCGACGCTCGCCGCTGATGCTGCCTCCAGCCGATCGGACGATTCAGGTGATTACCGCGATCCGCGCCGTTCCAGCGGCCGCCCCTCCGGTGGTGGAGATCGTGGTGGTCGCTCTGATAGCCGCAGCGGTGCGCGTGGCGGTAACGGCGGCGGTGGATACCGTGGCGGTGATCGTCGCGATGGCGCCAGTTCGGGCAACAGCAACGGCTATCGCGCCGATGCACGCAGCGAGCCACGCCGTGATGGCGATCGGCCTGCAACATCACCGGTTGCGAGCGCTGCGCCAGGCTGGCGTCCGGCACTCGATGCTGACCGTGCAGCCGAGCGTCCGGCCCGCGCAGAGCGCCCGCGCACGACGCCGCGCGGTCGTGAAAACAACGAACTGGGCAACGTCGCTTTCCTAACTCGCCCTGATCGATCGAGCGCCCACAAACCAGATGGACAGCAAGCCCGTCGGCCCGAAAGCCGTCCGGCCCAAGGTGATCGTCGGCCAGCAACTGGCGATCGTCCGACCCGAGCAGGCGACCGTCGCGATGGCCGCAAATCCTACTGATCTTGACCCGTAAATTGTAATTGCGGGGGCAAAGGATGCGTTGCATCACTTGCCCCGTCCGCCTATCTGGGCATCATCAGGTCTTCAACCAACGAGTTGCACGCCGTGTCCGACACCCTGAAACTAATCGCGCTTGATGCCGAGGACCTTGGCGTCATTTCAGCTCATATGCAGGATGCTGTTTTGCAGGTCGGCGACATGGCGTTCCTACCAAAGGAATTCCGCTTTGCCGCTATTGCTAATCGATTCAACTGGGAAACCATCGCACACGCGAAGCCAAACGATGCGGCAGCCGCACCGTACCTTCGGCATCGTACAGCGTTACGCTTCGAACGCGTAAGATCTGCCAAGGTTACTGGGATTAACCTGCGCGATCAGCGACAGACTTTGAATATCTTAGCCCTTCAGTTCGACGAATCGAATAGCCCTGCTGGTACTGTGACGATCATTTGCGCCGGGGGTGCAGCCATTCGTCTCGATGTTGAATGCCTGGAAGTTGAACTCAAAGATCTGGGCGCCGTATGGGCCGCCAAGACGATGCCCAAACATAACGAAGTGGCGCCTATTGCGCCGAAGTCAAAACCAGAGTGACCCGATGGCCGAGCGGCTGACCACGACCCAAAGCGACTTCGAGTCGAAGTTTACCGACTTCCTTACGCGCAAGCGCGAAGTCTCTGACGACGTCGATCTCGCCGTTCGCCAAATCATCGCCGATGTTCGCCGTCGCGGCGATGCCGCGCTGATCGACTTTACCGCGAGGTTCGATAGACTGCAGTTAACCGCAGCATCATTGCGCGTGACCGCCGCCGAGATAGATGAAGCCGTTACCGCAGCGCCAGCAGACGTCATTAAATCACTCAATTTTGCACGCGACCGGATCGAATCCCATCATCGGCGCCAATTGCCCAAAGATGACCATTACATCGACTCAATCGGTGCAGAACTCGGCAGCCGCTGGACTGCGGTTGAATCGGTCGGACTATATGTTCCAGGTGGCCTTGCCTCCTATCCAAGTTCAGTTCTGATGAACGCCGTGCCGGCTAAAGTCGCTGGAGTACCGCGTGTCGTTATGGTCGTCCCCTCGCCAAAGGGCGAGTTAAACCCCTTGGTGCTCGCTGCGGCACGGATTGCTGGCGTCGAGGAAATCTATCGGGTCGGCGGCGCACAGGCGATCGCAGCACTGGCCTACGGCACAAAGACAATCGCCCCCGTCGTGAAGATTGTCGGTCCGGGCAACGCCTTCGTTGCGGCGGCAAAGCGTCAGGTTTTCGGCACGGTGGGTATCGACTCGATTGCTGGACCGTCCGAAGTCCTGGTCATCGCCGACGGTCATAACGATGCAGAATGGATTGCAGCTGATCTTTTGGCGCAAGCCGAGCACGACACTGCCGCGCAAGCGATTCTGATGACCGACGACGCCGACTTCGCCAGTGCAGTCGAAGCGGCCGTTGCGCGGCAACTAACCATCCTGCCGCGCGGCAACATTGCTGGCGAAAGCTGGAATGTATTCGGCGCAACAATCGTTTTGCGATCACTCGATGAGGCTCCAGCCCTTGCTGATCGGATTGCCGCCGAGCATTTGGAAATCGCAACCGAAAACGCTGATGCACTTGCGGCACGCATTCGCAATGCGGGCGCAATTTTTCTAGGGAGCCACACACCCGAAGTCATTGGCGATTATGTGTCCGGCTCAAATCACGTATTGCCAACCGCGCGTAGTTCCAAGTTCTCGTCGGGTCTTGGTACCCTCGACTATATGAAGCGGACGTCAATCCTTAAACTCAATCCGCAAGCACTTTCGACACTAGGTCCCCATGCGATGGCCCTGGCCCGCGCCGAGGGTCTCGAAGCGCATCGGCGCTCGGTTGAGATCAGAACTGAGACTTGATACCTAGACTCCCGGTGTCAATGACCGCGGCCGCGCTGGAATGCGTCCCAACGGATGCACCGGTTGATCGTGTGCACGCATCAAGAAACGACGAAACACGTCGCGATAGCCCTTGTAGAATGGCCCCGCCTCGGGCCCGATGAAGGCCTCACGGTTGTTTCGGTAAAAGCGCGGCAACTGGTACCAGGCTAAACGCGGTCGTGCATGGTGCGCCGCGTGCAGGTTATTGAAGAGGAATAACACAGCAAGCGGCCCGTAGGCTTCAACGACCGCCGTTCGTCGAGCCTGGCTTGCATGGGCCCGATGCTCCGCGAATGAACGGATGAGCATGAGCGATGTACCCGGCAGCACAAAGCCAAGTATGTAGAGCCACAGGCTCATGTCAGCGACGAGTATCAGCCACATCAGCACTACAGTGACCGCAACCATATGCTTGAGCCAGAGTAATCGCCGCCCAGGTGCATCATCGATAATCGCCCAAAACTCGCTTCGCAAAAATAACCCAACCGCCCAGAACGGCCCGATCAGCAACCGGCCCAGCAAGGTGCTTTGCGCGCGCACCAACCGCTGCCGCATTGGCCCAAGTCGGACCCAATCGTCATGGATCAGATAACGTGACTCCGGGTCATCCAGCGGATCGGTTAATCGTTCATCGTTGTGATGTGTAAGGTGTGTTTCTCGATAGCGATCAAACGGCAACCATAGCGCCAATGGCGGCAACGCTATCAGCCGGTTGATGCGAATACTCCGCGTTGGATGTCCGTGCAGGATTTCGTGTTGCAACGATGAATGCCAGCAGACCAACCAGGCACCAACGGGGACCAGAACCCATACTGGCATAGCTGCGTGCAAATAGGTCAACATAAGCCAACCAACGTATATTGCAGCGGCCAGCGCAACCGTCGGCCATTCCACCGACGGACGCCGCGCGGCATCATCTATCATAGGATCGTCGCGAGGTTCTGCGCTTCGGCAGCGCGCGCCCAGCGCTCGGCAATTTCATATGTTTTGGGGTCGAGCCTTGCGAACCCACTAATACATAATTCAGAACATAGGTCGGCGTGTGCGGGCTTGGTGCCAAGCTTCAGGAGTGCCGCGGTCAGTCGCTCGACGATTCCGGCATCCATCTGCTGCGACGCCATCAGCGCTGGAATAGGCACAAGTGCAGTGCTGGCAACGACGCGCGTTTTGGCCGCTAGTTCCGGCTCATGCCGCGACAACAAATCGAATGCGAAACTATCGAGCGGACCAACATCTGTGCGACCGTCGGCGATTGCCTCCAACATGCGGCGCGGCGTTGTGAGTGGCCCGATGATCTCACTGAAAAGGGGGCGTTTTTCTGCGCCACGAAACTGCGTCAAGTGGTGACGCGGCGCGTTGTACCCTGAATGCGAGTCGGCAATTGTGTAGGCAAAGCGATGGCCGAACGTGTCTTCCAGTCGCCCGAACCGACTGTCGCGATGCACGACAAAGTGCGTGCAATATTGAGGTTTGCCATTCGCGTAGGCGGACGCTGGAATTGGAGCCGCCACCACCTTGTGTGTCGCACCATGACGAAGCCAGGGCCACCCGCACATGAAAGTCGCCGCAAGGTCAGATCGCACCCACAAATCATTGAGAAGCGCTGGAAACGCGTGATCGACCACTGTCAGTTTTACGCCCGACGTTTCATCAAGCCACGCAAACAAGCGCTTCCAAGCCGTCACAGCGTCCGGGGCAACAGAATACATACGGGCATTCGCGATCAATTCTGTTGGCATCTGTGCTGCCTCTTTCACGCAACAACACGACGGACGGCATCGTGCCATCCAGTCAGTTTTTTCTGTCGATCCGATGCACTCATGTGCGGCGTAAACCGGCGATCCAGCGCCCAGATTTTGGCAAATTCCGACGGTTCGGGATAGACCCCCACTTGAAGGCCAGCGAGATATGCCGCACCCAGAGCCGTAGTCTCTTGAACGCGCGGACGATCCACCGGTGCATCGAGAATGTCGGCCAAGCACTGCATCGTCCAATCGGACGCCGTCATGCCACCATCAACCCGCAGCACCGGAGAAGTAGAACCCTGCTGGCCAGACGCCGACCAATCAGCACGCATTGCGTCGAGCAAATCGCGCGTTTGAAATGCAACGCTTTCAAGTGCTGCCCGAGCGATCTCTTTGGGTCCGGTATTTCGGGTCAGACCAAACATTGCGCCACGGACGTCGGCGTTCCACCATGGCGCACCGAGACCAACGAACGCTGGGACCAGATAGACGTTTTGCATTGGATCGGCAGCCTCGGCCAGTACGCCAGTTTCGCTCGCCGACTTTATGATGCCAAGTCCATCGCGCAGCCACTGGACTGCCGCACCGGCAATAAAAATTGCGCCCTCCAGGGCATAGGTGCGATGCCCCTTCAGTTGATAGGCAATGGTTGTAAGCAACGCGCTTTTCGATGCCACTGCCGTGGCGCCTGTATTCAACAGTGCAAAGCATCCCGTCCCATAAGTTGATTTCATCATGCCCGGGAGAAAGCAGCCTTGACCGACAGTCGCTGCCTGCTGGTCACCTGCAATCCCTGCGATGCGAATGGGCGTACCTAGGATCGCTGGGTCCGTCATTCCAAAATCTGCAGCTGAATCTCTCACGTCCGGCAGCATCGCTCGGGGCACGCGGAAAATGCGCAGCAATTCATCGTCCCACTGTCCAGTGTGGATATCGAGGAGCGAAGTGCGCGAAGCATTCGTTGCATCTGTCGCATGAACTTTGCCGCCGGTCAGCTTCCACAGGATGAAGGTGTCAACTGTGCCGAATAACAATTGACCAGCCTCGGCGCGCGGGCGGAGTGAAGGATCTTGATCGAGAATCCAGGCAATCTTTGTGGCTGAGAAATATGGGTCAAGCAGCAATCCGGTTTTAGACGTCACCTGCGCTTGAATGCCATCCGCTTTCAGTCGCTGGCAGACATCGGCCGTTCGTCGATCTTGCCAGACAATCGCGCGATGAACGGGCTTGCCCGTGCTGCGATCCCAGATCAGCGTCGTTTCGCGCTGATTGGTGACCCCAATCGCCGAGATCTGATGCAGACCAATCCCTCCGCTTGCAACCGCATCCCGTAGCGTCGAAAGCACCGTCTCCCAGAGATCATCAGGGTCATGCTCAACCCACCCTGACCGGGGATAATGCTGGGGGAATTCTGCCTGTGCGCGTGACACGATCGACAGGCCAGCCCCGAAGGCAATCGTCCGCGAGGACGTCGTGCCTTGATCAATTGCGATGACGAAGTCTGCCTGTGTCGCCATTGCGCTCGTTTCCTCGATTATCGCATATGTCCACCCTGTGCAGCATGATACAGCCACATCCCCATGTTCAAGCCGAGAAATGGGGATAACCGCACTGTACCGCGCACCCCTGTGCGGCTATACCTGATACGGCTGCGCATAAGTCTTTGATGTGGGGTCTACGTGACGTCGAATGCTGCTTCGAACTTGCGGGCGAACGTCGCGGAATTCTCCGTTGGCGAATTGGCGAACGCGATCAAGCGCGCACTCGAAGATGGCTTTGGCTACGTCAAGTTGCGCGGTGAAATATCCGGCTATCGTGGCCCGCACGCATCGGGCCACTGCTACTTCGCGCTCAAGGACGACAAGGCGAAGATTGATGCTGTGATCTGGCGCGGCTCTTTTGCGAAGCTGCGGTTTCGGCCTGAAGAGGGCATGGAGGTGATTGCGCAGGGCCGCATCACCACATTCCCTGGCTCCTCGAAATATCAGATCGTTGTGGAAGCGCTGGAGCCGGCAGGCGTCGGCGCGTTGATGGCGATGCTAGAGGAACGCAAACGCAAATTTGCCGCCGAAGGACTATTCGAAGAGTCTCGTAAGAAGCCACGTCCGTTCCTACCGCGCGTCGTCGGCATCATCACCTCACCAACCGGCGCTGTGATCCGCGACATGTTGGCTGGCTTCAGCGAGCGCTTCCCGACCCATGTCATTGTCTGGCCAGTTCGCGTGCAGGGAGAAACCAGTGCGGCCGAAGTCGCAGCAGCCATTCGTGGCTTCAATGCCTTAGAGGTTGGCGGGAAAATCCCGCGGCCCGACGTACTCATCGTTGCGCGGGGCGGCGGCAGTCTCGAAGACTTGTGGGGTTTCAACGATGAAACCGTCGTGCGCGCGGCAGCCGAAAGCCGTATTCCGCTTATCTCGGCGGTTGGACACGAAACCGACTGGACCCTGATCGACCTAGTAGCCGATGCGCGTGCGCCGACGCCAACGAAGGCTGCGGAATGGGCCGTCCCAATGTACGCCGACTTGATCGACCAGCTTGCGGAACTCGGTCGTCGACGCACCGTTGCCATTCTTCGTTCGTTGGAGGCTAAACGCACTGAGTTAAAGGCGGCGGCTCGTGGTCTTCCCAAAATGGAGGATCTTGTTAGCCTGCCACGGCAGCGTTTTGATGCCGTTGAAAAGCGTCTCGGACGCGCCCTGCTGGCCAATACCCGCGCCCACGCCATGCGGCAAGCCAGAGTTGCCAGCCGTCTGCATCCGCGCCTCATCGAGGCCAGACTTCAACGCGCCCGGGATCGCATCGAGACGCTTGGTCGGCGTAGCGTTGAAGGGCTTGCCCGCTCGACGTCGCACCGACGCTCGCGACTGGAGCGCGTCTCAGGTGGATTGAGCCCTCAATCCCAGCGCGTGCGCATCGCACGCGCAACTGAGCGGCTTGGCACACTCGACGTGCGTGCCGTGCGTGCGCTTCGCAACCGTATTGATAACTGGCGTCGCTTGCTTGAAACCCAGGGCAAACTACTAACGACACTCAGCTACCAAAGCGTGCTCCAACGAGGATTCGTCCTAGTCCGCAATGAAGCTGGAGTCGCTCTGCGCTCAGCGACAGAAATTGCCCCCGGTGCGCGACTTGAATTCGAATTTGCCGATGGTCGCGCCAAAGCCGAGGTCACGCATGCGGAACCCAACGACCCTGGCGGCATGAGGGGGCGACCACGCGACGTTCCGGCTACGTCGGCTAAGCCCGTGCGCCGGAAAAGCGGTGGCGGGCCTCAAGGGTCGTTGTTTTAATGGCACAGCGTCAGGTCAACGCGCGCAACTGACTGCGAACTTTGATATGGCCTCAACGACTGCCAATTCCTGATCCCGGTGCGGGCTATGGCCGCATGAGGAAAGCACACACCGTGTAATCGGTGCTGCCTTTGCGGTCTCACATGCGTCGAGCTGTGCCAGAGTCCCATAAGGATCATCCTCGCCCTGGATCAACAACGTCGGAACACTAAGGCATGAAACCTCCTTGCTGAGATCCCAAGTGCCAAACCGCGGGCTCAACCAGATCTCGGACCAACCGCGAAATGCGTCATCGACATTGTCATGGTGCTGGGCCAGTCGATCGCGTAAGTGACCGGCCTCATATGCTTCGGCCGCGCGCGCGATACTTGATAGTGTCAATGCTTCGACAAACACATGTGGCGCCATCAGAACCAGACCCAACGTGCTTTCCGGATGTGCGGCCCCATAAATGAGAGCAATCGATGCACCATCGGAATGGCCAATCAGTATGGGATTGTTAATCCCAAGCGTGGCCAACAGTTCGGGTAAAACGACCAACGCTTCATGATGCATGAAGTCTGGCTCGCGCTTCGCGGTCAAGGGACTTGAGTGCCCATACCCGCTACGCGAATAGATCAGCGCGCGCGCGCCGAGTTTACGCGCCACGCGATCTGGAAAATCGCGCCAAAGTCCGACGCACCCTAGACCTTCATGTATAAACACCAAGGTTGGCGCATCAGGACTGCCGAGGATCAGCCGATAATGAAGTGAACACGATTTGAGATCAGCAAATGGCATGCACTTTACTTTGATCGTTACCGGTGCCGCCAACCTAGCACCCGGCATCACAACTGCAAATGCGCAACCGCTACTCCCAGTAGAGTTCAAATGGCGTCATCTGCAACGACGTCGTTTTCGGGGAGGGCGCTTCCGCCAATGCCGCGTTACTATAGTGCACGTCGGCGATCACGCCGCGCAATGTTGAGCGTTCGTCCTTGCGAAAAACCATTTCCGTGTTCGCAAACCGTAACTTGCCATCGATCCAAACGCGCATCACGCCACCTTCTTCGCCAGGTTGGTTGAGCACAACTTCCTGCTCCAATCGGATCCAGCGCCCACGTGGCAGCTTCACACTGTTTGAACTGGACGAATAGATGGCCCCCTTGGATTCATCGGCCGTAATTGTGCGCACCTGCGCAATGCCCTCATCCGTCCAGGAATTACGAGTCGAAAATGCTGCCTTTGCCTTCAACGTTGGCGTATCGGTCGTTTCACCACCGAACAATCCCGGCAGGCTGCCGCCAGTGCCGAAATTGAAGTCCTCCGGCAGCCAGACGCTATAGGTTAGGCACGCAGCCTTGGCGGTCGGCAGTTTGGAGGGCAACCACGTGAAGCCCATACCACTTCGGGAAACCGCTCCGCCTTCCGCTTTCACCGGTACTTTTGGCAAGTTAATCTGTAGCGCAACGGGGGCTGGGCCATCTTTCAGGAGTACAATCTTGGTGTTCTCCATCAAGCCCCAGTCGCGTCCCGCCAGTCGACCTTGCAGGTCGGTCGTCGAAATGGGTCCACCACTCTTATCTTGTAGTCCAAAGAGCGTGCCGTTGCCGTAGCGCTCGCTGCATGGGCCAACTTCCTCTTGATAGAGGACACCCCTTACCGCCAAGGCGACAATGGCAACAGCTACAAGCCCCGCAGCGGCGTTGATGTAAAATCGCGTCGGAATTCTAGTGACACTTTGCTTTATGATCCCCTGCGACGACACTGCCTGTCGGATGTTCGTTCGTGGCGGCGCTTTTTGGAATGCCATGGCTTCAGATCTCCTAGTCACGCACGAAATGCGCGATTAACGTTGCGAAGAAGCGGGTCGAGCACATGATCGAGGAGTGTGCGTTGCCCGGTGAGCAAAAGAATTTCTGTGCGCTGTCCCGGATGAAGGGAGATGCGTTTATTGAGCTCGGTTCGCGGCTCGGAAAGTTCTATCCGCGCAACAAAGTAAAACACCCCAGTTCTCTTATCTTCCACACTGTCAGGTGACACCCAAGCGAGCCGCGCATTCAGAGGTCGGCTATCGCGCCAGCTCGAGCCCGTTAGCCAAACCTTGGCCTCCATGCCCTGCTTGATCTCGTCGATATGAATTTGGCTAAGGCGACCCTCGACCACCAGTCGATCAGTTTGTGGCACGATCTCCAATACTGTAGCACCGGCCTGGATCATGGCACCGGCGCCACGAACAGCGAGCGTCAGGATCCGTCCAGCAATCGGTGCGCGAAGTTCGGCGCGAGCCAAGTCCTGTTCAGCGATAGCAATACGCGCACTGAAGCCAGCCATTTCCTTTTCGACTTCGGCCACTTGCCGTTCAAGGCTTAGAACTTTGGACCGTGCCGCCAGTTTGCGATCCGCCAACTCGCCCATCGTCAGGGCTTCTTGCCGGATGAGGGCCAACTGTTTGGCTGCGGCAACCGCTTGCGATCGAAGTGCGATTATCTGCTGGTCCAGCGCCTGCGTGTCGAGCGTCACCAACAGTTGGCCAATCGCTACATCCTGGCCTTCGCTAACGTGAACGCGGCCAACGGGGCCACCTTTTTGATGTTGGATCGCCTGCACTTTTTGCTCGACGATGATGTTCCCACCAAGCGCTATACCCTTGTCGATCGGCGCAATTGCTGCGCCGCCAACACCACCACCAAAAAATAGCGCGACCACAAGCAGTCCGCACGTCACCGGTCCCCGGATATCCAATCGCGGCAGGCGATGTACCGACACGCCCGTGCCAGAACCTGGAACCGTCCTGATAGATTGTTCGACGCCGGTCATTGCCGCTCCACCCTGATCATCAATGCACCCGGGCTTCTTGAACGGTCGCTCGATTCATGGCGTACCGTGACGAGACGTCTTGCGCTGGACCAGCGGCTTGAATTGTGCCGCCAGCAAGCACCACGATCTGATCCATCAAGCCAAGCAGTCGAGGGTCTTGGGTTGCAATGACCACGCCGATACCGTCAGCTTTCAGTGCTTCCAGAACACGAACCAGCCTGCGTAGGCTTTGCCCATCGAGGCCAATCTCTGGCTCGTCGAGAACGATAACCTTGGGAGCCCCGTGCACCGCGCGCGCAAGCGCTACGGCGCGCCTTTCCCGCAAGGCGAGCGCTGTGCCGCTTGAACCAACCTGCGTGTCATACCCCGCCTGCAATGCTGTTAACGTTTCGTGGACACCGGCCCGCATGGCCGACTTAGCAACGGCCATCAAACTCGTTTCGCGGAACCGCGCTACGTTCTGGTGCACCGTACCCTCAAACAGGCAGGGCTCGTCCGGCATAAAGCCGATAGGTGGATGGCCGTCCGCTCGCTGCCATCTGCAAATCGGCACCCCATCCAGATCCGCAGCACCTGATGTTGGCGAAATTACACCGGCAATGAGTGCAGCCAGTGTCGATTTTCCTGCTCCGTTCGAACCAACGATACCCATACATTCACCGGGCTCTAGTGTGAGCGAAATTCCGCGCAATGACGGGGACTTACGACTTGGATAATAGACCGAGACATCCTGCAGTGTGACCCGCCCAACGGCCGCATGATCTGTTCGACCAACTTGCGGTGTCAGCACATCAGGCGCGAGCGCCTTCAATCGAATGTAGGCGTGCCGTATAATTGATAGCGACCGCAACGATGTAACCAGCCCCTCTAGTGGTCCAATTCCGCGCCCTAAGAGAATTGCCGATGCGACAAGCGCGCCAGGCGCCAGTTCGCCGCGAATGATCAGAAACGCGCCTGTCGCGTACAACAGCGTCTGGGCGCTAATGCGGATTGACCTGGCAAAGGCCTTCATCAAACTTGTTCGCTTTGCGAGATCGTAGCTGGCGGCGACGTTCCCACGATTGAAACGTTCCCAGTGCTCCGCCGCCCCCGGCGATAAGCCAAGCGCGCCAGCCATGCCGGCATGGCCGGAAACTGTTGCCCACCAATGGTCAGATGCCTCGGTAGCTCGCGTTTGCTCGACCAGCGCTCGAGCCGTGACGACGCCATGCGACCATGCGAGCAAAACGAGCAGGATGGCAGCGATTGCCCCAACGGCGCCTAGCCAGGGGTGCAGCAAACACAGCACGAGGAGGAAGGCTGGCACCCATGGAACATCAAACACTCCGGCAGCGCCTGGGCTCGTCAGAAAAGCGCGCACGTGCCGCAATGCCGCAGCGTCGGCTCGAAGTTCTGCGGAACCTACGTTGCCTCTGAGGCCATTTTCCAGGACATGCTGACCCAATACATGGTCAAGCCACAGGCCTGCACGCATCAAAATCCGATCCCGGCAAAGCTCAATCAGACTCAGCGCCAAAACGGCTGTACCGACCATCAGGGTCAGAACGACCAACGTCTCGATCGACCCTGAAGGCACAACTGTATCGAACAACTGGAGTGTGTAGAGCGGCGTCGCCAACATCAGCAAATTGATGCAGGCCGAGAACAGTAGCGCCACGAGCGTCGCCCGCCGAGCCTGCTTCAGTAGTCGCCTGGAAGTCCGCATGCGCACCGATCCGCTGAACGCCTTCGCTGCATATGCCTAATGGCTTCCACAGGAGTGCGTTACAGCAACCTTACCGAAGAGTTCTAAATGATAAACGAACTCGAGTGGGTAAGATCATCGATTTGTAGGCCGTGAACATCGTCGAGCATAACGACATCGACGAAACCAGAACCCAGATCGACCGAAACCACAGTGCCGGACACGGTGTCCGTTATATGGATCGCGTCGGCGAGGCGGCCTGGTGGGGATCCGTTGAAGACACCCGAGAAATCAAGCCGATCACCGGCTCCGAAGTCAGTAATATGGTCAAATCCAGCCCTTGAGCCATCCGTGTTGACGATATCGGCCCGCAACCAACCGAAGCTATCGTTGCCCGCAGCACCGAGATTCTTCAATTCACCACCGGTCATGATGTCGTTGCCGCGCCCACCGAAAATCTGGTCGTTCCCAGCATCGCCAAACACGCGGTCATTGCCGTCACCGCCGAATATCTGATCGTTGCCACCGCCGGCAAAAAAGCCATCGTTGCCGATGCCACCTTCGAGAATGTCATTGCTGGCGCCGCCGTTGAGCAAATCGTCGCCTGAACCGCCGATGAGGTAATCGGTGCCGTCCTCGCCGAATAACTTGTCACTACCGTCGCCACCGAGAAGCGTGTCGTTGCCGGTCGCGCCGTGCAGTTCATCGGCACCGAGCCCCCCATCGAGCTTGTCGTTGCCGGCATCACCGTTCATGACATCGTTACCGACCTCTCCCAGCAAGACGTCGTCGCCAAGGCCGCCCGCGAGCGTATCGTTGCCGTCGCCACCTGAAAGCCGGTCGTTACCAGCATCGCCCATTAACTGGTCGTCGCCGAGGCCGCCCGTCACTTGATCATTGCCATCGCCGCCCTTGAGCACGTCGTTGCCGCCATTACCTGACAGCACATCGTCGCCACCGCCGGCCTCAATCGTATCGATCCCGTCGCCGCCGACAAGTTCGTCCTTGCCGGAGCCGCTGACAATCACGTTGTCGCCTGAACCGCCATCAATAAAGTTGACGCCCTCGCCACCGATCAACCGATCGTTGCCCGCGCCGCCATAGAGTTTATCATCACCAACGCCGCCTTCGAGCAGGTCGTCGCCATCGCCGCCAATCAAGATATCGTTACCGTCCTCACCGCGCAGAATGTCGTTGCCGGCATCACCACTGATCGAATCGCTACCAGCGCCACCATCAATGGTGTCGTTGCCATCGGCGCCGTAAATCAAATCGTTCCCCGCGTCGCCGCTGATACGATCATCGCCACCGTCACCCCAGATCTTGTCGTCGCCGTCGCCGCCACTAAGGATGTCGTTTCCGCCGCCGCCGTAGATCGCATCACTGCCCGCGCCACCGGTAATTGTATCTCGGCCAGCATCGCCCACGAGAACATCGTTGCCCAGTCCACCGATGAGCGTGTCATCACCGGCATTGCCATAGATCACGTCGCCTTCGGGCGCAGCAATGATCGTGTCATTGCCCGCAGTCCCGTCAACCCTACGCTTCAACATCGCAATACCTCACCGACACGTACTTGTGGCGAGCGCACCGAGGCCCCCCTCGATTCACGCTAATTCAGCGACAACCATATTGGGCTCAACTGAAGATTCGGTTAATTGATCGTGAAGATCACGCCAAAATCATGCCGTGCGAGAGCAGATCTTGCGCCGACGTGCCATGCACGCCATCAAGCACGACAAGATCAACAAAACCCGAACTCGTCTTGACTGAGATGGTTGAACCAGCTGCGCTATCGTGAACGTGCACGACATCGCCGATGGATGCGAACTTCGCAGATTTCAAGAAATCGTGCAGATCAAGTCGGTCGCCTGCGACAAAGTCCGTGATGTGATCGACGGCGCCAGCATCTTTGCCCAAGTACACAAACGTGTCGCGACCCGACCCACCGGTCAAGGTATCGGCACCACCAAGGCCGCGGATCATGTCATCGTCGGCGCCACCGATGAATACGTCTGCGTCCGAGCTGCCCTTGTAATCGTCGGCATAAGCCGAACCGACGATTTTCTCGATGCTCGAGAAGGCCGCAGTGTTAAATCCTAAGGCGGTCCCTTTGCTGACGTCGATTGCGATGCCGCCGTTGGACAATGAGAAATCAAGTGTATCGAAACCGGTGCCACCCGAGACTGTATCGTCACCGCCTTGGGCAAAAATCGTGTCGTTGCCGCTGTCACCCTTGATGGTGTTGTGACCAAGACCACCATACAAAAGGTCGTCGCCCTTGCCGCCGAACAAACTGTCATCGCCGTTTTCGCCAAACAGCTGATCGTTGCCCTTCTGGCCATAAATCGTATCGTTGCCATCACCACCGTGGATGATATCGTTATCTTTCTCGCTGGCGATGCTTGGCACAGAAACAGTGCCTTTCGGCATGCTACCACCGTAGATTACATCGCCAGCAGCACTTCCAACAATGCTGTCGCTGCCGGAGCCACCTTCGATAATGCTAGGTGCGGCTGCCCGATCGAAAGTGATGGTCAAATCGTGGGCAACCGTGGACGAGCCGCCTGCGATTTCAGTTGAAGTTGCAGTAACATGCAACGTGATGTCCGATAGTGTCGGTGCGGTGATCGTTAGCCCAACCAGGTTGGCAGGGGTCAGCGTCCAGGATCCATTAGCGTTGACCTGCCCGGCCGACAAGTGACCACCGGCTGGTACGCCACTGACTTGAACCGTTAATTGCTCGGAACCATCGCGATCCTGCAACGCTGCGGCAATTCCAAGTAACGTAGTTACAGTTGATGCGTTCGCGGCAATGATCGTGTCGTTGCCAGCTGCACCTAGTATGTGCGTGACGCCCGCAGCAGCAACGATGGTATCACCTACCCTGGTTCCAACCTGAACACTACCAGACAGCGAAATCGACTGATTTACGGTCGACAATGTCGGCGCATCAACAACGCCAGCCGTTGATACATTGATTGTTTGGCTCGCAGTGGCACCCACAGCATCGGTCACTTGGACGATGAATTTGTCTGCACCGCTAAAATTAGCTTCTGGCGAATAGGTATACTGGCCGGTCGCGCTATCGAGCACTAACGCGCCGTGAGCCGGGCCCGTGGCGACCACGTAACCCAGGACATCGCCGTCGATGTCTGACGCGACAACCACACCAGTGATCGCCGTGTCTTCGTTGGTCGCGACTGCAACCGTAGCAGCAGCAACGACCGGCGCATCGTTCACAGCGACAACGCCGACGTTAACGGTCTGTGTCGCGAAAGCACCCGACGAATCGGCAACCTTGACCTGGAAACGGTCCGAGCCATTGAAGTTCGCGCCCGGCGTATAGGTGTACTGGCCGGTCGCGGCATCGAGCGCCAACGCACCATGGGCTGGACCCGTTGCAACAGCGTACCCCAACACGTCACCGTCGATGTCTGACGCGACAACCGCACCCGTGATCGCCGTGTCTTCGTTGGTCGCGACTGCAACCGTAGCAGCAGCAACGACCGGCGCATCGTTCACAGCGACAACGCCGACGTTAACGGTCTGTGTCGTGAAAGCACCTGACGGATCGGCGACCTTGACCTGGAAACTGTCCGAGCCATTGAAGTTTGTACCGGGCGTATAGGTGTACTGACCAGTCGCAGCATCAAGCGCCAATGCGCCGTAGGCCGGGCCGGTAGCGACCGCGTAACCCAGGACATCACCGTCAGGGTCAGCAGCCAAGACCGAACCAGTAAAGGCAACATCTTCGTTGGCACTGACGGCCACCGCGGTGTCTGCAGTTGGAGCGCAGTTGATCAATGCGGTGATTGGGGTTTCAACGCCATCAAGAAGGACCTTTACGCTCTCTATATTGCTGATCGTCAGGCCAAGGGCGCTAAGTTGCAACGTTGCGCCCGCCGTCTGCGTGCTGAGTGCGACCGTTGAACCAGCTGATGCCAATTGCGCATCCATAAAGGACTTCAGCGCGGCAAGATCCGACCGCATGGCAGCGTTCAGGCTGCCCGAAGCAAGTTCCAAGACAACCGTATCGACGCCTGAACCACCATTGAAGACGTTGACACCTACGCCACCATTCAGCGTATCGTTTCCAGTGCCGCCATTTAAAATATCGTTACCGGCGCCACCGAACAGCAGATCGTTGCCGCCGTCACCATTCATGGTGTCGTCGCCGTTCTCGCCGTACAGCGTATCGTCGTTGCCGCCGCCATAAAATGCGTCGTTGCCATCGCCGCCATTGATCGTGTCATTACCGGCATCGCCGGTTAGCGCATCATTGCCAAGACCACCGATGATACGATCATTACCTGCGCCGCCATTAATACGGTCATTGCCTGCGCCACCATCGATCAAATCATCCTCGGCCGTGCCGGTGATGACGTCGCCAATCGCGGTACCGTTGATTGTCGCCATTTTAGCTCACGCCTTAATTCAAGTTCAATCGAGCGGGCACACGCAATGCCACTAATCCTAGACCAACTTTTAGCACAAATATAAAAAGCGATCGTTCACGATCAATCCGTAATACGGATAAAAACTTGCTCAAGTATTAGCACTTCGTTTTACCAATTCTTAATCTTACTCAACCGAATAGCCATCACACCTTTAGTGCGATGGCTATTCCGAATCAGCAATCTTGCTTGTTACGCCAGGATCATCCCGTCCGATGCCCAAGCCGAGGCACTGCCACCCTGGACGCCAACCAAAAGTGCAACATCCACGAATGCGTCACCGATCTTGATCGACAAAACAGAATCCAAGTCACCCGATTGCCAATTGATCTGGACGACATCGTCGATGTTATCGCTCGACCCATTGGTAAAGTCGGACAGGTCTAATCGCTCTGTTGAGCTGAAGTCGGTGATCACGTCCATGCCTTGATATACACCACCAGGCATCACATCATTCAGCGAGAACGAAAAGGTATCGAAACCATCTCCCCCGGTCATAATATCGATGCCTGTGCCGCCGCGAATTGAATCGGATCCTGAGCCACCGGAGACGATGTCATCGCCACCACCACCGTTGAGATGATCGTTATCTGAGCCGCCATCCAGCATGTCGTTGCCAGTGCCGCCCTCAAGCGTATCTGTGCCATCGCCACCCAATAGCAAATCATCGCCGCTATTGCCGAACAACTGATCGTCACCGCTATCACCAACAACGGCGTCGTGGCCCTTCCCACCATTCAAGAGATCATCGCCGCCGCCACCCCTGATCTCATCGTCACCATCGCCACCCAAGATTTGATCCTGACCATCACCACCGGCGACGTGATCATTGCCGGTATCTCCGTACAATACGTCATCGCCTATGTTGCCGTCGAGCACATCGTCTCCGGTGCCGCCACGCACCAGATCGTCGCCGGCCCCACCATCGATGGTGTCGTTGCCATTGCCACCAAACAGCTGATCGTCGCCGTAGTTTCCATAGATTGCATCATCGCCGCCATTGCCGGTTATTTTGGAATTGACGACTGTGGCAGACAAAACGTTATTGTTGGCATCTCCCATGATGATGTCTTGAAGCGTTAGATCTGTAGCAAGTGCCATTGCAGTCCCCCGACCAATTCAAGTTTCATTTTTCAAGTGTCATGTTCGATCAGTTTTATTTATTATCACAACGGTCAATAGTTCATTCAGAATCCGATCAAATCAACGCTCCGTTATTATCAATCTAGCAAGTGCGCATGAAGCTCTCGTTTGTTCGGCAGAGTGGATTTAGTTCAAATTTTATCACTGAGTCTTTTTCTATTATTTTGAACAAAAAAAAGACGCGACCTGGGAGGGGCGCGTCCTTGAGGTAAAGGTAAATGACTGGATGACTTCTATCCGTGGGCGACGAGGCGGGGAGCAAGCCCTCTCGCCCACGATGGATTTGATTTCAAGCGACGAGAAGCATCCCGTCCTTCAACATGTCGGTTGCAGTTAGGCCGTGCAGGCCGTCGAGCACGACCACATCGTGGAATTGGCCACCGAACTTCACCGAGACTGTCGTTCCAGCTGCACCATCAGTTACATGCAGCACGTTGGCGAAGTCGCTCGTGCCGGCCTTGATGAAACCGGTCAGCTCCAACTTATCGCCGACTTCGAAGTCTGTGATGTGATCCAGCGAGGCAACACCGGTCTTGACAGTGAAGACATCCGACTTCTGCCACTGGAAGACGTCGTTGCCCTTACCACCAGCAAACGTATCGTTACCCTTGGCGCCGCGCATAACGTCATCGCCAGCACCACCTACGAACACGTTGTCGTGGCTGTCGCCAATCATGACGTCATTGAATTCCGAGCCAATGATTTTCTCGAAACCGTTGATCGTGTCGTTGCCCATGCCGATTGCAACATGCTTCGACATATCAACCGTCATGCCGTTCATCGACATCGAGAAGTCGAGCGTATCGAAGCCCGAACCACCGGACATCTGATCATCGCCAGCTTCGCCATTCATCATGTCGTTGCCGGAGTTGCCCTTCATCACGTCGTTGCCTTCGCCGCCCGAGACAAAGTCATCGCCGCGACCGCCAGATACGAAGTCGTTCCCGGCGTCGCCGTACACCTGGTCATCGCCGGAGTTGCCGTAGACAACGTCGTTACCGTCGTTGCCGTGAACGATGTCGTTGTCAGCAAACGTGACAACATGGGGAGGCGCGCCGGTCGGCAAGCCACCGCCGTACAAAACGTCATTACCGGCACCGCCCGTGATATCGTCGTTGCCGCGACCACCGACCACGAGATCTTCGTTGCCATTGTCGAACACAACGTTGATGTCCGCATGTTGCGTCATCACCGCGCCTGTAACGTCGGTTGCCGTTGCTGTGACCGAAAGCTTGAACACAGAACCGTCATCAGCAGTTACGTTGAGCCCCTTCAACTCATCCACGGAGAGTGACCAACTGCCATCGCCATTGTCATGACCCGCTGAAAGCGTCGCACCCTTTGGCACGCCTGCAATAACCAGCAACACGGTTTTCGAGTTGTCAGCATCGACTAGCGAAACGTCGATTGAGAGAGCCGCCGTAACCCGCCCACTCGTGTCGCCATTCAATACGTCATTACCACCACGACCATAAACTTCGTCGTTGCCAACGCCGCCCGAGAGTTCATCCCCCGTGTTGCCGCCATTCAGCAACTCGAACGTGATGCCCTTTGCGACATCGGCAGCCTTCAGCATCAGCGCGTCGGCCGGGACGACAACAGGAGTCGCACGCAGCGAGGCGTTGTCGATAAGCCCACCAAGGCTGTCGTTATCGCCGGCTTCCTCACGGAATTCGATGCGATCCGAACCGCCGGTGCCAATGACCTGGAACGAAGCATGGCTCCAATCGGTCGAAGCAGGGTCGACGCTGCCGACTAGCTCGCCGTTCCAGAATACCTGGACCGTATTGCTCGATGAAGCCGCGTCGCTGCGTTGGGAATAATCAAATGTAAAGGTGTAGGACTGCCCGGAAACGGTCGCGACGTTTTGGTACATATTGCTCAGGCCATGGTCGTAATCGAGCTCTGCGACCTTAACGCCATCCGTCGCCTTAACGCCGTAGAAATCGCGGCCCCAGACTTCGACCTCGGAACCCGAATGCCAGCCGCCGACAACGGCCTGGTGACCCCAGGTGTTGTGACCAACGTCAGCCTGTTCGAAGCTGCCATCAACCAGCATCTCACCGGCAGCGTGCTTGGCGGCTTCGGCATCTGCTGCGACCTGCTTTTCGGCGGCATACTCAGCGGCCAGCTTTTCTGCAGCGGCCTTCTCAGCGGCTACCTTTTCAGCAGCAGCCTTTTCGGCGGCGGCCTGATCGGCAGCGAGCTTTTCAGCAGCAGCTTTCTCCGCGGCAGCTTTTTCGGCAGCGACCTTCTCAGCTGCTTCTTTTTCTGCTTTCTTCACTGGCCCTTGCCCGTTGTCGTCGTGGCCGTCGTCGTTGTGGTCGCCATCGCCGTGACCACGACCGTCGTGCTTATTGTCGTCACTGTTGTTCTTGTCGGATGCTTCCTTCGCCACCTTCTCGGCGGCAGCTTTTTCAGCAGCGGCCTTTTCGGCAGCGACCTTTTCAGCAGCCCGTTCAGCGAGAACCTTGTCTGCCGATCCTGATGCGATCAATTTCGCATTCGAGGAACCAACGTTGATTGTGATGACGCTGTCATCATAGTCCTTGTCGCCACCACCCTTGAGATCTTCAAAACCGATCTTGATCGTGCCCTTGTCGGCATCGACAGTCGTTACGACGTGATTGAGCTTGTCACCGTTGAGTCCCTTTGAGCCATCATCGGTGCTGTGGAAAATCGATGTTCCATAAGCTGACTTAACAACCGTCTCAATACCGCTGGAGTTTACGTGGACAAGCTTCAGTTCTGAGCCGCCATTGATGTTACCCGGTTTGCCGTTAGCATCAACGAACTTGAAGCTTCCCGATGTGCTGTTGAGCACCTCAGCCATACCCTTCTGAGAATAGCTGTCGGGGATCACGAAGAACCCAACCTTGTCGCCCGAATGGAGGGCTACATCGAGAGCACTTTTGTTGGCCTGGAGATCGCCTCCGGACCCTTTGAGGGAGGCATTCGCCCAGAGTATCTTCACGCCCGTGATCGCGCCGTCGGCCGAATAGTTATACATGCCCACTGCATTTTTGTAGCCGGCCGACTCGCCGTTGAACACGACCGAGCCATTAAAATCATCGGTCATCGTGACGTTGGCGCTAGAACTGCCCCCGCTGCCACTCACTGATTTTGCACTACCTGACATAGCAAATCCTTGTCTGTTACTATCCCAACAAATGGGATCCCACGCTTAATTTCGTCGACGCATTACGAAAAGTCGCAATGCGCCCTTCAATTCCAAGATGACATAGAGTTTTCAAAGCTCCGTGCAGAACGTCATCAAAAATTAAAACGAATTCAATTCAATTTGTTTCGATTGACTTCATGCTTCATTAAATTTTACACTCGTTACTCAATGTCAAATGCAGCAAGATCGCGCAATTCGAATTGCGCGATCTATATCCAAACTCAGCATTGTAAATATTACCAGGCGATACCTTGATAGGTTTCGTCATTTTGAGGCAACGTCGGGAATAGTCGAGCAAGGTCCAAGATATGGACATGCGGCAATCTATTCTTTACCGCCAGTCGGAATTCTTCCGTACCGTGCGACACAACCACTACGTCACTATTTTTCATCACTGTTTCGGCATCGCCAACACATAGCTCTTTCAATTTATCCATGAGCTGGGCCTGTCCAGGACACGCATGTCGCACATAATCGATTTGGCTCTGCAAATGGGGACCCTCGGCAACATTAGGATCGTAGGCCGACATTGTTTCACCCTTGACCTGCAGCCGCGCCATCAACTCTAGTGTCGGGCTCTCGCGCAGGTCATCGGTTGCAGGCTTGAATGTCAGTCCCAGGAAACCGATCCGCTGGCCTTCGAAGGGCTTCAGCAATTCGACTGCCTGGGCGATGTGACGGTCGTTTGATGCCGTCAGGTTTTGGATGAGCGGTAGTTCTATACCGAGATCTTGGGCCAGGTGTGCCACAGCACGGACTTCCTTCGGCAAGCATGAACCGCCGAATGCGAAGCCGGGTTTCAGGTAGTAAGGTGACAAGTTGAGCTTCGTGTCCTTGACAAAAACGTTCATCACTTCGTGACTGTCGATTTCAAGCGCCTTGCAAAGGCGGCCGATTTCATTGCCAAAGGCAACCTTGGTCGCATGCCAGACGTTATCGGCGTACTTCACCATTTCGGCAGCTTCGATCGACACAAACAGAATGCGCTTATCGACGGCCGAGTAGATCCGTGAGACGATTTCCTCAGAGCGCTTGTCCGAGGAACCGACGACCGTTTTGGGTGGATCGTAGAAGTCGGCGACTGCAACGCCTTCCCGGAGGAACTCCGGGTTGAAGCAGACGCCAAAGTCGATGCCCAGCTTCTTGCCCGAGGCAGCTTCGATCTCAGGACCAACGACATCAAGGGTTGTACCTGGCGGCACCGAACAACGCATTACAACGACGTGGTAACCAGCCTTCAGTGCAAGCGCCTGCCCAATCGCACGGCTCGCCTGGCGCACATAGGTCAAATCGCAATCGCCGTTCGGCGATGTTGGCGTGCCAACCGACATGAAGGTAACGTCGGTATCTAAAACGGCTGCCACCAGATTTTGAGTGGCATCGATCAGGTTGTCATCAACACCAGCCTTCAACAGCTCACCCAGGCGGGCCTCAACAATTGGTGACCGGCCTTCCTTGATTGCCCGCACCTTGTCGAGCGATACATCCACGCCAACCATCCGAAAACCAAGATGGGCGAGGCACGCCATCGACACTGCTCCGACATAGCCAAGCCCAATGACGCTGATTGACGGCTTTTGTTGAAGGCTTGCATTCGCGAACACGCCTTCTTGACGCGCGTTCTCGGTCCCCACCTGAGACATAATCATTTGAATTGACGCTCCCAATACGCTGGACCCAGTCACTGGGTCACCTGTTGACGCACACATCGCGCGTGGGTTTGGTCGTTGCCACTTTTCCGTTATTGCCCTCGATTAAGAGGCTCCAATAACTGATGTGACCCTCTTGCCCTCAACAACGATCAATACTGACCACTGCTCTTCCCGTCGTCGCTCGATGCCAGAGTGTCAAAAAGAGATGGGAGTATGCTGAAATCCATCACTACAATTTTATGTATCTCACGAATTCAGCATAAGAGTTATAAAGCTCCAACTTGGGACATTCACAAGCTTTGTATAAATCACGACAACTAGGAATATACTGACAAATGACAGCATAGTCAGCCATAAAGCCATAACTTCACGTGCCTGCGCCACCCAACCTGGACCAGAAAAACCCTGTTTCTGATTGCCACGATTAGTCCATTTCTGTTTTGCCAAGCGCCAAAGCATATAAACTTTAACGATCGCATTGACGAGCTGGTTGATATAAAGCGTCCAGATGAAATTCAAATCAACCCGATGGGCATATGTAAACAACACCATGGCCAGTAGTCCGCGCGTGATGGCAATATAGACCACGTAAGAAATAAGAAACGGTAATCCCAATTTCAGTCCGCCAGCGAAGGCCAGCATGGGTGAAAACAGCATCGTCCACATGGCGAGCCGTTGGTCCACGCAGCACCACCAGATGAACACCGGCATCCGTTTCGGCCCAAGTGCAATAGCGCGCTGACCGTTACGCAGCATGTTTCCTGACCAGCGGCGAAGGTTCTCAACCATGCGCTTTTTGGCAGAGCCCTCGATGATTTCAATTGTGTACCCACAGGCATCGGGTACGTAGAGCATTTTCACGTTGTGCTTGAGGAGCGCATACCAAGTGCTCTTGTCGTCACCCGATAGAAATCGGAATTGCCCCCACAGCCAATGATTGAGGAAGTCTGCTTCTTGCAGCCGTATGAAGTCGTGGCTGACGAGGTGCGTTGCTCGGAAAACGGAGAAGCGACCCGTCAATGTCAGCACACGACCCGATAAGGCATGGCTTTGCATGGCAAGCCGCCGCTGGGCGAACCGCATCGACAGCCACGATTGCATCCACCACGGACCATGTACGATGACATCCTCGTCAGTGGTAACAGCGTGCAGCTCTGGATCGACGGCAAACAGCGGCAGGCACTTCGTCAATGCCCCGTGATCCAGCACAAAGTCGCCATCCATGAACGCGACAATGTCATTGGTGCCCAAGCCTTCACGCGACATCGCCCGCAGTAGCAAAGCGATGGCGATGCGCTTTCCAGGCTGATTCTGCCGGATGATGCGCAGCTCGATATCGAGATCACTGCCGACTAACTTGAAATGTCGGATCAGCGTTTCCTCGTCCTCGCGTTCGCTCGAGCCAAGCCAAATGGTGGCCGGTCGCCCCGTCGCACGGACTTCACAGCAGATCGAACGCACAACAGCTTCGGCCGTCGTTCGCGCCTCGCGAAACGTCGTCATCATGATGTGGATACGTTCTGGCCGCCATCCGGACTGCCAAACAGCCTGGCCACGCGCCCGAATGCGGGGATAGGTTATCCGTTCATAGATTTTGGCTCTGATCCAGTGATTGAGCCACCAGCCATACCGCCAGATCCCGAGAATGCCGATAACAAAGGTAAACTGATGCGCCGTCGGATCCCAAATCGAATTGGGCAGTAGCGATAGGAGGATGAAGCAGAAGCCGAAATACATCATCAGCTTCAGCTGGACGAGCGGCGACCACTTCTCAGCGAACGACAGCGTCTCAGAGGGGTCATTCAACCGCTGATCAAGTGGTCGAGGCGCCATCCGCGGCATTTGGGTCGGCTGCCATCGGGAGCCAATCGTGTGTTCACGGCGTGTCGCCACGTTCGCCTTTACGGCGGTTTGAACTAGCGTAACTCGATCGTCGCGTGTCACCATCTGCTGGGCAGCCAATTCATGAGTTTTCGACTGCGTACTCCTTCAAAGCGACATCAGGAATTTCTGCTTGATTGATGTGAGAAGCGCGTTCGTCGAACGTTGCGGGAATATAACGACAACCGGCAATCCGGATCGATACTTGTCTTGATCCGCGACACGCTTGGTGTCTTCAAAAGTGATCGTGACCTTTGCCGATCGATCCGTTGCGCCGCGCCAGTTATAGCCAGGCGTCTGTCGCTGATCCTGCTCATGAATAAAGCCAGATGTGCGATCAATCTTCGAGACACGAGCTTTCAGCGTTTCGCCAAGCGCTGGTACGAACACCGACGCTTCATCGCCCAGGCCGATCTTTAAAACTTCATCCTGATTGAGATAAGCAGTCACTTGACGACTGCGGCGCTGTTCGACAATCGCAATGATGTCGCCTCGGCGAACGCTCCCCTTGTCGACGCGCGGCAGGTCGAGAATATTGCCGTCGAACGGCGCGCGAACAGCCATCCGTTCGCGGTGATGTAGTAGCGCGCCATGCTTCTGCTGGGTTACTGCAACTTCGTGTTCAGCAAGCCGAATCTGGGCTTCGGTTTGAGCCACATCGCCGATCAGGTTCGTGCCGTTGTAAAATCGCTTACCAATATTATCGCCAGCCAGCTCGACGCGCGCGTTCAATTCAATTTGTTTGCCCTCGTGGAGCTTCTTCAGACTGATGAACTGCTTCTCAGCAGCTTCCAGCAAAGTGTCAGTGGTGAACCCTTTGCTGTGCAGGAACTTCAGACGGCCGAGCTGTTGCTCTGCGGCCTTGGCCTGAGCAGCTAAGCTTTCCACTTCTACGCGCGTCTGTTCGAGATTTTTCATCTCGACGCCAGCGAAACTCTTGATGCGCTCTAACTCATCGGCATGACGCTGCTTGGCGAACAGAAGTTGCGCCTTGCGCTCCTTGATCGCGATCTCGGCGAGCTCGATTTCGCGCTCCAGCTGGTTGTCGAGAACGTCCAAGATCACGTCGCCCGACTTCACTTCGTCGCCTGGCTTTTTATTGGTCCAGCCCACGCGACCATCGACTTGGGCAGCGACTGTGTCGATCGGTGCCGAGATCACCGCAGTCTGCACTTCCATGCGGTAAAAATTGATGTAGCCTAGCAATCCTGTGTAGCCGAACACGACAAGGCCAAGGATTCCGTAGATTGTCGTCATTGCGACGGTTTTGACCGGCCAACGGCGCACGGGCAGTTGCGATGTAGGACTTACGTCCGGCTGTAGCGCTGCGGGTGTGACGGGCACGTCAATGCGTTGAATGGTGTCTTCGACATTCACCATCGAGCCGCGGATCAGCTCTTCAATGAAGTGGGACATCAATTCGCGTTCGCGCTCACCCAAAACGGTGAAGCGGACAGCAAACATACCGGTGATGGCATCCGAGCGCATGCACTCGGATTTGGCGTCGAATGAAACGTCGAAGCCCTGAAAGGGTAGTGTCAACTGCAGCAGAACTTCGCTGCCAACCTCCGGTAATTGACCGGGGAAAGCGTCAATCTTCAGACCGCCCAGGCTCCAGTCAGTTGCGCGCAGCCGATGACCGTCAATTGTCACGAAAATCGGCGCAGTGACGCGATGGTGACGCCGCTGGTCAGCCCTCTCGCGTTTGACTTTTACCGACATTTACTAAGTACCCGCAGACGCACTTCGAACGTCAGCGCGATGCAATTGCTTCGCGCGCCCCTCCGTTCTCACATACTGTCGTTAACAATGACTTTGCGTTGCAGGCGGCACTTAAACCTCAACGGGCAGTATTTTGCCGGGATTGAGAATGTTTTGAGGGTCAAGTGCCTTCTTAATCTGGCGCATCAACGCCACCCCTGAACCGTGCTCAGCGAGAAGATACTTCGTCTTTCCTTGCCCAATGCCATGCTCACCGGTGCAGGTGCCATCCATCGCGATCGCTCGATCTGACAAACGCCCCAGGAATTCCTTCGCAGCCGCAATTTCTTTAGGGTTGCCCATATCGATCAAGGGCTGGCAATGGAAGTTACCATCACCAACGTGGCCGGCAATCGGCGATATCAGATTGAACGCAGCGATATCCTTTTGAGTTTCGAGGAGGCACTCAGCCAGTCGCGAAATTGGAACACAAACGTCGGTTGCAATTGCTTCAGCGCCGGGCCTCAGTGCTTTGGTTGCCCAATATACATCGTGCCGAGCCTTCCAGAGTTGCCGACGGTCTTCCTCTTTCTCAGCCCAAACGAAGCCTCGAGCGCCTTCGCTTTCGGCAATCGCCTGGAATTGCTCGACCTGATCGCGGGCAGAGACCGCCGTGCCATGGAATTCAAGGAAGAGCGTCGGCTTTTCTTCGAGAGTCATTTTCGAGTAAGCGTTAATGCCTTTTACCATCAACTCATCAAGCAACTCCATGCGCGCGACACCCAAACCAAGCTGAATGGATTGTATAACGGTGTTGCAGGCAGCTTCCGTACTGTCAAATGTACAAACCGCAGCAAGAGTTTGTTCCGGAATACCATATAATCGCACGGTTACCTCAGTAATAATACCAAGTGTCCCTTCAGAACCCACAAGTAGCTTGGTTAGGTCGTAACCTGCCGAAGACTTTCGTGCGCGACTGGCTGTTTTAACGACCGATCCATCGGCCATAACTGCTGTTAAACTGAGCACGTTCTCGCGCATCGTTCCGTATTTGACTGCATTGGTGCCAGATGCTCGCGTGGCCGCCATACCGCCAAGCGTTGCGTCTTCGGCACCGGGATCGACCGAAAAAAACAAACCGCGGTCACGCACAAAGTCGTTCAGGGCCTTGCGAGAGACCCCAGCTTGGGCGACGCAATCGAGATCACGTTCATTGACATCTAATATCTTGTTCATTCTCGAAAAATCGATCGAAATGCCGCCCTCGGGCGCGTTCGTGTGGCCCTCAAGCGAAGTGCCAGCACCAAACGGTATAATCGGCACGCAATATTGGCTGGCCAGCTTTACGATCTCACAGACCTCCGCCGTATCGTCGACCCACACGACAGCATCGGGCGGCTGATTAGGCAGCCACGTCAAGGTGTGGGCGTGCTGCCGACGGATCGCTTCCCCGGTCTGCAGCCGTTCGCCAAACCGTTGGCGCAAAATCGAAATCGCCGTCTTCGTTGCCTCTGCACCCTTGCGATCATTAGATTTTTCGAGGTTCAAAGCCATTTAATTCCCACCCGCACCTTGCTGAGAGAGTTACTCAGCCGCCGACATCATTCCTAAAACGTGAGCCAAGTTGAAGCAATTCCGTTGTGCTGCATATCCGCTGTGCGGCGGAATCGTCCTGACGACAACAGACGTATTCAAGCATCGGTGTTTAGGCTTTCGACAGCAAGCGGCCTTCCTTTCACTTTACTTTTCCTTTACCACCAATGGCTGAAGCCGGGGGCTTCGTAGTTCCAGAAGGGAGTTCTAATCATGTTTCGGAGGCTGTTCGTGGCGTTCCTTGCCATGGCCGCAGCTGGCGTCGTCGCCACCGCTGAAGCCCAACAAGGCAATGATAACTGGGTGCTGCTTGGCACCAAGGATTTGGATTTAAGGACTGGTTCCGACACTATTGACGTGTCGAAATCACGCGGTAGCTTTAGCGCGGTCCGCATTAGAAATACCGGTGACGACATCGTCATCAACAAGGCTCGCGTTGTCTATTCCGACAACACATCACACGTCGAAGATCGGACAATCAATTTGCTTGGCGGCGAGCGGTCGCGGCCGATTGACCAGCGCCAAGGCGGCAAGTTCGTTGACGCTGTTGCTGTGAATTACGGTGCCAATCCCAAGGGTGGCAAAGCCACACTGCAGGTCTGGGGTCTCCAAGCCGACGCACGGGCTGCACGCGTGGCTTCCTCGACCGCACCTGCTGCACCTCAAGCTGTAACACCACAACCGACAACGAATACCCCGACCGCAATCCCGGCAGGTGTAGCATCTGCCGGTGGTGATGTGCTGTTTGGCACTCAGTTGGTTGGTTTTGGTGTTGATCGCGACGTAATCCGCGTCGGCGCCGAAGTTGGCAAGTTCGACAAGATCCGTCTTCGCGTCTTGGACAACGATATCTTCCTGAACGAACTGAAAGTGATCTACGCAAACGGTGAGTCGGAAACGTTGGCCGTCAACGCGGATATCAAACAGAGCCAACGTACCAATTGGCTGAATTTGAAGGGCGATCGCTTCATCAAGGAAATCCAGATGAGCTATCGCTCGCGGCCGAACTTCAAAGGCCAAGCGCACGTTGAAGTGATCGGGCAATATGCCGAAGGCTGGCTCGCACCAACTGGCGAAGGCCGCAAGTTCAACCAAGGCTGGGTCCTTCTTGGTGCCCAAACCGCCGACTTCTTCCGCATCAATAGCGGCAAAGCTGGTTTTGATCGTGATGTGATCTCGGTAGGCAAGAACGAAGGCGGCTTCAAGCGCATTCGCGTCCAGGTCCGGGAGCGGGCGATCACTCTTAACGAGCTTCGCGTCGTTTACACATCGGGCCAGGAAGACATCATACCGATCAAGACTAAGGTCGAAGCTGGTTCAACCTACGGGCCAATTGATCTCAAGGGTGGCACCCGCGCAATCAAGGAAATATCAGCCTTTTATCGCTCGCGCATCTTCGATGCGAAGGCGACTGGCAAAGGCAAGGCCGTTGTCGAGGTTTGGGGTCTACATTAATCCCGCTTTGACAGCGACTTAATGAAATGGCGAATGACAACCGACGGGGCCACGCAAGTGGCCCTGTTGCGTTGCAGGCCTCAGTCATCGACTTTAGATGGTGGCCTACCAGTGGCAAGGTTGGTCCAAGCTCTTGCAAAAAACACCACCACAACTTTCGTGCAAATGCACTTGTGCGTGGGTTCATTTGGCCGTAAGCACTGCGGCACCAAAGTGCGCAGCGCGCGCTTAGCCGCAATAGCTCAGCCGGTAGAGCACGTCATTCGTAATGACGGGGTCGGGGGTTCGAGTCCCTCTTGCGGCACCAGGACCTCTTTTCATTGCAGCGCATAGACGCTCATTTTCATAACAAAATCAAAAGACTAGCCGACCTGACTTCCACCCCGTCGAACTTCGCATCGCGTTGTTTGGCCTCATTTTACGGGTATAGATACGGGTATCGTCAGAAACTGCCAAAAGCGGTACCCGCACATGGCCCTCTCACACTTCGAAATTACCGCCGCGCGGCCGAAAGAAAAACCATTCAAGATTGCCGATGGTGACGGCTTGCACCTGTTGGTGCAACCGAGCGGCAACAAGTTGTGGCGCTTTCGATACAGGTTTGCGGGTGTCGAAAAAATGATGGCACTCGGCTCGTACCCGGCGACATCCCTCGCTGAAGCCCGCACTAGGCGCGACGAAGCCCGCAAGTTGATCGAGGCAGGCAGCGATCCTTCCGTTCAGAAAAAGCTCGCGCGCCTTGCGAACGCGGCGGCATCGCGCAATACGTTCAGGTTGATCGCTGCGGAACATGTCGCAAATCTCAAAGCCAATGGCGCAGCTTCCGTGACTGCCGAAAAGCACCGTTGGCTGTTGGAAGATGTGGCGGCATCGATTGCCAATCGACCGATTACCGACATCACTTCCGCGGAATTGTTGGAGCTACTAAAGCGCGTCGAAAAAAGTGGCCGGCGCGAAACGGCGAAGCGCCTGCGCGCAACGATCAGCACCGTATTCCGATTAGCAATCGTGACTTTGCGCGCGACCAACGATCCAACGACAGCGCTGAAAGGTGCATTGCTTCGTCCCACTGTTCAGCACCGCGCGGCGATCACCGACGAGAAGCAATTCGGTGCACTGCTGCGCGCGCTCGATGAATTCGATGGCTGCCAACGATTTCGGCGGCGATGAAATTTATGGCGCTGACCTGCACGCGTCCCGGCGAAGTGCGACTGGCTCGCCGAACTGAAATCAATTTCGAAAAAGCGGTTTGGCGGATTCCGGCCGAACGCACCAAGATGCGTCGGCAGCACGACGTACCACTATCGCGCCAGGCGATCCTAGTGTTGCGTGACATGTGGGCGATGTCGGATTTCTCGGAATTGATTTTTCCGTCGATCCTTTCGAACCGGAAACCGCTTTCAGAAAACGCGATGAACTCATCGCTGCGGCGGATGGGGTACACCAAAGATGAGGTGACTTCGCACGGCTTCCGCTCGACCGCGAGCACGATTCTGAATGAACGCGGCTTCAATCCCGACGTGATCGAAGCGGTGCTCGGGCACCAACCACTCAATGCCATTCGGCGCACGTACAATCGCGCCAGCTACTGGCCGGAGCGCATGAAGTTGATGCAAGAGTGGGCCGACTTGCTCGACAGTTTTCGCGTGCCGCAACTCAAGAATGTCGAGTGATGCTGCAATTTATTTGAGCGAGTTGCAGCATGCTCAAGTATGCGCAGGTTCGCTTGTGCATGTTTTCCTTGGAAAAAACAAAAAGTGAAATCTATACTTGCGCGTCGCCTGGGCTAACCGGGTTGCATCGCGATGCTCCCTTAACATGGAGAGTTGCGATGTCTGACTTTCGGCTCGTCGACAAGAAAGGCCTGAAGACGATTTACGGGATTCCCTACTGCGCGCAGCACATCGCGCGACTTGAGAAGGCCGGAGAATTTCCCTCGCGGATCAATCTCGGACCTTGCAGAGTTGCTTGGTACTGCTCGGAAGTGGAAGCCTGGATCGCCTCGCGAAGACCTTGAAGACGACACAGCGACACCTCCTGAAAAGGAGCGCCCCCGGCTCGCTACCGGGGGCTTTTCCATGTCCGGCTTGGTCGTGGCGTGTCGTGCTCCAGCACGTCAGAGCGTGACGCGCCACACCCTTGCGCGGCAATGTCGGACCGTGTCGGGGGGCGCCACACCCTTGGCGGTGATTTCGTTGCTGGTGCCGTCGGTGGCAACAGTGCAAAAAATCCGAGTGCAGAAATCACTTCGCATGTGGTCGCCAGAAAAATCGAAAGCACCAACCGCACGGCCTCCGGTTTCAAACCGGTGAGTTGCGAGAGCAGTGTCGACTGTGCATCAGCATCCTCGGCAGGGAATCGGATGCCGGCAGTAGCGGCACGATAGTTGGCACAGAATTGTTTGTCCGACGCAGTGTTCGCGTCGGCACACGCGGACGTTGATTGCCATCTCGGACTTTGCTTTATCGTCGCGAGCGTCGCGTGCAGATCTCTTTGTTGCTGCCGTGCAGCGACTGTCGCGTCGCGATTGGTTGCAGCAAAACCGAGCGCAGCGGTGAAGGAAAAAATCGTTGCTACAATCCAGATGACGAACGCGACTGTTGCACGAAGCCTGTGATGGGTCCATGCCAACACAGCAACAGGCAGCATCAACCACTTCACGACATCGAGCGCGACAGAAAAAAGTGCCCACGTGATGCTGTCGGTCGGCGTCGTTCCGAGTTGGTACGAAAAGCGCCAATTCATCACCGTCGTGCATGCACACGCGACAAGGATCGCCAGCGTTGCAAAAAAACGCGGCAGTGATCGGCCGGTGAAAAGCGGCAGAAGTGAACGCATCGGCGTGTCCTCAAAAATTCGTTGGACACTTTCACTACCGCTATATTTTCTGACAAAAAACGCGCGCAGTTTTCTGCAGTGTCACGACAGTCGCAGAAGAATTCTGCGATGCGATCAGAAAATAAATTCGTCACGACGGATGCATCTGCTTGTGTGCCCGAACTCCGTTGCCAAAGAGGGGAGAGCAATCGTGGATCGGATGACGCCGGAGCCTCGAACCTTCGCGGAGTTGGTCGAAGCAGATCTGCGACGCGCGGCCCGACTGATCATCAAAGTGCAAGACGAGATCGATCCGCAGTTTCGAATGTCAACGCCGGAGGGCGACTACTGGATCGCAATCACGCTACTCGCAGATGTCCACGAGCGATCAAAGATGCTACGTCGCTTGTCGACGTTCATGGCGTGGAAACGGGTGGGCTCTTTTTCGATGGCATGCGAACTGAGCGAGCCCGATGCGGCGTACTGCGTCGGCATCGCGCAGAACGAGCGCCACCATTGTCTCGCACGCATCCGGCGCGAGCCTCGACCATGGACTTCAACCAATTTTGAAACCATTGAATGGCTGGCAACTTCTTCGATCAATCCGGCGATCGTCGATCTGTTGCCGCGTGGTACGCGCGCCACGACGCCGAAAGAAATCTCGGCACTGGAAAAGTGGTTCGGGACGAGTGGTAAATTTCCGGCGGTCCATATTCCTACTGGCGAGATGCGCGGCCTGAAGCGGTAACTGCTCGCATGTCGAAGAGTTGGCATCACTATGGTAGACTGACGTTCTATGGATCGGAACATCACTGACATGCTCGAAGCGCTCAACTTCATCAAGGAGCGCATGGCCACCAAAGATGACCTCGTTGGGTTTGCGATAAAAGCAGACCTCGAAAACGTTGCGACAAAAGACGACGTGCGCGGCATCATTCGCGATGAAGTGTCTCAGATCGTTCGCGAAGAAATTTCTGACATTCGTGCAGAACTCACATCGATCCGTCGTGACCTCGAAGCATTGACTGACAAGATCGATAACATCGTCGGGCTTCCGAAAGAGTTCGATCAGGCTCTTGAGCGCATCGCCGCGATCGAGCGCCACTTGGGGCTCAAGAAGTTCGCAGCGTAAGGAAGAGATTGTACCAAGCTTGCACTTGGAACAGTTGGCGCATTGTGTGGAGAGTTGGAAGGCGCGCGCTATGTACGTGGGGTGATAAGCCTCGGGGTGTTGATTTTGCGGCGTGCCGAGCGAATGATGCCACCGGTGGACTGGGAGCAGAACGTAGGGAGCGGGAGGATGAAGGGACCGGGGAATGTGTGGCGGACCGTGTGGAGTGCCGCTGTGGTCGCCAACTTGGCTAGTGTAAGTGTGGTGCTTGGGCAAGCAAGCCTCGCGGAGTACGAGACGTGCTTCGATCGAGGTAACAGTGATATGGGCAAGTTGCTGTTTGCATGTTCGCGTGTGATTGGTGACAGCGCTCAGCCCGCCACAATTCGGAGTGAGGCATTGCGCATCCGAGGACAGTCATACAGCAACACGAGAGCTTACGACCAAGCCCTGAGTGACCTTACCGAGGCAATTCGTTTGAACCCTACTGGTGTAAACGCATACATCTCCCGAGGTTTTGCTTACCTTCGCAAAGACGACAAAGATCGCGCCATCATCGACTTGCGCAAGGCCCTTTCACTTGCACCACCAAACTTCAAAGAAACAGATATTGAGGAAATCAAGAAGCTCTTGAAGAACCTCGGTGCTGATCCATAGGGGAACCACAGGTATGGCTCCGTATCGCGCTACGGCCGGTGTGCCTGACTTTCTAATCGTCGATTTGCAAAAACGTGGGCAACTACCTTGAACTTTCAACAAAAGACGCTTTTCGTAAAAAGTGCGGTATACTGACCCTATATGCGACGCGAGTTTTCTAACGGCAAAAAGAAGCCGGCCAAGGGGCAAAGTGTAAAGAGTAGGCCAAAACGTGGGTGGGGGACACCACTGACGCGCACGAGCGCGGCAAGAATTTTCTCGATGATGTAGAAATCGAGAAGTTACTCGAAGCCGCGAAGCGCGGCCGGCACGGCACGCGCGATCATTTGTTGATGTTGATGATGTACCGGCATGGACTACGGGTGAGTGAAGCGGTCGGCATGCGCCGCGACCACGTGAATCTTGCACAAGCACGCGTGTGGGTGCAGCGTTTAAAAAATTCGGTGTCGGTCGAGCAACCGATCGCCGGCGACGAACTGCGCGCGATTAAGCGCTACTTCGCCACGCGAACTGACACTACCGTGGCTCTTTCTCTCCGAACGTCGCCAGCCGATGACGCGGCAGTTAGTCAACTATTTGATCGGTTTGGCAGGGGACAGTGCGGGATTGAAGTACATGCACCCGCAAATGTTGCGACATTCATGCGGATACTACTTGGCGAACACCGGTGTCGGCTTGCGCACGATGCAAGACTACCTCGGACATCGCGATCCAAAGCACACGGTGCATTACACGCGGGTTGCCGGCCGACGGTGCGAGGGATTGTAGTAGTCGTGATATGCTAATTCACAAATGAATAATGCGCATACTCAGTGGTTCATTTTATCGTCATGGCTCTTCGCTGTCGGGGCCATTTCTCAACTCGCGTTAAATTTGATCTACCCAACTTCGCTGAGCTTTTTGGAATCGTACGGCCCAAAGGTACCCCTACCTGCCGTTGCTTTCCTGGCCGCGCTGTCTGTTGTCGCACTAGCCACGTTTGGTGTGGGCGTGGGCCGCTGGATTTACTCCAACCCCCAAGATTAGCGTTAGCCTCAATTGAGCCACATCCCGCAGCTTAGTCTGTAAAACTTGGTTGGGCAGAAGAGGTGTCCTGGTGCGCAGAGCTCTCTATTTTGCATTTGCGGCGCTCAGTCTCAGCGCGATTGCCTCACCGGCCTTTGCGCAGTGCGGCCCATTTGAAGCCGCTTGCCTGCGAGGTGGGTACTATGTCCTCCGAGCCCTTCCACCGGCAATGGACTACGCGCAGAAGCAGTTGGTATCGCCAGGTTACAGCAATGCAGGCAGGCAAGTTCTTGGACAAGCGGTGCGTGGTACAACTTGGGGACCATCGTATGTAACCACCCCCATGATGATTTAGAGAGCGCCTCAGCCGAGCGGCCAGTCTGGGTTTCGTTCACCTAACGTGTGGCAGCCACCACAGTATCGTCCACCGCAGCAGCCTGTATTTCGTGCTACCAGTCAGTGGAATCCCCAGGCAAGGCGTCGCTGAAATGAGAAACGAAGACCGCCGGTATTGTCCGGCGGCCTGTACAATTGGTCGTACAGGCGACCACTTGCTACTTCTTGACGTACAGCTTGCCCTTCTTCTGGACGACCTCTTCCGGCTCGTTCTCCTTGTAGCGGCGGAGCACGATCTTACCGTCGAGCGGCATCGCTTCGAGTAGGATCGAGAACCCTTCACGCGGGCGATTGCGGTAACGTCGGTGGTTCGATCGAAGCGATAAAAAAAGGTGTAGTGATATCTACCGAGCGGGTCGCGAAAGAGATTTGGCTCGTCAGTCCGGCTCTGTTCGGACTCAATGTAGGCTCATGATCTCTGCGTGATTTGAAGCGCGGGGGCGGACAATGGAGATCAAGGATTTCAGTGCTCTACTGACCGCTCTCGGTGCATTGACGCCGACACAGCGCAACGCCGTGATTGCTGCACTCAAGATCGGGCGTTCAGCCGACGACGTCGTCGCGGTGATTGAAACTGAGTTCGCGAAGGCACCGTAGGCTTCGCGCCCATCACTCACGAGCACGGCGTCCTTGGCGACGATCTGCAACAGGTGGGCCGCGAACGAGCGCGGCGGCGATCGACTGGTGGTCAGTGATAGGAATGAACGCATCGGCGTGTCCTCATAAATCTGTTGGACACTTTCACTACCGCTATATTTTCTGACAAAAACGTGGGCAGTTTTCTGCAGTGCGACGACTGTCACAGAAGAGTTCTGCGATGCGATAAGATAAGATAAGATAATAAATTTGGCGCCGATGAATGCAGCATATTTCTGCACGTGAGTTCGACCGCGAAAAGAGGGGAGACCGATCATGGACTTCCAAGAATTTTGGCACCGTCGCGTGGTTGTCATTGAACACCGCGCGCCCGCATCCGATCCCCCTCAGCTGAACTGGAAGTCGTCGGCCACGAGGGTCACGACGTTGACGTTGGCCAGGTACACCACGTTCCCCGCACTCATGACGATGCCTGCGTAACTGCCGATCTGCACGAACTGACCGGCCGACTGCATCTGGGCAAAGCTCGTGTTACCGGTGCCGACGAGGTGCAACACGTCGCCAATGCCGACACCCGCTTGGAAGTCGAGAATCACGTCCACCGAACCACCCGCGTGGATCTCGAATACATCGTTGCCAGTGTCGACGGCGCCGTCGCCGCCCCACATGTAGTCGATGCCGGTACCGCCGATCAGGGTGTCGTTACCACCCTGACCGAACAGGCCGTTGACCACGCCCGGATCGTCGCCGCCGAACAGGATGTCGTTGCCATCACCCCCCTGCAGCAGGTCGTAGGCGGCACCGCCGTTGAGGGCATCATCGCCTTCCTGGCCGTAGAGGTAGTCGGTGCCGTCGCCGCCGTTGAGCGTGTCGTTGCCGGCCATGCCGAACAGCAGGTCGCCGCTGCCGTCGCCGTTGAGCGTGTCGTTGCCGTCGTAGCCGTACAGCTGGTCGACGGTGCCAGCGTCGTTGTTGCCGCCATTGATGACGTCGTCACCGCCGAGGCCGGCGATGATGTCAGCGCCCTCGCCGCCGCTGATCGTGTCGTTGCCTTCGCCCGACACCACGTAGTCGTTGCCGGCGCCGGCATCGATCAGGTCGTTGCCGGCATAAGTGAAGACGATGTCGGCGCCGCCGTCGCTCGAGACGGTGTCGTTGTTGTTGTCGCCGTAGAAGTTGTCGCCGACGGCCGACAGCGTGTACACCTCGATCGAGGTGAAGGTGTCGCCGGCCGCATCGCCGCCGTTGAAGCTCGGCGCGGTGAGGTAGATCTGCACGAAGCCAGAGTTGGCGAACGACGCCGTGTCGAAGTCGAGGCCGCCGTCGAGGACATCGCCACCGGCACCGCCGCTCAGCGTGTCGTTGCCGTTGCCACCCAGCAAAATATCACTGTCGGCTCCGCCGGTAAGTGAGTCGTCACCAAAACCGCCGTTGAGGAAATCCACGCCTCCGCCACCATCCAAAATATCGCTATTGTCGCCGCCGTCGAGAGCATCGGCTCCGGCACCACCTTGCAACCAATCGTATCCACCCAGACCGTAAATCGTAACGCCGCTGTCGCCGCCAGCAAGCTGATCATTGACCGCCGTTCCAGTAATTGTTCCGGTGCCGCCCGAAATCATTGCACCATGCTCGATCCCTTTAATCGTGACGGTGACAGTGGCTGTGTCGGTGTGCCCTTGGCCATCGGAGATGGTGTAGGTGAAGCTGTCGGTTGTGGTCTGGCCGAGACCGAGGCTATTGAAGGCGTCGTGCGCATCGTAGGCGAAGCGGCCATCTGGGTTGACGGCGAGCTGGGCACCAGAAGCCAAGGTAAAGGGATGGCCGAGATTATCGGACAGACCGTTGACGGCAACAATTGTCAGGGCGTCACCGTCTGGATCGCTGTCGACCCCTTGGCCATTGCCAAGGAGTACGTTGCAGATGACGGTTAACGCTTCGGTGGTCGAAGCGACGTCATCATGAGCAACAGGCATATAGTTGGGTCGGCGATCGACGACGAAAATGTCGGTGGTATTATTGTTATCGAACGGCACCAGATTGGATGCATCACTTGGGAACGCCACAAACCTACCGTCACCGCTTATGAATGGCGAACCGCTGCCGTAAAAGCCGAAACCTAATTGCCCATTGTTTCCCCGCGACACGAGTTCAGTCAGATGAGTGACTTGATCATAGACGAACACGTCGGGCAAATTATTATTGTCACCGGAGACGAGATTGGTGGCCGCACTCCCGAACGTGACGTATCGGCCATCTGCGCTCATCCCAGGGGAACCCGTGCTTCCAGCATTTCCTTGCTGCCCGTCGCTTGCTACAGAAACGCGCTCGATAGACCCAGTATTACGGTCGTAAACAAACACATCGGCATAGCCATTGGTATCACCAGAAACAAGGTCAGACGCGGAGCTTGCAAATTCGACGTAACGTCCGTCTGCATTTATAAAAATTGGCCCCCCCGACCCGGGGTACGGAATTCGCTCGTAGCTATGTAAGACTTGGTCATAAATGATAATACTTGGAGGCTCCCCAGTCAAAGAATTGCGACTGTGGTACGCAATAAAATGCCCATCACGGCTGATGGCATTAAAGCCAGTCGAGTTATCAGAAATCAATTTGTTGGAATTATCGATGCGATTATGTATCCACAATTCGTAATTATCTGCATAGGTGATAAATTGGCCGTTTCCGCTAATTCCTACAACCCCCGGTCCGTTAGAGGGATTTACAATTACAAGTGTTTCATCAGCGCCAGCCTGCCGATCGTGAACAATAATGTTCTCACCTCTCAACATAACAATATAGCGCCCGTCATCGCTGATGCGCTGGTCGGTATTTGGCGGGAAGACCGCGAAGCTGTTGTTCGAATTATTCGTAATCCTCTCAATATTGTGGGCAACAACGTCATAAATAAAAATATCACCGAGAGCGTTGGTATCACCTGGAACGAGGTTAGAGGCGACACTTTCAAATACTATATATTGCCCATTACCGCTCATCGACAGGACGTATGACGCATTGTTTGCATGCGCTCCGTCATTCGCGACTGAGACCAATGCGATAGATGCTGGGCCGGTGAATGACGCGGCAGCGAGAAGCTGCGTTGCAGTCGCTATCACACCGCCCGCGAACAGAAAATTTTCCACGTTGTAGTACCAGTCATCACCCTCGACGCCCACGATGTGGAGCGCCGAGGCCGAGCCAGAGACGGTGTAGCTCGAACCGAAGGTGTATGAGACGACCGCGGTGTCGAAGCCGCCCTGGTCCGAATATTTCCAGTCGCCATAGATGTGATCGTTGCCGAGGCCACCGGTCAGCGTGTCGTTGCCGGGGCCGCCACGCAGATCATTGTCGCCGGCATCGCCGACGACCGTGTCGTTGCCGGCGCCCATCCAGACGTTCTCGATCGAGATCAGCTGCTCGGTGTAGTAACCTGGAAATTCAGCCGTGCCGTTGCCATTACCAAGCGTGATGGTGCCCGAAACGTCGCTGAGCTCATACGAGTAGTCGACCGTGTCGCTGCCAAGTCCACCGTCGAAACTGTCTTGGCCGCCATAGCCAGTCAGCACGTCATCGCCGCCAAGACCTAAGATGTGGTCCGGCCCGCTGGTGCCGCCCAGATATTGCGAAGTGTCGTTACCGACGATGGTCTCGGCCGCCGAGGCCCCGCCCGTGCTCGCTTCATGGCCGCTGACGGCGGCGGCGATCGCGGCAGTGCCACCGTCGGTGGCGCGCCCACCTGTCGTTGTTTGGCTGGAGAGATCGGGGAGGTCTAGGATGTTGATAGTCTTGTCTGAGAATTGCAGATATTCGACGCTGGAGAGCGTATCCGTTTCCACACCGGACGACGAAGCGAGCCTGACCGTCACGGTGGTCCCGTGGCGCTCCAAATCATAGAAGCCATCAAATTGACCAGGCGCGATCTGGCTTCCTAATGCGTACGTAAAGACAGCGGTATCGGTCCCATCGCCACCATAGATTGTGTCGTTGCCGGCGCCACCTTTGAGGCTATCACCTTGTGCCCCTCCGAAAAGAATATCATTGCCGGCGCCGCCAAGTAGTTGATCTGAACTCACCCCTCCAATAAGGAGGCCACCTCCCGCATGATGATCCAAAGCGAGCGGCGCACTTGAAGCATCGAGCACCGCTGGCCCTTGGCCGGTCTCGGCGATGATCATGGTAATGCCGCGGGTACCGCCGACCGATATCCCAGCGGGCAGTCCTAGCAGTGCATCGACCAAATCCTGCTTACCGACGATCGAGAAGTCGGGATGGCTTGTCGTGGCCGCCCACTTGGCGGGATCAAGATCAATCGACATCGTGAAATGTAGACTGTCCAGCGTGATGATGCCGTTCGCCCAATAAGGGTCTTGATACAGCCCAGGATGATCACCGGCATACTTGGCCAGATCACCGGCATACTGGACGATAATTTCAGATAAGGCGTTCTGAACAGCCGCCCCCGAAAGAGCAGAATTTCCCATGGTCGTCGAATACAAACGGCCCAGATCGTCGGCATCATTGAACAGCGACACGATCGCCTTGTCACCAAACGGCTGGTAGCCTTCGTCGATTGCGGAGTAGGCAATCATCGAACGCATCTGAGCGTCCTCGGGTGCTGTGCCGGTCACGCCCAACGGGTGCAGCGCATTCGATCCCTCAAGGCTGAGCGCTTTACCTAGTTCGGGATTAAACAGTGCATGAAGTAGTGAGGCTGCGATGCCAGACCATTCAGTTAGATTGTTCTCATGTGCGTACTCTAGAAGAACGAGGAGATTCTGACTGTGAAGATCAACTGGACGAAGGAAAAATCCGTGCGGGTCTAAGGCGCGATAATTAATGGCTAACTCTGCGCCGAAGTCGTAAGTACTGAGACCGAGACCGATCAAAGGATTAATTGCGGTAAGAGCTGCCAACTCTAAAGTCGGTCCCAAATCTCTCCCGTACTGTAACGCTTCGCCCATTACGTATATTGCGTCGATACCGGAGTAAGTCGGCAACGAAGGAGGGAGTTCAAGGCTCACGATGCGGTGCGCGACTTCTGAGACGTAAGTCAGAGCCGTTGAAATTATAAACGGCATTGGATCGAAGATTGTTACATCATCGCCAGAAAGCGCTCCAACCATTCCTGCCAGACCGCCACCAAGGGAGTGCCCCGTTAGGACCACATTCGGCATCGGGCCTTGAAACACATTCTGGCCTACGGCATCAGCGTAGAACTGTAATGCAAGACCTGATTGGGAAGCCGACGCAAAACCGGCACCTATCGTCCAACCGTTGACGAGGTCTCCACCCGAAAGCGATCCCAAAGGATCGTCCGTACCACGATACGATATTACGGTTGTCTGAGCGGAAAAGGTAGGAACATCAGACACATTATAAGATGTAGCATAAAAGCCCGCTGCTACTTGTTGACTAGAGTACACTTGACTCGTGAGTAGTGCCTGACCAACGTGATCGCCGCCAACAATTGTGGCGGCGTTGTAGCCTCGATTGTATGCGTCCAAGGCAAGAATTGAGAGATACAACTCGCGACTGGTCGCCATTTAGTACCCCCTCCGCAGAAACGATGCTGTGCTTAGGTTCGCTGCCAGAGAGTGGTTGTTTGGCTGACCAGGTCTGTGGCCGTCTAACATCCGATCGAAGTAACTCGACAGCCAACTGAGTCTTTGCTCAATTCCCTGGGTTATTATCTCGTCTACTATCTCGATGGAGATACTGTGCCATTTGACGCCTTCCCCAAGAGAGGCTTCAAAATTGTTTGGATTGACCGCCATCACCGTCTTAGGGTCATTGATGTCAGTGAAGGTCACCAAATCTGGCAGGTCGGCGGTCGTTATCGTGCGAGGACCGCGCCCAACTAATGCTCCAAAACCTGCTTTAATTTGCCCATTTATGAAGTCGGGCTCGCTGGCGAATGCTTTTCCGACCACTGAGGCAGGATCGCTCTCGCCCCAGCCATTCCGCGGAGACGCAGATCTGTCCTCTGGCTTCGGTTGCGCGGTGAGTAGCGCGATGAGTGGTCGCCTCGTTGGTCCAAGGTCGAGAAAGAGAGCGTCGCCAGTAATGGCGATGTTGGTGTGCTTTTCAGGGAAGCTCTTCTCGACGTAGCGCACGTCAACGACGTTCGAGGCCGACTTGATCTGTCCATCAACTTCAACTTCGAGCGTCAGTTTGTAGCGATAGCCGGGAGCATTTGCTATCGGTACTTGCGGTCCTGCTAGTGTTCTGATGACAATCACATCACTGAGACTGTGAATGATGAATGGAGCCATGACAAACACAGTCAGTATGGCGACGATGAAGAAGCCTACGCTTGCAAAGCCACGTTCGCTGTCTGATTTATCTGCGATTTCGAGCATATTGCTGCCTAGTGTGCTTGCGCAACATCAGCACGCAATAAGTGTATGCCCCGGAAACCCGATGTCAAGGCAGCGCTGTGAACAACGCAAGCTGGCTATATTGGCGCATCGTCTGACAAGGCTGCTCAGTGAAAAAGAGCCGACGTTGCCGCCGGCTCTGCTGTACTGACCGCGACTGCGCGATCGTGTCCTACTTCTTGTAGCTGGGCTTGCCCTTGTTCTTTGGCTCGTCCGCCTCTTCCTCCTTGTAAGTTCGCAAGACGATCTTGCCGTCGATCGGCAGCGCTTGCAGGAGCAGATTGAAGCCCTCGCCATCCTCGTGTGGAAACGCGACGCCGAGATTGAGCCAATAGTCGTCTTTGCCTTCGCGCTTTATAACGGTGTAAGCGCGGTACGCGGGTTTCGCCATGACGGCGGTCTCCTCAACGTTGGAGTTACGACCCTGCACGCGGGAATCGAGTGCAAGATTTTCACTATAATATGTATACAGATTATAGCAATGAACTCAGGCCGGCACGTGCTGTGTTTTGGTTCGCCAGGGATCAAAGCCCGAAAGGGCGGAGACGGCACGGCTCCGTTCATGCGAGCCCGGCACAACTGCGCGACGCGCCAACACCATCATCGCTAGGAAACCGGCTGCTGCGGCATCCGCAATAATATGTAGGCGTATTATCAAATGGTAAAATGACCGGCGGCCGGTGTCTGCCCTTGCGCGCTTCAGTGCCAGCAAGGCCGCCAGCGTCCAGGTGAACGCCGCGCCTGGTCGATTTGGCCTGCCCGGCAAGTGAGGCCGCTCCGGCAACGGAGCGGCCTTTTTTTTACTTCGCACCGGTGGGAGGCGTCGAGCGCGCGCCGCAGTACGCGCCGAGTTCGCAATCATCGCCGGAAACTTGTTGCCCCTTTTTGGAAGGTTATTTCTGCGCCGTCGCACCATCCATACTTTTTGGTGAGCCAGTCTGCCATACTTTCCGGAGCCGCCATGCCCCCGCGTATGCGTGCCCGCCCGTGGGCGTCAAGCCCGAGAAAGCGTCATATAGTTTTAGAGGGCCCGCTTGCCCGAACGCTTGAAGTACACGGCGCGCGAGCGAGGGCACGCTATCGTCGAAGGCGAGCGTTGCGGGAGACCGCCAGATCACCGAGACAGCGCAAAAACCCTGCCAACTCCAAAGCGAACGGGGTATCCGCCGAAAGTAGTCTTAATACGAGCCCGATCAACTTTGCCATCTACAAACAGAACAGTTAAGAACCAATTAGTCTTGTCGATAGAGGCATTTACAGTAGCAACCTCCCCGTGCCTGGAGTAGTAATCAAATGCCTCGTCCACTAAAGCATCGCTTGGTTTATTAGCGCTTTTGCCCATGGCTACACGTCCGCGTTCATTGCTATGGCGTCCAGCACCGCCGCAATCGGGAGATAAATGCTGTCACCGACCTGATCGGCAGACGATTGGCCTCCGACGACCATACCTAGAAGCTCCCCCGAGCTTGGATCAAACACTGGACATCCGCTATCCCCTGGAGCCGAGAAGGCCCCAGGCGTTCCTGAAACGAGAATGCCAGATTCGACGACAATTGCTGTAACCCCAGAGCCATGGGGGAGCGGTAATCGAGCTCTGACGTTCACGGCACACACTCGCCCGAGCTGAAGGCCATTACCAGGGCCGTCGTTGGCGACTTCGTCACCAACCGCTACGTCCCTTGGCGGCGACGACGGCAGCTTCATGGTCAGGGAATTGCGGGTACCATGGATCAAGTTTGTTGCGACGTTCAGGACGGACACAGCAATGGCTGCTACGTCGATAGGGTGTCGAGCACCGGCAGGTTGCGGTCGCACCTTGGTAATTTGACCTAAAACGTAACTCGCTGGATGGCTATGCTCTGGTTGATGAACAATCGTTCCATGGGATGCGCCGTCAGCCCCCAAAGCGTGGGCGACAGTAACAGCGTACCGCTGTGATTCACCGTCGACCTTGGCGAAGCAGCAAATCGCACCCGTTAGTCCATTAGCACCAATCTGGACTCCCGGAAAGGGAACAGGGCACGAGCCTCGCAACGGACCTGCGGAGCCAGGGTTGGGCAACACCTGTGCAAAAAATGGTTTGCGAAACTTTTGGACTACGAGGTCTTTGGCCGTAATGCCTTCTGTCGCTAGATGGGCGCGCAAGCCGCGTTCAATTTGAAGCTTGTGCGGATGGCCTGGAGACCTATGATATAGCACCAGCACACGGCACTCCGGAGCGTTGCTCGGCGAGTTGGGCCGCGGGAGTAAGCCAAATATGAGGTCAAAGGGCTCGACATCTGGCCCAAGCGGCACGTCTAGGCCAAGGTATGTGCGGTAGTTCTTGCTGCGCTCCAAGGCTGTGCCGAATAGGAAACGCTCAGCGAGCCTGCTGGACTTAGTACTCGCCTCGTCCCACAGCATCGAAAATCTACTCACTTGTTATTGGGCGCATCATCGCTGACAATGACCGCAACTTGTGCCTTGGGAGGTCGATTGGTGTCAAGTCGCTTCGTCTTCTTTATTCCTGGTATTTTTGGCAGTGAGTTGAGTGTTCCAGGGGGCACCATCTGGCCACCCAGTGTCGCCGATTTCATCGGCAGCTACTTTGACCAGTCTGTGCTGGACAGCAAGCTGCGCCGCCGCGACAACGTCACAGTCGGATCGGTGATCCGAAAGGCTGGCGGCAACCAAGTGTACGCACGGATACTCGATCGGCTTTCCCAGCAAGCGCGGGCACTTCGCGATGAACGGGTCATTTTTGAACCTATTCCCTATGACTGGCGCCAATCTGTACTGGATTGTGCGCGCCAAGTAGGTCAGTCCGTCACAGCAGCTTTCAACGCTCACAATGCGCGCTCCGAAGGTTCTGACGTGGTCATAGTTGCCCATAGCATGGGCGGCCTAGTGGCGCGGATGCTACTGGAGACTGATTTGGCGCGCGAGATGCCGTGGGTAGGCTCTGTTCGCGGACTAATTGCGATTGGAACACCGCATCGCGGGTCCGTCGACGCGATGATGGCAGTCGGTGGAAGGGTCAGTCAGTTTGGTCTTAAGGGAGAGACTATTCGCAGATTGGTTGTGGACGGAGTGATTGAAAGTCTCGTCGACCTGCTTCCACCCCGCGAACAACTCCTGATCGTGCAACAGGACGGGTTGAGCGCGACAAACCTTTTGACCACGTCGCAATTCCTGCAGCGGCACGACGAAGCGATCTGGGCCCGTTACAATCGAAACAATCGAACGAGTGCACTGCTTGGATTGCAGCGTCCCAATGATTCGGTGCCATATATATGCGTGGCGAGTGCCACCCACAAAACAGCAGTGCGGTTGCACAGATTGGGCACTACATTAACATCCATCCCATATTTGAGGGCAGGCGATGGCAGGGTAGCGATCGACAGTGTGCTATTGCCAAACGCAGTGCCCATTTATGCGAAAGGCGATCACACAACGGTGTGTGATGAACCAATTATTGAGACCATTATATTTCAGCTATTGGGGCTCCCCGCAGCGCTTGTTCCGTTTGACGGTGCCGCAGGAACCAGCCGCATTTCAATTTCGCCACCAGAACCAGAATTAGGGGACGGCATCGAGATTTTCGCAGAATATTCGGAATACGAGGTCGGAGATCAGGTTGAGGTATCTGTCTATAGGATGGGGGAACTTGGACGGATCGAGGTGTATCGAGCCCAATTTTTCGCACCAGAATTATGGTTGAAAGAGTTGGCGATTACCGACGCTGGCGACTATCTAGCGGTTTTGACGATTAGAGGAGTAGAAAGAGCCAGTCGCCATTTCTCGGTTACCGGCGTTTAAAAAATTGCCTCGGTACAAATTTCTGTACCGGGGCTCGCAGCTCTCAAACAGTCGTCAAAAACTCATCAACAAGATTGATGACCTGAGCGTGCGTGGCGGCATCGTTGAACTCTACACAATTACAACGTCTGCCACGATCGAGGAGGTGCTGATCAAGTTCCTCGACTATCGACTTCGTCAAACTTGCGACGTTTGCACCGGCTCTGAATGCGGCTAATTGTATGGCGCCGACCAAACAGTAGCTCGTCGCGAAGCGATCAAAGCTGGTACACGGCATGCCCGCAATCGTGCGAGCAACTTCGAACTGAGTCCAACAGTTGCGGTCGGATAGCGCGGCGCGCGCCCTAAGCAACACTTGTTTCTGAATCGGAACAGACATGCGACACTCCTGCACCTCTTCCGGTACACATCATATGCACCGGAATTGGTGCGGGATCTTGGCGATTACAAGAAATCAAAGACTCTCAAAAAAAACCAAATGTCACCGGAATCTTGCCACCAAAATAACAACGTCTTCCACCACTATACGTTCCACGGATCGATCTTCAAAATCGTGTGAACGAGGGCATCTCTTTTCGGACTTGGTGCCGTCAGCATCGAGTCGCGGGCGCGATGATCAGCTTGCAATCCGGGTTATATCAGCGTTTGCGTCTGACCATTGCCATCGATCCACCCGTGCGCAAGAACATCGCTGGCTGCGAGCGCGTTAGCGTCGGTGAAATAAAACAACTGCCGGACGTTGGTGGCGCGCGTCAGGTTGCACAGTGCCGCCCGCATGTGCTCTGCGCGCTCGGGCGTATTGGTGATGAACAAAATCCGGAAGGCTTTCCAGCCGAATTGCCGCTCGTGCAGCTTGGCGTTGTAACCCTCGATGTAACCGGCGAACTTGCGAACGATCGACGTTCGCTTGAAGGTCGCGCGCTCGACTGGCATCGAGCCACGATCGCATTCGACCAGATAGCAGCGACGCGAGATGGTCGGCGACCGAAGTGCAAACACGTAGTCGGGATTGACCGACACGGGTTCGATCACATCGTTGCGGCGCACTTCGGTCTTCCAGATGAAGGCGCGATCAGGCAACAGCGGCGGCTTCGGGAAAGCCGCGATTAGTGTCTTGGCATCGATCAGTTCGATTTCCGGGCGTGCACGGCAACCGACGGTGAGCGCGCTGTGTGTTTCGGCAATGGCAATGGTGTGTTCGATAAATGGGCGGCCGACGGAGCGGTTCTTGTGTTGCCAGTCGGCGTCGGGCAATGCCGCACCATAACGCTCATTGAGCAAGCGGGCACCACGATCTGAAATCGCATAGACCATCGGCGCACTGCCGACAGTGGAATAGTAGTCGATCTGAGCCCGTGGTCGATCAATGTAGCCGGCGTGAAAAAGTCCGTTCAGCCGGCGCAGAATCTTGTCCGAGCTTCCCGACACCAGTGCCTGGATCTGGCGCGAATTCAAAAATCGGTTGCGCCAGATCGCCAGAATAATTTCTGCATCGCGCTCAGTGAGCTGAAATGCGGGCGCTTCGTCGGCACGCTCGAAGCGACGGTTGCGGACGGCAGTTGCTGGCTGCGTTGTCGTTGGCATGCATCAATTATACCCGCTCCCGACACTGGAAAAACGAGCGCAGTGCGCAAGTATGCGCCACAGAAACCGGCAGCGCAGCGCCATGTGGCGACGATGACGTGCGAAATATTTTTGCAATGAACCGATACGTCAACCGCGCCGGGCGTCATATCCGGAAGCGGTGCTGTCGGACGTAACGCAGGCGATGTGGGAGATCGGGCTGATGAAATCAGAAATCATCGAGCGCGCGTTGCGATCGTGGCTCAAGCCTTATCGCGAGCAATGGCCGAATGAACCGGCGTGATCATTCATGTCACCATTCCGCCGATGCTGGGTCCAGATCGTCGAGGCGCGTGCCGGCCCCTTTCAGCAGTACGAAGAGCACGCGCAGCTCAGCATTGTCGTAATCGTAGAGCACCAGAAACGGCGTGTCGGTGATCGGATAGATCACCAGTCCGAGTGTCGCGTGCGGCTTCTTTGTCGCCGGGAACCGTGCGAGGAAATTGTCGATCGTGTCGTAGACGAGGTCGCGCTTCTCGGCGACCACCCTAGGTCCGAACCGTGGCAGGCCGGCAGCGAGGAGTTCGCGCAGCTGATCGCGCGCCGTCACTGAGTAGCGGACGGTCCTCATGCAGCCGACTTTGGAACCCCCAGTGCGGCCAGGGCGTCATCGATCGAGGCTCGTGCTTCGACCGAGGTCAGTGTGCGGCCAGCGGCGAAGTCCGCTTTTGACTGTTCGATCAGCTCAAGCTCGCGCGACGTCAATGCGCGTGACAAGACGCTCGGCTCGGCCTGCGCTGACTGCAGCAGTTCGGCGGCAGCGGCCAGCGTCGCCTCGTCGGCAACTGGCAGCGCCTTCTCGATGATTGCGATGGCTTCGGTTCGGGTCATGACGCAATGATACTACGAAGTGGTGCAGAAAAAAAGTCGGCTCCGCCATGAAGCGGAGCCGAGGTTGAGAACAACGCCGTGAATGTTAACACTACATCAAAAAATAGCCGACGTTGCCGCCGGTTACCGACACTGGGAAAACGAGCGCAGTGCGCAAGTATGGGCAACAGAAACCGGCAGCGCATCGCCATGTGGCGGCGATGACGTGCGAAATATTTTCGCAATAAACCGATACGTCAAGCGCGCCGGCCGTCAGCCTTCGACTTCACCGTGGTCGCTGTCCCACTGCGTAGGTTTCGGCGACAATGATTGCGGGGCCGCGGGCGCCGCGCTGATGTTTGTTGCAGCCTTGCGCATCGGCGCAGCATTGGTTGGCTTCTGTGTTACGGTTTGCCGGTTGCGCTCCCGCAATCTCTTGTAGGCTTCATCGTCCATCTTGGGCGCTGCCTCAAGAGCCCCGATCGGGATCGATAGCTTCACTGCGCGCGGGGTGAGATTGCGGACGTAGCAGGCGAATTCGGCATGCGTCCGGCTCTTCATCGATTGAATGAATTCAGGTGTCGCGTGCATGTCGCGCGCGAACTGGCTCGCCGTCGCGTAGGGCACTGGTCCCAATAATTTGATAGAGGTGTTGTTGGCGACCTCACGCTGCACACTCTCGGGCAACTGATGCGGGGCCTGTGTCGCCAGCAGCATTCCCAGCCCGAATTGGCGGGCGTCGCTCAAGATTTTCTCAGCTTGATCGTCGAGATAGGACTTGGCTTCGTCGACGACGATCAGCGCAAGATGCCGCTCGCGTTCCGGGATCGACGCACGGGCGAGGGCGGCGGCGAGACATTGTGCGAGGATGAACCGACCGAAAATTGCCGAACCAGCATCGCCAAGCGCGACCCGGTCGGTGCTCACCAAGACGATTTTCTTGCTGGCGATGCAGTCGAAGGCATCGAAGTTGTTTTCATTTGCGGAGAACATCGCGTTGAATACGGCGCTCCTGCCAACGGTGTAGAGCCTGGCTGCGATCTGAGCCTTGGTGGCCTTGATCAGCGCATCTTGTCCCATGAACTGATGGCGGAAAAAGTCCTGACTGATTTGCGGCAGGCGCGCCAACGCATCGGTGTATTGCAGTTGTTTGGTTTCGCAGACTTCGCGCAACGTGTGCAGATTGGCGCCGTCGATGACCTGCATCAGCTCGACCAGATACGACACCATCGTCGCTTGACGTGGGGTCAGGGCTTGTTCGATCGCTTTGAACAAATAGAAAAACAGTTCGGTCTGCTGGGCCTCGGAACCGCCTATCAGTTTGAAGAAATTCAGCGCCGGACCGTCCTTGGGATCAAGGATCAGAATGCGATCTTTCAGCGTCGTGTTAAAAACTTCCAGTCGCGCAATCCGTTCAAGCATCGCGCCCATGCTGTCGATGATGAACATCGGCGGTGGGTCTCGCTCGTTGAGAAACGACAAGACGATACTCTGCAACATCTGTGTTTTGCCGTGTCCGGCCGGCGCAAATATCGCACCATGTTCTGCGAAGGTGGCGCGGGGGATGGCGAATGGGATCGGCGTGGTCAGCAGTTCAAGAAGTGGCGTGCCTTGCAAGTAGGCTGCCGGCAATTCCTCTTTCGGCAGATCCGCTTCCGATGCAAAAACCAGCGGCTTCGTGGTCTCAACTTCCGGATTGACACGTGATACGACGCAGACGTTGCGGTAGAGCTGGTCCTGAAGGGCAATGAACAATCCCACATCACGATGTTCATCGCGCGCGAACGTCCCGATCAGTTCATCAATCAGCGCGGCCGGGTCGGTCAACATGGCCTGAAGTGGTACGGATAACGCCGTGTCTCCACCGAGCGGCGGCAGCTCGACGCTGATCCGGCTCAGGACATCGATGAGTGCGGCCGCCATCATGTTGATCACGTCGTCGTCACGCGCGAGAAAATGCTCTTTCGCACGCAGGAACCGGCGCAACTCGACTTGATCATGCAGCGACAGCACCGACGCGGCGGGATCGGTCGCCGGAAACTCGAAAATGACCGTCTCGTGTTTCAATAGCTCGGCGGTCGCGCGCGCGAACGCCCGGAGCAACGCCGCCGGTGGCGGTGGTTCGATCCGCGCGCATATCTCCCGCACGATGAAATCAAACGCATCAGGACGGGAGTAGCACGACGCCTGGTGTTTCTTCAGCACGTCGCGATAGAGCGCAACGGTCGCCTTCAAGTCGAGCGCACGCTCGTCGGTGAGGCGCCGAAGAAGACCGCCGGCAAAGACACCCGGCTTGCGTGGTGGCCTAGTACTCATCTAGTTGCTCCCTACCGTCAAACGTGATGGCGACCTCCAGGTAGTCGGCGAGATATTTTGTTGCTGCGCTGATATTTTCGGCAACGGTAAGGATTTCGTTCAAATCCTGGCTCTCGAAGTGCTGGCCGGCAACGAGCGATCCCAGCGTAATCTGCAGCGACATCATGGATATGACGCCGTGCGTGACCCCGGCCGTCGTATTCCAGAGCATGCTGCTCAGATCGCCCAGAATTCCGACCAGGTCTTCGATTGGCTTTTCTCCGGTTCGCCATTCGACCGGCTTTTCTAATTTTTCAATGTGCTCTACTGCAGAATGAGCATGCTGGATGCGCGCGTCGCTGTCGTAGACAACGACTGAGTGCAGGTCGTAGCGCTCGAACAATTCGTTCTCTTCGGCGGTGAGTTCAAGCCGCACGTCGAGCAGGAACGTCATTGAGTTCCAGATCCAGCCGTCGTCGCGTTGGGCTCTGCTTAGCAAGAGGTGCATGGTGAAATCTAACTCAGCGGATCGTGCTCGTCGAGAGCGTGCAAACGGCTCCCAGGGGGAGCCGTTGACCAGAAGACTAGCGAATTGTCTGTCGGCGCCGGACCATGAGCTTGTGCAGACGATAGATGAGGACCATCAGCGCAAAAGTGACCATGGCACTGGTCGCCCGACAGACCTCGACCGGTAGCCAAGCGAGATCTTGAAAGAACATTCCGCTGTAGTGTTTGAGTTCAAAAATGAACCGTGGCTTCAGCATCCAACCGCTCCATCGCGCGCACCTGCCAAACCTTGATTGGATTGACATGTCGACGCGATCGAGTAACCCCAGGGATATTATCATTGTGCTGCTTATTTGTCGTCGCTCGTGGTGTTCCAGAGCAGACCAGACCGAGCAGCTTGGATGCCGGCCCACAGGGCGAACGGGACAACGATGGCTGAAAAATAGCCGGGTGTTAGGAACTGCTTCCCGTCTAGGTGAAACAAGGAATTGGTAATCCATGCGACAGTAGTGGAAAGCCAAATGCAGACGCCGGCAGCGGCGGTTGTGATTGTGAAGCGCTGCCAGGCCGGCTGGCGTTCGATACGGGTGGCAGCGCGAGGCAGGGCTATCCAAGTGAGGAGCACGAGTGCCGTGATGGTGAGAGTGAGCGCCGTGGCGGTGATCGTGTAAGCGTAGAGCAGATCGGGCGACGGCAGGAAAAACGGATCGGCGCTGCGCAAGACGGTGAGAAGGTAGGGGCGAACATAAAACACCTGGGCGACGAGCAATGTACCGATCGCTGCGGTCGCAGCGCTGTACAGAATGGTTTTGAGTAGATTCGGGTTGAATAGAGTGTTGACCACGTAGACGATCGCTTCGCGTAATATGGTCACGAATATGAGGCTGAAGAAACGCCAGCCGTTGCTGACGTAATAGCGAAGGTCGAACAGCGCCACCACCATGGGGTTGGTTGAAATGGGAGCGCGATATTCCCGCCACGTGAGACCGCGCAGGCGATGGATTGTATTGACGCCGGTCGCGAAGACAATGATGGCTCCGAGAAAGATGATGATACCTTCGCGCAGCCGGAGGACATTCATCAGCCAAGTGTATTGGTCGTTCAGCGCGGCCTGAAGCGTGGGTAAAAAAAGCTGTGTGCAATGCCGGAGCACGGTCGCGGTGAGCATGAGAACGGTGATGGTTTGCGCGATGCGGGTATAGATTGGATCGGTGTCCAGGCGACGCCAGTGTTCGACAATGATGATACCTGTGAGCACGACCAGCGTGATCCAGAAAGCGATGATGGTTTGGGCGGCTGTAAAGTAGAGCACGGCGAAGAACAGGGTGGCGTGGTAAGCAATCTTGAAAAGAAGGCCCTCACCCGAGGTGGCAAGGGGCACGCTTGCCCACAGCGTAACCAGGGCAATGAGCATGCCCTCGATGAGCAGGCGGGTGCCATTCTGGTCAAGACGAAAGCAGGCGACGGCAATGATGGCGAGGCTGATGACAATCGCCACCACTGCGCACAGGGCGAGCAATACTCTGCTGATTTGAAACATTGCTTCCTCTTGGGCGGAGATTGGTTGGCTTGGGCTTTTGAGCGGCGGCGAGCTTTGTGTGGTTGCAGGCCGAGAGTCGCCAGCGGGGGCTCTGAGACCTCTCAAATACGCTTTGTGATGATTTGCCGAGGCGCCACGCCGCTCGATCCCAAAGGCTTTCCGGTTGGGACAAGGTCTGCGCCTGACGAGCGAAGTGGTCGGCCCGATCAAGGAATTGGGTGAAGAATAAAACAAAGAGGCCCGCAAGCAGCCCAATGAAGCCGATGAGGGCGATCTCATACATGATGCAAATTGCCTGGCTCGAAAGTGATGTTGTAGCAGGTGTTCAGGCACGAAGAAACCGCGCGATTTTGTCTTCAGTCAACGGCCGGTGACTGCCGAACCTCAGCCGGCTGTATGAAATCACACGCTGCGGGTGCGAATTTCGCGCAAGTGGATCGGCGAACATCGCAAGGCGCATCGCCTCGGTTGGCGCATCATCAATCAGTAGTCGAGCATATGCCTGATAGTTGGGTAGCGTCGTCAATAATTTCTCTGCTGTCGTCTCATGCGCACCGGTGCCGCGATATTCGACCAACGGATCGATGCCGAGGTGGTCGGCGAGGATCGGGGCATCGGCCGCGCCTACTCTGAGCGCAATGGTCGAAGCGGCATTGCCGAGTACGGCCTCGCGCAGTCCATCGGTAAGCTGGTCCAGATATTGATGCGCAAGCGTCAGACTGAGCCCGTAGTTTCGGGCCTGTGACAGGATGCGTTTGAAGCCGACGCTGGCATAGTCCTGAAACTCGTCGGTGTATAAATAGAACGGCGGGCGCATCGCTTGCGGCACATCCTCGCGCGCGAACGCGGCCTGGCCCAGCTTGGTCACGATCAGCGCCCCCAGCATGTGGGCATTCTGCTCTCCGAGCCGTCCCTTCGATAGATTGACGATGAGAATGCGACCCTCGTCCATGCTGCGCCGCAGGTCGATCGTGCTTTTGGGTTGCCCAATGATGTTGCGAAGTTCCGGCGCTGACAGCAATGCGTCGAGCTTGTTCAAGATCGGCCCAATGATTTCCACCCGGCGTTTCTCATCATAACTGTCAAACTGACGTGTCCAGTAAGTGAGCACGACCGGGTCTCGAATGGCCCGCACCACCCGCGCCCGATAGCCATCGTCGGTGAGCAGGCGGGGGATACCGAGCAGCGTCGCCGATCCCACCGACAACAGCGCGCGAATGGCATTGCGCAGCACTTGTTGCGAACGATCACCAACGGCGGTTGCTCCCCAGATATGAATGAATGCGGACACGATATCGTCGGCGATCACAGCATGTCGATCGACGTGCGAACGCTCAAGCACGTTGAAGCCGATCGGTCGCCCTAGATCGGCAGGGTTGAGATAGATCACTTCGTGCGTTCGATGCGGCGGCACTAGTGAAAGCACTGCTTCCGCCAGATGGCCCAACGGATCAATCAAGCCGACGCCCCGGCCGGCGGCCAGGTCCTGGGCGATGAGGTGCTTGATCAGAGTGGTCTTGCCGGTGCCGGTCTGGCCGACGATGTGGAGATGGCGCCGCCGGGCGCTGCCGCTCAACTGCAAAGGCTCGCCGTCCTGCGTGGCGATCACCAACTGGCTATGTGCGGCGTCATGGGTCAACCCGAACTCCGAGAGAGAGCCGCCCTGTGCCTTGGCGCGGGTTCGCGACAGCCCTGCGCGTGCAGGTCGGTTAGCTCGTCGCCACTTGCCTGTGCCGTTGGCGGGGCGACGCACTTCTCGAAGCTCGATTGCGCCACGATCTGTGGCCTACTTTCAGTGTACAGTCGCACAGAGTATCAGCGGCTAATCCGGTGGGGATAGCCGGCAGGCCGATCGCGCAACGCACTCCGTTCAGCGAGGAGGCATTACTAAAAGGCGTACATTGCATAAGCACGAGCCCAGCGCCTATTGCTTAATCGCCAAGACATAACGGGCGCCGCCCTTAGAGGTGTAATCACCTTTTTCGGGAGGCGCCCAGCGTACAAACCGCGCGATGAGGCGCGATTCCGCATTAAATTTACATATCACTGGTGACAAATGACGATCTTCGAATAGGACAACCGTTCCGGTCCCTACGACACACCCTCCGGGGAACCTTGCAAGGCCCACGTGAACAGCGTACGAGACAAGCTCATACGCATTCGCAGGGCGATAATTATCTTTCGTAGCGACCCGTGATACATCTTCGAGCGCGGGGTCAGACCACGAAAGCGAAATCAAGACCGGGTCAAAGAAGTACGTCGGCCTACTAGCCTGCCCACTATTGCTCGTCTTCGAGAAGACGTCCTTGGATAAAGGGTCCGAAGCCATAGAAATCGGCGCACTCTGTAAGGCAGCCAAAGCCGAATCCGCGTCTAATACCGTGACCGGATCCTTCATTAAGCGCGACGCCTCCTTCTGACTTTGAAATATCGCGCGTCGCTGTTGAGCCGCAATCTCAACGAGGCGGGCCTCTTCTTGCCGAACTGCGACATTCTGCGGGCTGTTGTACGAAATCCAGAACAGCAATATTGCTCCACATACAGATCCGAATACGACGGCTTTAAATATGTTTGCCTGCCGCGCTTTTGAGGCGTCGATCCGCAACTGTCCCGTATCATCGTTGCACTCCGTCAGCAGGTCAGAGGTGGAATTAAAATGTTTTTTAGTAACGGTGTTGTACGCCGCAAGCATAAGATAATTTAGTGGGGGCAAAGTATTTTGTATTTCCTTAAATGTGTTGCTCGCAAGTTGAGTATGCCCAACTAACGCATTCACGCGTTCTGACCAAAGCGGCACTAGCTTTCGCGACTTGCGCAGCATCGCCTTCATTGCATCAACGCTTTGTGATGCGCGGATACACATGTTCTCGATATTGCGCAACAGCAATTCAGTTTCGTTAATAAGCAATGCGAAGGCCATTGCCTCGACCAATTGTCCCGACTCACCGCATAGCTGCGTGTGAATGCGTTCGACGATTTCGAACTGCGGTGTCGAAGAAACGAGCACGTTGTGTGTGTGAATATCGGTGGCAAACAAAGAGTTCGGCGCTGTCGACTGTTGCAACGCTCGAAGCACCGCCTTGGTGTTTTCCCATTTCTGTAGCATGCTCATAATGGCCGGCACTGAATCTAAAGCGGTCAGGAGCTTCAGGTATTGAGCCGTTTGCAAAGCGCTCTTGAGGCCCATCATCTCGGCAGCTTTGTCGCCCTGTTCACTTAGAAATGGGGCCACGAAACTATCTATTTCAGCGATCTTGAGTCGAAGATTCTCAGCTGCTTCGGCCCTTAAGCGCTCCAAGAGGTCTACGACCTCAGACGTAGTAGAGAGATCTGGATCCTTTGCGGCAGCTGCTGCGTAATATCGTTGAGCGCGAATGACAGGTTCAAGCTTCTGGACTGCTTGCGTGCCTTGATTGTCGGCTGCGAGACAAATGGACTGATGGAACCGGATCAATATGTTTTCCGGATCAAAACCCGCTGCCCGGTCAACGTACTCGATCGCTTCACGGTTCTTCCGCTGCGCGTGACATGCCCATCCCGCTTGGTGATATGCCTCGGCAGCTAGTGGCCTGATCTCTGCAACGGTGGTCGGATGCGAAGTCAATGCTGTCATTCCACCACTTAATACATCGGACAGTCGGCGCGCGTCGGGGCTCGTTTCCACTGCAGCGTACCGGCCCGCGCGAAGGAAATACTGTTCCGCCTTACTGGAATCTGAATGCGCGAACACTTGCATATAGATCATGCCAATTGTATGCAGCACGATATAATCGGTCTTTTCGCGTTCCTCTGCTTTAAGTAAATTCTCCAGCGCTTCATCGAAGAGGGAGGAATCAACTCGCGCGTTCCAATAGTGTTTCAGTCCTTGTTCAATATAATACAATCGTTCTTTCTGAAAATCCGGTATTCGCAATAGTTTTCCAATGTCCTGAAGGAGCAGGGTATTAACCCTCTCTTGGTCAACAAGGAGGCCAATTCTATAATCTAGAGCAAGTCCAACAAAAAGGATGTTTTGACTTACTATCTCGCTACTGTTCTCAATCGCACCAACAATCTTAGCCGCGTTGCGTTGCGCGCTTTCGATTTGCGCAATGGCCGCTAGCAGCGTTGCTTCACTGACTTGATCAGCACCTTCGCGGATTGCTGACTGTGTCTCATGCGCCGTCTCTTGAATGGCCGCACGTGTCTCGTCGGCAGCCTGGCGAATAGTGGACTGCGTACGTTGAGCCAGTTTGTTGTAGGCGCTCACTGACCCATCGATAGCATTAGTGATGTCTTTGACGTACTCGGTACGCTGTAGATGCGCGCGCCATTGGTCTTCTGTCGGATACCTACGGTCTGGTACGAACTTTGCCATATATGCCCCCGATCACCGACCCCGACAGTTGCCGACAAGCATTGTTCGGAGCGTAGGGGAATGATGTCAAGCTGCGCGGTCACGAGTGGGCGAAGGTGCACTTCCGTTTGACGGTCGTCGCTGGTGGCATGAGTCGTTGTGCCTGTTGCCAAATCGGGGATTCACACTTGAGCCTGCTCGTGCCATTGATACAGTTGAGCTTGGCGCATTTTTAGTGGTTGCTCACGGTGCCTGCCTCTTGCGAACCCGCGCCTTCAATTCCTCGATCTTCAGAAGTGTTCCTGCTTGATATCGATAATAAGCTGCGTTCTGGTCGGCTATCGAGCGCATCTGGGTATTGTGGGCCGTTGGAAAGTCGGGACTCGCCAGTTCCATTTGCCATACAATGGCATTTAAATTCCCTGTCCGGATCGATTCGCGAATTTTTTCTGCTTGGGGCGAATTGGGCGGTAGGAGCCGAAATCTTCTCATAGTTTCGTTTAGTCCCAGTTCGTTAAAGTACTCTCGGATCTCCGGCGTGACTGCACTGTCATCACCCAGTTCGGGAATGATAACTTTAATTGCAGTAATGCCGAGATCAGAGTCTCTGCCGTGCCCTACAATGTCACGCTTTTCTGCACCCAGTTCACCATCAACTATTAGTGCGGCGAGTTTCTGTCGACTCAATTCCAGTGCGGCAATGGCAACGCTAGTATCTGCATGCGGAAGACCAAGATTGCTTCTTACAGCATTTAGTTGCGTTAGCTCTGCAGTTTTTCTCTCGTCGATCGCGTGTACGAGCATGCGTATTCGTTCTTGCACCTCCTCCGGAGCTAGGTTTTCTGGTTTGAGCTCTACATCTGCCTTTTCATTATTTTCGCGCGGGCGGGGTTCTTGCGGGGAGTTCTCCGGCTTCGGTATGGGAGGGAGGGATTCGGGTAATCTTTCGGACACGTCTGCATTGTACCGTGTCCACGGCATCATATTGGCAGTTGTTCACAGTATGTGTGAGTGTTCACTTGCCAACGCTTTCGAGTTCCCATCTTTAGGCCCCCCACCCCCTGCGAAGCGTTGTCTTCACGGAGCGCGGCGTCGCCGCTTCCACAGAACCGTTCGAGTGCGAGCGACACAAACGAGATTCACTGCAATCGTCGGTTGATTCTGTGAGGTTCGTGTTCCGTGTCGTCCGGCGCGCAGAAAGAGCAAAATGAATCTTGAATCGTGTTTTCGCGCGCGAGCGCATTTATCGAATTCCAAAACGGTTGCGTTGGAGGATTGGAGCAAATCTTGCCATTGATTGCGGTCGATTGTGCCCCGCGTCGGGCTGGAGGGTCGTCGGTCGGGGAGGGGACTGTTGGGACCGGCGTATATCGCCCGACCTCGTGTATGATCTGCTCTGGCCAGCTCCCCTCACATAGTCCCTATGACACACTGGCCGTACCGGCCGTACAAATGCCAGGAGCTTGTCGAGCTGACATCCGATGCACTTGCTGCAATCGGGAGAGGACACGAGCGTGTAGACGTGAAAAAGACGCGAGGTCGGGCGATTAGCCCGACGCGGGGCCATTGATATATCTCGTCTTTTAGTGGCAATGGGGGTACATATCATGTAAGTACCCACGTATGTACCCGTGTCCGATAAAAATGTGCACTGTATTGCCTTATGAGATGTGTTTAGATCCAACACAGTGTTGAGTTATATCTAATACATATATCTAGGCGTTTTACAAAACGGCGAAATATGGCTTTAATTCAGCGCCTTTTCGATGTTGGAAAAGGGTATTACTCGGGTCAAAACCCACACCCATTCGGGTCAAAACCCACACCGCCTCGGGTGAAAACCCACACCCATCGACGAGGTCCGTGAGCTGCACCCTTGTAGCGGTCAGATCCATATTGAATTCGGGCTCATTCCTTGATGGGGACGGCCTTGACAGAAGGTGGATTGTGTTGCGCTTAGTGCCATCAGCAGAAAATGGCTCTGTTGAGCCGTTCTTTACGTGTCGCACAAGATTACTTTTGCGACATGAACTAAGCCTGATTGACTTTCCAGGTGTCGAAGTCAGGCAGTGGGTTCTGCTCGGTGGCGCGCTTATGTAGCGCAATCTGGATGCCGATGCCGGTGAGTGCCGTTTTCATGTCGCCGGCATATTCGGGACGAGACAGGACGCTGGCCTCGATGAACATGCGCTCGGCCTTGGGGATGGCAGCGACACGGCGGCAGAGTTCTGCGGAGCACCAATTGTCGTAAGCATCCTTCTCGCTTTGACGGGCCTGCGCCTGGCGCTCGACGGCACGAGACTTGGCCGTGGCGACATCCTTGGCTTCGAGTTCGCGGAAGCCGGCAATATACTGTTTGAGGCCGGCCAAGCGCTGCACGTCGAAGTTGGTCTTCCTGGCATTGGCGAGGCCAAACACGAGAAATTTCTCGATGCGCGTGAAGCCAAGCTCCTGGATGAACTCGCGCGCAACTTGAACATCGCTGGTGACCACGTTGGCGACGCTGTCCTGTGGCTTGCCGGTGCGCATGGCTTCGAACATCGCTGCAACCTGCATCGGTTGGTGCCGGTCCTGTCGATCACCCTGGTACTCGAACTGCAAATTGCCCTGCATCTTGTGGCGATAATAGCGGTCGTAGTCGGCGAAGAACGCCGAGCCGGGCTTGAACATGATTGTCAAACCGGCACGTGTCTTGGCTTTGTCGACAGAGTAGGATGACAAGAATTCAGCATTCTTGAGCTGTTCGAGATGCGTGCCCAGTTGATCTTTCAAGATGTCGGATTTGTACTGAAGCACTTTGAGGCCACCAAGCCACTCCTTGCAGATGTCCTCGTACTGCTTGGTGAGCAACAGTTTCTGACGGCTCTTGGTGCTCTGGTAGACATTGGCGAAATGAAAAAACAGCCGCATGTAGAGGGCCTGGCCGATTGTGCCGAGGCGCTGCATGAGGAGATGGTTGAGACAGGTGAAGTGATCGTCTTTGAGCGAGGTGATGATCGGATCGGCGATCGTAACCGTGCAAGCTTCGACCGGGTCGGTCGGGAATTCCCGACGCTCAATAATGAGTCGAGAGAAGATGTTGAAGCTGTCCTCGACGTACTTCCCTTCCCCATTCTTGAAGCACGCGCGGATGAATGCGTAGTGAATTTCGTGCAAAGCACGAGAAATGGCCTCGCCGTCCTTGCCGCCGAAATCGGCGCGACCAATCAAGCGAGCCAGCTCGCGGCGCGTAAAAGATATTTGATTTTGGACGGGCACACCGTAATCGGAATATTTCTTCATGAGCGCGACGAACACTTTGTGCGCGAGCGGACCCGGCTGTCCCAACCTGGCGTCCGGCCTGATGATGATGCGCTTGTCGTCGATGCCTTTGTTGATCTCGATGGGGTCGATGGAAGTCGAGGCGCGCTTGGCATCATGAGAGAACAACGCGCCGGCGACGCGCAATAGCGTCGTCTCCATGAAAAGCTTGCTGCTGGGCTCAGCAATTTTTGCTGCTGGTTGCGATGGCTTGATAGACATACCGTCCCGTAAGTATACGCGCGGGTCGCACGCGGAACGGGTGGGTATGGGGATAAGGAGTTGCTAAGCCTCAAGTGTTCGGCGACGTTTCTGCCGGCTTTTTTTCTGGGTCACTTGGTCCGAGCATCCAGTCTTTGGCTTTGAGCATGAAGTCGGCGAGGGTCTGGCTGTTGCCGACGGCAGTCATGCGTTGCAGTTCGAGAAGCTGCTTGGTGCCGTTGAGTTGAATTTCTTCGGTGCGTCGAACCTGCGTTTCGTATTTCACTTCCAACTTCTCGATGCGATCTTCCAATTTTTTTACGTACGGATGTTCATAGATGTCGGTGTCCGTCGCGCCATAGCGCGCTATGGCCGGCTGTGTCGGTCCTTTGTCGTCTATATTCTTGGCCTCGGACATGTCGGGCTCTGGCGCGCCGTGGCCGGCTGTGTCGGGGTTTATTTCGTTCAGGTTTTCGGGTGCGTCGTGCTCCGCCATAGCCGGCTGCAGCGTGCTGCGGCGCGCTCTCTGCGCATCGATCTGCTTCAGATCACCGATTGCTTTCGGCACTGACGCGGGCGCGACATACCATTCTTCGCCACTTGGACCGCCTGGGATTTTCACCGCGTCGAGCATTCCTGATTGGCAAAGGCGAAGGACGTGGCGATGCGACCGTTGTACGCCAGCCTCGGCGAGAAGTTTTTCAACGTCGCGCACTGTCAGGGTATGTCGCACGTCGTCGTGCTGCGGCGTGACATGGCGCGCTATGTCGGTGTCAGTCATGCCCCAGTGTAGCAAATCCGGGAGAAGGCACGCCGAACGTTATCCCCACCAGACGCAACACGATCGGCGAACCTATCGACCTCGGCGATAGACATCGGCATTGCAATTCGTTACAGAACAAATAGGGAACATTTTGCGAGAGTGAACATGACGCAGACCTTGTCAGAGTTGCGTGCGCGCGCCGACGAGATCGCTCAGGAATGGCTGCGCTTGCATGGCGCGATTAATGAAGTTGCGCGGATTCACGCCGAGGACGGCAACGTTGAAGCGTTCCGCATCTTACATGATATTGCGATGCAAGTCGGACAGCGGCGGTTGGAACTAGACTTACAGATCGCCGCGCAGATTGGGCCGCCGCCGGTCGCTGGCAGCAAACGACCCGATGACATCGGGCGGCTACCCTAACCCACCAAAGGATTTATGCCATGGCGCGCACTACTACGAAGTCAAAGAAGAGACCGGCCAAGCCGCTCGCCGCGCCGAAGGCCGCGACGCGGTCCGCCAGTGTCGAGACGGAGACTGCGACACACTTCGCTCCGCGCGTTCGGGTCAGCCACCGCTCATTTGGCGCAGGCGTCGTCCAATCGGTGGACGGTGACAAACTGGAAATCAAGTTTGCGCAGGTCGGTGTGAAATGGATCGTCGACAGCTATGTCATCCGCGTCTGACTTTTGGGTTGTAGGAGACCACTCAGATGCATCCCAACATGCCGACTAATGAGGTGAAATCATCGAGCGCAACCGACCGCAGGTTGAGGTTTGGGAATCGAATTTCCGCCCCCGGGATACCATCCGGGTATGAGCCAAAATGACGCAGGCAATTATTGTTTAATATCAATGCACTATTCAATCTGTGCGTTGCCCTCTTGCGCACCAGGACTCCTTTGTCCGACCCGGAGACATGGGTAACAATTTGTACCTAAGACATAGGTTACAACCTTGAGCCGAATGGGTTGTCGATTGTTTGCAGGGTTTTCTGTTCCAAGTCGATATATCCGAGATCATAGGTCATGAAGGTGACGAG
>JANOYV010000143.1:0-4152 GCA_031429105.1 Hyphomicrobiaceae bacterium | reverse complement strand
GTTTGCCTCCGACAGAGGCGTCCTGCGTCACCAGGGGGATAGCTCGCTCGTTTTCGAACTAAGCTAACACCATGCATCTACTAGCAATCGGTTGATGGTGGGTAAATTGGTGGGTATACGAGAGAAAAACTAGAAAAACGTAATGAAATCAACATAATATGGCGGAGACGGAGGGATTCGAACCCTCGATACCCTTGAGAGGTATGACGATTTAGCAAACCGTTGCCTTCAGCCACTCGGCCACGTCTCCAGCACGTTGGACAAGCCAACGATCCGGTCGATGTACACCACCCAGAAGCTACAGCGCAACTATAACCCGACTTTACCCGCAAAATTGCCTCAGATGAGCATTACGCTACTAATCCGACCAGACGACCAACAGTCTTGCAAGGGTTGGCCAGCTGACACGACCAAGGGGCAATATGACCGCAATTTAACTGTTTGCCCGCAAGTGATTGTCGCTCCGGCGCATTGACGAGACCTTCTGCCTATGGGACGGGCTGTGTGAATGCTGGTTGGCGCGCAACCGACTAAAATGCAATGTCAACCGGTCTCCCGGCTTGTGCTAGAGTGGACGCCATGACAGGTGAGAATGTCGCTATCGAATGGTATCTTGCCCGCGACGGCCAACAGCATGGGCCGCTCAGTGAGAGCGAGATGCGTGCGTTTGTCGAAATGGGGCACTTGCGCGCCCATGACCTCGTCTGGCATGCAGGCTTCACCGAATGGCGCCCAGCGCCAGATGTGTTCGCCATTCTCGGGCCGCGCACAGCGCCAGCGCCGCAGGCAGTGCCTGCCGCCGAGAAAATGGCGCCAGCTGTTTCAAGCGCCATCAACGAGCCGCCTGCCAGTCAACAGCAGCTGTCGCAATTAACGCCGCGACCCCAAGTTGAAGCACTCAAGCCCACTCGACCAACGGAACAAAACTACGAGGCGATGAAGGTTGGGGCCACAACACCGGATTTTGCCACGTCAAGCAATGCACAGCCCGCGTTGCATCACCCCATCTCACATCAGCACGCCTCTCAACAGAACGACTTGCAATCGCCTGATCAATTGATCGGTCGAGCGCTGTCCGAGTTCGACGCGGTGGTCGGCGCCGACCGTGCCGCAGCAAACCGTAACGCTGGGTATGCCGATGATCAACGCGTTCGCGCCCCAGCGCCGGGCCAGCAAGCGCCCCACCTGCAAACCGCGTTCAATCAAAGCCAACCGGCAAACGAAGCGAACCCGGACTGGCGTCGCAGCGAGGTCACACAAGCGGGGCCGGATCGCCGGATGGCGACAGCACCGTCGCGTGCCCAAGTGCCTTCACAGCAATCGCTGCAGGACTCAGGCCGCAGCCAGGGCGCGGGGAAATCGCTTCGACCAGTTGATTTTCCAGCCGAGGCTGGTCCGTCACGACGCCGGTTCGGCGCGGCCAAGATGGGGGCTGCGACCGCGGCTTCACTCCTCGTTGGCATTGGGATTGCAGCTTACGTCAAACGTGACGAGTTGGCGGCTTACCTGCCAGCAGCAACGCAATCGACCGGCAAATCGGATCCGAGCCTTTCGACACCGCCCTTCACCACCGTCGGCACGGACCCCGACGCCATTGACGGCAGTTTCCAGCGCACTGCCATCTGGCGCCATATCAAGGTCGAGTTCCCCGAATGGTACGCGGAGCGGGTAACCGAAACGGCGAAGTTCGCAGCCGACAATCGCGGTGCACCGGCCGTTGCAAAGCACTTGGCGGAGGCGGTCGTCGCGCTGCGCCGTAAGCACGCCGATCAGGCCCTGACCGCCAGCCCCGAGCGCCTCCGGTTCGTGGCCGCGGCGTTCCTCGACAACCTCCAGGCATTGTCGAAGCAGAATGTCGAAACCTGCTACGGCTTTATCTCGCAAGGCGAGACCTATCCAGCCGTGCTTGAAATGTTGCAAAAGCCCGGATCGAATGAGCCACTGCAGAAGCAGGTAATCGCCGTTTTCGAGGCGATTTCCGATGGCCGAAAGTCCCCGCAGAGCTATCTGCCACCGCGCAAGTCCGACTACGACGCCCTGGCCGCCGAGCTCACCGCACGTGGTTGGAGCCAGGATGACTTGCAAACCTTCTCCGACCCTCGCGCGCTTGGCCGTGCGTCGCCGCAGCAGGTCTGCCGTATGGTGCAAGACTGGTTCGCCGCCCAAATCGCCATCAAGGACCCCGCAGCCCAATTGCGATTGTTGGTCGAAAGCTTGCGGCCCGTGGTGGCTGGGTAGAGGGGGGGGTATGTGGTGGCGGTGTAGGCCGTCGAGGCAGGTTTGATTTGAACTTGTCAGCTTGGGGCCAGATCCGGACTAAGCTTCAGCAATTGCCTCGATTTCGAGAAGCCAAGCATCGTCAAAGATTCCTGTGATTATTACTGTCAGTGCTGGCGCATGCGAGCCCAACGCAGATTGACGCGCCTCTCTGTTTTCAACGGCGAACTTCCTGTCACTGAGGAAAATCGTGACCTTGGCCAAGTTCTCAATTTTCATACTCGCGGCGTGCAATTGGGCAACGACATTTTCCCAGACAAGTTGCGCCTGTGATTTGAAATCCTTCGGTAAATTGCCATCGCGGGTAAGGGGTATCTGGCCGCTGATGTAGAGCCGTCGAACTGCCCCGACAATCTCCATCGCTTGTGAGTACCCACCAACGGCCTCTGGTGCGGTTGGTGCATTTATCGAGCGACTGTCCATTAGAACCCTCGGTATATCGCGTTCTTGGGCGGACTTATTCTAGCCGCGCTTTTGGGCGCAAAGCAAACTTGACGACCTGCCGCCGACTTCACCTTAGAGTCAAAAGCAGAACGCGACATCTGACTTACGCTCAACCCGCTACACCACCGCCCGCCCCCACCGCGCCCAGATGCCCCGGTGACAAACCGGCACGCACCGGTTATTGCATCGCACCATGCTACACATCAATGAATTGACCTATCGCATCGAAGGTCGCCCGATCTTTGAAGGTGCAACTGCTGGAATACCGGCTGGCCACAAGGTCGGCCTCGTCGGCCGTAACGGCGCTGGCAAGACCACGCTCCTGCGCCTAATCACCGGCGAGATCGCACCTGACGATGGCGCCGTCAGTTGGCCCAAGACAACGCGGCTCGGCTACGTCGCGCAGGAAGCGCCCGGCGGCGACATCACGCTGATCGACTGGGTGCTGTCCGCCGACGCCGAGCGCGAGGCGCTATTGGCGGAAGCAGAAACCGCAACCGATCCCGGTCGCATCTCAGACATCCAGATCCGGCTTTCGGACATGGGCGCGCACGCAGCACCGGCGCGCGCCGCCCGCATCCTCTCCGGGCTCGGGTTCGATGAGGACGCCCAGCAGCGCGACTGCCGCGAATTCTCCGGCGGTTGGCGGATGCGGTTGGCGCTTGGTGCGGTACTGTTCATGGAGCCCGAATTGTTGCTCCTCGACGAGCCGACCAACTACCTCGACCTCGAAGGTACGATGTGGCTCGAGAACTATCTGACGAACTACCCGCACACCGTCTTGATCGTCAGCCACGACCGCGACCTGCTGAACCGCTCGGTCAATGCAATTTTACATCTCGATCGCGGCAAGCTCACGCTTTATGCCGGCGGCTACGACGACTTCGAAGAAGCGCGGCGCGAGAAGCAGCGCCTCGAAGGTAAAATGCGCAAGAAGCAGGAGGATGAGCGCGCGCACATCCAAAGCTTCATCGACCGGTTCAAGGCGAAGGCGAGCAAGGCCAAGCAAGCACAGAGCCGCGTCAAGGCACTCGCCCGCATGAAGCCGATTGCGGAACAGACGGAAGATCGCGTGATCCCGTTCAATTTCCCGAAGGCGCTCAAGCAGGTCGCTAGTCCGTTGATCCGCATCGAGGGGGCGGTCGCTGGCTACAGCCCGGACAAGCCGATCCTGCGCAACCTCGATCTGCGCATCGACCACGACGACCGCATCGCGTTGCTCGGACAGAACGGTAACGGCAAATCGACGTTCGCCAAGCTGATCGCGGGCAAGCTCGAACCGCTGGCCGGATCCGTGTTCGGCACCAAGAAGATCGACGTTGGTTATTTCGCCCAGCATCAGCTCGACGAGGTTTCGTCCGACAAGACGCCCTACGACTACATTCAGGAAATGATGCCGGAGGCGACGGAAGCGCAGAAGCGCGCCAAGCT
>JANOYV010000142.1:0-1780 GCA_031429105.1 Hyphomicrobiaceae bacterium | reverse complement strand
ACCGGTGCGGCTCGCCGATATCGTCGAGGATTGCCACCGCCTGTTGAAGCTGCGTGCCGAGGGTAAGGGCATTCAGGTAATCGAGGACTTCGATCTGCGCCTGCCGCAACTCTGGGTCGATGAGCGCGCGGTGCGCCAAGTCTGCCTCAACCTTATGTCCAATGCGTTGAAATTCACGCCGCGCGGTGGGCTCGTGACGTTGAGCGTGCGTGCAGCACCCGAGGGCGGGCAGATCATGAGCGTGCGCGATAATGGCCCCGGTATCCCGAAGGAAGAGATCCCGAAGGTGATGCAGGTGTTCGGACAAGGCTCACTGGCCCATCAAAATGCCGAAGGTGGCACCGGGCTTGGCCTCCCCATCGTCAAGAACCTGTTGGAGTTGCACGGCGGCTCGTTCGATCTGCAATCGGAGTTGCGTAAGGGCACCGAAGCGATTGCGACCTTCCCGAAACAACGCGTGTTGCAGGCGGTGCCGCCGCTACAGCCGCTCGGTCAGGAGCGCCATCGTCAGGGGCCCGATGCGGCTCGGGTTGCCCGTCCATCTCGCCTCAGGGCAACCGCCTTTGCTTCAGCTGGCGGACCGTAGCGAAGTGCTGCGATTGCTAGTCGCCCATTGAATGCTTACATAAACGGATGAGACGGTCGCGCACCCAGCGCTAGACCATCCGCGCGAGGTTCGATGGAAACGCCCTGCACTAAGATCTGTTCGATTGACGCTACCACAAAGCTGTGTGCGGGTTGCGGCCGGACGGCCTCAGAAATCACCGACTGGTCGTCACTATCATCTGAGGTGCGACGTCGGATCATGGCGGAACTGCCCGCGCGGATGCGGCAGCGGGGTTTGGTGGGAGGCGCTCTGTCATGAGGCTTTGGATCATCCTCGGCGTCTTTGCTGTAGCCATCCTTGCCGCGATCATCTTCGGCGACGACGGCGAGATCGTCGGCATGCGCACCGGACAATTCATGTCAGTTGTGGTCGGCGGCAGCCTGCTGGTGTTCATGGGCGTATCAGCGCTGCAGAACTATGGCGGCAAACTTGGCGGCGCCGCCCGCGACGCGTTGATCTGGATCGGATTGGCGTTGGCGCTGGTCCTCGGCTACAGCTTTCGTGACGACGTTCAATCGCTCGGCCGCCGGATCACTGGTGAACTGATGCCGCCGGGAGAAGCCCAATCCGTTGGTTCAGCTAGCATTGGCGAACAAGCGATCCGCATTCGTAAGCGCTCCGATGGTCATTTCATCGCGCGCGGCACGGTGAACGGCGCGGATATGACCATGATGGTCGATACCGGTGCCTCGACCGTCGTGCTCAAACCAACCGATGCGCGGGCAGCCGGGATTGACCTTGACGCCCTCACCTACTCGGTGCCGGTGCGCACGGCGAACGGTACGGCCTATGCGGCAGCGGTTCGGATCAAACGGATGGCGATTGGTGGCATTGTGGTGGACGAGGTCGAAGCGCTGGTGTCAAAGCCCGGCGCGCTGTCGGAAAGCCTGCTCGGTATGAGTTTCTTAAAGCGTTTGCGGTCATATGAATTCTCGGGCGATTTCCTGACGCTGCGCGGTTGACCTTCGTGTGTCCAACGCTGCGGCGTCCTTTGCCGTCGCGGAGAGTTGTATGGCCTCAGGGTCGGTGTTGCGGTTTGCGTTGCGTGAAGCCGGCAATTGGCTGTTTGCCGCTGGCTGCATCGTTGGCTGCGTCGTCTACTTCGAAGAACTCAAAGGCGTCGCCGCCTGGAGCTTCGGACTGCAGATCCCACCGCCCGGCGCACAAGCTCAG
>JANOYV010000141.1:0-27607 GCA_031429105.1 Hyphomicrobiaceae bacterium | reverse complement strand
GCCGCCGAGATTGTCGCGCGCAGCGTTGCTTGGCGCAGGCATAAGCGCCGTGAGTATGGCGATCAACGCCATCACGGACCACTGCCTAATCGTGACTTTGGGTTCCAACATCACCAACTCAACGCAAACCCGATCGGCTAACAGATATGCCTGGGTCATGTTAATCGAGCCTTAACCGTAGCGGCAGCGTTGGGCGGCACTGTGGCAGGGCTGGACGAGACCCGACGCTTCGCCTATTTCCAGGCCCCATGGCTCAGAAGCTGATTTCCATCATCATACCCGTCCTTAACGAGGCGTCGAATCTCGACGCGTTGATCGCTCGGGTAACTGGTGTGCTCGCCCAAGTGCCGGAGGCGTGGGAGATCGTGTTTGTCGATGACGGTTCAACCGATGGCACGCTCGCTAATCTGCGTGCCGCCCACGGGCGCGATCCGCGGATCACGGCGATTTCGTTCAGCCGTAACTTTGGCAAAGAACTGGCGATTGCGGCTGGCCTCACCTACGTGCGCGGCGATGCGGCGATCATCATGGATGCTGATCTGCAGCACCCGCCCGAAGTCGCCCTCAAGTTTGTCGAGAAATGGCGCGAGGGCTTTGACATCGTATTCGGCGACCGGATCGACCGAAATACCGACGGCGCCTTCCGCAAACTTTACGCGAAGGCGTTCTACCGGTTGTTCAACTTTTTATCGCGTAGCGACTTACCCAGCGGGGCTGGTGATTTCCGCCTGCTCGACCGCCGCGCCATTGACGCCATGAATCGGTTCAAGGAAACCTCGCGTTTCAACAAGGGCCTCTATTCCTGGATCGGCTTCAAATCCGTCGGCATCCCCTATCAGGTCGCTGACCGGGCCGAAGGGGTGACGAAATGGAGTTTCGGCAAGCTATTGAGCTTCGCGATCGATGGCCTCACTTCGTTTTCGACACTGCCATTGCGAGTCTGGTCGGTGTTGGGGTTGGCGATCTCCGGCATGGCGATGGCTTATGCAACATTCATCTTGATCCGCACCTTGATCTTTGGTGCGGATACGCCAGGCTTCGCCTCGATCATCGTCGCAGTCATGCTGCTTGCCGGCGTGCAGTTGATCTCGCTGGGCGTACTTGGCGAATACCTCGGTCGCGTGTACGAAGAGGTGAAGGCAAGACCATTGTTCTTGATCGCGGAAGAGGTCGGCATCGGCAAGTCCGGTGCGCCGCCCGTGGAACGCCGATGACTGCCGCCATTATACTATGCGCTGACGATTTCGCCCTCACCGAAGGCGTCAGCACCGGTATCGAAGAGCTGTGCGCGGGCGGCCGACTTTCCGCCACCAGCGCCTTGGTGACGACGCGGCATTGGCCGGCCCACGCCATCAGTCTCTTAGGGTTGCGGGACAAAATCGCTGTCGGATTGCATTTCAATTTGACGCTTGGGCGCCCGCTTGGCCCGATGCCGTGGCTGTGCCCAACCGGTACGTTTCCGACTTTGCCAGCCGTGCTACGTGCGAGCCTCGCCCGGCACATCCCGCGTGATGAAATTGCCGCTGAGTTTGCCCGCCAATTCGCAAGCTTCGAGCAGGCGATGGGGCATCCGCCGGATTTTGTTGATGGGCATCAACATGTGCACGCGCTGCCCATCATTCGCTATGCAGTGCTAGGCGTGTTGTCGACGAACCCGGCCGCTCGGGGGCTGCTGATCCGTGACCCAAGTGACAGCCCGTCGGCGATCCTGGGTCGGGGGGCGTCGGTCAAAAAAGCTTTGATCCTGGCGACGCTGGCACGTGGGTTCGCTGATGCTGCGCGGACAGCCGGTATCCTGACTAATACGAGTTTCTCAGGCGTCTCTGCATTCGATGAGGGGAAATCGTACCGGGCCGAACTCGACCGGTTCTTCACAAAGCCTGGCGCACGGCACCTCGTCATGTGCCATCCGGGGCACGTCGACGAAGAGCTTCCGACACTCGATCCGGTGATTGGCAGGCGTGCCCAGGAGTTTGACGCACTGATGCGGCATGAAGGCTTAGTCGATCTGGTTTGGCATCCGTCTCGAAACGCCGACGCGCGCATCAAATGGCCCGGTGTTGCCCATGGCTGAGCCGGTCTCGCGCCTGCGCCATTACGGCGGCTTTGTGCTGGCCGGCCTATCGGCCCTGGTCACGGACGCTGCCATTTTGCAGCTGCTGACGAAGGGCGCAGGGCTCGCCCCGCTCGTGGCCCGTCCCGTTGGCATTGCCTGCGCACTCGTCGTTTCGTGGTGGATCAACCGAACGGTTGCGTTTGCGGTGAATGCACAGCCAACGTGGTCCGAGTTTGCCAAGTTCACGGTCGCGTCGTCGGCAGCGTTCACGATCAACTACCTCGTGTTCGCCGCAATTCTGATGGCTTATCCCGCCGTCCATCCGGTGCTGGCGATCATCTTTGCGAGCGTCGTTTCAATGTTTGTCTCTTACGCTGGATATCGCCTTGGCGTGTTCCGGTCCCTGAAATCAGATCCCTGAAGGTTGCCCCTCGTGTCTCATCCTACCGATTCTGCTTCCGTGTCGTCTGGCTTAACCGTCGTTGATCGCTATTTGGCGGAGGGCTTCGCGACCGTGCCCGGCATGTCATCGCGCTTTGCAGCAGCGATCACCGCTGGCCTGATGCGGATCCAAACCGGGCTTGGCGTATCGGGGCCGATCGCCGAGATCGGCACCTTCGAGGGCCGCTTTTTCATAGCCCTCGCCAAGGCGCTACAACCTGGCGAAATGGCGCTCGGCATGGACATCTTCGATTGGCCCAATCCGCAGGTAATTGACCGGTTCGAAGCAAACTGCGCGAAGCACGATGTTGCGTCGAGCGTTCGCAAAACCTGGAAGTGCGACAGCCGCGCGGTCACGCCCGCGCAGTTCCTTGAACACACCGGCGGCCGCCGTGTTCGACTTTTCCATGTCGACGGCGAGCATAGCCGCGCGTCGTTGGAGAAGGATTTGGCGCTCGCAACCGCCGTGCTCGCCGACGACGGCGTTATCGTGCTCGATGATATGCTGCACCCCGGCTACCCCACGCTGATGGTGACGGTGCACGAGTATTTGCAGGCAACTCCAGAGATGGTGGTGTTGTGCGTGATAGATCGTGAAACGATCGTTGGCGCAACCAAGTTCGTGTTGTGTCGCGCCGATTGGTTCAAACGCTACGAGGCCGAACTCATCAAAGTGTATGAGAAAAATGTTTGGCCCTTGGGCGCCGACTTTGAGCCGCACTGGTGCCTCGTGCTCTCCCTCGATACGCGGCTGGCGGCCATCACATAATTGCGCGACGAAGTGTTGCTACTCCCGACCGATCCGCTGCGGTGAACGTGGGCGGATCGTTGGGCGACGTGGGTTGACGTGCGGCAACACACGCACGACGCGGCGTGCGCGGCCAATAATCCGTGGGCTGCGACGTGGCCGCATAACCAATACCGACTTCACGAGTTTCGGTGGTCGCGTCGATCCGCTCATCAAGGTCGCGATCCGGCGATCGCCGATCATCATGCCCCAAACGAGTGCCATGAGAAGGTAGAAGTGCCGCCAATGGTCGATATCGATCACGAAGCCTTCGACGACGTTGCCGATGAAGGCTGCCAACGCAATCACGAACAAGGGTTGCGAGGCGGTTCGCTTGAATGCGTGCCGTAAGCCGTAGATCGACGTCAGCGCGCACATCAAAATGAACAGAAGGCCACCGAGCCAACCGGCGTTCAGGAACATGCTGAGGTAGACGTTGTGCACGTCTTCGTGGTGGTGCACTTCGGTGAATGTGCCAGCGCCAATGCCAAGTGGATTATCGAGGATCAGGCGCTTGGCCTTCTCATGTCCACCGAAGCGGCCTTCTGGGCCTTCGTCGTAGCTCTGGCTCAGTTGCGCGCGTTCTTCCAACAACCCACCGACACCGTCGATTTGGGTCGCAGCAACCAGCGCGCCAAGGATCACGAATGCGCCGACCGCGCTGACCGCGATCATCTTCAAGCGCTGTAGGTTGGTTGGTGCTGATATAAATGAGCAATAGCCGTAGATCGCAACCGCAATCGCTGCGTTGATCCACGCCCCGCGCGAAAAGCTCAGTAGGATGGCAAAGCTGAAGAACAGAACCATGATGGCTGGCACCGCTGCACGATGCAGCGGACGGGTTAGGCACTGGTGCACCGCGTAGAGCAGTCCGGGGATCAGGAATGGTCCGTAGACGTTGGGGTCCTTGAAGGTGCCGCTCGCACGACCGAACTTGGTAAACAGCTCGTCGGCGCCAGGTGCCAGTCCGAAATAGCCGACGATGCCAGCAATGGCTGTGATGAAAGCTGCCCACTGGTAGGCGTGCAGGATCAACTTGGTATGGGCCAACGGCTTCTTGGCAACGAACGCTGCGAAAACAAAGGTTGCCAGATAAAGATAGACCGAGATGCCCGAATGAATGCCGGATCGCGCAATGTCGTTTGAGAAGGCGCTGGCGCCAAAGGCTGCTGCTGCTGCGGCAAGCCAGACTGACAGGAAGACCACCAGGCTCGGTTTGATCGCGACCAGTCCGATGACGGGTAGCAGGGCGATCAAACCGATGGTCAGCACATCGACTGGTGCCGGCTCGGTCAAGACGATGGCGCCCGAGGCAACGGCCACCCACACCAGTCCAAGCGCGATCAAATGCGCGCCGCTGCGCCGCCCTTCGAGGCGGGGAGGTGGTCCCGAGCGCCAGTTGATCCGGCCGGGGCTAAGGAACTGAAGGCTCGTGCTCACGGATACGCCTGCAACGTTTTGGGATGCTGTTGGAAGTTGCAGAGAGCTTTGCAAGGAGCGGGCCGGTCACGGGGACGTGAACCTAGGGCCATGGCTTGGTGTTTGAGCGCCCAAGATCGGTACGTCGAAGGCCCCACCCCATATTGGGGCGGAGCATTAATATGTCCGGGTCGCAGCTCTACTCTCAGTAGGCGTTCTTGGTCGTCAGCAACGAGAGCGGTGTCTTGGCGAGGATGTAGAGATCGAGGAACACGGACCAGTTGTCGATGTAGTACATGTCGAATTCGACGCGCTTCTGGATTTTCTCGGCGGTGTCCGTCTCGCCGCGCCAGCCGTTAATTTGCGCCCAACCGGTGATGCCGGGCTTAACCTTGTGGCGAGCGAAGTAGCCATCAACAACTTCACCATACAGCTGGTCGGCAGCCTTTGCCTGCACGGCGTGCGGGCGGGGACCAACGAGCGACAGCGTCCCGTTCATGACGTTGAACAGTTGCGGTAGTTCATCAAGGCTGGTGCGGCGAATGAAGCGACCAACCCGGGTGACGCGGGCGTCATTGCGGGTAACGAGTTTGCTGGCGGTGGCGTCGGTCTTATCGGCGAACATCGAGCGGAACTTGTAAACTTCGATCAGTTCATTGTTGAAGCCATAGCGCTTCTGGCGAAACAGCACCGGTCCACGGCTATCGAGCTTGATCATCACGGCGACGGCTGCAAGCACTGGGGCCAAAAGGATAAGCGCGATGCCACCGACGATCTTGTCGAACGTCCACTTCGCAATCGTGCTCCACCCGTTAAGCGGCTTGTCGGTGAGATCGATCATCGGGACTGAACCGATGTACGAATAGGTCCGCTTACAAAAGCGCAGTTGTGAAGCCATTGCAGCCAATCGGATATCGACCGGCATCACGTCCAATCGCCGCAGCACCTCGGAGACACGCTCTTCGGCGGCAAGGGGTAAGGCCATGATGACGAGATCGACGCGGGTGCGGCGGCCGAAGGCGAGCAGTTCTTCCAGGCGCCCTAGGTTCGGATAGCCCGAGACGAGCTTGGTGGTGCGTTCATCGCTCCTGTCATCAAAGACGCCACAGATGCGAATATCGCTTTCGGAATCCGCCTCGAAGCGGGCGATCAAGCGTTCGGCAGCTTCACCGCCGCCGTAGATCACCGCGCGGCGTGTCAGGCGTCCCTGCTTGACGAGGCGACGGGTCGCCAGTGCCAGAATGAGACGGTCGGTAACGAGTGCGAGGCCACCAATTGCGAACCACAGAGCGAGCCAAACACGGCTCAGTTCAGGTCCAATCTTCAGGAAGAATACCGCCATGACCAAGATGGCGAGCGTTAACGTCCAGCCAATCACAAGGCGTGGCATATGGCGAAGCGGTGATGCCAGTGCTTGCGGTGTGTACAGTCCCAAGATGTGGAACACGGTCGCAGTTCCAAGGCCGGTCGCGCTCAGTGCGATCCAGTAGAGCGATGACCCTGCCAGGTCGTCAGCGCTGACATAAGAGCAGGCGATCCCGAAGCCAACCGATGCCACGATCAGCGCTTCAATCGCTTTGACCAAAAAGCCGAGTACGGATGGCGCGATCAGACTGGAACGGTCAGCAAAGCGGAAGTCCGCTAGGCGCGGCACATGCAATGACATCGGGGGTAGGCCTGAGGCTTCTGCTGCAATTGTGCGTGTCGTGGGCATGTGCGTTAACTCTTAAAGCGCTGGACGAAGACGATGGGTCTCCCCCGGCTCAAAGCACGCAGCGTGCCAATTTAGGCGGTACTCAATTGATCATTAGTCAGCGACGGCTCAGCACTGTTGCGCCGCACTATGTTAACGGCGCACGTCGAAATAGAACATTTGAATATCGGACGCCATTCGATCAACCGTGAACCGATTAGCAATCGCCAATTGTAACCGGGACGCACGGCTTTGCGCGGCTGGAAGATCTCGCAGAGCGCTGGTAATGGCGTGCTGAAGGGCCGGCACATCCTCCGGTGGAACGAGCGCAGTATCGGTTTCAGCCACGATCTCGGGGATGCCACCCACAGACGTTGCGATCAATGGAATGCCGGCGGCTGCTGCTTCAAGTACGATATAGGGGAAACTCTCCGCCCGTGATGGCATCACCAGGATGCGCCCGAGCGGGAAAGCGGCAGCGGCCGGCATCGCGCCGGGGAAGGTCACGCGGTTGGTTAATCCAAGGCGTTGGGCGGTCTCGTGAAAGAGTTGAGCGTCCGGTCCGTCGCCGACAATTGTTGCGGTTACTGGCGAGCCGCCTTCGGTGCGGGCCATCGCCCCAAGCAGCAGATCGACGCCCTTGAGCATCCGCAGCTCGCCGATGAATACGATGTCGGTCGCAGTTGCAACTGGCGCGTGAGTTGAAAACTCGCCGGGCAACAGGCCGTTTGGGATCACACGTGCCGGGCATTTGACCGGGCCGACGTTGCGGCGATAGACGGCCGCGGAATAGGCGCTCTCGAAGATGATGCCGTGCGTTGAGTGGGCAAGCCAGCGCTCGAGTCCCATGAAAACACGCCCCTTCACGCTGCTCGGCGCATAGTGAAGGCTGCCGCCGTGCGGTGTGTAGAAGGCTGAGACAGCCTTGTTTTGTTTGCTTGTTGCCTTCAGTCGGGCGGCGGCCAATCGGCCATAGGCACCGCCCTTGGCGCCATGGCCATGGATCACATCGATATCAAGTTTTCGGGCAAGGGCGGCGGTCGAACGTGCCGCAGTCAAATCGCGCAGGCCAATGTCACGGCTCATGGCACAGCGATGAAGGCCGAGCGAAAGATGATGGGCCATATCGGCCAAGCGTTGATCGGTAAGGCGATCATTGGCCGCTGAATCAACCATCACGCCGACATCGTGACCGCTTGCAGTCTGGGCAGCGCTCAAGTCGCGGACATGGCGAAATAAGCCGCCAACCGGTGCACGCAGGCAGTGCAGAATGCGCAACTTGGTCATCTACAACTACTCGCCTGCACCGCTATTCTGTGTGCGCAGGATTAACGCCAATGTGCAAAGGTGCAGTTAACTCAGAAGAAGCGTTCGTAAACGTAGACCGTGTCGCCAGCCTGGACTACATAGTCGCCGGGCGCTTCGATAACTTCAACGAGGCCGTCGATCCGGCGCGTGATCTTGAACCGTCGCTCGTTGGCACGTTCCGAATAGCCGCCAGCGATGGCAACGGCCGTCTCAACTGTCATGCCGCTGACGTAAGGGTACTGGCCGGCGGTGCGTACCTCGCCCAAAATAAAAAATGGCCGGTTCTGTTGGATATCAACCGTGACCTGCGGGTCCTTGACGAACTGCGATCCGAGCCGACTGCGAATGGTGCTTTCAAGTGCTGATGTGGTCTGTCCACGCGCCCGCACGGCACCAATCAAAGGGACAGTGATGCGGCCGTCATGATCGACGATGTAGAGCCGCGAAAGGTTGGGTTGGCCGTAGACAAAAACACGTAAGCGGTCGCCGGTATCGAGCAGGTACGGGCCGTCGGAGGCTGCAACAGCGCGCGGACCAGCGAGACCAACGGGGACCGACTGGGGTTCACCCCAGCTCTCGGACCGACCGACGTGTACGGGCATCGATGCATTTTGTGGTGCGTCTGCGCTCGTCGCCGAAGCGTCACCCCGGGCGAACATCTGATCAAAGATTGATCCATCGGCGCCGCCGGGGGTCTGCGAGGCACAAGCGCCGAGGAACAGCGAAGCGAGGCTTGAGAGTATGACGAGACGCTGGGACATATGACCCGATCCTTGCAGAGGTAAGTCCTGTGGATCGGTTTTACCCTGGCAGTGGTTAAGAAACGGCGAACACGTGTGTTTTTTTGAACCGGTTAATTGTTTCGCAACTTCGCAGCGTTCTAATCCCGCACAGTGATCAATACAAAATAGGGACGTGTCACCATGCGCTCTAACTCAGGCGCCAGCCCAGACGATATCGACATCGTGTCCCTGTGGAGGGCAGTGCGCCGCGGACTGCCGCGTCTGCTGATGTTTACGATCGGTGCTGGCGTGCTGACGTTTGCAGCCCTTTCGACAATGGCGCCGCGCTACACGTCGGAAGCTCAATTGGCCATCGTTGCAAAGTCCACAAACCCGTTCCCCGATGGCCGCGACAAGTCGCAGCCGTCCGACAACATGACGTCTCGAATGGACAAGGAAGCGATCAACACCCAAGTACGCGCGCTGTTGAGCAATGATCTGCTTTTGCGGGTCGCCAACAAATTGGAACTGGCGTCGCGCCCGGAATTCAATCCTCGCTCGGGCGACGTTGATCTCTATAGCAAATTCATGCGCATAGCCGGTCTCGCCAAAATTCGCGAAGGCGAGACGGTCGATGATACTGTTCTGGCATCGCTTGGCCGCCAACTCGAAATTGCATCGCCGAAAGAAAGCCGCTCGATCAACATTCGCTTCTCATCGGCCGATCCAGCACTTGCCGCCGAGTTCGCCAACCGTCTTGCCGAAGACTATCGCCAGACCATTGTCTCTGACACGGTCGCTGAAACCAACGACGTCGTGAATGCGCTCGAGCCGAAGGTCAATCAACTGCGCCGTGAGCTGATCGACGCCGATGCCGAAGTCGAGCGCACCCGGGTACAGATCGACCGCACCATCGGTGGTCAACAAAAGACCCCGCTGATCGACCAGCGCCTGGGCGAGTTGACAGCCGAACTATCACGCGCCGACGCACAAAAAAGCGATACGGAATCGAAATGGCGCGGTGCGCGCGAAATGATCCAGTCCGGAACGGCTGCCTCCCTGCCGGAAGTTCAGAAGTCACCCCTGATTCAAAACCTCGAACAGCAGCGCGTCCGGTTGGAGCGCAACATCTCGGAGCTTTCGGCTTCACTGCTGCCGGGCCATCCGCGTATGCAACAGCTGAATGCCGATCTGGCTGGTCTCAAGCGGCAGATCACGGCTGAGATCCAGAAGCTCACCGTCAGCTTGGAGAAAGAATCCCGCGTTGCAACCTTGCGCGTGGAGAGCATCCAGAAGCAAATCAACGAACTCAAGGGCCGCGTCATTTCGACCAGCGGCGATGATGCCAAGCTGCGTTCGATCGAGGCGACCGCCAAGACCAAGCGCTCTGAGCTTGATCGTTTGCAAAAACAACTCGAAGACAACAAGACCGTGGTTGTAACCAAGGCCGTTCCGATCGAGGCGCGTCTCGTCACCCAGGCGCGCCCGTCGAGCCTGCCGACGTTCCCGAAGAAAGCACCGTTCTCGATCCTCGCGATGGCTGGAACGTTTCTGCTAGGACTTGCCTTGACGGTTACGCGCGAATTGTTGACCGGTGCTCGTTCCAATCCAGGCTCGAGCAGTGGCGGCGAACCGCGCCGTCGGGTCGTGTCTCCGTCGGAGACAATGGAGCCGTCGCTTGGCCGTGGCCTAGTTGCCCGTGCACCAGCCTCAGCAGTTGCATCTGTTGCGAGTGCAGTTGCCGCGGCTACCTCCCTTGAGGCATCACCGACCAGCGCCGATATGGCGACACGCCTGACGTCAATCGACAAGGTTGCGAGCCGATTGATTGCATCATCGGCGACGCAAGCCGGATACCGCTCGATGGTCGCCCCTGAAAGCCGTCTGCTCGATGCGTCCGCTGAGGCGATTGAGCTTGCCAAGTCGATCGCCAATTCTGGTCGGCAAGTCGTTTTGGTTGACTGGAGCCTGGATGGCACGGGTTACTCGGCAGCACTTGGCGTACCAAACAAGCCGGGCTTGACCGACTTGCTGCAAGGCGATGTTTCCTTCGAAGACGTCATCGCCCGGGTACCTGGCAGCGAAGCTCACTTTATCGCGTGCGGCGATGCCTTGGCTGATCCGGCAATGTCCACCGATGCAGACCGCCTTAACCTCGTTCTTGATGCACTTGATGAAGCTTACGAGCATATCGTGGTGGCCGGCAAACACGATGCCTGCCGCACCCTGTTCCAGGTGATCGAGGGACGGTTTGATGCCGGCATTACGGTCGCCGATCCAAAACGTCGCCAGCCGCTGATTACGGATGAACCTGGGAGCTTCCTTGGCTTTGAGGTAACTGATCTCGCCGTGTTCCGGTTTGAGCGCACTGAGGCTGTAACGTCCAACCCTTCAGCTCCCGCGAAGTGGACCAAGCAGGGGCGGGCTATTGGCGGCGCAACAGCCGATTTGCGGACCTGACGACCGGTGCGTCGACCGCAACCATGGCTGCGACGGGTCGAGGCCATAGCTTTTATTTAACTTAGTTCAATGCTCGGCGGCGCTAACCTCGTTGGTGACAATCGAATGTGCACAAGGCTTGCATCACATTAGGTTGAGCGACCGCTTGTGGGCGCTTCCGAGACCCGATTGTGCAATGACCCTGGCTTCAACCAGTTTGCTGAAAACAGCATTGACCGCCCTGCACTATTCAGGGGTCGGGTCGCTGTTTGCGCCGCTAACACGCGGAAACGGCGTGATTTTTACGTTGCATCAGGTGCAGCCGGGGCCAGCCCAACCCTTCGATCCAAATCGAATTCTTCGCGTGACCCCGGAGTTTCTGGAAACGGCCGTTCTGCAAGTCCGCAGCTCCGGCTTTGAGACAGTGTCCCTGGATGAAGCAGTGTTGCGGATGTCGGGGCGCTCGGCGTCTACGCGTCCGTTTGCGTGCTTCACCTTCGACGATGGCTATCGCGACAACCAGACCTTTGCCTACCCCCTGCTCAAGCGCCACAACGTGCCGTTCACGGTTTATGTGCCAACTGATTTCCCCGATGGCCGGGGTGAGCTGTGGTGGCTGGTGCTGGAGCAGGTTGTGCGCCAATCACCAGCTGTCATCGTTCAGATGGGCGGTCAGGTGCGGACCTTCCCGTGCGCGACCGTCCTTGAAAAGCAGCACGCCTACGATACGATCTATTGGTGGCTGCGCACCTTGCCCGAAGATCGCAGTCGCCAGGTTATTCGCGATCTGTCAGCAGGTGCTGGCGTTGATATCGGCGCGATGTGCCGCGATCTGGTGATGTCTTGGGACGAAATCAAAACGCTGGCCGCTGACCCCCTCGTGACCATTGGCGCACACACGCGGCGCCATTTTGCACTGGCAAAACTGACGGCATCTGAGGCCGAAGCCGAGATCGTCGAAAGCGTTGCGCGCATCGAAGCGGAGTTGGGCAGCGTTTGCCGTCATTTCAGCTTTCCCTACGGTGATGAGGCAAGCGCTGGCCCGCGTGAATTTGCCCTTGCCGCAAAGCTTGGTCTTGCCAGCGCCGTGACCACTCGCAAGGGGCTCGTGAAGGGGCAAAACCGCGACAATCTGATGGGGTTGCCCCGCGTATCCCTCAACGGCGAATACCAGCACAGCCGTTACGTCGAAGTCTTGCTGACCGGTGCCCCGTTCGCGTTTTTGAATATGCTGCGTCGGCGTGTGCCGACGGCTGGTTAATGCGGCAGCGTTGCTGCCTTGTCGGGCTGTTGCATCCACCAGATGATGGCACCTGCCGGAACAACCCACAGCGTGCCGGCCACCACGTAGTAGGCGAGTTCAAGCGCCTTGTTGGCGTTTTGCATCTGCAAGACCATTGCGACCGACATCGCGAGCAGCGAATAAACAACGATCAGCAGGAGCAGGGCTGCTGTGCCGATCAGTTTGCGCGTGCGCATGGTCATGGGGGCTGCCCTCGTTGTTGTCGCAGTGCCGGTTGGGCGCATTGCTTGTGCTTCGCCCGTTGCCTATCACAAAGCGCTGTTCCTAAGGAGACCCGCGATCATGGGCCGCGCCATTCCAGTTTTGTTCTCAATCGATGCTGAACCAAAGGGCAATGCTGTTGCGATGCAACGCTGGTTGATCGCGGTCGCAGGCCTCGTGCTCTTGATGATCACGGTCGGCGGGGCCACGCGGCTGACCGGCAGCGGCCTCTCGATTACTGAATGGAAGCCGATTATGGGTGCAATTCCTCCTTTGTCGGACGTCGCGTGGCTCGAAGCTTTCTCAAAGTATAAGGCGATCCCGCAATATCTGGAATTGAACAAGGGCATGAGTCTTGACGCCTTCAAGGCCATTTTCTGGTGGGAGTGGGGGCATCGGTTTCTCGGGCGGATCATCGGGTTTGCATTTGGCTTGCCGCTCGCTTGGTTTTGGCTGCGCGGACAAATTCCAAATCGATATAAGCTGCCGCTATTTGGCCTCATGGCGCTGGGGGGCGCGCAAGGTTTCGTCGGCTGGTTTATGGTGCAGTCGGGCTTGGCTGATCGCACGGATGTCAGTCAGTACCGGTTGGCCCTGCATTTGAGTATCGCCTTCCTGATCCTTGGCGGGCTTGTGTGGATCGCCCTCACTCTCGCGCCACATCGTGCTCGCCGCGTGCGCCTGCAGACAGTCTCGCGGGGGCAGGTGCATGTTGCAGGGCTCGTCGTCGTGCTGTTGTTCTGGCAGGTAGCCGCTGGCGCATTCGTCGCTGGGCTCAAGGCTGGCCTGACCTACAACTCGTGGCCGCTGATGGATGGGCAACTGATCCCGAATGGCCTCGGGCGGCTGGAGCCTTGGTATCTCAACCTGTTTGAAAACATCACGACGGTGCAGTTTAATCACCGCATGATCGCTTATGCGGTGACGGGGATCGTTTTGGCTCATGCCGTAGGCGTGATCCGCAGCGCCGACGACGAGCGCTTGCGGTTCTCCTCAACATTGTTGATTGCAGCAATTTTGACCCAAGTCGTGCTGGGCATCTGGACGCTGCTGGTAGCGGTACCCTTGTCCTTGGCGCTGATCCACCAAGGCGGGGCGGCAGTGCTATTTGCGATTGCGGTTCGCCATCTGTTTCTTGTGCGCAATGCCGCACGCGCTCAATAACGATTTGTAATGGGGGCTATAAAGCTTGCCTGCGTGATCTTGATGCGGGCCTTATGGTACGCCTTGCCATCATTGCTTTGAGGGGATTTGACATGACGACGTCGACCACCGATTTGATGTCGGCCTTGCGGCCAACGGCCAGGACACTGCCGGAAAGCGGCATCGTGAAAGTGTTCAATCATGGGCGTTATAAGCAGGGCCTAATCCCGCTTTGGGCAGGCGAAGGGGATCTGCCGACGCCGCAGTTTATTTGTGATGCGGCGGCAAAATCGATGGCAGCCGGTGAGACATACTACACCGCCAACCGAGGTATCCCTGATCTGCGCAACGCGCTTGCCCGCTACTTCACGAAACTCTACGGGCAGCCCTTCAAGATGGACGAGTTTTTCGTCACGTGTGGCGGTATGCAGGCGGTGCAATTGGCGGTGCAGGCGACCTGCGGGCCGGGTGATGAAGTCATCATTCCCTCGCCCGCCTGGCCGAATTTCGAAGGCGCGTTGGCGATCCAGGGCGCTAAGGTTGTGGCCGTGCCAATGACGCTCGAAGTCGATGGCTGGTCCTTGCCGCTTGATAAGGTCTTCGCCGCAGTAACGCCGAAAACGCGCGCCATCATTATAAACTCGCCCGCCAATCCAACCGGGTGGACCGCGAGCCGTGACGAGCTACAGGCAATCCTAGAATTTGCCCGCGCTCGGGGCCTGTGGATCATCGCCGATGAGATCTATGGACGGTTTTACTACAAGGGGCCATTGGCGCCATCGTTCTTCGAGTTCCGTCGTCCCGATGACAAACTGATTTTCGTCAACACCTTCTCCAAGAACTGGGCGATGACCGGTTGGCGAATCGGCTGGCTGCAAGCGCCTCCTGAGATTGGCCAAATCATCGAGAGCCTCGTGCAGTACAACACATCGGGCGTCGCAACATTCATGCAGCGCGGCGCGGTTGCGGCACTTGAAGATGGTGAGCCGTTCATGGCCGAGCAGCTGGCTCGCGCGGTCCAGGGCCGCGAAATCGTCTCGAAGGCGTTGAGTGCCTTCAATTCCGTGCGCAGTGTGCCGCCAACTGGCGCGTTCTATTCGTTTTTCGCCATCGACGGATTGGACGACTCGATGGCGGCGGCCCTCAAACTTGTCGATGAGGCAGGCGTCGGCTTGGCGCCGGGCATTGCCTTCGGACAGGCTGCAGAGGGCTATTTCCGGATCTGTTACCTGCGCTCGGCGGCTCCCCTTGAAGATGCGATGCAGCGTTTGACCGGGTGGCTACAAAATCGTTGAAAAGCGTGATGACAATCGCGTGACAGCCCCCCTGCGACAATGTATACATCCCAGCGTGGACCAGACTGCCGGCTGTTTACGCGGCAAAGTCTTTTGGTCCAGGTCTGGGGAGACAAACACCGGCGCTGGGGCTTTTGAAAAGTACCGGCTGACCGAATATCCGCTCCAACGTGGCGGGCAAGGCACGGAGTCAAGGGTCACGCGCAACGCTTAAGTTGACATGATCTCTGAGTTCGGATGTTACCGGCAAAGGGCAAAGATCCATCGGGTCTTTGCTCTTTTTTTGTGCGCGCTACGCCCGTGGTGGCTACTTACTTTAATTTGGCGCTGCTGGATAAACGTCGCCGATGGGCACGATGGCATAGTTCATCACGACTGCGACAACTACAAAAATGAGTGCAGCGACGATAGAATTGACGGCAATCACGCGACCCATGACGAGGCGTGACGGTGCCCCTTCCGGCGTGCCAGGCACGATCTCATTGGCTTCCCCCTGAGTCTTGGCCCGGACGATTGGCAGAATGGCAAACAGCATCGTCCACCAAATCAGGAAATAAAGCGCGAGGCCAAAAGGAATGCTCATGGGTCGGAACTCGTAGCTTGTGCCTCAAAAAAAATCTAAAGCGCACCTGCAGGTGCAGACGCGCTTCAGTCGCTCGATGAAGTTCGTTGATCCGACGGATCACTCGTCCTTTGGTTTTGGCACACTCGGCACGGTGCCAGTGGACCGCGGCTTCTTTTCCTTGGGGCCAGCAAGTGACTTGCGTGTTGAGGCTTCGATCAGCGCCTTTTCTGGCGTCTCGCCGTCGTCATCTTCGTCCTCGTCGTCACGGTTCTTGGCCCGCTTCGGCTCGCCCGCGATGTATTCGAAGCCAAGTTTCGCATCCTCGCCCTTGCCGGTGACCAGCACCTTGACCGTGCCGCCATGCTCAAGTTTGCCGAACAGCAGTTCATCGGCAAGTGGCTTCTTGATGTATTCCGAGATGACGCGAGCCAATGGCCTTGCACCAAACTTCTCGTCATAGCCCTTCTCGGCGATCCAGCGGGCGGCTGGTTCCGAGAGTTCGATCGTGACCCCGCGATCTGCCAGCTGTGCTTCAAGCTGGAAGATGAACTTCTCGACGACCTTCGTGATCACATCCTGCGGCAAACCAGCAAACGGGATCGTCGCATCGAGACGATTGCGGAACTCAGGTGTGAACATACGGTTGATCGCCTCCGAGTCCTCGCCCTCTCGCTTCGTTCGGTTGAAGCCGAGCGGCGCCTTGGCAAGGTCGGCAGCACCCGCGTTAGTCGTCATGATCAGAACCACGTTGCGGAAGTCGACCGCCTTGCCGTTATGGTCAGTGAGCTTGCCGTGGTCCATGACCTGCAACAAGATGTTGTAGAGATCAGGATGCGCCTTCTCGATTTCGTCCAGCAACAGCACCGAGTGCGGATGCTGGTCGATGCCATCGGTCAGCAAGCCACCTTGGTCGAAACCAACGTAGCCTGGAGGCGCACCGATCAAGCGGCTGACGGTGTGCTTTTCCATGTATTCCGACATGTCAAAGCGCAGCAGCTCGACGCCCATGAGTGCTGCAAGCTGCTTGGCAACTTCGGTCTTGCCAACGCCGGTCGGGCCGGAGAACAGGTAGCATCCGATTGGCTTTTCCGGCTCGCGCAGACCGGCGCGTGCAAGTTTGATGGCCGACGCCAAAGCAGAGATTGCCGCATCCTGGCCAAACACCAAACGCTTGAGATCCTTCTCCAGGTTCCCCAGCACTTCTGCATCGCTCTTGGTGACGGTCTTTGGTGGAATGCGCGCCATCGTGGCGACGGTCGCCTCGATCTCCTTGACGGTGATCTTCTTCTTACGCTTCGCCTCCGGAACCAGCATTTGGCTCGCGCCCGACTCGTCGATCACATCGATCGCCTTGTCGGGTAATTTGCGATCATTGATGTAGCGCGCCGACAACTCGACGGCAGCCTTGATGGCCTCGTTGGTGTACTTGAGCTTGTGGTAGTCCTCGAACACCGACTTGAGCCCCTTGAGGATCTCGATGGTGTCGGCAACGGAGGGCTCCTTCACATCGATCTTCTGGAACCGACGAACGAGCGCGCGGTCCTTCTCGAAGTGCTGGCGATACTCCTTGTAGGTGGTCGAGCCCATGCAGCGCAGCAGGCCCGACTGAAGGGCCGGCTTCAGCAGGTTCGAGGCGTCCATCGCTCCGCCCGACGTTGCGCCAGCACCGATGACGGTGTGGATTTCGTCAATGAACAGGATCGCGCCTTTGAAGTTCTCGATCTCCTTCATGACGGCTTTGAGCCGCTCTTCGAAGTCACCGCGATAGCGCGTTCCAGCCAGCAGTGCGCCCATGTCGAGCGAAAAGATGGTGGCGTCCTGGAGAACCTCGGGCACGTCCTTTTTGATGATCTTGCGCGCGAGCCCTTCAGCGATCGCCGTTTTGCCAACGCCGGGATCGCCAACGAACAATGGGTTGTTCTTTTGCCGACGGCACAGAATCTGGATCGTGCGCAGAACTTCCTGCTCACGCCCAATCAACGGGTCGACTTTACCTTCCGCCGCCTTTTTGTTGAGGTTGACGCAATAGGTGCCAAGTGCGTCGGTGCCGCCCTTTTTGGCGTCAGTTCCTTCATTGGCATTTTCATCATCTGATCCGCGCACGGGACGGGGCTCCGACATTCCTGGACGTTTCGCGATCCCGTGGCTGATGTACTGGACCGCATCGAACCGTGTCATGTCCTGCTCTTGCAGGAAGAACGCGGCATGGCTCTCACGCTCCGCGAACATGGCGACGAGCACGTTTGCCCCGGTCACCTCCTCACGGCCTGATGACTGTACGTGGACAACTGCGCGATGGATGACGCGCTGGAAGCCCTGCGTCGGCGACGCTTCGGGCGGCCCTTTGACGACAAGCGAGCCAAGCTCTGCATCGAGATATTCGGTCACGCGTGTGCGCAACGCTTCGATGTCGACCGAGCAGGCGCGTAACACGCCGGCCGCGTCCCGGTCGTCGATCAGCGATAGCAGTAAGTGTTCAAGGGTTGCGTATTCGTGCTTACGCTCGTTGGCGTATTCCAACGCGCGGTGGAGTGACGTCTCAAGGCTTTGTGAAAATGCCGGCAAGGGGTCTACTCCTTCTCCATAGTACACTGCAGAGGATGGTTGTTTTGGCGTGCCACGTCCATGACCTGCGTCACTTTCGTCTCCGCCACTTCGTAGGTGAACACCCCACACACGCCCACACCCTTCTGGTGCACATGAAGCATGATCCGTGTGGCTTCCTCGGGGCTTTTGCTGAAATGTTTCTCAAGCACATGGATAACGAATTCCATCGGCGTGTAATCGTCGTTCAGTAGCAGCACCTTGTAGAGGCTCGGCTTCTTGGTCTTGGGCCGTGTCTTGGTCACAAGGCCGGTGCGCCCCTCACCGTCCTCGCCGTTGCCTGGACCAGTGGGACCGCGCGGGCGCGGCTTATTGGCCATGGTGAGCTGGCGGCGGTTCGATGACTGCGGCTCCGTGTGCTTTGTTGAGCGATACGTCATGGCGATTCTACTCGAGTGTCGGCGCGCGTGAACCTACCCGCGCCAGTGGGGTTGGCAGTGTTGGGGGATGTTACTGGAGCGGCCTGGATGCTGCAAATGGGTATCGTCGGACCGATTGTCCAGATGTGTACCATCATGACGTATTGCTGGGCTGCCGTTCAAAGCGTATGCAACCTCAGATCGGCGTTTCCTCAGCCAAGCTCCGGAGCCAATTCGGCTGTGACCAGCTTTGCACCGAAGATTGAGCAGGGTGTGAACTGGGTTTGGTCTCCTGGTATCACTTAAAAATCCGGTCGCCGCTCTGGTCGATGATCTGGCGGGCTTTGACGAACGCGAAGCTTTCCGCATCCTCGAACGATGAGAAGCGGTCGGCGCGCATGAACGCGTGCTCTTTCTCTGCCCCATCGATCGTTTTCGTGATGCGCCCGGCAAGTTGGTATTGCCCGCCATCGGCCACGGGTGCGGAGTAGATCGTATAGCCGTTGTAGTCTTCCGATTTTGCGGGCTTGGCCGCCGCTGGCACGCCACCACCGAACAGCGATTTCCAGAAGGACATGTGGATGGGCTCCGGGTGGTAGGCAGGTGACCAAATGTAGGCTGAGTATAGCGCGCTGAATTCGAGTACTAAAGGGCAATATGGAGATAGTCGGTTGGGTCAGTTGTGCGCCCGGCGCCGTAACCCCAGGACGCGACCCCGGCTCACCCGGCTATCGCCGACTGTCCGGGGACGCAAATGGGGGGAGTGGTGTGAAGTAGCAGGAATGTGTTGCACTGTGAGGTGTGTAATTCCGCGAATGGATTTCTCTCCATCGGGCGCAGTGGGCGAGGCATCACTGACCGCAACCAATCCCAAAGTTGCCTCCCCGGACGACGGCGCTGGTGCGCCGACGAGCCGGGGGCGCGTCGGATGGGTGTGTGCTCAATGGTTAACCCATTGCCCACTTCCTTGGACGCGGTCCCGGGTCTTAGCGCTCTTCGCGCACGCCCGGGAACGCAGTTGAGGGAGTATGCCAAATTGATTTATCGCCTTCGCGGCCAGGACGAGATCCGGGAGACTTGTCGAGTTTCCGCGTGGTAAATTTTTTCTTAGTCACCGGGTTCGTTCGTTGAACGTAAGAGTTCCAACCCGATTATTTGCTGAGAACCAGAACTCTATTTGAGGATTTCCAGCAAACCTGTTCGCATTGATGCACGGATATCAGCCTGTTTCGCAGCATAGGCGTCCTTCCCAACGAACGAGGGAACAAACGATTTCGTTGCAGGAATCTGCACTACGTTCCCCGACGAGTTGGAATTGGGGACCTGCCGACCTTCTTTCATCACGTCGCCGACGGTCTTGTTGGCACTACCTGCTTCCTGAAGGGAAGCGTTCATTTGTGCCATGCCGCCGCTGCAAAGATAATGGTCTTCGGCACGCTTCTGCGAGGTCGTGGCCTCGAGCTTTAAAGCCCTGTCGAGCAAAGATGACTTAACTTCCTCTGGCTGTGACTTTAGATAGTCCAGTACCGGGCGGAAGCTCGTCAGAAAACTGGTTTTCCGAGCACCCGCTGCAGTTAGATCGGCGCATCTTGTCCCGTCGATCAGCATGATTTCGTATGTGTACAGCCACGTGATTCCCGCCATCCTATGGGCAGCGGCTGCTGCAGACGGTTCTGCTTGTTTTAATGCTGACCCGCTGCTCCAAAGGTCGTTGATCAATGCGATCGACAACATAGCCGAGCCGCCACTGAAAACCGCTTCCGTCAGCCAAATGATCCGTTCTGGTGCTGGCGCCTTCAGAAGCGTCGATGCGAGGCCTTTGAGATCATTGGCGGCCTGGAGTGCGTCCAATCGCTTTGCCAGTTCAGAACGAGGTGGTTGTGCGGGCTTGACTGGTGGAACGGTAACGCTCGAAAACGGAGGAAATCCAGTCGATGGGGAAGTCGTTTTTTGTGCAAAAACGCTGTTGATCGATGACAGCAGCGCACATGCGCAAAGGAAGGTAATAAGGCATTTATTGCTGCTCATGCGCCAAAATCCTCTGCCAAAAACGCTTTCTCAAAACAGATGCACGATTAGCATGAAAAAAGGGCCACATCGCTGCGGCCCTTTTCATATTCTCAATTATCCAAAAAGCTCCGCAGCTTCCGGCTCCGGCTCGGATGCTTCAACTTCCGCAGCGCTTTCGCTTCGATCTGGCGGATGCGCTCGCGCGTCACAGAGAACTGTTGGCCGACTTCTTCGAGCGTGTGGTCGGTGTTCATGCCGATGCCGAAGCGCATGCGCAGCACGCGCTCTTCTCTCGGCGTCAACGATGCGAGAACGCGCGTCGTTGTTTCACGCAAATTGCTCTGGATCGCCGCATCGATCGGCAACAGCGCGTTCTTGTCCTCGATGAAGTCGCCAAGATTTGAATCGTCCTCTTCGCCAATCGGCGTCTCGAGGCTGATCGGCTCCTTGGCAATCTTGAGAACCTTGCGCACCTTCTCCAGCGGCATCGCGAGCTTTTCAGCCAGTTCTTCCGGCGTCGGCTCGCGACCGATTTCGTGCAGCATCTGGCGGCTCGTGCGCACGATCTTGTTGATCGTCTCGATCATGTGCACGGGGATGCGGATGGTGCGGGCTTGATCGGCAATCGAACGCGTAATCGCCTGCCTGATCCACCACGTCGCATAGGTCGAGAACTTGTAGCCGCGCCGATACTCGAACTTGTCGACCGCCTTCATCAAGCCGATGTTGCCTTCCTGGATCAGATCGAGGAATTGCAGGCCACGGTTCGTGTACTTTTTCGCAATCGAGATGACGAGACGAAGGTTGGCTTCCACCATCTCCTTCTTGGCCTGACGGGCTTCGCGCTCGCCCTTCTGCACGTGACGAACGATCCGGCGATACTCGGTGATTTCGAGGCCGGTTTCGGTCGCCAAGCTGAAGATCTCGGACCGAATGGTCTCGACCTTCGTGCGCTCGTTTTTGACAAAATTTGACCAGCCCTTGCGGCTGATCTTGCCGACGCGCTCGATCCAGGTCTTGTCGAGTTCGTTGCCGTAGTATTCGTCGATGAAGTCCTGCCGTGCGACGCCGTAGCTATCGGCCAATCGCATCAACTGGCCCTCGTAGCCGATCAGCCGCTTGTTGATCGCGTACAGTTGCTCGACGAGGCTTTCGATACGGTTGTTGTTGAGCGAGAGTGACTTGACGTCGGCGATGATCTCCTCGCGCACTTTCTCGTAGATCTTCTGCTGTTGGCGCGAATTCTGTTCGCCTGCGACCTGCAGTTCGAGCTTCTTGTCCTGCTGCTTGCGCAGCTTTTTGTAAGCGGCAGCGATATTGTCGAAGGTCTCGAGCACCTTCGGCTTCAACTCGGCCTCCATTGCGGCCAGCGACAGAGCGTTCTCGTAGTCGTCCTCGTCGTCGGCGTCGGCGCCTTCGGTTGGAATTTCACCAGCCATGATGGCCGCCGACGGTCCTTGGCTTGGCTGCAAGTGGGCCGGACGCGGCCCTTGGGGGATGCCGCCTGGCGCGTGCTCGCCTGGGACCAGCGGCGGGATCGCCTTGGCTTCGGGGCCTTCGTAGGTCGCTTCCAAGTCGATGATGTCGCGCAGTAGGATTTTCGCGTCGTTGAGTTCGTCGCGCCAAATGATGATGGCCTGGAACGTCAACGGGCTTTCGCATAGGCCTGCGATCATTGCTTCGCGGCCCGCTTCGATGCGCTTCGCGATGGCGATTTCGCCCTCGCGCGATAGCAGTTCGACGGTGCCCATTTCGCGCAGGTACATGCGAACCGGATCGTCGGTGCGTTCGGACGGCTCCGCCCGTGCCACGGTCGTGGCAGGTACGTTTTGCGCGGTGACCGCGCGCCCGGTTTCCTCCTCGTCGCCCGGTTCGTCGGCGGCTGCGTCTTCGCCTTCTTCCTGTTCGACGACGTTGATCCCCATTTCGGAGAACATCGACATCACATCTTCAATCTGCTCCGAGGTGACTTCCTCGGACGGCAGCACTTTATTGAGTTCGTCATAGGTCACATAGCCGCGCGCCTTCGCGGTCTTGATCAGCCGTTTGACGGCTGCATCGGATAGATCAAGTAACGGGCCATCGCGCTCCGGCGCCTCGGCGGTCGGCGTTGCCTGATCGTCGGCTGGTCTGGCGGCGTTGCGGGTTGGTCTGGGTGTGGGGGCCATGGATGTGTCTGTCTCTCTAACACCAAGATTAAAGGGAGCCTCGCGCAAAAGCCGATCCGACAGCGCTGGATTCCAGCTCGTCGGACGGCATCGTTACGTGGGCCGCGGATCGTCGGTCGATCGAAACCAAGCGTCACGCATGTTGCGATGTGGCGGCGATGCGCTGAGCGCTGTGCCTAATGGCAGCCGTTGCAAGTCGCAGTGCGTGCACATCAGTTTGATGACCCGGTTATGTTGAACGTTGTGGTCGAAACGCAATTACAAAATCCAGAAACGCTAAAACAGAACGATCCCGCGCGGGGTGGCGATCCTATGCAGGATCAGGCCTAGTCTGTCGGCATTTCAGGTGTCGAATGGCGCTTCCAGTACTTTTGAGTTTGTGATCAGGCCCTGGATCTCACGAATGCGAGCGAACGCATCCTCACTTTCTGTGTCGTGCCACGCCTGCTCCGCTGCCGCCAAAGCCACACTTAATCCCGATTGACGTTCGTGTAACGCGAGGGCGTGGCGCCAGCCAGCTTCCACCTCGGTCCGTTCGGCATCGGGTTCGGCAAATCGGTCACACTTATGGGTGATCGCCCGTTCAATGAGATCTACAACCTTTCCCAAGCTCAATGTGTGCAAGTGGGATCGCAAAGATTGGCTGTCAAGGGAATTCTCACTGATTTCAAGAGAAAGCAGCGCAGAGCGTAACTTAATGAGCGCAGGCGAGGTGAGATTAACCTCGGCGATCTGCTCCGGTTGCTCTTCCAAAAGCCAGGGATGGTTAAGGATTGCCATCATCAACAGGGCTTCGCGATTGGGCAGTGTCGCAGCGGTGCCTGCCGTTGCCAGGATGCTTTGACGCAGGGCGTCGCTTGCAGGTTGGCGCTGCCATGGTTGCCCTGGCGCCATGCCCCCGCGCGGTCCCCCTGACATCCGACCGCGTCCCTGCTGTTGACCGGGCTTGAAGCCTCCCCTGCCACCGGTCGCATAACTGTTGGCTTTCCACGGACCCTGCTGCCCGTAGCCGCCAGACCGTTGATCCTGCTCTTTGTTAGGTGCGACGCCACCCCAGGCCTCGCGAAGGCGGGCACGGATCGCTTGTGTGTAGTGTCCGCGCACGTGCTCGTCGGCGATGGTGCCGATCAGTTTCGTAAACCGCTGTTCCAGCTGTGCCCGGCGTTCCGGCGTCGTCCATTGGCCGCTGCCCCACTCGCGCGTGAACAACAGATCGGCCAGCGGGCGGGCCTTGGCGAGAATATCGCGCATGGCGTCCGGGCCCTGTTGGCGGATCAGGTCGTCGGGATCGAGGCCGCTTGGCAAAAACGCAAAAGCGACGCTCATGCCGGGCTTCAGATGCGGCAACACCGTATCGATGGCCCTGAAACCTGCCTTTTGTCCGGCCGTATCGCCATCGAAACAGAGGGTCGGTTCCGGGCACATGCGCCATAGCAATTTGACTTGATCCTCGGTCAAGGCGGTGCCAAGCGGCGCCACCGCTTGGCCGAAGCCGCCTTCGGTAAGAGCCACGACATCCATATAGCCCTCGACCGCGATGATCTGCTCGCGTTCATAGGCGAGCGGACGAGCCCGGGCCGCGTTAAACAGAATGCCGCCCTTGTGGAACAGGGGTGTCTCAGGCGAATTAAGGTACTTGGCCGGTGCATCCTTATCGAGTGCGCGACCGCCAAAGGCGATCACTCGATCTTTCAGGTCGGTAATCGGGAACATCACGCGGTTGCGGAACCGGTCATAGGGGACTGGGATGTCATCGCCGCCGATCAGCATGCCGGAGATCACCATTTCCGGCACCGAAAAGCCGACCTTGCCCAGGTGGTCTTTCAGGGCCGTGCGGCTGTTCGGCGCAAAGCCGAGCCTAAACTTCGAGATTGTCTCGCGCTTGACGCCGCGCCGCTCGAGGTAGCTGCGCGCTTCCTGACCGATCCCAGAGCGAAAACCATCTTCGTAAAATTTAGTCGATGCGTCGAGCAGCGCATAAAGGCGGGTGCGCTCGTCTTGGCGTTCCTGGTCGCGGACTTCGTCGCGGAATTCCGACTTCGGCATCGGCACGCCGGCTTCGGCCGCCAACCGCTCGACAGCCTCAGGGAACGTCAGGCCTTCTGTCGTCATCACAAACTTGAAGATGTCGCCATGTTCACCGGACGCGAAGCAATGGTAAAAGCCTTTGATATCGTTGACGAAGAACGATGCCGTCTTTTCAGTTTTGAACGGCGACAGACCGGAGAATTCACGCCCCTTGCGCTTCAAAGCGACCTTGCGCGCGACGACCTGGCTGACAGGCAATCGGGCGCGGATCTCGTCGAGGAAGGCTGGTGAAAAGCGCATCGAGCTCGCAGGTTGCAGAAAAACGTCCAAGTCACTTAAAGCTTACGTGATTCGGACGGCCGACGGTCGCTGCGGCTGCTCGTCTCGTGATCTATGCCCGTTATTCACAGGGGGCAACGATGGTCGCTGCCGTGGCTACTTGGCAAGCAGCCCTTTGATCATGCCGCTCGCCTTGGCGAAGTCCATTTGACCCGCATACTTGTCCTTGAGGGCTGCCATCACCTTCCCCATATCTTTGATGCTTGAAGCGCCGGTCTCAGTGATGATGCCAGCAATCGCCGCCGTAATCTCTGACTCACCCAGCTGCTTTGGCATGAAGCCTTCGATGACGACGATTTCAGCCGTTTCCTGGTCGGCCAATTCCTGGCGCCCGCCTTGCACGTAAAGCGTGATCGATTCGCGCCGTTGCTTCACCATTTTCGCCAGCAGATCGATGATCTCGGCATCGGCGATTTTTTCACGCGCGGGGCGGGCAGCAATATCCGCATCCTTGATCTTGGCCTGTACCATCCGCAGCGTCGAGAGCCGTGATTTCTCACCGCCCTTCATGGCGTCCTTGACGGCTTGCATAAGTCGGTCGCGCATGGCGGGTTCCTCGTCAGGTCTGTTTGGGCCTAGTGTCTACGCTTTGGCTTTGGTCGCGGCAAGGCGGGCAAGGTCAGGCCTGTCAGCCCGCCATCGACGGGGTGGGGGAAGGCGAGTAAATTGTATGCGGTGTCGAAAACGAGTCTTGTCGGAACGGGCGCCGAAGAAAGTCGAACCGCATGGCCGTGCAACAGCCTTCCCTCTTGCGCCGATCGAAGCCGACGTTCGCTGAACTGTTTACGCCGAAACTGATCACGATGCTGCGTGAGGGCTACGGGTGGACGCAGTTCCAGGCCGATGCGCTGGCAGGTTTGACCGTCGCGATTGTCGCGCTGCCATTGTCGATGGCGATTGCGATTGCATCGGGGCTGTCGCCCGACCGTGGGCTATATACCGCAATCGTCGGTGGCTTTCTAATTTCGGCGCTTGGGGGGAGTCGGTTTCAAATCGGCGGGCCGGCTGGTGCCTTCATCGTGTTGATTGCGACGATCGTCGAACGACACGGCTACGACGGCCTCGTGCTCGCAACCATGATGGCTGGCGTGATGATGATCGCGGTCGGCTTGCTGCAACTTGGCACCTACATCAAGTACATCCCCTATCCAGTGACGATCGGGTTCACGGCCGGAATAGCGGTCATCATTTTCGCATCCCAGGTGAAGGAGTTGTTCGGCCTCGACATAGCCAAGGAACCATCGGCGCTGGTGCCCAAGATTGCAGCCCTGTGGGGTGCGCTCACAACGATCAAACCGGTGACAGTTGCGTTGTCGGTGGTTGCCATCGCGATCATTCTCGGGGCACGCGCCTATCGGCCAAAGTGGCCTGGACTCTTGATTGCAGTGATTGTCAGCGCCGCACTCACGGCTGTTCTTAATCTTGACGTCGCAACCATTGGATCGCGTTTTGGCGGCATTCCGCACGCGTTGCCCTGGCCGTCGCTACCCGACGTCACCCTCGCCAAGATGCATGCCGTTCTGCCAGACGCCATCGCGATCGCTCTTCTCGGCGCGATTGAGAGTTTGCTGTCGGCGGTCGTGGCCGATGGCATGACGGGCCGCAAGCATCGCTCGAATTGTGAGCTGGTGGCGCAAGGCGTTGGCAACATCGCTGCCGTTACGTTCGGCGGCATGTGCGTGACCGGCACGATTGCGCGCACGGCAACCAATGTCAGAAGCGGTGCGTATGGGCCGGTCGCTGGCATGATGCACTCAATTTACATTTTGGCCTTCATGGTCGTCGCGGCACCGTTGGCATCGTTTGTGCCGCTGGCATGCTTAGGGGCCATCCTCGCTGTAATTTCCTGGAACATGTTCGAGCGGCACGAGTTCGCGAGCCTGTTGCGCGCATCCTGGGGTGATGCGCTGATTTTGATGTCGACATTCCTGCTGACGATCTTTGCCGATTTAATCATTGCGATTGCCGTAGGCGTTACGCTGGGCGCTTTTTTGTTTCTGCACCGCGTCGCGGAGGCCGTCGAAGTGCATGGTGGCGGCCAGATGTTGACGGTCGACGAGGCAGACAGCGTCGATCCATTGGCAACCAGCACACTGCCTCAGACCCCAGATGATGGCACAATGGTCTTTTCGATTAGTGGCGCATTTTTCTTTGGTGCAACTTCGGCTGTCAGTCACGCGCTCGATCAGATCGGCCAACCTCCCAAAGTCTTCGTGCTCGATATGACTGACGTGCCGCTGATCGATACGACCGCTGCCCGCATGTTGGGCGACTTCGCAGCCAAACTCAGTCGGACTGGCACAAAGCTGTACCTAGCTGGCGCACGCCGAAGCGTACGTCGAACGCTGCTGATGGCAGGCCTACGCAAACCGGTCGTTCGATATGCAGCGACGGCCGAAGATGCACTGAGGTCCGCCCGCCGTGACGCACAAGGCCCCGGCGACGTGCCCGAGGCAGCATAACAACTTGCTAACGTGGCGGCTTAATCACAAGTACGGCGTTCGGCACAACATTGGGCTTTGGGCGGCTGTTATCGCGGCACCTCAGGTGCTGTCCGCGCGATCCTGAACAAATCTTCAGAACCCCTTGAACCGAACTCGATGTGGTCGCGACTACCTGAACAGAAGCGCTCGGAACGGGGCTTCTGAAACGGAACAAATCAAAAGCAAAACCCAACAGGAGTTACCCCCATGTCCACCAAGATCATCCTCGCCGCCATCGTTGCCA
>JANOYV010000140.1:0-19825 GCA_031429105.1 Hyphomicrobiaceae bacterium | reverse complement strand
GCCGAACACGCCTTCACTCTATTGCTCGCCGCTGCTCGTGATGTTGCCCGCATGGATCGCAACGTCCGCGCCGGCAGATGGGAAACGTGCGAAGGCATCGAGTTGCAGGGCCGCACACTTGGGCTTATCGGTCTCGGTGGCGTCGGCACAGAGATCGCGCGGATCGCGAACGGCTTCGGCATGGATGTCGTCGCCTGGAACCGCTCGGGGCTGCCCAGTGGGGTACCGGCGCGCGCAGTTGATCTCGACGAGTTGCTAACAACTTCCGATGCCGTCAGCCTGCATCTGGCACTCACGCCTGAAACGAAGGGACTGCTCGGCACCACTCGTCTCGCAAAGCTGAAGCATGGCGCACTGTTGATCAATACCGCGCGCGGCGCACTGATTGACGAAACAGCACTGATTGCTGCGCTAACGGGCGGCCGCATTGCACATGCCGCGCTCGACGTGTTCGATGCGGAACCACTGCCTGCCGGTCATCCATTGACCCTGCTCGATAATGTCACGCTGACCGCACATGCCGGCTGGAAGTCGCGCGCGGCCAGTCGTCGATTGCTGCTCTCCTCCCTGGATCTCGCCGCCGTAGACGCGCGCAAGATCGCTGCCGGTCAACTACTCAGCGCATAGGGGCACGCGACCTGCTGCTTGCCATCGGTCGACGGTTGGAGCTCCGGCCGATGTTGCGCACAATCCACCTTGGCGATCGGGCAACGCGAACGATACCGGCAACCGCCGCTCGATGCTGGCGCCGGCGGCTCCAAGGCCGCCAATTCACCGCCATCATCATCGAGCGTCGATAGCAGCGCTCTGGTATAGGGATGCCGCGGTCTAGCAAACACATCCTCGGTCGCGCCGATTTCCACAAGTCGACCGAAGAACATCACGCCGATACGGTCGCACAGGTACCGCGCCACGCGCAGATCATGGGTGATGAACAGCAGCGCCACGCCGGTCGACGCCTGCACGTCGCGCAGCAGATTGAGGATTTGGGCGCGCACGGATACGTCGAGCTTGCTGACGGCCTCGTCGGCGACGATCAGGCGCGGCTCGACCGCGAGCGCTCTAGCGATTGCGACGCGCTGCAACTGACCACCAGACATCTCGTGCGGATAACGGCCGATGAACTGAGGTCCGAGCCCCACTTGGCTCAGCAGAGCGCTCACCTTGCAGCTGATCTCGTCAGCGCTGCCGCGACCGTGCAGGCGCAACGGCAGCGCAACCGCATCGTCGATCCGAACGCGCGGATTGAATGACGACAGTGGGTCCTGGAACACCATCTGCATCTGGCGGCGGATCGGTCGCAGCGCGCCTTCACCGAGCGTGCCAATGTCGCGGCCATCAAATATCAACGTGCCAGAGGCCGGCTTGTAGAGCCGCAGGATGGTCTTCGCCAGCGTGGTCTTGCCAGAGCCGCTTTCGCCGACGATACCCAGGACCTCACCTGGTGCAATCGTCAGGCTTACATCGTCGACGGCGCGGAAGGCCCCGCCGCCGGATTGAGCGAAGCTGACGACCAGGTTGGCAACGGCTATCAGCGGCTTGTTGCTCTCAGCCATGACGAATGCACCGCACGCTGTGATTGGGGGCGAGTGTGACGTTGGGCGGCGGCGAGGTACGGCATGCGTCGGTGACATAGCCGCAGCGCGGCGCAAATAAGCAGCCATCAGGGCGGTGTAAGCCCGACGGCAGCTCGCCAGGGATTTCCTTCAATCGTCCGACCCGCTCGTCGAGCTGGCGCGATGTTTCGATGAGGCCTGCCGTGTAGGGGTGCGTCGGCGACTTAAACAGCACTTCCGCTGGCCCTGTCTCGACGATCTCGCCCGCATACATCACTGCGATGCGGTCGCAGAGGCCGACCGCCAGAGAAATATCGTGGGTAATGAAAATGATCGCCGAGCCAAGCTTGTCCTTCAGCCGCCGAAACAGCCCGATGATCTGGCGCTCGACAATATTGTCGAGGTTTGTGGTCGGCTCGTCGGCAATCAGCAGATCGGGTTGCAACGCCGCCGACAGCGCGATTAACGTCCGCTGTAGCATCCCGCCGCTCAATTGGTGCGGATAGAGCGGCAAGATCCGCTCTGGATGCGCGATGCCGACATCGGTCAACCATCGGTGCGCACTTTGTGTGAGGTCAATACCTTGCCGATCCTCGCGGGTCGCAGCGCGGGCGATGATACGATCGAGATGCCAGCCGATCGACTTCGCCGGATTGAAAGCGCCGACCGGATCTTGAAACACCATCGCAAGGTGCGTTCCACGCAACCGTCGGAAGTCTTCCTCACCGAGTGGCAGCAGCTCGCGCCCGGCGAAGCTCAGATGATCGGCGGTCACCGTCGCGTGGGCCGGCAGCAATCCCAGCAGCGACAGCCCGGTCACCGACTTGCCGGAACCCGACTCGCCGATGATCCCCAGGACCTCGCGGCGTTGAATCTCAAGATCGATGCCGCGGACCGCCATCATGTCAACCGATCCCATACGGAACCGCGTCGATAGATTGCGCACCATGAGCAGCGGCGCCTCGTTTACAACAGCTGCACTCATGAGGTCGTCCTCTCGCGCAGCTTCGGATCGGTCAGGTCTCGCAGGCCATCACCAAGCAGATTGAGACCAAGTAGACCAAAGGAGATGAACAATCCGGTCAGCGTCAGTACCCACGGCCCCTGATTGAAGTACTCACGGCCGTCAGCCATGATCACGCCAAGCGACGGTGTCGGTGGTTGCACACCAAGCCCAAGGAAGCTCAAGCCTGCCTCGATGATCACTCCAAAGGCAATTGAGATCGAAGCCTGAACCATGATCGGGGCCATGATGTTGGGCAGGATCTCACGGCCGAGAATCCGCGCCGTCGACTGCCCCATCAGGCGGGCCGCCTGGACGTAAGCCTCCTCGCGCACGGTGAGGGCCAGGTTACGGGTGAGCCGGGCAAAAATCGGCACGTAGACGAGCGTGATCGCTAGCATCACGTTGGTGACGCCGAAGCCCAGCACCACCATAAGAAACAGTGCTAGCACGAAGCTCGGAAACGCAAACAGCAGGTCGGCGAAGCGCATCAGCAGTTGATCGATCCAGCCGCCGTACCACGCTGCCGCCAACCCCGCTGGGATGCCGATCATGGCGGCGAGCGCAACGCCGATTACCGAAATTGCCAGCGACACCCGACCGCCGAGCAGGACACGCGTCAGCACATCGCGACCAAATGAATCCGTGCCGAATGGATGCGTCCAGTCTGGAGGCATCAGCAAGTTGACGAAATCCATGTCGGTCGCGGAGTACGGCATCAGTGCTCCGCCGACCGAGATCGCCAATAGGAACAGCCCGACAATCAGCAAACCGGCGCGGGCCGTTCTATTGTTCCACAGTGATCGCAGCACGGCCGCCATCACCGAGCCCTCTTCGGATCGAGTAGGCTGCAGATGACGTCGACAACGAGATTGACCGATAGCACGATGACCAGGAACACAACGGCGCAGGCCTGCACCACCGGATAGTCGCGGGCGAAGGCGCCGTCGACCATTAGCGAGCCGATGCCGGAGACGCCGAAGATGCGCTCGATCACCACCACGCCGCCAAGTATATAACGGATCTGCAACCCAATGATCGTGATGTAGGGGATCAGCGCGTTGCGGAAAACCCAATGCACGAAAATGTAGGCCGGTCGAAACCCGAATGACCGCGCCGCGACCACGTAATCCTTGTTGCCGGCTTCCAGCAGCGCGGTGCGCAATGTTCGAGCAAACACAGCAGCGAGCGGCGCCGATACCGCCAGCGCCGGCAGGAACCCGGAATAGAGTGCGCCGCTCATTGATTGGCCGGGCGCAATGAATCCATAAGCTGGGAACAGCCCGAGGCCTAGCGCAAATACCAGGATCAGCACGTAGCTCAGCCAGAAGTCCGGCATCGATATGCCGAGCGCCGCCAACGATGTTGCAATCGTGTCCCCCAGCTTGCCGCGCCTGAGTGCCGCAATGGTGCCGGCGATCAACGACAACACCACAGCGATCGACAGCGCCATAAGGCCGATGAAGATGGTGTTGGGCAGGCGCGCGGCAATCAGGCTGGAGATCTTGCGATCACTCGCCACCGTCAGCGAAAGTCCGAAGTCGCCCTGCACCACACCGGAGAGCCACCGGCCATATTGCAGCGGCCATGCGACATCGAGATTGTGCTTGGCTCGGAAAACTGCGACCAACTCTGGCCGCGCGCTCTCGCCGAGTGCCGCCACTGCTGGATCGCCGGGCGCCGACTTCATCACCAGGAATACGACGACCGAGCCGACCAGCACGGTAAGGACGAGCGCCAATAGGCGGCCTGCGACAAATCTCGTCCATGCCATGATTGCAGGCACCCCCCGCCTAACCCCGTCGGTTCTCCTATCCCAGGCTCATGTTTACGAACTGGTCACCCCAGTTGGAATAGGGAAGCTGGTTGAACCCCTGCACCTTCTTGGTCATCAAGTTATGTACGTTCGAAACGAACAGCGGCAGTACCGGCATGTCCTCGATCATGGTGCTCTCGGCTTCCTTGTAGAGCGCGCCACGCTTGGCCAGATCGAGTTCGCGGCGAGCGCGGTCCAGCAGGTCATCGACCTTTGGATTTGAGTAGCCGTAGAAATTTCGCCAACCCTTGGTATGGACGATGTCGTACATATATTCGTCGGCGTCGAGCAGCCCAAGCCAGCCCCAAACCGACCCTTGATAATCGCCGGACTTATGACGTTGGAACACCGTGTTGGCTTCTGTCACCTGCACGGTGAACTTGGTGCCAAGCGTTTGATTGCACTGAGCGACGAATACTTCCGCCATGCGCTTCCACCACGACTGGCCCCAAGTCATGATCTCGGCCTCGGCGCCGTTCGGATATTTCGATTTGGCGAGTTCAGCCTTGGCTTTGGCCGGATCGAAGGTGCACAGCGGCCGGGTGTTGCCGCCGTAGGCATAAGCGATCGATGGCGGGATGAGGCCATGTGAAGTCACGCCCTCGCCGAACAACACGGCGCGCACCATGGCGTTGCGATCGAACGCCATCGAGCAGGCACGTCGGAATGTCGGATCGTCGAATGGCGCCTTGCGGTGATTGAGCGATACAAAACGGCAGTTGAGACCGGCTTGCTTCAGCACGGTAATAGCCGCGTTCTTCTCCAGGTTTGCGATGTCGGCGAACGGTGCTGTCGATGTGATGTCGATCTGGCCGCCAAGCAGCGCCGTTACGCCGCTTGATTCTTCGGCGATCAACGGCATGTCGATGGTGCCGATCCTCGGCGCGCCTCCAAAGTAGCCAGGGAACGCTGCCAATGAGACGCGCTCACCTGGCACCCAGTCTTTCAGCGCATAGGCGCCAGTGCCGATCGGCTTTTTGCCAAAGTCGTCGCCGCCTGCAGTGGTCGCCTTGCGCGAGAGGATTTGCGTGCCGGTGCGGCAGTTCGACAGAAAGGTTAGGAGAGGGGCAAACGCTTCCTTGGTGACGATGCGCACGGTGTTCGGATCGGGTATCTCGATCGCACTGAGGCCTGAAACTTTGCTCTTGTTGGGTGAGGCAAATTTATCGTCGAGCAGGCGCTCCAGCGTAAACTTTATATCGTCTGCGGTCATCTCTGAACCGTCGTGGAACTTCACGCCACGGCGCAGCTTGAATTCGAGTGCATTGCCGTCAGCCTTGACGCTCTCGGCCAAGTCAGGCACCGGATTCGAATTGGCGTCCAGTTTCATTAGGCCATTATACAGTGCCCATATGACATAGAACTCGGGGATCAGCGTTGCCTTGCCAGGATCGAGCGTATTAATGACGTTGTAGCCAGTGATGCCAGCCCGCAGTGTTGAAGCGCCTTGTGCCCAACTGTCCGTCGAAGACGGGAATTGTGTAGCAGCAATTGCTGATGCCGAAACACCCAAGAAGTCGCGTCGCCGAAGTCTTGCCGGAAAATTGCCGATAGCCATTGCGCTCTCCCTAAGCTGAAACACCACCACTACGATGCTATCGACGGTGCCAACTACCGTCAAACGGCGTATGATTGATTGGAACAGCGGCATGGCTGCCATGCGAATAGCTGGCGATGATCAATCGCAATTCGTTTCTATGATCTGGCTCAGCCCGGAGGAACCGATGCGTCAACCAATCGAAAAGCTTGATCGCACTCAGTTCGACATCTGCGTGATCGGAGCCGGTGTCAACGGCGCCAGTACGGCACAGCACCTCGCCGGAGCCGGATACTCGGTACTGCTCGTCGAGAAGGGTGACTACGGCTCGGGCTCGTCAAGCCGATCGAGCCGATTGCTGCATTGCGGCCTGCGCTATCTGGCGCCAGGTGCGTCCATGTACGAGTTCTTCCGCCACCCGTCGCGGCTACAAACCGCAATGCGGATGGCCAAGCTGGCGATGGAAGCGCGACGACAGCTGGTACTGACCGCACCGGAGCGGGTGCGGCCACTCAACTTCCACTTCCCGATCTGGAAGGAGTCGGTCTATCGGCCTTGGCAGGTCAAGCTCGGCCTTGGACTGCTGGCATTGATGGCGCCGATCGACGTACCGCTTGGGCAACGGATGATTTCATCCAGAGCAGCCAAGTCGATCCCGCTTGTCGATGGATTGCGCGACTGGGACCGCTTGCAATCGATTGGCGCCTTCACCGAATACCAGTTCGAATGGCCGGAGCGGCTGTGCGTCGATGCGGTGCTCGATGCCGAACGGCTGGGCGCTAGCGTGCGCAACTATACAGCCGCAACCAAATTGACCCGGCGCAACGAGGCCTGGGAGATCGAGCTTGCCGATATGCAGACCGGCGGCACCGCAACCATCGAAACCAAACTCGTGCTCAATATGGCCGGCATCTGGATCGACAAGGTGAACAATCAGTCTGGAGCGCCCCGACCTCGCAAGATCCTTGGCACCAAAGGCATTCACTTGTTGGTGCAGTTGCCGCCGGATTGCGCTGACAACGGCATCGTCACTTTCAACCGTAGACAGGAACCGCTCTACTGCATTCCCTGGCGTGGCATGCATTACTTCGGTCCGACCGAGACGGTCTACGAGGGCAACCTCGACGAGATCCGAGCCGAGGACAGCGAGGTCGACGGCCTACTCAGCGAGGCTAACCACTTGTTGCCAGGTTTGAAGTTGCAGCGCTCCGACATTCTGTTCACCTGGGCGGGCGTCAGGCCTTTGAGTTATGATCCGGCGTTGCCGATGGGCAAGCGCTCGCGCGACATACATGACTTGGCGGACTCGGGGCTGCCCGACGTTTATGCCATGACCGCAGGGCCGGTAATGACGCACCGGTCAGCCGGCACCGAAATGGTCGAGCTGGTGCGGCGCAGACTTAAGGCCGACAGACCGATTCAAGCTGTGAACTACGGCGCGCGCAAATTTCCCGATAACCAGAACTCGCCCCCAGTGGTTGATGACTGGACGGACGCCAAGATTGCCGACCTCGTTTTTGCAGCCACCCACGAACACGCGACCAGCCTCGTCGATCTGATGTTCCGTCGCGTTGGTGCCGGCTGGACCACTACGATGGGGTTCAAGGCCGCCGACAAGGCGGCCGAAGCAGTTGCTGGTGTCTATGGCTGGGATACCGCGCGCACTGCCAAGGAAGCCGCGGACTATCGTGCCTATCTGACGCGAATGCATGCTGTTCGCGCGCATTGATACTCAGCCAGCAGTCAACGAATGAGGAGACTTCAAATGCAACTGACGGACTTCAAAGCGCTGACCTTCGATTGTTATGGAACCCTGATCGACTGGGAGAGCGGCATGGTCGCGGCCCTGTTGCCGCTTACCTCCAAGGTGAAGCCAGGGCTGGCGCGCAATGCGATCCTGGAAGCGCATGCCCGACACGAGTCGATGCAACAGCGCTTCACGCCGGCCAAGACCTATCGGGAGCTACTGGCGGTGGTCTATAAGCGGCTGGCTGATGAATGGCGCGTGCCGGTGGAGTGGGACGATTGCCTTGCTTATGGCCGTTCGGTCGGCGGTTGGCCAGCGTTCCCGGATTCGGCAGTTTCGCTGCAGTATCTGAAGAAGCACTTCAAACTCGTCATCTTGTCCAATGTTGACAACGCCAGCTTCGCGCTCAGTAACAAGCGGCTACAGGTCGACTTCGATGCTATTTATACGGCCGAAGACATCGGCACCTACAAGCCCGACCTGCGCAATTTCGACTACATGCTGGAGAACTTAGCCTCGATCGGGGTAAAGAAATCTGAGATCCTGCATACTGCCGAAAGCATGTTCCATGATCATGGCCCGGCGAACAAGGTCGGCTTGAAATCGGCCTGGATCTATCGTCGGCACGGGGACCAGGGCTTCGGCGCGACGATGAACCCCGGCGTCATGCCGCATACGGATTTCGTATTCAAAAGCATGACAGAACTAGTCAAAGCGCATCAAGCAGAATTGGCCATCTGATATACTCGGTCACGCTGATCGTTAAACTTGGCTGGCGCTGCGCGCCGCTGGCATCGGGTTGCTGCAACCAAACGCTGTCCCACTCGAGACCGGCCATTAAAGCGAGATCATTTCTGATCGGACTGCTTATGATCGAGCCTGCTCCAGCAGCCGTCGATCCGCCGAGACAGCTGATGCTTCATGATGCGTTGGCTGGGCGTGCGCTCGAAGTCGGCGATGACTGCGATATAGCGTGGCCGCTGATAAGGTGCGAGCTGAGGGGTAAGCCACGCCGACAATTCCGCCGGATCGATGCTGGCACCAGGCTTCGGCTTGACGAACAACTTGATGTCCTGCTCGCCAATTTCGGCGGCGACCGGGATCATCGCGCAGTCTTCGACCGCTGGGTGTTTCGCGGCGACACTCTCGACTTCGAACGCTGAAACATTCTCGCCCCTGACCCGGGCGCTGTCGGACATCCGGCCATGGAAATACATGTTGCCAGCCGCATCCCACGAACCGAGATCTCCGGTGTGGAACGCACCATCGCGCAGCGCCATGGCAGTCGCATCCGGGTTGTTGAGATAGCCGCACGTCAATGCACCGTGTTGCGAAGTGGTGACGACGATCTCGCCTTGCTCGTCACCGTCAACGAGCGAACCGTCGGCGCGACGAAGGGTGACATCGAACCACGGCACTGGTCTACCGACCGAGCCCAACGTGGCATCGAGATTGGCCGTCGTGATGCTCGAGCATTCGGTCATGCCGTAGCACTCGCGGATGGGGATGCCGAAGCGTTCCTCGAACGGTCGCCACACGTCGCGCGGACATCCGCCACCCCAGGCGACGCGCACACCGTGGTGGCGATCGAAAGGTCCCGGTGGTTGCTTCAACAAGATCTGCAGGATGCCGCCGAGAAAGTGGATGTGACTGGCGCCGGTCGCCTTGACTTGGGTCCAGAACTGGCTAGCGCTGAAGCGCTCTACAAGTGCGAGTTCGACATCGCGGATCAGCGGCAGGATGATCATTTGCGCGCCGCCGATGTGGAATAGCGGCTCCCACATGAACATCACGTCGCCGTCCCGCGCAGCAGAGATCAACGCCACGGCTTCTCCTGATAGGCGCAGCATTCGGTGTGAAACGATGACGCCCTTCGGTCGGCCGGTGGTGCCGGAGGTGTACATGATGGCGTAGGGGCGATCCGGGTTGGCGCTGCCAACGAAAGGCGGCGACGCGTGCGCGACTGTCATCGCCGTCATAGCCTCAATGGTCGATGCGATCCGTTCCGGGGCGGTGCTGGCGGCAACGGTGTCGTGCGCATCGTCGTCGGCGACGATCAACTTCGGCGCGGAATGCTCCAGGATGTAGGCGAGGCTGTCCCCCCGAGCCGCGACATTCACCGGCACCCAAACTGCATCCAGCTTGGCGATGGCGAACAGCAGCGCAAGTGATGCCGGGCTGTTACGCATCATCAGTGCAACACGGTCTCCGGCGTTGACACCGCGACCGGCCAACCAGGCGGCGAGCGCGGACGACATGCTGTCGAGATTGCCGAATGAGATCGCGCGATCGGGGAATTTCGCAAAGATGCGATTGGGCTTCGCCGCGGCGCGAGTGCGAAACACGGATAGGAAGCCGTCATAGCTTTCGGTCATCACGGCCTCTAAAATCGATCAATGCGGTAGGGTGCGGGATCGATCGTTGTCGGCGCCCCGATGACGATTTCGGAAACCAATTTGCCGGTGCTGGCAGCGGTAATCAAGCCAATATGGCCGTGGCCGAAAGCGAAGGTGACGTTCCGCACCTTCGGGCTGCGACCGATCACCGGCACCGAGTCCGGCAGACACGGACGATGGCCCATCCACTTCGTGACGTCGCCGCCTGCGAGGCCCGGCAGCATTTGTCGGCCGTGCGCGAGTAGAATGTCGGCGCGGCTGTAATCGGGTGCGGCGTCAAGGCCGGCGATCTCGACCGTCCCGGCGAAACGCACACCGTGCTGCATCGGCGTCGCGATGAATTTTTTCTCGGTCCATTGTACGTTGCGTTTCAGAGATGCGGCTGGATTGGCGACCATCGCGTGATAGCCACGCTGACTTTCGAGTGGGACGCGGTGGCCGACCTGCGCCGCCAATCGCTTCGACCATGCACCGGTGGCGATCACCAATTCCTGCACCGGCATTCGGCCCTTGGTCGTCTCGATCGCGCGCGCGCCATCCGGTCCAACGTCGATGCCGGTCACCCGCGCCTCGATGATTTCGGCGCCATTACGCACCAGTTCTTCGACGAGCGCCGTGGTCAGACCAAGCGGATTGGCGCAATGCCCGTGCTCGGGAAAATATATCGCATGCCGGAAGATCGGCGCGAGGTCCGGTTCCATTTGGCGGATCTCGTCAGCACCCAGAATATCGAGATTGACGCCATTGGCACGGCGCAATTCCCGGCCGCGCGCGTCACCAGCGAAGGCATCGTCAGTCGAGTACAAGTGCAGTTGGCCAACCCGCCGGATCAGGTGTTCGACGCTGGCTGACTTCGCCAAGGGCAGTAGGTTGTCGAACAACGACATGGTGAGCGCCTTCAGCGCCATGCCGCTCTTTTCGAATTGTGCAGGACGGCCGGCGAGGACAAAACGCGCCAACCACGGCAGTGCCTTCGGCAGATAGCCGAGGCGCACCACGAGCGGACCTTCAGGATCGGTCAGCCACTTCGGCACTTGGGCCATGATGCCGGGGTAGGACAGCGGCACGAACGCGCCCGACGATAGCCCTCCGGCATTACCGAAGGAGGTACTCATACCGGGTGCACTCGCATCGACGAGCCGGACCTTACAGCCTGCGCGCTGCAAATAACTCGCTGCGCACACGCCAACGATGCCCGCGCCAACCACTGTGACGTCGCACTGCATCGGATCAGCTCTTGTTGGCGGCATCTCGTGCGGCACGGCGTTTGGTACGCTCGGCGAAGAATGCGCGCATGGCGGCTTGCGGCTCGCCCGAGGCGAAGGCTTCGGCTTGATAGACGCCACCATTCTTGAACGCTTCGTCGAAGGCGTCCTGCGTCACCTGCCGCAAGCGCTGCTTGTTGAGACGCATGGCGATGGCCGGCTTGTCGGCGAGCATGCGAGCGACTCCGCGCGCTTTCGGCATCACATCACCGACGGTCGGCACCAGATGTTGAATCAGGCCGATGCTGTGCGATTCAGACGCTTCCATCATGCGACCGGACAGCGTGAGCTCGGTCGTGCGGGCGAGACCGACGCGCGGCAACATCAACATCGGGCCGGTGACACTCGGGATGCCAGCGTTAATTTCTGGCTGCCCAAGCAGCGAGCCTGAGTGTCCGATCCGCAGATCGCACAACAGCACCGCCTGATAGGCCGAACCTGCAGCGACGCCATTGAGCGCCGCCAGGATCGGCTTATCGAGTTCGCGGATCGAATTGTAGAAGTCGCGCCAACCCAGGAACCAAGTTGCACCCTGGCTGCCGGACTGGAACTTCTCGGTCTCGTCGAGATCTTGGCCCGCCGAGAACGCGCGCTCTCCGGCTCCGGTCATTATGATGGCACGGACGTTGGCGTCCTTGTTCCAGGCTCGCAGCACATCGGAGATCTCGGACCGCATCGGCGTATCCCAGGCATTGAGCTTCCACGGCTTGTTGAGCGTCAGCGTCGCGAGGCCGTCAGACACGTCGGTAATGATGGCGCTAGTCATCGTACGAACTCCAGGAACGGATTTGATCGACTAGGAACAAGCGTCGGTCGACTATGCCCGGCTTGTCAATTGACGATGCAGAATGGCTCCGTTGCTCGATCCCATGCAAACACCTGCCTCAAGAGGGTTCGATGAAGTCTGAACGGCGACGGGAACCGACTTCTGGCAGCACAGCGCCAACCCTAAAAATAGCTGCGGGTCGTCTAACACTTTGCCGTGTTTATGACCTACCGTTTTGGGTGCCGCGTACCACTTGTGGCACTTCGAACTCTTGTCCAAGCCGCTCGTCGGGAACGACCTCCCCCTTGTAGCGGGCAATGTCGAAGGCGGTGATAGGCACGCCCGCCATTCCGGTGGTGACGAGCTCAGCGATCGCGCGGCCAACGCCTGGGGCCAACTGATAGCCGTGCCCGGAGAAGCCAAAGGCGTGGATGACGCCCTCGATTGTTCGGCTGGGCGAAAGTACCGGCAGCATGTCCGGCAGATAACCTTCGACGCCGGACCACGAATGCTCCACCGCGACGTTGCCCAAGGCTGGCACAACATCGGCAAGTCGCTTCAGCGTCCGCTCGATCTGAGGCGGCGCGATCGGTGCCATACCGGTGTCTAGGTCGCCTGGCTGGCGCGGGAACATCGTCGTCAGAATGCGACCGTCGGGGCGTTGCCGAAAGATGATCGAGCCGTCGGCGGCCAGCATCGAGGGCAGCTTGAGTTGCGCCACGGGTGTCGTCAACACCAGCTGCGGCCCGGCGGCGAACATTGGCACCGGCTCGCCGAGTGCCGCGGACAGGCGACCAGCCCAGGCACCGGCAGCATTGACGACGTGACGGCTGGTGACTGTTTGGCCGTTATTCGCCGTCACTTCGAGACCGCGAGCTGAGCGATCAATCGAGACGACGGTTGTGCCTTCGCGGATGTCAACGCCGACGCGGCGCACAGCCCGAACCACGGCTGCGGTTGCTTCGGGTGGTTCTGAGACGGCATCGCGCGGCGACCAAGTGGCGCCTACGACCAGTGGCGACAGTGCTGGCCACAATCGCCGCACCGCTTGATCATCGAGCAAGTCGACGTTGATACCGGCGGCGCTTGCTTGCGCTGCGATCTGCTGCAGACGCCCATACTGATCGGGCGCGAGAGCGACGTAGGCCTGGCCGCACCGCTCGATCGCGCAGGGTTCACCCGTGACGGCCTCGAAACGCTCCCAAAAATCGTGCGCGGACAGCGCCAGTGGGTATTCGACAGGATTTCGCCCCTGGAGCCGCATGTTGCCAAAGTTCAGGCGACTTGCCTCGCGACCGCATTCGCCTTTTTCAAGCAGCACGACACTGCAACCGCGTTGAACGAGGAACAGGGCACTGAATAACCCGACCAGTCCGCCGCCGATGACGCTAACGTCGTACTGCCTGTCGCCCATCGTCCTCGATCCAAGCCGCACTGTGCAACGAAGTGTGCACCGAGCCTACGTGTCGTGTAAACTGGTGGGTGGCGAACGATGGAGCAGAAGATGAGCGAGACAACCGACATCCTGATCACAGGCAGCGGCGCATTCGCAGCACGAATCCTGTTCGATCTGGCAGCTACGACGCAGATACCTACACGCATTGCAGTTGCGGGCCGCAATGCGCAGCGGCAGGCATGGCTTGAAACCGCAAGCCGGGCGCGGGCACACATGTTCGGTCGGCCGGTAACTGTCAACGCTCATCTCGTTGACCTCGATGTGCCGGACGAGATTGCAGAGTTGGTCACGAAGTTGCGCCCCTCCGTCATACTGCAGGCGGCATCACTGCAACCGGGTTCGGTGATCTCAGAACAGGGCAATGCTTGGTCGAAGCTCGTTGCGGCAGGCGGCTTGAGTGCGTCTGCGGTTTTTCAGGCAATGCTATCGGCGCGCGTGGGGCGCGTGTGCATCGACGCGCTGCCAAACGTGCATTTTATAAATGCGTGTTTCCCTGATGTGGCCAATGGCTTGCTTGCCGCCATCGGGCTGCCGATTACATGCGGTATCGGAAATATCCAGATTTTGGCAAATGCTTTCGGCGGCGCGCTGCCGCATGCGCAAGCGCATAAGTTGAAAGTGCTCGCGCACTATCAGAATCTCGCCGCCTGGCGGCGATTGCCAGCCGACCGTCAAGGTGCGGGGGCGCGCATCTGGCTCGATGACGTCGAGGTCGCCGATGTCTACAGCACGTTTCGTGGCGTGCAGCTGACACAGGAGCCGGTGATCGACATTTCGGGTGCGGCCGCCACACCGCTGTTGCTGGCGCTCGCGCATCGACGCGACTGGCAGGGTCATGCGCCGGGGCCAGAAGGCTTGCCCGGCGGCTATCCGGTGCGCTCAAGCGCGGGGCGTTTGACACTCGATTTACCGCCCGGGTTGACGCGCGAGGCCGCAGTCCGCTGGAACCTTGCCCACGAAGAAGCCAGCGGACTCGTCGTCGATTCCCACGGCCAAGCCCACTACAAGGGCCGGTTACACGAAGAACTGTTAACGGTCAGTCCCGAGTTGGCGAAGGGCTTTCACGTCCGCGATCTCGATACCGTTTTTGTTGCCATGCACCAATTGCGCGACAAACTCTTGGCGCGTGCCGTTTAATGCAAACCCCGTGGACATACGCTTTAAAGAGCCGCAACATCACTGCCGCGTGAGGGAGGCGGTAGCAGTCTTCCTGGACCAACCGTTAATCGCGAGGGAGTGGAAAGCATGAACAGACGCACTTTGATTGCAGCGGCCGCCGCGTCGGCGGCGCTGGTTTCGCTCAGTGGACAGACTGCTTTGGCTCAAGACCCGGTCGTCCTCGGAGTCATCACACCACTATCGGCGCCGGGCGAAACCGCACTTGGCCAGTTGGTCAAGCGCGGTGCCGAACTAGGCGCCGAATACCTCAACGAGAAAGGTGGGATCCTGGGCCGAAAGGTTGTCCTTTCAATCCAAGATAGCGCCGGCAAGAATGAGCAGGGTGTCGCCGCCTATCGTCGCCTCGTTACGCAGGAGAAGGCTGTCGCTGTGTTCGGCTTCGTGCACTCCGGCGTCAACATCGCTGTCAACGAAGTTGCTAAGGAAATGGGAGTGCCGACCATGGGCACCCAGACTGGTGCTGGCGACGTGACTGGCAAGCGTTATCCTGTCGCGTTCCGCACGCACGCGGTCGATCCACCGCGGGTCGCAACCTGGATGGGTTGGATCAAGAAAAACAACTGGAAGCGCGTCGCCATTCTCGGCGAGACCACCGACTACGGCATTGGGTTGGCCGGCGAGACCGAGAAGCAAGCGAAAGCGTCTGGTGGCATCGAAATCCTGAAGATCATGTTCGATCGCACGACGACCGATCTCCTGCCGCAATTGTTGCAGGTGAAGGCATTCAAGCCGGACGTGATCGTCAACATCGGCGTCGGCCAACCGCTCGAGCTGATGATCCAGCAAGCCAACACGGTTGGCCTGCTGCCGGATGCGAAGATGGTGACATCCTACGATGCGCCGGCGCGTGCGCAATTTTGGCAGATCCACGGCGACAAGTGGAAGGGTGTGAGTTTTGTCGCGTTCTACTCGCCGAAGTCGGAGCTGTCGGAGCCCGGCCAGTGGCTAGCGAAGAAGTACAAGGAAAAGTACAATGAGGCGCCGGTCTATGGTGCGCTTAACGCTTTCGGCAATGCGCTGGTGTTCGCGCAGGCAATCGAGAAAGCGAAATCGACTGACCCCAAGGCGATGATCGAGGTGCTAGAGACGGGCTCGTTCACTGGTTGGTCGGCGGTGCCGGTCACGTTCCCGAAAGCCGAAGGTGTGCTGTGGCACAACTGGGCGCCGCCGATGATGATCTTGACCTACACTGCCAAGGATCAGGCGGTTGGCGATGCGGAAGTTTCCTACGCGCTCGGCAAATAATATCGCCCTCGTCCCTCGCCACTTTTGGCGAGGGATCGCATCCGGATTAGCCGATGATGTATACGACTGAGCTGCTGATCCAGACCGTGATCTCCGGGCTGATGGTGGGCGTGCTTTATGCTCTGATGGCGCTCGGTATCACCTTCATCTACTCGATCGTGAAGACCATCAATTGGGCGATGGGTGAGTTCTACATGATCGGCAGCTATATCCAGTTTGTCGCCGTGCAGTTTTTGCTCGGCCCAGACTACTGGTGGCTCGCGGTGATCATCGCGACCGCCGGAACCTTTCTTGTCGGCTACCTCATCGAACCGATCCTGATCAAGCCGATGTACGCCCGGCCGATGCAACGCCGCGACGACTACGCCACCGTGGTGACGATCGCGCTGCTGCTGTTGTTGCGTTCGCTGGCGGTGGCGCTTGGTGGTCCCAACCAATATCGGCCTGAAACCAATCTGCCGATCGTTCGGCTTGGTCCCCTACCGCAGGAGGGCGCCCGTGTCGCCGCATCGTTTTGCGCGGTGGTGGCGCTCGGCCTGTTCTGGCTGGTTATCAAGAAAACCTGGATAGGGCTCGCTCTGCGTGCGACCGCGCAGAATCGCATCGCGGCTCAGACATCCGGCGTTGACGTGTTCCGGCTCGATGCAACTGCCTTTGCCATCGGCGTCGCCATGGCCGGCCTCGCCGGAGCGCTACTGGCGCCGCTCTTCATGGTATACCCGACCAACGGCGCGGTGACGACGGTGAAGGGCTTCGAAATCATCGTCATCGGCGGGTTAGGCTCGACCCCGGGCGCTCTGATTGGCGGGCTATTGCTAGGGTTGGTCGAGAGCCTTGGTACCTCCTTCATCTCGTCACCCTACCAGAATGCCTACGGATTTTTGCTCGTCCTCCTTGTGCTGCTGGTAAAGCCCAATGGCCTGTTCGGCGAAAAAGGGCGCGAAGCATGACTTCGAATGCTTCGACATCGCCAGTGCTGATCGCCGAGGGGCTGGTCAAACGATACGGCGGGCTCGTCGCCAATAACGGCGTCGGCATGCGGCTAAGCCCCGGCGAAATGCGCGGCCTGATCGGGCCGAACGGCGCGGGCAAGACCACGTTCGTCAATCTGGTCACTGGCGTCGAGGCGCCGGACGCCGGCACCGTGAAGCTCGGTGACCGCGACATCACCGGACAAGAGCCGCATCGCATCACGGAAGCTGGCCTCGTACGTTCGTTTCAGATGGCGCGGGTATTCGCCAATCTCACCACCACTGAGAATTTGATGATCCCGTGGTTCGCCAGCGGTACCAATGAGAATACGGTGGCCGGTATGGCACGCGCGCGCGAGTTGTTGCGGCTCTCGACACTCGGATCGCTTGCCGACGCACCGGCTGGTTCGCTGTCCGGTGGCCAACGCATGTTGCTGCAGGCCTGCGCCGGTTTCATGATCCCGCATTTGACAGTCTACGTGCTCGACGAGCCTTTTGCCGGCATCAACCCCGTCGTCAAGGATACGCTGATCGATCTGATTTGCCACGAGAACAAGACGCGCGAAATCACCTTTCTGATCGTCAGCCACGAAATGGAGATCATCCGCCGCATGTGCCCGATCGTGACAGTGATGATCGCTGGCCAAGTGGCGGCGGAAGGCTCGCTCGACGAGGTCGCCACCCGCGAGGATGTCATCACGGCCTACCTCGGGCGGACTGCGACATGAGTGCGAACGCGATCCTGATGACCGATGGCATTCACGCCGGCTACGTGCCCGGAGTGGACATCCTGCGCGGATTATCAATCACCGCGCGAGCGAACGAGATCACGCTGGTCATCGGCCCGAACGGCGCCGGTAAGTCGACGCTATTGCGCTCGATCTTTGGCTTCCTCAAGCCACATACGGGAACGGTCTCATTTGAGGGACGCGACGTGACCGGCGCTAAGCCAAGTGAGTTAAAAATCGCCGGAATCAGTTACGTAACGCAGGACATCAACAGCTTCCCGCTGCTTACCGTCGAAGAGAACCTCGCCATGGGGGCCTGGGTGTTTCGTCGCGACAAAGCCCGCATGCAGCGCCAGTTCGAGCACGTTTATGCGACGTTTCCAGCATTAACGGATAAGCGACGCGAGAAGGCCGGTTCGCTGTCGGGCGGCCAGGGGCGTATGCTGTCGGTTGCGCGCGAACTTATGACCGATCCGCGCCTGTTGCTGATCGACGAGCCGACGGTCGGCCTCGCGCCCAATCTGGTCTCCCAAGTCTACGAGATCTTGGCCACGGCGCGAAAGGCGACTGGCGCTGCAATCTTGCTTGTCGAGCAGAACGTCGAGCAGGCCTTGCCGCTCGCCGACCATCTTTATCTTCTCAACCTGGGGCAGGTGAAAGCCGAGGGTCCGGGCGGTGACTTTGACAACGCACGCGTGCGCAAGTTGGTGCAGGAATGTCTATTGGGTTGACGTCAAACTGGGGCGCGTTCGTCGACTGGCGAAGGGTGGCGTTGGTGACGACACTGGCGGCCGTGCCGGTGGCGACGCTACCGTTCGTCGCCGGCGAGTACGTCGTGCACGTGATGGCGATCGGCGCCTACTACGTGATAATGGCTGCGAGCTGGAATTTGCTCGCAGGCTTCACCGGCCAGTTCTCGCTCGCACATCACGCGTTCGCAGCCGTTGGCGGCTACACCTCCGGGCTGCTGATCTATCACCTGAAGGTGCCACTGTGGGTGAGCGTTCCTGCCGGTGTCATAGCGGCTGGGCTTGCCGGCTTCATCATCGGCATTCTGGTGCTCAGGATGCGCGCGATCTACCTTTCGATTGCAACCTGGGCCTTCGCCGAAACGTTCCGCATATTGCTAACCGCGGCCTATGAATTCACCCGCGGCGATCTCGGCCTCAGTGTGCCTTCGCTTTACGGTCACGTGCGACCCATAGTCTATTATTACACGTTCGCGGTCGTCGCTGGTCTATGCCTGCTACTGATGCATGTGATCCTGAAGTCGCCAATCGGATACTTCATGCGCGCGGTTAAGGACGATCAGATGCGGGCGGCCTCGCTCGGTGTCGACACCACGCAGGTGAAGCTGTTCGCGTTCGTCGTGTCGAGCGCGATGGCCGGGCTGGCCGGCGTTCTCAATGCGCACTACGTGCTGACCCTCACTCCTTCGATTGTCGACTTCAGCGAGATGGCGAAGATCATCGTCATGGTGGTGATCGGTGGCATGGGTACGTTCGTCGGCTCGATCCTGGCCACACCGCCGATCCATTTTCTCACGGCATATTTGACCGACTGGGGCGAGTGGAGCATGGTGATCTTCTCCGCCATCGTGATCGTGATGATGCGAACCTACCCTGGGGGACTAGCGGCGGCACTCGAAAGCGTCCGGCGGCGACGCACTCTAGGACCATTGTCATAGTCCCTCTATCTAGCATGCGTGTCGTTCTATGGTGCCGGAACAGCAGTCTAGCAGTGGGGCGCTTTCAAACATCAGATCGTTCCGGTCCCATGGCAAAAGTTGGCACTGCGAATTTGCTCAGCCAACGTTGACGGGGCCTGCACGATGGTTTCACTGAGATCGTAAGGTCAATCAAAATTCAAAGCGAGTGAGCAGCGCCTGTTGCTCAGATCAAGCGCCACGAGAGCAATGCCCTGAAGTGGGTCGTTGCGGCACGCCGCCCAGTGAGAACGTTGCGGCGCATGATCGCCGCCCAAGCCAATCAACTAACCGCCGAGGCTAATCTAACCGCCGCCGTGGCATGACTACCAACAGTCAACACGAACAGAGCCGCAACAAAGCGTGTAATGCTACTTAGAGTTGGCTCAACTACAATTTAGCGACTTGCAAATTGGTTGCAGAGAAAAGCAATTTGTGAAGGTTGAACGCCCCCG
>JANOYV010000139.1:0-7450 GCA_031429105.1 Hyphomicrobiaceae bacterium | reverse complement strand
TGAATCCGACAAGTCCATCGGCATTGTCTGCCTCGAGACGATCCAGGGCGGCGGCGGCATCAATACCGCGCCTGTCGAATACTGGCAGGAGTTGCGCCGCCTGTGCGACAAGCACAACGTGCTTTGGATCGCCGATGAAGTGCAGTGCGGCCTTGGCCGTTCGGGACGCTTCTACGCCTTCGAGCACGCAGGCGACGTGCCGGACGTGACAGCACTCGCCAAGTCACTCGGTGGCGGCAAATGCGCGATGGCTGCGATGATCGCGCGCCGCGAAGTCTACATGAACGCCTACGGCACGCCGAAGACCGCGCTGATCCACGGGCCAGCCACGTATGGTGGCATTGGCGAAGGCTGCGTCACGTCGATTGAAGCGCTCAATATCCTCTATGACGAAGGCCTGATCGATAACGCAGCCGAACAGGGCCAGTACCTGCTCGACCGGCTCAATGCCTTGAAGCTCAAGCACCCGAAGCTAATCAAGGATGTCCGCGGCCAAGGCCTGATGGTCGGGCTCGAATTCCAGGACTTCTCGCAGACGCTGCCATTCATGTTGAAGCAGGCTGTGTCGATGCTTGATGACAAGCTGAAGGGTTCGCTCGCGGGCTTTATCGGCTCGATCCTGCTGCGCGACTACAACGTGCTCGTAGCCTTCACCGAGTACAACCGCAACGTCATCCGGCTCGAACCGCCGTTGATTTGCTCACGCGCCGACGTCGACACCTTTGTCGATGCCATGGACGATCTGCTGTCACGCGGCATCGTGCGCATCGTCGGCGATTTCATCAAGAACTACGCCACGGGCTGAGTGGTTCAAGGTTGAACGCCTAATCCGCCATAAGGGTTGGCGTGAAGTCCGAGCTCCTCTGCCACCGGTAACGGCGACATGAGCCGCTCAATCATTTCATCGGTCACTTCGGCGAGCGTGACTGGCTGCCACTTCGGCGCCCGGTCCTTATCAACGAGCAGCGCGCGCACGCCTTCGATGAATTCGCCGTCCTCGAACAGACGCGTCACCAACCGGTACTCGACGTCGAGTGCGGCTTCGAGCGACGGCAGCGTGCGCGCCTGCCGGATCGTCGCAAGGGTGGCCTTCATCGCCTTCGGTGATTTGGATTTCAACCCAACCGACGTCTTGGCAGCCCACGGACTTGGGTCATGCGACAGTGCCGCCCAAATACCCTCGACGCGATCGCCTGTGAAGGTCGCCGCTATCGCATCGGCACTGCTGTGAAGATCACTTTGAGGAGAGGCCGCGGCAAACGTAGCTATGACCTCCTCAACTGTTGACCCGCCAGCCCCACACAACGCTGCGACCAGTTCCGGCAACCGCTGAGACGGGACGAAGGTATCGGCGAACCCGGCGTAAATCGCATCGGCGCCGGTCATGCGCGCGCCGGTGAGGCCGAGGTAGGTGCCAACTTCATCAGGCGCCCGTGACAGCAGCCACGTGCCGCCGACATCGGGGATAAGGCCGATACTCGTCTCCGGCATCGCGAGCATCGAGCGCTCGGTGACGATGCGATGCGAGGCATGGCCGGACAAGCCAATGCCGCCGCCCATCACAATACCGTCCATGATCGCGACGAACGGTTTTGGGTATCGGCTGATCATCGCGTTCAGCCGATATTCGTCGGCCCAGAATTTTCGCGCGAAGCCCGGTCCGTTTACCCGGCTTTCATAGAGCGCCAGCACATCGCCGCCCGCACACAGCGCCCGCTCGCCGGCACCGTCGAGGATCACGCGTTCAATCGCCGGGTCGACAGCCCAACCGGCCAGCGCGCCAGCGATCTGCCCGATCATCGGGTAGGTGAGCGCGTTCAACGCCTGTGGGCGGTTGAGTGTGATCCGCCCAGCCCGGCCTTCGCGGCGGATTAATAGTTCATTGCTGGTCATACGAGTCCTGAGCTTGGCTGGATACTGGTCACGCGAACGTTACCTGGAAAGGGTGATCACACCGATCGCGTCAGAAGGCTGTCCCGGTGTTGATCAATTTAAGATTTTACTGCAACTGGCGCGTGGTGGTTGGCAAACGAGGTTCCCAAACTGCGGTAAAATGAGATCAATAATCGGCCGTAATACGAAGAACTACTTCATAAAACTTGAGTTGGATGCAACCTTGGGCAAACCAAACTCCTACAATAACTCACAGTCGACTGAATTTATGCTTTATGGAATAGTATATATTCCAATTTCCTTGCAATTCGGACAATAACAGTATACTGTCCACTCGGTAGCGCTGTCCCTGAGTTCCCCCCTCATAGCGCTACGTTTTGCCCGCAGCCTCCCCCCGGCTGCGGGCTTTTGCATTTGTCCGCGGCGACACCGCTTTTTTTAGTGGCGCACGGCGACTCCCCTCCGGGGAGCCGGCCGCCGTGCGCGATTAACCGCGGGATGCGACGGGCCACCGCGCTTGGCGGCCGGCGCGCAGAACGCGTGTCGCCAAGCGCCACTCAAGAAGGCGCTGAGGTCTTCATCACGAACGGATTGCCGCCGCTCCCCGTTGCCGTGTTCACCCACACGCTCTTTGTATGCAGGTACTCGTTGATCGCATCTTGGCCATTCTCGCGGCCAAGACCCGACGACTTGTAACCGCCGAACGGCATCGTGAAGCTGACCGCCCGGTAGGTGTTGACCCACACCGTTCCGGCGCGAATTTTCTTCGCCATCGTCAGTCCGCGATTGATCGACTGGGTCCACACGCCCGAGCCCAGACCGTAAATCACGTCGTTGGCGATTTCGATAGCGTGCGCCTCGTCCTTGAACTTGATCACCGACAGCACGGGCCCGAACACTTCTTCCTGGGCAATCCGCATCTTGTTGTTGACGCCGGTAAAGATCGTCGGCTTGACGAAATACTTGCCGCCGCCCTCGGCAGCGGTTGCCGGTCCCCCGCCCATTACGCAATTGGCGCCTTCGCCCTTGGCGATATCGATGTAGCCGAGGATTTTCTGATATTGCGGCGGCGTCGTCACCGGGCCGACCTGGGTGTCGAAACTCTGCGGATTGCCGAGTTTGGCCGTTTTGGCGACGGCCAGCAACTTCTCGACAAACTGATCGTGGATGCTCTCCTGCACCAGCAAACGTGAGCCCGCCACGCAGGTCTGGCCGGTGGCCGCGAAGATGCCTGAGATTGCACCGTTGACGGCGTCGTCGATGATGCAATCGTCAAACACGATGTTGGGCGATTTGCCACCCAATTCCAGCGAACATTTCTTGAACGATTGCCCGGCGAGTGATGCGACGCGCGCGCCCGTCGCCGAGCCACCGGTGAAGGCGACCTTGGCGACTTTCGGATGGGTCACCAGCGGTTCGCCCGTGGCCGCACCATAGCCCGTTACGACATTGACGACGCCAGCTGGCACGCCCGCTGGCTCAATCACGAGGCGCATGAATTCAAGCAGCGAGGCAGACGTATATTCCGACGGTTTGATCACAGCCGTGCAGCCTGCGGCCAAGGCCGGCGCCAGCTTCCACGCCACGAGCAGCAGCGGCGAGTTCCACGGAATGATCATCGCGCAAACGCCGACCGGCTCTTTCAGGATATAGGCAAAATGATCTGGCTTATCTACTGGCACGACGGCGCCCTGCACTTTGTCGGCGAGGCCCGCGTAGTAGTAGTACCACTCGGGCATATACCGCAGTTGTGCCTGCATTTCCGAGATCAGCTTGCCGTTATCGCGCACTTCCACTTGCGCCAAATAATCGCCGTGCTGCTCGATCAGCCCTGCGATCTTGCGCAAAAGGCGACCGCGCGCGGTTTGGTTCATCGCCGGCCACGGGCCGGTTTCGAAGGCTTTTGATGCAGCGTTACAGGCCCGATCAACGTCTGTTGCATCGCACTCCGGAACTTCCGCCCAGGCTTCGCCCGAATAGGGATCGTAGGTCTGGAAGGTCTTGCCAGAGGCGGCATTGCACCATTTGCCATCGATATAGGTCTGGAATGATTTGAGTTTGGCTGGCGTGTCTTGCATGGAGCATCTCCCGGTTTGACTGAATTATTGGCCGCGAAGTGACGGCATGAAGCGCCAATCGTCAAGCCATGTGCTGCGCAGCACAGCGCTGCACCTACCTCATCGCCATAGTCACTCCAGGACCAACCGCAGCACTGCTGCCCCTCGGGAGTTACGACAATGGCCAAGACCTTACGCTACGCCTGGAACCACTGGGACAACAACGTTCTCAAGGGCGACGGAACCGACGAGGAATTCCGTGGTGGTGAGGGCGATGATCAGATTTTCGGCAGCTTCGGCGATGATCTGCTTCTCGGCCAGGGCGACAACGACCTGCTGCTCGGCGAGCAAGGTTCAGACGTCCTACTAGGCGGTGACGGTGCTGACGAATTGGCTGGCGGCGATGGTCGCATCACCGGTAATTTTCTCGACGATGGCTTTGATACCATAGATGGCGGGGCTGGCGACGACATCCTGCACTTTTCCGGCGCCGACGAGTACATTGGCGGCACCGGCTTCGACACCTTCGAAGGCAACACGTTGGTCCGCGTCGTCTCCTTCCAGGACGGTGTGCGCCTAGAAGGCCTCGGCACCAATACCGACCAGGGACTTCGGATGGATCTGAACGCTGGCATCGCACTGTCGCGTGGTGCTGGATCGGCGTCGACCGAAAACTTCTATAGCGACGCCTCGTTTGTCGGCCAGACGATGGGTACAGGCAGCGCCAGCTTCACCGGCATCGAGCAATACAATCTCACAAACTTCGGTGACTATTTCGAAGGCGACAGCACGTCGGACACCATCAACGGCTTTGGCGGCAACGACGTCATCGAAGGCAAGGGCGGCGCCGACATCATCAACGGCGGTAGCGAAAACGACACCATCGAATTCGGCTCCAGCCTCGAACTCGTCAACGTCGATCTCGTGCGCGGCACCGGCTTCGGCGGCGATGCACAAGGCGACACCTATACCTCGATCGAGAACATTCGCGGCTCGCAGAACGGCGATGCGTTCTTCGGGGATGCAAATGCCAATATCATCCTGGGACGCGGCGGCGACGACATTATTGATGGTCGCGGCGGCGCCGACACCATCGATGGCGGCACCGGCATCGATACAGTGAGCTACGCCTCGGGGACGCGTAACGTCAACGTCGACCTGACCCGCGCCACCCAACAGCAAGGCGATGCGGCAGGTGACACGCTCATCAACATCGAGAACGTCGAAGGTTCGAACTTCAACGATATCATCACCGGCAATAGCGGCGCCAACACGCTCAACGGCCGCGGTGACAGCGACGTAATCGACGGCGGCTTCGGCAATGACATCATAATCGGTGGTGGCGGTGTTGGCAGCGATACGGCGAGCTTCGGCTCGCACAGCAATTCCCTGTTCAATATCGGCGCCAACATCGATTTGACGACGGGCACGGCCACGCACTCAACACTGGCATTTTCGGCCGGGCGGATTGTCGGCACCACGACGGAGACGGATCAGCTGTTCTCGTTCGAAAACGTGCGCGGCTCCAACCTCAACGAAACCATTCGCGGCGACAATGCAATCAACACGCTGGATGGCAGTGGCGGCAACGACACCATTCGCGGCGAAGGCGGCGATGATCGGATCGTTGGCGGTGCGGGCACGGACACCCTGTTCGGCGGTAGCGGGAGCGACACCTTCTTCTTCGCCAACGCAGCGGACATCCCAACTTTCTCGAATGGCATCCTCGCGCTTGAACAGATCGCCGACTTTCAGGACGATGCCTTCGGCCAGGACTTGATAAACTTGGTCACGATCCGAACCGATACCGGGTTCCAAGGCACTAGCAATCGCTCGATGTTCTTCGACGATCACGATGGCAACGCCTTTGAACTCGGCGAGGTTATGCTGAACACATTGGCCGACGGCCGTACCTACTTCAGCGCCGACATCACCGGCGATGGCAACTCGGACTTTGCGGTGTCGTTCGACCGCTCAATCACCACGCTGGATGCAAGCGATTTCCAATTCTAAGCGAGCAGCCAAGCGGCAGAGCGTTTCAAAAACTCTGCCGCTGGCAAATTTAGGACCAACATCAACTAGCGGTTGGCAACTTTCCAGCCTGCAGCCTGAGCTTCCGACTCCGAGCAGAACCAACGCTCGCCTTTTGCGGGCTTGAGCTTCACGTTGCCGTAGTCAGACTGCCAGGGCAGAACGTAGGTTTTGTTGTCGCCCGAAACCTGCCCCTTGATCGGACAACCATCAGGAGCAGCCTTCACCGCCACATCCCAGAGTTTCTGCCGGTACTCAGTCGGCCGCTCGGCCTCGCCCTTCCAAAGCCCGACTTTCTTAGCGCGCGCCTCGGCCTCGATACCGCTCAGCGCGGAAAAGAGACCGCCACTGGCAAACACCGCGCCTTCGCGCACGAGTTCCTCGGCGATGTTCTGGGTTCCGCTCATGCAAGTGCCGAGCGGTCGCCCGGCCTCATCAGTTCCAGACAGGTCGCACCGAAGCGTCTTCGCCTTGACCATCCGATCAACTGCCGAACGAGCAGCCTCACCGCAGCCCCAAGACTTCTTGTTCGCACCGATGCATTTCTGGTTCGCCTCCGGCGCTTCGATGCCGCCCAGCCGAATGGTCGTACTGGCAATGCGGATCAAATCGGCGGACAGCACCGAAGCGCGCCCCTCAATCGGCTTTGCTGCAAACGGATTGAAACTGGCAAAACTTGGCATCGACACGGGGACCTTGCGCCAGCTGAGGTACCCAACTCCGACAGTCACGAGTGCTGCGATTGCCAAGCCAACGCTCAATCCCTGTTTACTTTTCAGCGACCGTGGCACCGAAAGCCCGCGACCACCCAGTCGAAGGGCCGACCATTGCACATGCCCGGTCAAAAGTGGCAAGACGCCAACCAACAATGCCAACGTGCCGATTACCGCCGTCAGAGCGACTTCGCTGCGCAGACCAGCCACCCGCGAACGGGCAAAAGCTGCGTGAAAGGCCACCAGCCCGACGGCGATCATGATCGGCATAAGGGGGCTGCGACCAAGGCGCTTGAGCCAGGGTTCGAGCTTGCCTAAAAGGCTGCGGCTCGCTGGCGCAATTGCGCGTTCCATCGTTCGAGCCATGGCATCTCTCCCTGCGATTGTTAGCCTGATGATCCATTGGATGGCGCTGATCAGCCCATTCCAAAGCGCAATCACTCCACTATTACTGGCGCTGACGCTGGCGCGACCGGCGTACTTCAATCCGTCGGCGGCGACGTCGCGGGCATCGCTCATGCGGGCGCGACGGTCCTCCCGACGCAACTTGATGGTGGTGCGCACATGCTTATGCCACTCAAATCCATCGCTCTTTCGGCCCAAACCGAACATGGCCATCCCCCCCCACTCGGCGCATCCTGGTTTCACAAGAGCGCCCTTGATTCGCATTCGTGACCAAGATGTGCGCGAAATGGGGCAGCGCTGCGGCGAGACGGCATGCCATCCCCTGTTGCGGGCCGCCCACCGCCTGTTACA
>JANOYV010000138.1:0-153334 GCA_031429105.1 Hyphomicrobiaceae bacterium | reverse complement strand
CTTGATGGCGAGGCATTGCGGGCAGCCCTCCAAGGCGTGAGCATGCTCGGCATCCGCTCGCGCACACAACTCTCGGCACCGGCCATGGACGGCGTGCGCTCGTTGATTGCCGTTGGCTGCTTCTCGGTCGGCACCAATCAGGTTGATCTGAATGCCGCCCGCACCATGGGCATTCCGGTGTTCAACGCGCCGTTCTCTAACACGCGCAGCGTCGCCGAGCTGACGATGGCCGAAATCATCATGTTGTTCCGACGGATCTTCCCGAAATCAAATGCAGCGCACGACGGCGGCTGGGATAAAACCGCCGTTGGCTCGCGTGAGATCCGCGGCAAGACGCTTGGCATCGTCGGTTATGGCAACATCGGCAGCCAGCTCTCGACCATTGCGGAGGCGCTTGGCATGCGGGTCATCTTCTATGACCACACCGACAAGCTGCGGCACGGCAATGTCGAGCCAACCGACACGCTCGCTGAACTTCTCGAACGCTCGGACGTGATCAGCCTGCATGTGCCCGAGACGCCTTCGACGCAAAGTATGATCGGGGCAGCACAAATTGCCGTGATGAAAAAGGGCAGCTTTCTGATCAACAATTCGCGCGGCACGGTGGTTGATCTCGCATCCCTTGCAGCGGCCTTAAGGTCTGGCCATCTCGGTGGCGCTGCCATCGACGTGTTCCCGGTCGAGCCATCATCAAACAAGGACAAGTTTGTCTCGCCGCTTCAGGGGTTGGCCAATGTAATCCTCACACCTCACGTGGGCGGCTCGACGGAAGAGGCGCAAGAACGGATCGGTGCGGAAGTCGCGCGCAAATTCGTCGAGTATTCCGACGTCGGATCAACCACGGGTGCTGTCAACTTCCCGCAAGTGCAATTGTCACCACGGCCGGCTGGCACGCGCTTCATCCAAGTGCAGCGCAATTTGCCGGGAGAATTGGGTAAGCTGAACGAGATCTTTGCCCAGCACAAAGTCAACATCGCAGCTCAGAGCTACCAGACCGACGGCGATCTCGGCTACGTCGTGCTAGATGCCGAAGGTAAGGTCGACGATGCGAGCGAGATTTTGACCCGCATTCGCAGCCTCTCCGGCACCATTCGCGCCCGCATCCTGCATCGCCGGGCTTAGGTTTTGGACTTCGCTTTCGCTTTCGATTTCGGTTTGGTTTTGCTTTTGGCCGCCAGCGATACGGCAACGGCGCGACGTGCCCATTCAATCAGTTCGTCGGGCTCGTCAAACAACCGGTCCGGCAATTGCCAGTACGACATGACGCCGCGTTGGCCGAGCTTCGTATCATATGTGAACGGCCCCATGCCTTCGGCCTCGAAGGATGGAATACTCGCTGCATCGGCTTTGAGATAGACCACGTTCTCAATTACCAGTGCGAAGATGATCGCGTCGCAATAGACACCAGCCCCGCCGAACATGCGCCGAACTGTGATGTGTCCGAGCGGATGCAGAGTGTCTTTGAGAAATTCAGATGTGCCGCTGGAGCCGAGCGCCATTACACCGGCACGAGCTTGTCCTTTGTGACCGGCACGAGGTTGACGCTCTCGCCGCAGCCACAGGCGCTATGCTGGTTTGGGTTGTTGAACACGAACTCGGATTTCAGCTTCTCGGTCTTGTAGTCCATTTCGGTGCCAAGCAGATAAAGCAGAGCCTTCGGATCGATCAGAACCTTAGCGCCCTTGTCCTCGACCACTTCATCGAAGCGGTCCTGCGTCTCGGCCCAGGTCATGGTGTATTCCATGCCGGCGCACCCACCCTTTTTAACGCCGATCCGCAAACCCACGACACCGGGCTTGGTCGCCATGATCGATTGGACGCGCGCAGCTGCTGCATCGGTCAAGGTCATGACCTTCGGGCGTTGGCGCTTGGGAGCAACCGTTGGCAGGGACATGGGCGTTAATCCAATGATTCCAGACGAAGCCTATCGCATAACATAGCGCAATTCGCCGGTATTGCGAGTACCCGCGCGACGAATACGGCCATCGGCCCGTATGTGGTTCGCGGCCATGGGCCTGCGTGTGGCTAAAAGGCTAGCGACGTACGCAACTCTGCATGCAGGCCTGGAACTGGGCGTCGCAACTGGCGCTGCCCTTCGTTGCAATTCGGCAGTCGTTGTAGGCGCTGCGGCACGTGGATGCGCACGCATTGCCTTGCCCGAATGCGCACGACCGACTTGCATCTGCGATCACTGCAGTTAGCCCCACAAACATTACGGCGAGCACTGAACCAGCGCGAATAACGAACGATTTGCGATCCACGGTGCCCTCCTGCGTTGGGTGCGGTTGCAATTCTTTCAAAATTACCGCCCGCCCGATGAACGCAACCTGAACTGGATCGCAAGGTCTGCACCTGAATGCTGCCCAGCCCTGCTTAGTACGCATACTCCTCGAACACTGGATCGGTGCGCCCCTTCCAGTCCGTGTTGAACTTTTGCAGCATATCGTCAGCGGTGGTGCGGCCGCTATCGACGATCTCCCGCAGGCAATCAAGGTGCAGGGTCTCGTCGCGCCCCTTTGCATCGAGTTTGCGGCGGGCCGTTAGTCCGTGCTGTGAAATCTTCATCGCCTCACGCGCCAGATCCAGCACCTTCATGCGGCGGAAGCGACCGGCGAGCGCGTGCTTGGGCACCTCGTTGCGCAAATCCTGGCGCTCGTCTTCCGACCAACCCTTGACCATGTCCCAAGCCGCATCAAGCGCGTTGGTATCGTAGAGTAAGCCAACCCAGAAGGCCGGTAGGGCAGTAATCTTCGCCTCAGACCCGCTGTCGGCGCCACGCATTTCGAGGAAGCGCTTCATGCGCACTTCCGGAAACAGCGTGGTCAGATGATCCGACCAAGCGTCGATCGTCGGTCGCTCGCCCGGCAACTGCGGCAACTTGCCCGCCATGAAGTCGCGGAACGAGGCGCCGGCGACATCTATGTATTGGCCATCGCGATACACGAAGTACATCGGCACGTTCAGGGCATATTCGACATATCGGTCGTAACACATGCCGTTTTCGAACACGAACGGAAGGATGCCGGTGCGGTTGCGGTCGGTATCGCGCCACACTTCCGAGCGCAGCGTTTTGAAGCCGTTGGGCTTGCCCTCCTTGAAAGGCGAGGCGGCAAACAGTGCCATTGCCAGTGCCTGGAGTGCCAACGATACGCGGAATTTCTTGACCATGTCAGCCTCGGAGCGGAAATCCAGGTTCACCTGGATCGTCGACGTCCGATACATCATGTCGAGGCCGTGCTTGCCCACTTGCGGCATGTAGCGCGTCATCACGCCGTAGCGCTGCTTCGGCATTTGCGGCGTTTCAGCGAGGGTCCAATTGGGCGAGAAGCCAGCCCCCAGGAAGCCCAGACCCAGATCGTCACCGATCGTTTTTACCTCGTGCAGGTGCTTGGCGGTTTCGGCAGCGACGTCGTGAAGGGTCAGCAACGGCGCACCAGACAGCTCGAACTGCCCGCCCGGCTCGAGCGACACGTTCTCGATGCCCTGGCCCTCGGGGCGCTTCAACGCGATGATATGACGGCCCTCCATGATCGGCTCCCAGCCGAAGCGCTCGATCATGCCTTCCATCAGTGCGCGAATGCCATCGCGCCCCTCATAGGTGACCGGAGCCAAGCCCTTCTTGCGAAAGACGAATTTCTCGTGCTCAGTGCCGATCAGCAGGTCGCCGGTCGGGCGCTCGCCCGCCGCAATCCACGCGATAAGATCGTCGCGATGCTCGATCGTCGGGCTGCGGCCGGTTGATTGCTTGGTCGACATAGCGTCCTCCCCCGTCAGCAAGACGAGATACAAATCGAGGCATAATGGCCTTGGTTCGTTAGTTCGGATATTTCGAAGCGATTGCCTTAGTGGTTATGGCGTCACTGTGTGAAACCTTCAAGAGGCCCTAGCATAATTTGAGTACACGTAGCCGTCATGGCAGATTAGCCAAATCCGCCGCCTACCCATAAGTGATGCCACCATCGCCGGAGCCCCGATAGACAGGGGGGGGACCGCTGCCTGTTATGCTGAGCGCTACGGCCTCTGCAGCCCTAATACCATCGACGCCCGCAGACAGAATACCACCGGCATAACCTGCCCCCTCGCCAGCTGGATAAAGGCCTTGCAGACCAAGGCTTTGCCAAGTTGCGTCGCGCGTCATGCGGACCGGAGCCGACGTTCGCGTTTCAACCCCCGTCAGCACGGCATCGGCCAGTCCAAAACCTTTAATTTGCTTTTCGAAGGCCGGTAACGCCTCGCGGATCGCAGCAATGCAATAATCAGGCAGGCACGTCGAAAGATCGGTTGGCGTCACACCCGGTTTATAGGACGGGATCACGGCGCCAAGGGTCGTCGAGGGCCTGCCCGCGACGAAATCCCCAACGCGCTGCGCCGGTGCCGCATAGGTTCCTCCACCGGCCACAAAGGCTTGGGCTTCCCAATGGCGCTGGAACGCAATCCCGGCCAACATGCCGCCTGGATAGTCGGCCGGCGTGATGCCAACGACGATGCCGGCGTTTGCGTTTCGCTCGGCACGCGAATACTGGCTCATGCCGTTGGTGACGACGCGGCCCGGCTCCGAAGTTGCAGCAACGACTGTGCCACCGGGGCACATGCAAAACGAGTAAACGCTTCGGCCGTTACTTGCATGATGCACGAGCTTGTAGTCGGCTGCACCCAGATCCTTGTTTCCGGCCGTATTGCCGAAGCGCGCGCGATCAATCAGCGACTGTGGATGTTCGATGCGAAAACCGATCGAGAACGGCTTAGGCTCCATGAAGATGCCAGCCTCGTGTAACATCTCGAAGGTATCGCGCGCGCTGTGTCCGACCGCGACCACGACATGGGAAGCAGCCAACGTCTCGCCAGTGCTCAAATGCACGCCGGTGACACGCGGCTTGGCGCCATCTGATTTGATCAGTTCAAGCTCGACTACGCGCGTCTCGAACCGATACTCGCCGCCCAGCGCTTCGATCTTGGCGCGCATACTTTCAACCATCGTCACCAATCGAAACGTGCCGATGTGTGGCTTGGCGTCGGTCAGGATCTCGGCCGGTGCACCGGCTTCGACGAACGCTGTTAGAACTTTGCGACCCTGGTGCTTCGGGTCTTTAATTTGGCTGTACAGCTTGCCGTCCGAGAAGGTGCCAGCGCCGCCTTCGCCGAACTGCACATTCGATTCTGGCTTAAGCACCCCGTGCCGCCACAGGCCCCAAGTGTCCTTGGTGCGTTGGCGCACAATGGTGCCTCGCTCGATGATAATTGGGCGAAAGCCTGCCTCGGCCAGGATCAACGCCGCGAATAGCCCGCACGGCCCGGCGCCGATCACGATGGGGCGATGGGTCTCAGTTCCGGTTGCCCGCGCCACCGGCCGATAGCTCATGTCCGGCGTCGGCTTGACGTTGTGGTCGTCGGCAAAGCGGGCAAGCAGAGCTGCTTCGTCGCGCACTTCGACGTCTAGCGCGTAAACGAGTTGGATCGCGGTGCGCTTGCGCGCATCCGATCCGCGTCGAAACAGCGTGAAGCCGACCAACTGGTCGCGCGAGATCTCAAGCCGGGCCAGCAGCGCTGCCTCGATGTCGGTGGCCGCATGGTCGAGCGGCAGCTTCAATTCGGTAACCCGGATCATAGAAATTCAATTGACCTTGTGTCGCTTCGCCCCCGCCAATTCGAAGGAGAGATTAGATGACGTAGCCAACCGCTTGGCTCGCAGCAGCTTGTGCCTAGCTGGAGCTTAGCACCGATTTAACAGGTTCCTTAGACCGACGGCCCACCGCTTAAGCCAAACCGCTTCTTGATTTTCAGGAACAATAGATCTCGCACCTGTCGATAAGAGGCGAGCACCTGCTCGCGGTTGCCGGAGCCGACCATGATCGAGGCATCGAAGGTTGGCCAATATTCGACATCGACCGCCATCGTGCGCGTCATCTCCAGTGCTTGGTGATGGGCTTCCGGCGATAGCGTCACGATCAGGTCGAACGATGTGTCGTTGAGATCGGAGAACGTCTGCGGCTTGTGCTTGGTCACGTCAATGCCGATCTCGTCCATTACGGCAATCACAAACGGATCGGTCTCGCCGGCCCTGACGCCAGCCGACGTCGTATAGACGCGGCGACCGGCCAAGTGCCCCATGATGGCAACCGCCATGGGTGATCGCACAGCATTCATCGTGCAGGCGAAAAGCACTGCGGCCGGCAGCTCTGGAGCGCCTTCCACGTCGCCGGTCACGTTGGGCTTATCCTCTCCAATGCAGGGCGCAGATCAGCGTGAACAACCGCCGCGCCGTGTCGTGATCAAGCGTGATTTTACCATCGAGCCGCTGCACCAGCAGGCGACTGCCTTCGTCGTGCAAACCGCGACGGCCCATATCGATGGCCTGGATCCGCGAAGGCGGCGCGGTTCGGATCGCCTGATAGTAACTGTCACAGACAATGAAGTAGTCCTTCATGATCCGCCTGAGTGGCGATAGCGACAGCAGGTGGGTGACAACCGCATCCTGCGTCTCGGTGCCGACCGCAAACACCAAGCGATCGTCGGCAATCCCGATATTGAGTTTGTAAGGACCGTCGTCGCGGCCAACGAGGGCAAAATGATTGCCATCCAGAATGTCGAAGATTGCCACCTCGCGCTCGTGGTCGATATTGGCGCTCGGACGTGTGATCGAGCCTTCATCGAGCGTGATGGCGATCAGTCGCGCCGTCGGTTGAGGGACCGTTTGATCTTCCGTCATCGCGTCTAGTCCCTGCCCCTATTTGCCTCTCGTCATACCGCATCGCACAGCGCCCGCTCGAAGCGACGCGGCCTCGGCACCCCGCTAGCATATACAGTTGGGTGAAACGTCAGAAGCCGTAAAGACGAGCGGGATTGTCGACCAGAATGCGGCGCAGCAGAGTTGCATCAACGCCCGTCCAGGACGCAAGGTGATCGAGAGCTTCGCCATCGTCGATGGCGTGAAACGGCTCGATTTCGTCGCGCAATGCGCCCTCGCGCCTGGCGCCGCCGGGATGCGGCCAATCCGAGCCCCATAGCGTACGGTCCGGGTTGGCTGCGATCAAGGCTTGCGCCAGCGGTAGAACGTCAATGGCGCCAGGCTGGTCGCTGACCCGGTACGCGGCCGATAGCTTCACGTAAGCCTGGCCTTTGGCGACGAGCGATAAAAGTGCCGCGAACCCGGGTTGGTCGATGCCGAGGGCTGACTTTGCGCCGCCAAAATGATCGACAACCAACATCACGCCGAAGTCCTTCAGCCGATCATGCAGCGCCTCGATGACGGCGAGACTGGTGAACACCTGCACATGCCATCCGAGCGGCGAAATCCGATCACGCAATCGTCGCAAGATATCCCAGGACACGTTCGGGTCCGAGACGCCCCCAGTCTGCAGGTTGGCCCGGCACCCTTTGATCCCAACATCCTGCATCGCGACCAGTTCTGCGTCCGTGATCGCTGCGGGATCGATCACGGCGACGCCGCGTGCGCGCGCGCCCAGCCGCCGCAGCGCATCAAGCGTGCACGCATTGTCCGTGCCGTAGGGGCTTGGATGCACCACGACCACACGCGATAGCTTGAGAGCCGTTTGATGGGCGAGCAAACTCTCGACCGACGCATCGCCCGGCGTATACACCCGCGACGGCGACCACGGAAACGTTTCACCGGGGCCAAACACGTGGACGTGGCAGTCGGTAGCGCCGGCTGGGACAGTGATCGATGGCTGCGTGTGCGTCACGCCATGGATAGATAGCGCTGGATTGGACATTCGCTTTATGCCTCCGGTACGTACCGCGAAAATGCGTCAGCCAAGATTAGCCCACACCACCTACGACTGCGTTGTACACAACTTCGCAGGTCATCAGATCGAGATGCCCACCGCCAGCGTTTTTGAAAAACGTGATGTCGGAGGCAGCCTTGCGACCGACCAGACCGCTAGCCAGATCGTAGTGATCGCCGAGCACGTCGGTTTCACGGATCGCGCCGCTCGCAATTGGTTGCAGAATGTCGCCGACACCATCGAATGCTGACGCGCGCAAATCAACGAACACACGGGCGCGCGCCGCTGCTTCATCATCTGCCTCACGGGTCTGCGGCGTGTACCCGCCAACCAGATCGAGATGAACGCCCGGTTTCAGATTGCGCCCCTTGATGAGCGGTTCACGCGAGCGTGTGCAGGTCGAAATCAAATCGGCCTGGCGGGTCGCTTCGTCGAGATCGGTGACGCATACCGCGTCAACGCCTTCCTGGCGTAGTTCGGCAGCCACCGCCTCGGCCCGCTCCGGCGTGCGATTCCAGATCATCACGCGGCGCAATGACGGGCGCACCGTGCGATGGGCACGCACCAGCCAGCGCGACATCTCGCCAGCGCCCACAACAAGCATCACCTCAGGCGTAGGCGGTGCTAAGATCTTGGCACCCAGCGCTGAGTCAGCCGCCGTGCGCCAATAGGTGATTTCTGTGCCGTCGAGCACGGCCAATGGTTGACCGTTCGCTCCATCGAACAGAACGCACACTGCCTGTACCGCTGGCAGCTTGCCGCTGCCGAGGTTCTTGGGAAAGCTGGTGATCAACTTACTCGCCATATAGCGGCCCGGATCGACGGCGTGGCGGACGAAGTAGAGTTCCGTCTCCGAGCCCATGTGGCCGTCCTGAGCTTCCATCCGTGGGCGGCGGTGCGCTGCCTCAAGGCCTGCGATCAGCTTCGGAAACGAGAGCACCCGCTTGATTTCAGCCGCATCGATCATCCGCATGGCAACCCCCTACAAACCAAAATCGAATACCCGATTACGTGAGATCAAGATGCTCTTTCTTACGCATGAAGGCTGAGAAACTTGGCGCTTCAGGTTTAATCAACCCGTCTGCCCCCCAGTCTGCCATGGCATTGAATGGTACCGTTGGAATTTTGTCGATTGTCTTCAAGGTTGCCGTCCATTCGGTCTCAATTCCCTTCAAGCGCGCTTCAATCGTGGCGGCATCGGAATAACGCAGACCAGCCTCGACGCCATAAGCAACGAAGGGCTTAAGAACTTGATAGCCGACGTAGGCGAGTGAGAAATTGATCGGCCACAACAACAAGTCTATGTCGCCGCTGCGGCCATTATAGGCGTAGGTTGCCTCACTGGTGCCGACAGTGACGGACAACATCGCTTTTTTGCCGACAAAGCGGCCATTCTCGAAGCGCTGCTTACTGGTGTAGACATCGCCGTAAATAAAGACGCGGTCGAACCATCCTTTCAGGATTGCGGGCGGCAGATGCCACCACATGGGATACTGCAGGATCAGCAGGTCGGCCTGCTCCATGCGGGCAATCTCGGCGGCAACGTCAGGGGGGACCGTGCCGTTCGCAGAGGCATGACGTTGCTCGGCTTGCACATCGAAGCGTGAACCATCCAGCGGCTGCTTAAAATGGCTGCTACGCTCGCACGGATCAAAGTTCATCTGGTAGAGATCAGATACCGTGACCGATGCACCGGTCTCCTCCAGTGCGCGCCGCGCCGTTGCCGCCAGATGCGCGTTGTACGACTTTGGTTCGGGATGAGCGACGACGATGTGGGCGTGCATGATCAAGTCTCCATCGGATTTCGTATTCAGTTTCCAGGCGGCGTCAGAGCGTTGACGATGCCACTTGCGTAGTCACCCGATCGCAATCGTTCGAGGTCCAGACCGCCACGTGGTCGACCGGTTGCAGTCACCTGCGCAACAGTCGGGACGGCAGTTTTGAGTGCTGCAACCGCTTCCGCAATTGATACCGGCTGGAACCGAATTTCTGACCCGGCGCGGGCCTGCGCCAGTTTCGGCAAATCGGCACGGATGACAGTGCCAATCTTCGGATAACCGCCGGTCGGTTGGCGGTCAGCCATCAGTACAATCGGCAGGCCATCGCCCGGGATTTGAATGGCGCCCATTGCAATGCCGTCTGACACGATGTCGTGGCCGCGTGCATGGGCAACCTGCGGGCCATCGAGCCGATAGCCCATGCGATCGCTGCGGTTGGTGACCTTGTAGGGTGAGGCACAAAACGCAGCGAATGCCTCGGGCGAAAAATAGTCAGCCTGCGGGCCCGGAACGAAGCGGACGGTGCCGCCAGGTGCTTGTCCCTCAAGTGGCCATTCAAGCGTTGTTTGTTCAACGGTGCCCGCATGAGGCAGCACTGGGATGAGCGTTCCAGTTGCCAGCGCCGCACCACCGAGCGGGCCAACACCAGATCGAACGTGGGTCGAGAGGCTGCCCATCACAGGCGCCACCGACGCATCCCCAGCCCACGCGAGGTATGCCCAGACGTTGGTGGGGCCGGGGGTGATCGCGAGGCGCTCACCCGGCTTCAATGTCACGGCGCAGCGCGCATCCAGCACGTCACCAGCCAACTTCACGGCGAACCCGTCAGCGCAAATTCCAAGGCGCAGGCTGTCCCCGTCCGCTTCGACATCGAGCCCACCGGGGCCGATCTCGATGGCGACACCGGCTGCCGCCATTCCGGCGAACAAGCGCGCACGGGCATGAGATAGCCAATCCATGGGACCGGCGGTCGTCACGCCAAAGCGCAGGAAACCGCGCCGTCCCTCGTCCTGCAAGGTGCACGCAGGTCCGGCGCGGACAATACGAAGTGCTGGGCGAAGGCCTGAACTCATATCAGCGCCTCGACCCGCGACACGATCTCGCCTTGGGCGGCACGCCGACTAAGGTCATCAAACGCTGCTCGGTCGATGCGTTCGAACGTGATGACGTCGCCGACGGCCACGAGAAACGCTGGATCGCGGCTGGGTACAAACAGAAGCTCCGGCGTGCGTCCAAGAATGTGCCAGCCTGATGGCATCGCAACCGTCGAGATGAGCGCCTGACCGGCGGCAATCGTCAGGCTGCCGACCGGCAAGCGATCACGCGGCGATGTGCGGCGCGGCAGCTTCAACGCGGGTGGCAATCCGCCCAGATATGCGAAGCCCGGCGCAAACCCGTACATGAACACCCGATAGCGGGCCGAGGCGTGGGCCGTAACAACGGCCTCAGGGCTTAAGCCAACAGTTGTTGCAACAAAGGCAAGGTCATCCGAAAACGCTGCATCGTAGCAGGCAGGCACCGTCCATAGCCGCTTGGCAGACGCAGCTTGCAGCGGATCGCTCAGCGCCGCGTCCACAACGCTGACCAGCGCCTGCCGTGACAAGCGCAGGGGATCGTAGTGGATCATCAGCGAGCGATAGGTTGGAACGAGTTCGATAACGCCAGCCGTTGCACGTGAGGCCATTGCTGCATCGAGCGCCAACACGCGATCGTTGATCGCCTCATCGATGGAGGTGCCGAACTCGACGACAAGCGCCGTTTCTCCGGCGTCTAGATAACGCGGCGGAGGTATCGCTGTCATGCTTGGACTTGGGGACGAGCCCCTGCAAACGATGCAATCGCATAGCCATGTTGTTGCAGCGCCAGCTTCAAAGTCGCCGCAATGACAACGGCACCCTGGGTATCGCCATGCAGGCAAATACTATCGATGCGGGTAGGAATGCGCGTGCCGTCAATGGCGATGATCGCCTGTTCCTGCAACATCGCGATGATCCGCTGGGAGATCGCGTCGGCATCGTGCAATACGGCACCGGGTAAATCGCGCGGTCGCAACGTTCCGTTCGGTTGATACGCGCGGTCGGCAAATATCTCACAGGCGACATCCAGGCCTTCCGCCCGCGCACCGTGCTCGCTCCAGGTGGCAGCGATTGCCAACGACTTCAGCGCCGGATCAGCCGCCTTGATGCCACGCGCAATGGCGCGCGAAATCCCTTCGTCTTGCTCGGCCATGTTGCCGAGCGCACCGTGCGCTTTGACATAGGTGATGCGATGACCAGCGAGCGCTGCAACGGCGCAGGCAGCACCGACCTGATAGGCGACAATGCGCTCTATTTCAGCTGGCGAAACGGGCAGCTTGCGTCGGCCAAAATTCGCTAAATCAGCGAACCCTGGATGCGCACCAATAGCAACGCCGCGCTTCGCCGCCGCTTGAAAGGTCGCTGCCATGATATTGGGATCGCCCGCATGAAAGCCGCAAGCGACGTTCGCGGAACTGACGATATCCAGCATCGCCAAATCGTCGCCCATCTTGTAGGGGCCATAACCCTCGCCAAGATCAGCGTTCAAATCGACCGATTGCATCTTGGGGTTCAATTGAGCGGGCTCCATGCGCGGCTAGGCTTGCCCGCGTCATCCTTTCGGCGCGACGCGGATTTCTAAGGTTACACCAGCGCCCGCCTCCGTTGTCTCAAAATATGTAAACCCGGTCCGGTCGGAGCGGCGACCTTTCATCTTAACCTTGAGCCCCATCGCTTCGCCCGCGACCTCTCCCGCATCGCAATCGGGCACAGTGAAACCGACGTGGAACACCCCCTCGCCCTTGGTTTCGAGGAACAAGCGTTGCGGGCTTTCGCCTTCACCCGGTTGGCACAATTGGATCTGTGAGTTCCCGATGTTCGCGTACTTGTAGACCATAGTCAAAAAGGCGTGGCGGCTTTGGACTTTTAGGTCGGTGAAATCGGCCAAGGGCGGGTAATCGTGCCAGGGGCCGACACCGACGGATTCATAGAAGGCCACGGATTTTTTCAAATCCCGCACGACGATACAAATGTGATGCAGGGTCTGGAAGATCGGCGCTGGCGTTTTCATTGGCATGCTCACTTGAGTTTTGTTGAATGGTTGATCAACTGGACGATGATGAGATCTCAGATCGGCTTGAGCCCCAGGTGCCCGCGGAACCGGTTTTTCGCGTAGACGGCATCGCGCGAGGGAAGTGACCGCGGCGGGTTCTCCGCCTTGACCTTCACGACGAACAATCGTGGCCCGGTCGCCTGCGTATGCAAAGCCCGCTCAATCTCATCGACCCCGCCCATGTCCGAAACGGTGCGCGTCTCGCCAAATCCGCAAGCCTTTGCCACGGCGCTCAGATCTAGGCCACGCCCGGTATGGCTCGTCTGCATTCCGGTTTCGCCGAAGTGATTGTTATCGATCACGACGATCACGAGGTTGGCCGGTTTGGCGACGGCAATCGTCGCCAAGCCACCAAGACCCATCAGCTGTTCGCCATCGCCGGTGATCACAACGACGGTGCGTTTCGGTTGCGCTTGCGCCAGTCCCAATCCAACGAGGGACGCCGCCCCCATTGCGCCCCATAAATAGTAGTTGCCGTCGTGGTCGCCATTTGCGTGCACATCGTAACTTGGCGAGCCGAGCCCTGTGACGACCAGAAGGTCGCCGCGCTTTGCAAGCAGCCGTTGCACAACTTGGCGGCGATCAAGCGTTCCGTTTGTCGGTGTCATGGGTGACCTCACCATTTCTTTTTGCCGAGAAGCCGCTGCGAAATCAGCACCGCGACTTGTTGTTCGCCCTCAAATGCCAGCGTTGCTGCTGCCTCGACGGTGTCGACCAGATCTTCAGCCGTGTCAGTGCGGAACGTGCGGATCGCCATCGCGTTCAACGACGGTTCGGTGGCAAGTCCCATCGGCACTTGCCAGGGATTGAACTCGGCCCACTCGCCGCGCATCGTCACCAGCATCAGTAGCGGCATACGGATCATCGTCGGCAGCGAGAGCATATTGATGCAGTTGCCAACACCGCTCGACTGGACCAGGAGCACGCTGCGCAAACCGCCGAGATAGGCGCCCGCTGCAATCGCGATGCCCTCTTCCTCGGTCGTCAGTACATTCGTGATCACGTCCTTATCGGCGCCGAACAGATTGATAAGCTTCGAATGCCCGGCATCGGGCACGTAGGACATCTGGCGCACGTTGGCCCCCTTCAGCACCCGATAAAGATGTCCTGGCCATTCCGCTGCAATGTTGGTTGCACTATCGCTTTTTTCGCTAGCCAATATGGCCTCCTTCACTATTCGTCTCATAGCCCACACTAACGCATACTTGCCGATAGAAGATCGATAACTTATGACATTCAGATATACCCAAATTAGATTGCTTGAATGGATCTCGCCCAGCTACGAACGATCATTAATGTCGCCGAACTCGGCAGCCTCAGCAAGGCGGCGGAGCGCATGCGCATCGCCCAACCGGCCCTCAGTCGCCAGGTGCGCATGCTGGAGACAGAACTCGGCACACGATTGTTTGACCGACACGGTCGGGGAATGGTGCTGACCGACAGTGGTCGCGAGGTATTGCGCCACGCAACCCGCGTGATCAATGACCTCGAAGCGATGAGGGCGCAGGTTGCCGATAAAAATGCTTCACTCACGGGGCGGGTTGCGATTGGCTTGCCGCCAACGGTGGCCGACATTATCTCGGTGCCGCTCGTCGCGCGGTTCAAAACCACCCACCCCCAGGTCGAGTTGCGACTTGTCAGCGCCTTCACAGGATATTTGCTGGATTGGCTGCAGCGCGGCGAAATCGACGTTGCCGTGATCTACGATCCACAACCGACGCGTTCCCTACGCTCCAAGCCCTTGGTGCTGGAAAATTTGTTCTTGATCGGCGCCAAGTCAGCCAAGCTATCAACAGTGCGAGCGATCTCCTTCGCTCAACTGGCGAGCGAAACGCTGCTGCTGCCAAGTCCGCGCCACGGCCTGCGCAGCATCGTCGAGCGGTGCGCGGCGGAAGTTGGCATTTCCCTCAAGGTCAGCGTCGAAGCGGATTCGTATGCCACCCTCAAAGACCTCGTGCGGAACGGCTATGGTCGAACGATATTGCCTTTGGCACCGATCCACGCCGACATCGCCGCTCGGCGTCTTACGGCTGCGCCCCTCATTGAACCAGCGCCGACACGACGCCTCGTATTGTCACTACCCAGCGACCGCACCGCAACGCGCGCCACGCGCTTTGCGGCAGAGGCCATCGAATCGGTCGTGACTGAATTGGTCGACCGCGGAGTCTGGATCGGTCAATTAATCGCGCCGGCACCCATTAAGCCATAGAATTTTCTTATACTGGGTAAGCATCACATGCCGTATCTATATTGATGTGACGCCATGCCTGCTGATCGATACTGTGATGCCAACTGAAAAGCGACACGACCGTTACTCGTCTGGAGGCGCCTAGCCCGTGCCAACAATTCTGCTGATCAATTCGAACACGTCGGCTGCGACCACCGTTGCGATGGTGGCAATTGCGCAAGCCTGCGCACCAACTGGCATTTCAATCGAAGGGGTGACCGCTCCGTTCGGTTCGCCGCTCATCACCAACGCCGCGCAATTGGAGTGCTCAGCCCACGCAGTCATTGCACTTAGCCCCGCGATGAAAGCAGATGGCGTCATCGTTTCCGCATTTGGTGACCCAGGCTCCGACGAACTCGCGAGCCTGCTCGCCTGCCCCGTCGTTGGCATCGGCGCGGCATCAATGCGGGCTGCTGCCACGAACGGGCGCCGATTTTCAATTGCAACAACCACACCCGATTTGGTGGACAGCATTCGACGCCGCGCCGCACTGTTGAACCTTGATCAGCAATTGATGTCGATCCGATTGACGGCGGGCGATCCAGCGTTCCTGACCGCCGATGCAGTGCGCCTGGAAGCAGCGCTGGCAGATGCGGTTCGGTTGGCAATCAATGAGGATGGCGCACAAGCCGTCATCATCGGTGGTGGACCGTTGGCACGGGCCGCCCGTGCATTGGTCCCGCAGTTTAGTGTACCGATCATTGAACCTATTCCCGCTGCCGTCGAGGCGATGGTGCAGGCTCTCGGCCATTAAAACTGACCAGACTGAAACACTAGCCACCGGCGACGGCCCTGGACAATTGGCATCTTCACAGCCAAATCAGGTGTCAGCCATTTACGCCTGGAGGTTAAGCTTTGTCGTTCGACCGCAACATCAAGATTGCCCCATCGATCCTGGCTGCCGACTTTGCCAATTTCGGCGCCGAATGCCAGGCGATCGAGGCGCAGGGTTGCGACTGGGTCCACGTCGATGTGATGGACGGACATTTTGTGCCAAACATTACCTTTGGGCCGCAGACCTGCGCCGCGATCCGCCCGCACATCAAAACGGTGATGGACGTGCATTTAATGATCGCGCCCGTCGATCCCTACATCGAAGCCTTCGCGAAGGCTGGAGCGGACATTATCACGGTTCATGCAGAGGCTGGCCCCCACCTCCATCGCACGTTGCAACTGATCCGCTCGTTCGGCAAAAAGGCAGGCGTTGCCCTCAACCCATCGACGCCAGAGTCGGTCGTCGCCTACGTTTTGGATACGATAGACCTCGTCTGCGTAATGACGGTGAACCCCGGTTTCGGCGGACAAAGCTTCATCCACAGCCAGATCCCCAAGGTGAAAGCGCTTCGGGCGATGATTGCGGACCGGCCAATCCACATCGAGATTGATGGCGGGGTCACCGCCGAGACCGCACCGTTGGTCGTGAGCGCCGGTGCCGATGTGCTGGTTGCGGGCTCAGCCGTTTTCAAAGGCGGCTCGGTTGCCCAACCGGAAGCCTACGGCCGCAACATTGCAGCCATCCGCGCCGCCTGCCGTTGAAAGGGCGGCACCTGCCTTTTGATCAGGCAACGCGCACAAAACAAAGGCATTTCTGTCGGAGCCCTATCAATACCAGTTGCGAACATCCGAAGAGGGACTAACAATTGCGCTACGGATGTTGTTGGCCAAGATTCTCAATCCCAAGAGCGAGACCACCATGGGTACATTGACGGCACTGAAGGATCCTAAGAAAGCTGGACCCTTCGACGGCTATGCGCCGCAGCCGTTTTTCTGCGAGTTGCTTGGCACCGGTGAACAGCCGAGCAAGGCTCTGGTTGCCATCTGGCAACGCCTGCAGACAATGGATGTCGCAGACCTTTTGCGCCGCGCGAGCGATGCCGAGAACGAGTTGTTTAACTTAGGCATCACGTTCACCGTCTACAGCGAAAAGGACGCCATTGATCGGATCCTGCCGTTTGACGTCATCCCTCGCGTGATGACCGCCAAGGAGTGGAAGTCGGTCGAAGCAGGTGTCATCCAACGCGTCAAAGCGCTTAATTTGTTCCTCTGGGATGTTTATCACGACCAACACATCCTCAAAGATGGAACCGTGCCACGCGCCCTTGTGGTGGGCAATGCCAACTACCGGCCAGAGATGATTGGCTACAACCCGCCGTGTGGCACCTATATTCACATCAACGGCACCGATCTTGTGCGCAATGGGGCTGGTGTCTTCCACGTGCTAGAGGATAACGGTCGCTCGCCATCGGGCGTATCATACGTTGTCGAAAACCGGCACATGATGCAGCGCGCTTTCCCCGATCTGATGCAGGGGCTGCGGATCAAGCCGGTTTCAAACTACGGCGAGATGCTACTGGGCAAACTGATCGAGGTCGCGCCTGAAGGCATTTCCAGCCCGACGGTGGTTCTGCTCTCACCAGGTGTTTTCAACTCAGCCTACTTCGAGCACATCTTCCTTGCCCGCGAGATGGGCGTGCCACTCGTTGAGGGCCGCGATCTGGTCGTCGAAAGCGACCGCCTGTTCATGCGGACGCTGGCAGGACTGAAGCCGGTCCACGTCGTCTATCGGCGGATCAATGATGATTTCATCGATCCAGAAGCCTTCGACAAATCGAGCATGTTGGGTGTAGCAGGTCTCATGCGTGCGTCATCCAAGGGGCACGTGACCTTGGCGAATGCGGTGGGCACTGGCGTTGCCGACGACAAGGCCGTTTACGCGTACGTGCCGCGCATTATCCGCTACTATCTGAATGAAGAACCGATCCTGCCCAACGTCGAGACGCACATCTGCGGCGAACCGGAAGGGCTCGCCTACACGCTGGCTAACCTCGACAAGCTGGTGGTCAAGCCTGTTGGTGAATCAGGTGGTTACGGCATCGTCGTCGGACCAAAGGCCTCCCGCGCAGAAATCGCTGCGTGCCGCAAGCTGGTGAAAGCCAACCCGGCCAACTTCATCAGCCAGCCGATGATTGACCTCTCGGTGTGCCCAACGCTGAACGAAACCGGTGTCGTGCCCCGCCATGTCGATTTGCGGCCCTATGCAGTGACGGGCCGTGAGACCTGGGTGTTGCCAGGTGGCTTGACCCGCGTGGCCCTCAAGGAAGGCTCAATCATTGTCAACTCTTCTCAGGGCGGTGGCACCAAGGATACCTGGGTGCTAGAGGAGGGGCATTCGTGAGTCTCCTTGCCCGCAACGCAGAGCACTTCTTCTGGCTCGGTCGCTACATCGAGCGCGCCGCCAGCATCTCGCGGATCATCGAGATCCACAGTGCGCATGATCGCGGGCAGGACGATGATCAATCCTGGGCATGGCTGGTCGCGCTGTATTCGGATGATGAGTTGTTCAAGAAGTCGCACACCGAATATTCGCTGAAAAACGTTGCCCGGTTCTATGTCACAGATCCGGAAAATCCAGGCTCGATCGTGTCGGCGCTAAGGGCGGCGCGAGAGAATGCACGCGCGCTTAGGGCCGTGATCCCGACCGAGATGTGGAACCAGCTCAATGAGTTCTACAACGGCTTCCTGGAGATCGACGAAACAGCGCTTGATCTGATCCATCTCTCGAAGACCTGCGGCACCGTAAAGTACGGCTGCTACGCCCAACTCGGCGTCATCGAGAGCACGTTGTACCGGGACGAGGGCGAGCGCTTCTTCCGGCTCGGGCTGATGATCGAGCGGGCCGACCAAACGAGCCGCTTGCTCGATGTCAAATTCGCCCAAATCGCCACCAGGGTGGCTGGCAACCCGCAAGTCGCCGACGCGACCTTCTGGGCGTTGGTGCTGCGTTCGGCGGCAGCCTATCAGGTGTTCCGACGCCTGGAGCGCAAGGGGGCCGAACCAGCGAGCGTCGCACGCTTTCTGTTGCTCAATCCCAGTCACCCGAAATCGGTCGCGTGCTGTGCTGCCGAAATGCAGCGCGTGCTGCATGAGCTGCGCTCAGGCTATGGCTTGCGCCAAACCAACTTCGCACTCGAAAAACTCGATGTGCTCGTTGATGGCCTCGAAGGCGCGTCGCGTGATCCAGCACTTGTCGCGCGGCTACATACCGTGAACGACTGGCTGCAACTGAGCTTGGCTGATCTCACCACTGAGCTTGCAGTTCGGTTTTTCGGGGCCGAACCGCCCGAGCAACAGTCGCAATCCCAATCGCAGTCCGTCGCGTGACCGGTCGGCAGCGAAACGCCGCACCCAGCATCACCGATCAACCCGAGAGTCGTAAGCGTCTATGACCCTACATGTCGCCCTGACGCACCGTACCACCTACACCTACGACCGGCCGATCAATGTCGGCCCACAGATCGTCAGGCTTCGACCAGCGCCGCATTGCCGCACGCCGATCTTGAGTTATTCCTTCGGCCTGAGCCCAGAAACCCACTTCTTGAACTGGCAGCAAGACCCGTTCGGCAATTTCATGGCGCGCATCGTCGTGCCGGAAAAAACGAGCGAACTGTCGGTGACGATCGATCTCGTCGCCGACATGGCGGTGATCAATCCGTTTGATTTCTTCATCGACGATTCAGCGCAAGTGTGCCCGTTCACCTACGCGGACGAGACTCGAGCTGAACTGGCACCTTACCTCGTGCCCCCGGCGACCGGCCCGCAGCTCAAGCGCTACGTCAACGGATTGGACCTGTCGCCGCGACCGACCAATGATTTCCTGTGTGATCTCAATCGGCAGCTGCAGCAGGACATCAAATACCTGATCCGTATGGAACCGGGCGTTCAAACGCCGGAAGAGACGCTGAAATCTAAATCAGGGTCCTGTCGCGATAGCGCTTGGCTGCTGGTCCAGATCCTGCGCCATCTGGGGTTGGCTGCTCGGTTCGTGTCGGGTTATCTGATCCAGTTAAAACCCGATGTTGCGTCCCTCGATGGGCCGGTCGGGGCAGCAACCGATTTCTGCGATCTACATGCCTGGGCGGAAGTCTACGTGCCCGGTGCCGGCTGGATCGGTCTTGATGCGACGTCGGGCCTGCTCACGGGCGAAGGCCACATTCCTCTAGCCGCTGCGCCTAACCCGACCAGTGCCGCGCCGATCTCTGGCGCGCACGAGAAAGCCGAAGTGTCGTTCTCCTTCGACATGAAGGTGACGCGCATCCGTGAAACCCCGCGCACCACCAAGCCCTACTCAGATGAGCAATGGAGCCAAATCCTCGACGTTGGCACCAAGGTTGACGCCCGGTTGGCTGCCGGCGACGTGCGCCTTAGCATGGGCGGCGAGCCAACCTTCGTTGCCGCCGACGACATGGAAGGCGAGGAATGGAGTACTGCTGCCGTCGGTCCAACCAAGCGCCGCTTTGCCGAGGACTTGGTACGCCGATTACAACGCCGTTTTGCGCCGGGCGCACTGCTGCACTATGGGCAGGGCAAATGGTATCCGGGCGAACAATTACCGCGATGGGCATTCGCCGTCTATTGGCGCTCAGACAAGCAACCGCTGTGGGAAAATCTCGATCTGATTGATCGCGAAACGCCACTCGTTCAACCGACCATCGACGATGCGAAGACCTTCACCGAACGGCTCTGCACGCAGCTTGGACTTGGCGACCAAAGCGCGATGCCAGCCTTCGAGGATCCGGCTCATTTCATGTTGATCGAGCAGCGACTGCCGATCGACCAGTCGGTCGCAGATGCGAAGCTCGAGGACGAGGCGGAGCGGACGCGCCTGATCCGCGTGTTCGAGCGGGGGCTCGGCAAACCCACCGGGTATGTGTTGCCGATTCAGGCTTGGCAGAGCCGCGACCTCGGTCGTCGCTGGGTTACCGAACGGTGGGCGCTACGCCGCGAACGGCTCTATCTGATGCCGGGCGACAGTCCCGTTGGCCTGCGGCTACCGCTCGGGTCGCTCCAGTTCGTCGACAAATCGAACTATCCACACGTGCAGCCGCGCGACCCTTATGAACCAGCCCCGCCTTTGGGCTCGCGCGCGGTCTTGACCCAACAGCGCCGCACCGTCGCCCTCAAGTCGAAGGCAGCCTCGGCTGATGATCCCGATGCGATTGCAGGCTCAGTGCGCACCGCACTCGCAATCGAACCGCGCGACGGACACATCTGCGTGTTTCTGCCGCCATTAGCCGATGCCGAAGACTATGCTGCACTGATTGGCGCGGTTGAGGAAACCGCAAAGTCAACCAACCTCCCAGTTCACATCGAGGGCTATACGCCAGCCAACGACGCGCGTCTCAACGTGATCAAAGTCACGCCTGACCCCGGCGTGATCGAAGTCAACGTCCACCCAGCAACAAGCTGGGCCGAGGCCGTCGAGATCACGACCACACTGTACGACGAGGCGCATTTGGCCCGGCTCGCTACTGAAAAGTTCATGCTTGACGGACGGCACACCGGCACCGGCGGGGGCAATCACATCGTCCTGGGCGGCATCACGCCAGCCGATAGCCCGTTCTTGCGGCGGCCAGACCTGCTCGCCAGCATCATCGCGTTCTGGCAAAATCATCCGTCGTTATCTTACCTGTTCTCCGGCATGTTTATTGGTCCAACGAGCCAGGCGCCACGCATGGACGAAGCCCGGCACGAGAACCTCTACGAACTCGACCTTGCCCTGAAGCAGATCCCCGATCCGAAGCGAGTTGGCGCCAAGGCTGAGCCGGTCGTGCCGTGGATGGTCGATCGCATCCTGCGCAACCTGTTGGTCGATGTCGCAGGCAACACACACCGGGCCGAGATCTGCATCGATAAGCTGTATTCGCCGGACGGGCCGACCGGGCGGCTCGGACTGGTCGAATTTCGTTCGTTCGAGATGCCACCACACGCCCGTATGAGCCTTGCTCAACAGCTGCTGCTGCGTGCACTCGTGGTACGGTTCTGGGAGAAGCCCTATCGCCGCCCCCTGGTCCGCTGGGGCACCTCGTTGCACGACCGGTTCATGCTGCCGCACTACATCTGGTCCGATTTCAAGGACGTGATCGCGGAGTTGCAGCCGGCGTCGCTACCGATTGACCTGGAATGGTTCCGCCCCCACCTCGAATTCCGCTTCCAGTTGGCTGGCAAAATTACAGTCGGTGATATCGAGCTGGAGCTCCGGCAGGCGCTTGAGCCTTGGCACGTCTTGGGCGAGGAGGCCTCCGTTGGTGGCACCGCGCGATACGTCGACTCGTCTCTGGAGCGCATGCAAGTGCGCATCACCGGCATGACCGGCAGCCGTTACGTCGTGACCTGCAACGGTCAAACGGTACCGCTAACGGCGACCGGCACCAACGGCGAAGCGGTTGCGGGCATCCGCTATCGCGCGTGGCAACCGCCAACCTGCCTGCATCCGTTCCTGCCCGTCGATGCGCCGCTGGCCTTCGACATCATCGATACGTGGTCAAGCCGATCAGTGGGTGGCTGCCGTTATCACGTCTCCCATCCGGGGGGGCGGGCCCATGAAACCTTCCCCATCAATGCCTACGAGGCCGAGGGGCGCAGATTATCCCGCTTCGAAACGACCCGTCATACCGCCGGTCCGGTCCGCCTGCCTCCCGTGGTGATCAATCCGGAGTACCCGTTAACCTTGGATCTGCGTCAGTTCCATTGATCGATTGCCGACGGCCTGGAGGTCGCGCGATACAGTGATGCAAAAGTGCGTCACTTGAAGCTCACCTCTCCAAAGGGGGATTGCGTCGGCTCCGCAAGCCGACATGCTGGATTTACGGACGAGTCGGGACGGGTCAGCGGCACTGGAGCCTGAAGCTGGATGAAGACCAATGTGCAAAGTACGCACGCCGAACGACCCAATCTGATCAGCCGTTACGTGCCCCCCGCTGGGGTTCATGACGAGATGATGAATGTGGATGGAACCGTCCGTCCGCATTGGCAGCCCGTCCTCAACGCATTGGCCGCCTTCGATCCGATGGAACGCTCGGTTCGCGCTGACCGGATGAACCGGCGCGTGCGCGAAACCGGCATCGCCCACGATATGTTCGCCGACCCTTCCCGCATGGGGCAACCCTGGCGAGTTGACTTGATGCCACTGCTCATTAGTGCCGATGAGTGGCAATGGCTTGAACGCGCCCTCGTGCAACGTGCACGCCTCATGAACGCCATTTTGACCGACATCTATGGCGAGCAGAAGCTCCTGGCATCTGGCCGGATTCCACCGGGTCTCGTGTTTTCTGACCCGTCGTTTCTGCGCGCCGCTCGAGACATCTTGCCAACCGGCGGCATGCTGCAGTTCTTTGCGACCGACCTTGCCCGCGGTGCCGACGGCGCGTGGCGTGTGATCGACAGCCACACCGAGACCCCGGCTGGCATCGGCCTCGTGCTCGCCAACCGAGGCGTGCATACGCATGTCGCGGGCGAGGTTTTTGCCGCCTCCAATGCACAGCGCCTCGCGTCATTTTTTCGCGACGTTCAGGCAAGCCTTGCCCAGCGCTGCGGCCGGGCTGATCCCCGCATTGCATTGCTGACACCTGGACCGCATCACGAAGACTATTTCAGCCACGCGTATCTCGCCCGCTACCTAGGGCTGATCCTCGTCGAAGGCGGCGACCTGCAGATCACCGGCGATCAGGTGATGCTGAAAACACTCGAAGGCCTGCAGCCGATCGATTTGATCGTGCGCTGCATCGAGGGCGCGCTATCAGATCCGTTGGAGCTTGATCCCAGTGGGTTCCTTGGACCCGTTGGTCTGACCCAGGCCGCCCGCGCGCACCCGGACCGGGTGGTCAATGCGCTTGGCTCGGCGTTGGTTGAAAATCGCGGACTCGGCCGATATTTGCCAGACATCAGCAAGGCGCTGCTTGGCGAAGACCTGATGCTGCACGACGCGCCGCGCTGGTGGCTGGGAGATCCGACCGCCAATGACTACGCGATCCAACACATTGACCAACTGGTCATCCGTCCAGCGCACGAAGCAACCGGCAGGCCTGGCCGGGCGTCGCTCGGTCGAATGTCCAATGTCCTCACTCCGCAACAGCGGACCGATCTGATCCGGGACATCAAGCTCAACGGTCAGACCCTGGTCGCCGAGGAGAAAATCGGCTTCGGCACCTCGCCGGTATGGACGCCCGAAGGTCTGCTGCCACGCCCGTTTGCGATCCGGTTGTTTGCCAGCGCCGCGCGCGACGGCTATCGCGTGATGCCAGGCGGCATCGCCATGACGGTCAACCCCGATCGTGCCGTCGGCCTCAATGCACCTGATGGCGAAACCCGCGATGTGTGGGTGTTGTCCGATGCTGCCGAGCCGCCGCACGTGAGTTTGTGGCGCCCGACCGTCGATACCGCCCACGTGCAACGCGCCCAGCGCGTCCTGCAAAGCCGTGTTGCCGATGATCTGTTCTGGCTCGGACGGTATGCCGAACGCGCGGACTGGACCATGCGGGTCGCCCGCAGCTCGGTCGTGCGCCAGCAGGAAGATGCCAGTCAGGATGTCAGTCAACGGGCCGCGATCGTATGCCTGCAGACGCTGCTCGCAAAAGATCCCAAGGCCGCACTCGCAGCCTCCCGAGCAATCACGCCACTGCAAGCGAATCAGAACTCAGCAGCCTACATGTCCAGGCTTTTGATGTCGGCAGCCGGGGGAAGCCACAGCCTGCATCACACCTGCGATGCGCTGCACCGGGTGGCTGGCCTGACACGTGACCGGCTCTCGCTCGAAGTGTCGCGCACACTCAATGCGCTTGGGCCGCAATCGGCATGGCGTGATCGGTTGGCGCTCGCTCCTGCCGGCGAACTGATGGATCGATTGGACGAAGGTCTGCTGGCGATTGCCGGGTTCTACGGCCTGATGCACGAGAACATGACGCGTAATTCGGGCTGGGCATTTCTCGACATGGGACGCCGCCTGGAGCGTGGATTGAACCTTTGCGAAGCAATTACACCCTTGTTTGGCCGCACGACCGACGCCGACGATGAGATGCACAGCCTGATGTTCCTATTGGAGGTCGCCGATAGTTTCATCACGTACCGCTCGCGCTATCGCCTCGACCCGATGCTGCCGCTGGTGCTCGATCTGCTGCTGATCGACGAAACCAATCCGCGCAGCTTGGCGTTCCAACTGTCGTCATTGTCTGGGCATCTTAGCCAACTGCCGTTGTCGCGCAGCGGCGCCAATCTGCCTGAGGAGCAGCGCATCCTGGTCGCGCTGCTGTCATCGATCAGGCTCGCCGACGTCCAGGCGCTCGCCGCGGCCAACGAGCGGCATGAACGGCCAAACCTCGTCTCGGCGATGACCGAACAAGCGGAAAAGCTGCCCGAGCTTTCAAATGCGATCATGCGGCATTACTTTAACCTAAAGGAAGAACTTCCGCATCGCGTCCATACGCGCAGCTGACCGATTTGTTCTTACCCTCGACAGTGTTGCCGAACTGCAGAGAGACAGTACCTTGATCTATGATATCAGCCATAAGACGCTTTATCGCTATAGCGCGCCGGTCTCACAGTCGCATCACATCATGCACATGTCGCCGCGCGCGTTCGAACGCCAGGTCGTGCTGCGCCATAGCCTGCTGATCGAACCAGCGCCCACATCCTGCATCGAGGCTGCGGATTATTTCGGCAACCCGACATCGCGCCTTTGTATTGAGGACGAGCACAGCGAACTCGTCATTCATGCCCGCAGCACGATCAAGGTCGCAGCACGCCCGCTGGTCGATCTCGACGACAGCCAGGACTGGCAGCAACTGGCCCCTGGTCTGGCTGATGCGAGCGCACCGCTCGACCTTCAGGTTCTGCAGTTTACGTGGCCGTCGCGGCATACCATGCCGACGACCGAGATCATCGACTATGCCAGCGCGTCGCTGCAGCCAGGCCAACCGGTACTGGCCGCCGCCTGGGATCTCACCCGACGCATGTTCAAGGACTTCACATTCGACAGTTCTGCAACCGATGTCTCGACACCGATCTCAACCGTGTTGAAGCAACGGCGCGGCGTTTGTCAGGACTTCTCGCATCTGGCCTTGGCGTGCCTAAGGGCAGCACGCATTCCGGCACGCTACGTTAGCGGCTATCTATTGACCCGGCCGCCTGCTGGACAGCAAAAGCTGCGCGGTGCCGATGCATCGCATGCCTGGATCTCGGTCTGGGCGCCCGAGACCGGTTGGGTCGATTTCGATCCGACCAACGGATCGATGCCGCAGACCGAGCACATTTCGATCGCCTTCGGTCGCGACTATGACGACGTGAGCCCGATCAGTGGCGTACTCTTGGGGGGCGGGCGACATACGGTCAGCGTCGCCGTTGATGTGGCCGAGCGTGCCTAACCCACCGGTTTGCTCGCCACACCGCGTACAAGCGCGTGCACAAAAGTCAGCTTTTTCTCAATCCCAGGTGTAATGACGAACGGATAGAGATCCGTATGTCCCATGCTGCGGTTGAGACTATTAACTGCGAATGTCAGCGGCAACCAGGCGCGCACGATCCGGGCAAAGTCTTTCTCGCGATAGGGGTCGAAATTGGCGGTCATCGTCATCGATGGGCTGCGCGTCATCCCTGGCTGCACGACCATGCCGAACGCATACGCCGTCTCAAGCGTATCGAGAATGTGCAGGTAGTGTGCCCAGGTCTCGGCGAAATCCTCAAGTGGATGCGCGCTCGCATAGGCACTGACAAAATGGTCTTGCCACTGCGCAACTGGGCCGTTTTCGTAGTGGGCTTTCAGTTGCTCGCCGTAGTCGACGCGATCGTCGCCAAAGATTTCGCGGAACTTGTCTTGAGCTGGCTGACCGGCAATTAAGCGATCCCAATAGTAGTGGCCGATCTCGTGGCGAAAGTGTCCCAGCAAAGTTCGGTAGGGCTCACCGACCGCCTTGCGTTGACGTTCTCGCTCGGCGTCGTCTGCTTCCGCGATGTTGATCGTAATGATGCCGTTCAAATGGCCCGTAAATGTCGGCAACCCGTCTTCCGATGGCTCATCGGCATCAGCGACGAAGACGAAGCCAAGTCCATATTCCGGATCAACCGTTCGGCTGACGAGCGGCAGCCCCAATTGGAGCAGCGTATGGATCAGATGGTGCTTGGCTTGTTCAAGGCGCTGCCACCGCTGCAGGTTGTCGGCGACCGACAAATCAGGAATGACGCTGTTGAGGTGACAGGCTTCGCAGAACGGTTCCAGATCCGTCTCTGGGATCAGCCAGTTGCACGAGATGATTTCCGCATTGGCGCAACGCCTGTAGGAATGGCCCGTAACGCCCAACTCATTCCACAGGCCCGCTTCGTCGGTTTCGATGGGCAGAAGTGCAGCCTCACCTGCGACGTAGCCCAGGCTGCTGTTGCACTTCACACATCGCGTGTTCTCAAAATACAAGAGCTGTTCACAGTTCGAGCATTTGAACAGTTGCATGTGCTTGATGCCTGCCTTGTCGTTCGACTTTCCGCTCTCCCGTATAGCGTTTGACGACGAACGCAAAGTCGTATGACCGCTAATTAGCGCTGAGGGCTCAACGCCATACGCAAAATGCGCGAGTCAAGCTTATGGTTCCAGCACATCGTCGATTGAAACCGACCATGCCTGGCCTGCAGTCGTCAATCCTGTGGCCCGCCTGTGTGTGTAAAGGTAGAGCCATGGCGGGTCCAACTGCAATTGCACAAATGCTGCGTTGTAGAGCCGCCGCCGTGACGCCTCATCGACGGTCCGACGCGCCTCGTCGAGCACCCGTTCCACCTCTGGATTAGCGTAGCCTTGCCACCACGAGCCGCGAAAGCGACTGTCGATTTTTTCGACCAACACTCGAAACGTGCTGAGCGGGCTAGAATCAAACAGCGCCATATCGTGGATGTCTTTCTGGCGCACCCGATTGGCATAACGTGCCCGGTCAGGCTCCGCATGAATGCGAAACGTGACGCCAACCTGTGCCAATTGGCGAGCCACCGCATCGGTCAGGGCTGCGGCTTCATCTGGCAGTCGCTCGGGTCGGTCAACATCGAGCTGAAGGCCTTGAGCATGCCCCGCCGCCGATAGCAGTGCCCGCGCGCGATCCGGGTTGAACGGCAGCTGTGCCGCTGCCTCCGATTCAGGTGGCGATCCGAAATGCAATGGACTGACAAACCCATGCAACGGTTGCCCGTGCCCTTGCAGGACTTCATTGATCAACGCTCGGCGATCAATGGCAAGATTGAGCGCCAGTCGAACGCGCGGATCGGTCAACGGTCCACGACTGCAATTGAATAGAAATACAACGGCCATCGGATCGCGGTTGGTGCGGACCGTCACGCCATTGCCTAAGGCCTCGCTGGACAACCGCGTTGCGATCTCAACTTTGTCTTGAACAATCAGGTCGGTGCGGTCGGCGACCTCGGGCGCAGCCTGCCAGCGAACAAAGCTGGCACCACCAACTGATCGCCAAGGGTGAGCAAAGGCTTCCGCCTCAATCGCTACACCATCGTTGATGGTGGTCACGCGCCATGGGCCGCTGCCAACCAACCGTTGGGCCGGATCATCACCGGCTGTGGCCATCGCCGTCGGCGATACCAAATGTCCATAGGCCAAAAGATCGAAGAAATCCGCCAAGGCTTCGGGAAGCCGCACTACCAAACGCCATCGTGACAGGCACTCAACCTCCAGCCCCGCCAAATACTGGGCATAGACGCCGCCAGCGCCAAGCGTCGCCCCCATGTCGGGACGGGCCATACGCCTGAGCGAAAATTCGACTGCGGCAGTGTCGAGCACCGTGCCGTCGTGGAAGACGAGATCATCGCGCAGGTCGAACGTATATGTCTGCGCATCAGCCGACACCGTCCAGCTTCGAGCGGCGGCAGGCAGCCATTCTCCATCGGGGCCCCGACGCACCAGCGTATCGAACACAGCGCGCAGCACGTTAAGTGCGTCAGATTGATCGGTGCACGCGTGTGGATCGACCAGCAGCACTGTGGGCTGTGCAATCGTGATTCGTCGCGGAGTGAGCATTGCCACAACTACACCGTCACCGACTGAATTTCGATCTGGTAACCTTCCGGATCCTCCAGCACGATGACGCGAATCCCGAGGTGCGGCACATCCTTCGGCCCCTTGATGATCGCAATCCCACGATCCAACAGATAGGCGTGCCAAGCATCGACATTCGCGACCCGCATACAGATCTGCACCGGTTTGACGGGATGCGCTCGATGACTGCCACGCGTCTCATCGACGAGGCCCAAATAGCCCGATGTTGTCACCTCATAAATCTTTGACCAGCCTTGATCAATGGCAAGCTTGAGGCCGAGCACGTCTTCGTAAAACGCCATCGCCCGGGGCAAATCGGCATAATAGAGAAACGTAATCAGCTTTTGTGTGTCGTCGTGGGAAGGTCGCACGCGAGGCTCCACTTACTTGGGTGATGGTCGTAACGAAGGTATTCGGTATTTCGCCCGATTACAGAATCGGGCGCGCATATGGGCAGAATAAATCGGTTGTGATCCCGTCTATCAACCGTGCCCCTTGGTTTCAGTTTCACCGTGGCGGGCGTGGTGTTCGAGAAATTTGATCACTTCGCTCGCAATATCGATGTCGGTTGCCCGCTCGATACCTTCAAGGCCTGGTGACGAGTTCACTTCAATCACCACGGGCCCGCGCTTGGCGCGCAGCATATCAACGCCACAGACGTTCAGTCCGAGCACGCGGGCCGAACGCAGCGCCGCATCGATCTCCTCGGGTTGCAGTTTGATGATCTCCCCCTTGCCTCCGCGATGCAGGTTTGAGCGAAATTCACCCTTGCCGCCAGTCCGTCGCATGGCAGCGATCACCTTGGTGCCGACGACAAACGCACGAATATCGCTACCGTCGGCCTCCCGAATAAACTCCTGCACCATGATGTTGATGTTGGCCGCACTAAAAGCCTCGATGATCGATTTCGCACTGGCGTCTGTTTCAGCCAACACCACGCCCATCCCTTGCGTGCCCTCCAGCAATTTGATGACGACAGGCGTGCCGCCCACTTCCTTGATCACTTCTTCGGCCTTGCGCGGCCCATGCGCAAAGGCCGTCACCGGCAGGCCAATGCCGTCGCGTGCCAATAGCTGAAGTGCTCGTAACTTATCGCGCGATCGTCCAATGGCGACGCTCTCGTTGAGCGGGTACACGCCTTGCATTTCAAACTGGCGCAAGACCGCCAATCCATAATGCGTGATTGACGCGCCAATTCTGGGGATGACTGCGTCGTAGATCGGCAATGTTTCCCCCCCGTAACGCAGGGTTGGACGATTCGAAGTGATATTCATATGCACGTGCAGCGTATTGATCACGTCAATGTCATGATTGCGCGCGCGCGCTGCAGCCACCAGCCGCTGGTGTGAATAAAGGCCCGGATTGCGGGCGAGCATGGCCAGCCGCATGGCTGTCTCCTCAACAAAACCAAGGTGGCGAAGGCAGCCCTTCGCGCAATGTTCCAAGCATTAGAACATTGTGGTCGGCGGGCCAAGTTCACGATCCCTTGTGGTTTGGTAGACGTGATGAACGTTTTGCCTTGTTCTGGACGTCGCGGGGTGTTCCGATTTGAATTCGAATAGGGCATACGATGAGGCCATGACGTACCTGCTGCACCATCTTCGATCAGGTCTGCTGCTCCTGGCATTTTTGGCCAGTTCGGGCGTGGTGCGACCTGCGGCTGCCTTGGACATTGAATATGCGGGCCGAACCGTTCGGCGCGAGATCATCGCGCTCTATGACAGCCGACACGAAAAGACCCCGCAGACGACCCGCATTCACCAGTTGGCCGAAATGCCGCTCAACTGGCTGGGGTATAAGATCCACTATGTCGATGTGAACGGAACGCTGCCAGCCATCGGTGACATGAGCCGGTACCGGGGCATTCTCACTTGGTTCATCGAGCCGATGCGCGCGCCAGATAGCTATTTGGCGTGGCTCGATCAAGTCACGGCAGCCGGTACTCGGTATGTATTTTTTGCCGAGATGGCGCCACCGGAACCATCGGTATCGTCCGTTATCGCGACCCGCATTTTGGCCCGCGTCGGCCTCACGCCAGTACATCAGTTCATTGCCGTCACCCACCACGCCCGCATAACGACGATGGACCCTACTATGGCTGGATTTGAGCGCGCGCTCGACAAATCACTGCCAGATTTCCGCGTCTTCACTGCGATACCAGGCAAAGCGACCGTGCATCTGTCGGCCCGAGCGCCGGCCCGTGTCGGTGAGAATGAAGCGGTCTTGATAACCACAAGTCCAGCTGGTGGATATGTCGCCGACGAATATACCATCCAGTACGAGCCGAACACCGAGAGGATGCAATGGACGGTCAATCCGTTTTTGTTTTTCAAGAAGGCGTTCGGTGACGATCGCTTCCCCGTCCCCGACGTCACGACGCTGGCCGGACGTCGTATGTATTTCAGCCATATCGACGGCGATGGATGGAACAATGTCTCGGACGTCGAAGGCTATCGCGAGGCGCAGGTGTTCTCGGCCGAGGTGATCCGCCGCGAAGTCATTGTGCCGTATCCAGACCTGTCGGTCTCGGTCGGCGTGATTGCCGGCGACGTTATACCGGAACTCGGCGGTACATTGATCGGCCGCGAGATCGCACGCAAGATCTATGCCCTGCCGCAGGTCGAAGTTGCCAGCCATACGTATACGCACCCATTCAACTGGAGCTACTTTGCGTCCTACAATCGGGCCGCAGAAGAAGTACTGATCGAGAAAGCCGCGCGCCCCACCTCGACCGTCGCCGACCAATTGCGCAGTGTGGTTTTCAGGGCGGCTGGCAAGACGATGGCCGCCGACAAAACCAACAAATACATCGCGGGTTCGAACATTCTGCCGCGTACCTACCTCAAGGAACCTTTCGATCTCACCCAAGAAGTGCAGGGCGCGCTCAATATTGCCGAAACATTGGCCCCTGTTGGCAAGAAGGCGAAGATCTACCTATGGAGTGGTGATACGACGCCTCACGAGGCAGCGGTTGCCGCGACCCGTGCCGCTGGCGTGCGCAACATGAACGGCGGTGACAGCCGTTTCGACCGAGAGTTCCCCTCGGTCCTGTTCGTGCCGCCGATCGCCCGGCCCGTTGGCCGCGAACGACAGATCTATGCGGTCAACAGCAACGAAAACACCTACACCAATGACTGGCTCGGGCCGTTTTATGGCTTCTTCATGCTGGAGAAGACGCTGGAAAATACCGAAGCACCACGACGTCTCAAGCCATTTAATTTGTACTACCACATGTATTCGGCCGAGAAGGAGTCGGCGTTAGCGACCATCAAGCATTTTGTGGCGCTCGCACGTCGCTCGGAAATCATCCCGGTAACGGCGTCGACCTATGCTGGCATTGCCGATGACTTTTTCGGCGTCGAGATCGAACAGGTTGATGCCTCGGCCTGGACCATTACCAATCGCGGCACGCTTTCGACGGTCCGGTTTGACGATGCCGACACGATCGAAATCGACAGCGGTCGCAGCACCGGTGTCCTCGGTGCCAACCGACATCAGGGCGCGATGTACGTCGCCCTTGACCCGGCCGTTGCGCGCACGGTGGTGGCTGTAAGGCCGCGCAGTGAAACTAGTCGGCCCTTGCCGACAGATCAGATCGCAAGCCTCGTCGAAAGCCGGTGGTCTCTGTCTAATCGGATGGATACCTCTTGCGGTTTCCAGGTGCAGGCTGAGGGCTATGGGCGAGGCGCCATGACCTGGTCGACGACCGCCGACCGCGGATTTCGGATTTTCGTCGAACGTAGTGGTCGCATCCTCACTCAGGAAGTTCGCTGGGCCGATCCGCAAGGACGCCTCTCGCTGTCAATCGAGCAGAACGCCGTGGAGCCGCTGACCGTGCGGTTCGAGTGCCATGAATAGTGCCTTGTCCGCTAGTCCGACCACGGCTGTTGCCAAGGTTTCGAAAGCGACCGACCGATCCAGCATGCGTTTATTCACGGGGCTACCCTCGCATTGGATTGTGATGGGGGTTTTGTTCATTGGTGCATTGGGCATCGGCTACCGCTTGTTGCCAGGACAAGTCCAACGTGTCGCAATGTTGGAACGTGACGGCCAATCGCAACAAGCCAAGTCCGTACTCGAGAAAAGCGTTCAAGCGGGTGACCGCAGCTTTCGCACGCTCTACCAGTTGCAGGGTTTGTACGAACACTTCGGTCAACTCGATAAGGCGGCTGAGTTATTGCAAACCTTGATCGAGCGCGCCCCCCGCGATCCGAACGTGCAGCGGCGCGCCATTAGCTTCTACAAGATGACGCAGGACGAGCCGGCTTATATTCGTGCGCTCCAGGCACAGATCATCCAACGCTACTCTGAAGATTCTTGCCGCGAATTGATCGGCATCTTGCGCCGCCGCGCCCAATGGGCTGACGAGCAATCGGCAATCCAGACGTGTCGCACGCGCGGCTACCGCCGCCCCGAAGATCTTACAAGATTGGCGTCGCTCGTCGCCGTCGACGGCGATCTGGCGCAGGCCTCAGCGTTGCTTCGAAGTGTTGATGACGTTCGGCGCTTGAAAACTGAAGGCGACCGCATGCAGCTGTTCGTCATTCTCCTCGAACTCGATCAATCGCGCGATGCCCAACGCCGTGCTGTGCGTTGGTTGCGCGGCGCGAAGGATCCTCATCTTGCCCTCTCGCTGATCGAAACGTTGGCGACTTCCAATAAGCACGATTTGGCGATCGAACTCACGCGCGACATCTCCGTGCAAGGTGATTCGGTTTCGCTAGCCGTCGCCGACGTCATGCTGGATCGGGGCGAAACGTTCGCTGCCCGCACCTATCTGCGCGGCTGGATCGAGAAGGCTCAGCTCAATGCAATCGACCTTGTGTCGCGGTTCATCATTGCTTGCCTCGATGCCGAAGATCCCGAAAATGCCTACCTTGGCGCCCAGCGGTTTGGCTTGACCCAGATCCCGCAGGATAATCTCGTGGCGTTGGCCGAGGCCTTGGCAGCAACTGGCCGACAAACCGAATTCGATGCGGTCAGGGCTGCAATTCAACCCGATGTCCTCGCTGGAAATCCGCTGCTAGCAGCAGCCGTTGCTCTTCGTCGTGGATCACCAGAGGCTGGCGAGACTCTGCTATCATCTGTGCCGGTCGACGAACTCGACGAGTGGCGGCTGTCGCTATGGGCAAAACTGATGAACAGCAGCGGGCGCACCGATGCGGCAACCGTCGCCTTGCGGCGCCTGGGCGTTGATACCCAGGTGCAAGCGCAATTCGAGCGCGTCACGGTTGAGCCGCGCATGATCCGTCGCCCCAAGAAAGTTGTCCGACGCTATCGGTTCCGCCCGGGCGGTGCGCTATCCAACATCCGCGCTAAACAAACCCCACCTGCCCAGCCGACCGCCCAGCCGTTTGGTGCCGGATCAACATCGAGCGGGGGTTGAATTACAATGTCGGCGCTTGTCTCTCTCGTTGCCAGCCTGGCTGCGCGTCTGCTAACACTTTGGCCGAGCGGGCAGGCCTTCGGACCACCGTTGTCTGACGCCCTCGGAGCAATGCCTTGAAGAGCCCGATTGAACCGCTCGCGCGCCGAACTAACCCAGCGACACCACTTGTCGCCGACGTCACGTTTCAAGTGTTGCCGCCGCTGTCGGCACTGCTGGAGATTGCTATCATCTTCGGCGTCATCGTCGGTGCGGATTGGCTCCATCCCGGGATTGACATTACCGATATCCGTCCGCATCCGTTTTGGGTGCCAGTGCTGTTGTTGAGCCTTCAATACGGCACGGTCAGCGGGCTATTGGCTGCCAGCGTGGCTATCGCCCTGACTGCACTCAACGGCTTTGCCGAGCAATCGACGTCAGAAACGTATTTTGCCTACTTCCTCAAGATCTGGATCGAACCCATCCTGTGGGTAGGGGCTGCCGTTCTGCTCGGCCAATTCCGAATGCGCCAGATCGCACATAAACAGGCGCTCTTTGTGCAGGTGACCGAGCTTGCCAACCAACGCGCAACACTTGCAGATTACGCTCGCAACCTGCGCGCGCACAGCACTGCCCTCGAACGCCAGATCGCTGCCCGCCGCGAGCCTGACATTCAAGTGGTTCTCGCAGCGCTCCAATCGTTACGGCAAAGTGCAGCAAGCGCTGATCACCACGATGGCCGCAACGGTGTTCGCGACCAGCACTTCGTCGAGGCGGTGCAACATGTCATCGGGCTAGCCATACCGAACGCAAGATCATCGCTTTACGCAGTGGACGCCACCGGAATGCGGCGCATCTCAGTTGGACCGCCATTCGGCGATGCCACCAAAGGCGCTTGGATCGGACCGACCGAACACTTGTTCCGTGCGATCGTTGGCGATGGCCGCAGCATCTCTGTTCTGACGGCGGATGGCGAGCAGATACTCGCAGGTGCTGGTGTAGCGGCGGTGGCTATCCGCGCGCACTCCCGCCACGGATCCGACACGACCGCCCGCGTGATTGGCATGATCAAAATCGATGAAATTGATCCAGCGAGCCTGGGACCGGCCCTACTGCCTTCGCTTGAGACGATTGCCGGAGTTGTGGCGCCTGCCTTGGAGGCGCTACACGGCCGTACTGGGATCGTTGGTGTTGCGCTCACCTCGCAACCAAACGAAAAGGCCGAGGCGTCGTCACAACGGATCTGGCGCCACCTGCGGTGGTTTAATCGCGATCCGACGGCAGCACCAGGGAAACCAGACAGCACGATGGCTGCAGCAAAGTCCCAGGTGACGCGCTGATATGGTGATCCAATCTACTCCGGCCACCCCTGGCAACATTCCAGTTGGCGCTAGCACCATGATCGGCACTGCCGTCATTGCCGTGCCGATCATGTTGCCAGCCTTCGTGACCGCGGTTGTCGAAAGCGGACTCATTTATGCCTATTCCAAAGGTACGATCGGCTGGTCTGCACTTCTCACGGGTCATATTGCCATTGTCGGGCTCCTTGGGCTCTGGGTTGCCCAGGTCGGTCGTGCCAAACGCAATGCCGCCATGCCACTCGTCACAGCGATAGCCGTTGCAGCAACTGGCCCCATCGGTGCGATTGCCGCCCTTGCGATGATCGCATTTTCGCGCCCGGCCGCTGACGACCACTTGCTGTTGGCCGCGTGGTACGAGCGCATAGCGATGGCGGTTGATACCGATGAGGTGACGCAGCTGTACGATCAGGTGGCGACGGGGCGGACGGCCAACCTCTCTGGCACGTCGCCACCGGCATTTGCATCCATCATGGAGACCGGCACGCTGACTGATCGACAAGTGGCGCTTGGCGTCATCGCGCGCTCCTTCCATCCCGATCACCTGCCAGCCCTCATGCTTGCGCTGAAAAGCGACGAGCCGGTGATCCGTGTGCAGGCCGCGGCCGTTGCCACCAAGGTGCGCAGCGATTTGCGTGCGCTCGTTGATCGATTGGCGGGCGCAGAATTACAACCAATGCCGGGGACGACAGCAGCGGTCAATGCCGCAAGCCAACTGCGCAGCTGCCTGGCAAGCGGGCTTCTGGACGAGGGGGATCGGATTCGGGCTGAGATCATCACCGCACGGTTGAGCGTGACGCCTGCACTCTCGACTTTGACACCACCACGCAGCCGAGCCCATCTGCCTAAAACGCCCGTGGTCGAGCATCACGCAATCGAAGAGAGCTTATTGCGGGCAAGTCAGTTCGCACGGCTCAGGATCGGTCGTCGCCTGGCCCGGATCGATGCGCACGAACACTATCGCGTTCGCCGGGCAGTACGTGACCTTTTACCTTCGACTAGCGCCTCCACCGAGGCGCAATAATGCAGCAGCTGGTTAGCACCACCTCAAGTCAAGCGATCCATTCGGGTAAGACATCGACAGCAGCTGACAGTGACGTGTGCATTATCGTCGAGGGCTGCTACCCCTACATTGCAGGCGGCGTTTCAGGCTGGATCGACTGGCTGATCAAAACCCAACCCGATACCCGGTTCTCAATCGTAACGCTGTGGCCAAGACCAACGACGTTGGCGCCGAAATATGCGCTCCCCGAAAATGTGGTCTCCTTCCAGCATCTCTACCTGCAGGATTTCGGCGAACGCCCGGTGATCCGGCAACGTCGGCCGAACAACACGGATGCCTTCGCCAACGCGCTTGGCGCATTCATCAACCATGGCGGCTCAGCCGAGCTGACCGGGGTGATGGCCGCGTTCAAAACGCTTAGCGAGACGGTCGATCCGCAAGTGATGTTCAATTCGCCGGTCGCCTGGGACATCGTCCGTCGCATGTATGACGAGGCAATGCCGTACTCCTCATTCCTTGATTTTTTCTGGGCTTGGCGCGCGCTGCTTGGTGGCCTGTTCGCAACGCTTGAGTTCAAACTGCCGAAGGCTGCCGTCTATCACACGATCTCGACGGGGTACGCTGGCGTTCTCGCTGCCCGTGCTGCGATTGAGACGGGGCGCCCAGCCGTCCTCACCGAGCACGGCATTTATACGAATGAGCGGCGAATCGAACTGCTGATGGCCGACTGGGTCGCGGATACTGTCGAGAAGGGGCACGCGCTGAATGATCCCAGACTTGACCTTCGCGATATGTGGATCAGAGCGTTCGAAGCCTACGCCCGCACCTGCTACGAAGCATGCAGCGATGTGGTGACCCTCTATGAAGATAACCAGCGCGCCCAGCGCGTCCTGGGGGCCACGTCGCGACAACTTTCCGTCATTGCCAACGGCATCGATCTTGCCCGCTTTGCCAGCGTGCAGCCGCCCGCTGCTGATGTCCCGCCGACGATGGCATTGATCGGCCGGGTCGTGCCCATCAAGGACGTAAAATCCTTCATTACGGCTGCCCACGCGCTCAAAGCAAAAATTCCAAATGCGCGCGCACTGGTTCTTGGCCCAACTGACGAAGATCCCGGATATTTCGCCGAGTGCGCACAACTGGTCGCCGACCTGGGGTTGGATGGCACGGTCGAATTTACCGGCACGGTCAACATTCTAGATTTCATGTCGCAAATCCATGTTTGCGTGCTGACAAGCTTGAGCGAAAGCCAACCGCTCGTGGTGCTGGAAGCGGGAGCCGCCGGTATTCCCTTCGTCGCAACCAACGTCGGTTCATGCCGTGAAATCATCGAAGGTCGCGCCGACGAGCAACCACCGCTGGGTGCCGGTGGCATCGTGACCGATCTCGTTTCGCCGCAGCAGATTGCCGATGCCGTGGCCGTGCTGTTGAGCGATCCCGACAAGCGCCGCCACTACGGAGAGACGCTACGAACGCGCGTCAGTCAGACTTATACCTCAGCGCAGGCTGTCGCCTCCTACAAGGCCCTTTATGGACGCCTCATTGCGGCGCCAACTTCTGCTACGCTTGCCGGCACCCCACACCGCTAAGGGAAAAAAATAATGGCCGGCATCGGCTTCCAGTTGCGCAAACTCAGCCGCCAGGAGACGATCTCCTCGGTGGTTGCAGCTGCTGGCCACGCCGCCGTGATCGCTGCTGGCCCTTGGTTGTTCACGATCTTTAGCTTGGCCGCGATCACCGCCTTAACCGAGGAGATCGTGGGACGCCAGACGGTCTCGACGTTTCGTGTGATTGTCATCTACGCATTTGCAACATCGCTCGTGTTGACAGCACCCGTAACGATCGTTGCCACCCGCCAGGTGGCCGACGCCCTTTGGTTGAAGAAGCCCGAGAACATACCACCGCTGTTGTTCGGAGCCTTCATCTGGGCACTTGCAACGTCATTTTTCGGCGTCTTGGTGTTGTGCTTTTCGTTTTCGCTCTCGGCGCCAATTGCCCTGTCGTTAGGGGCAATGTCGATGCTGGTCGCCTTGATTTGGGTTGCCCTGTGTTTTTGCGGCGCGATCCGTGACTACAAGGGCGTCACACTGTCGTTTCTCATCGGCTTGGTTGCAGCTCTCTTCGGCAGTGTTGGGGCAGCGGCACTCGATCTGGGTTCGGTCGGAATGACAGCTGGTTTCATGCTGGGCCTGACGCTCACGTTTCTTGGGCTCACCATTCGTATCCTGCGCACCTTCCCGCAGCCCCTGCTCGCGCCCTGGCGCGGCGTGGTCGAACTCTGGCAGGGTGCGGCCATCTATTGGCACTTGGCGGTCGGCGCGTTACTTGGCACGGCTGGCATTTGGGTCGACAAATGGGTGTTCTGGGGCTCGAGCGTCGGCGAAAAGCTCGATGCCGGCCTCATCCACGCGCCGCTCTATGACAGCGCCATGTTCATCTCATCGCTCGCCTTGATCCCGGGGTTGGCCGCATTCGTCATGAAGCTCGAAACCGACTTTTTTGATCGCTACCAATCCTATTACGCGACCATCCAAACCCACGGCACCATCGGTCAGATCGAGGACCGGCGCGCGCGCCTAACAGCGAATACACTCGACAATCTATCAATAATCTCGGTCGCCCAAGTCGGCATCTGCGTGGTGCTGATCTTGAGTGCGCCAGCAATTGTAGAAGCCTTGAATCTTCAGTTCCGCCAGATCGCAATATTGCGATTTGGCGCGCTCGGCGCCGTCTTCCAGTTCATCTTTATTGCGTCGACGTCACTGCTGCTGTTCTTTGACCGCAGGCGTCTCTACCTAGCGCTGCAAACGCTATTTTTCGCACTGAACCTGTCGCTGTCGGCTGCCACGATCGGCTTGAACGAGGACTATTATGGCGTTGGCTACTTCCTCGCCTGCTTGATCTCAAGTTTCATCGCTTTCGTGCTGGCCGAACGCACCTTCAGCAACCTCAACTTCCTGACGTTCATTGGCAACAACCCCTCGATCCGCCAGTCCACGGCATCGAAGATCAAGCGCGGTTGGTCGCCGCTCAGGCTTCTAGAACGTCGTAGTTGAGCCGCTTCAGATCGCGGTCCTTAGGAGCGATGTAGACAACGAAGCCCCAACTCTGGATCTGCTCGACAGCCTTTGCAGTCTTGTCGCGGGCGTTGAGATACTCGACGACGAACACCGCCTTGCCATTAGCTTTCGCCCGATCAAGGCAGGATTTGGCATAGGCGATCTCGTCCGCCGCATTCTTCTTTTCCGGTGCATCGATGCCGTAGATCAGCTCTTCCTTGGCGATGCCATCGATGGCCGCCAACAGGTCGGCGTATTCCACAAGGCTTTCCGCATTTTGCATGACGATCAGAAAGTTCGGATCGCGCGCCTTCAGTTGACGTGAGATCGACGCCACGAACGCGACCATATCACGCTGCATATCAGGCCGCGCCGCCGCAGCCTTCTTCTCATGGCGCTCGAGATCCTCGAACACATCACACTTGTCGAGGTAGAGGCCGTCGAACCCTTGCGCCTGGATACGGTCCAGATAGGCATCAGGCCGCCCGCACATCAGGTCCTGCCATCCCGGATGCCAGAAACAAACCGCGTAATTTTCCTTCCACTCAGGGTTCTCGCGCAGCAGCCAGTCGGGCCTATGTTTTTTCCACGAGGCATCCCAATAGGGGCGATAGCTTTCTGCTTCGCCAATCGACACGTAGGCGAGGACGATCCGGCGACTTCCGTCGGGTTTACGCTTCATGCGTTCGATTTCGGTCGAGGTCAGCCGTGTCTCATCGGAGCCATCCTTGGTGTAATCGATCACCAGAAGATCGAAGGGCGAGGCCGCAGCGCGGGCAATATCAAGATCCTGCAACTGATAGCCCCAGCTCTTGACCGCGCCGAGCGCTGGCTGGCGCGCCTGTCGCGGCATTACGGGTGTGGCAGGCGACGCGTGGACTGACGGTGCCGACGCTTGTTTTGCTGGCGATGACGTTTTTGCAGCGGTTCCACCGACGCTATGCGACCGCCGGCCAAGCAGATAAGCCAGTACCCCGATGAAGACGGCGGCGCCCCAAAACAGCGGTGAATTCAGCAATGACGTCACGTGGGCGTACTCCTGTTGCTTTGGTCATTATGCTGCGATCATACAAGCGCTATGACCGAGCGTGGATAACTTACGCACATGGCTTGTTGTGCATCGATTTCAATTCGCTTGGGTAGCGGTTGCCCGCTCCTGAGCTGCGTCAAACACCGGATGTAAGCTCACCAGATCGCGATCAGCCAACAACAAGGTAAATCCCTCAATCTTGGCCCGTGCGCGAATATCAGCTGCTGCCTTCGCGTCACGTGGATACTCCAGCAGCAGCACCTTGGTTCCGGCGCGCTTGAGATCGCGGATTGGCTTTGCGCTGGTGGCGACGGCTGCCGCCGAATTGCGCTGTCCATCGTGTTCAACGCCGTAGAATAAATCCTCCTTGGCAAAGGCATCAATCGCGCGGCGCACCACCGGTTTGTACGTCAACTCCTCGGCATTCTGCAGCACGATGAGGAATTTCGGATTCAAGCGATGCGCTTGCGTTGAAAGTGCCCTCAAAAGAGCAACCATATCGCTTTCGGCTGAGGGGTTTTCAGCTGCAAACTCCTGGTAGACGTCGACGCGATCCAGGTACACGCCGTCGAAGCCGGCTGCGATAATACGCTCAAGGTAAGCCGTGGGCGCACCAAACAAGATCGATTTCCACTCGGGCGCCCAAAACCGCACCGGGAAATTGCCCCTCCATCGCGGATTTTCAATACCGATCCACGACGGCCTGGACGCCAGATCGGTCGTCCAACTGCGCGGCCAATACCCCCGATAGTCTTCGGCTTCGCCGACCGACAGATAAGCGATGACGAGCCGACGCCCGCCATCAGGCTTACGTTGCATCAACTTGACATCGGTCGCAGAAAACGGAAATTCCGTACCAAATTTTACGTCTGGTCGGTAGTCAATGACGACTAGATCATAAGGTGAAGCTGCCACCTCGAATACATTGATCCGGCGATATTGGACGGCCCAAGTTTTGACCTCGCGAATAATTGTGCGGCGGGCCTCGGGTGACTGGGCAGCCGCTGGCCCTACGACGATGCCGACGGTGGCCAGGACAAACGCCAGCCCACCAAGACACAGTCCCAATATAGTGATCAGGTAACGCCGCATTGCTCAGTTCATTGCCGAGGGGGACTGCGCCGTCAAGATGGACTTTTTGGTTCGGCAATGCGGCCAATGAACCCAAGCTCCGTGAGCTTGCGCCGCACGCCTGTGCGCGCCACAAGCGCATTGTGGGCTAAAGATTCGACAACAAACACCGGACGACCACTTCGCTTTACACGGTTGAGATCGTGCAGTGCACTGGCAATCTCGGTTCCCCCGTTGGCGACACCGATGCCATCGAGGCCATAGAGCAGATTGTCATGGGCAGCGCCGTCGATCACCCGCTCCACCCTTGGGTCAGCTGTCAGTTCGGCCGCATTGTGCAAAACCACCAGGAAGTCCGGATTAACCAGGCGCGCCGTTTCTGCAAGCCGAACGATCGTCGCCGAAAGCCGACTAATACTGGCTGACCCGCCCGCTTGAGCCGTCTGCATCGCGCCGCGCGCATCGAGGAATACCCCGTCTATGCCACGCGCCAGCAGCTCATCGATTTGGCCGACTTGGGCCAGCGAGAGGTGCGCAAACACGAGACGCCGGGCACCCGCTTCGATCCCTTGAACTGCCTCGATGCGTTTTTGAGCAGTCGACATTTTTAGCGCCGTGATCCCATCAGCGCTGACGACGACCAACCCCTCGGTCGCAGCAATCACGTCATCAAGGTTGGTTAAAGCCGACCACGACTTGACCTTCGCCAATAGCGCCTGACGCTGGGCTGCCTCGGGGTCCGCCGCAAAAGCCTCGCCGGGTTCGATCGTTGCGTACATAAGCGCCGCCGTCCCCAGTGTCATGACGCCGAGCAGGCCGACACCCAGGACGGCGCGCCGTCCGAGATGTCGTGGCTTTGGCAGTTTGGGGAGTGTGGTGCTGGATGGGGTGATTGTCATCTTCTTCATCTTGAGTTGCTGATCCGACACTTCGCGCGCGAGCATGACACCATGTTGACTATGATGTGGCGATGCGGCGGCAGGGCGCGATACACTCAGGCCTTTAAATCAGCTGAGGCCTGCACGATGCAACTGCGTGCAAGCTGGATCGCGGCTGGAAAATCCACCTTGCCCGAACCAAGTAATGGAATCCCAGTGACAGTTACGATCTGTTTTGGCACCCAAAGCTCAGGCACGCCGCCGGTACGTGCTGCCGCCAGGATCGCGTCCCGCGTTGGATCTGGCTTATCGGTAATCAACACGAGCTGCTCACCCTTGCGCGGATCCGGGACTGCGACCACCACATGATTATGCTCCGGCCACAGATCGGTCACCATGACCTCGACGGCCGCCAACGAGATCATTTCGCCGCCAAGTTTGGCAAATCGCTTAGCCCTCCCCCTGATTGCCACGCGACCTTGCTCGTCGAAGATCACGATGTCGCCGGTATCGTGCCAACCGCCCTCGGGCGGCACAAGAATGCCGGGGCGATCGGCCTGCATATAGCCCATCATCACATTGGGGCCACGGACCATCAGTCGACCGCCTTCGGCGATGCCCTCGACGGGCTCAAGTCGCGATTCAACACCGGGTAGCAACCGGCCAACGGTGCCTGGTCCGTTAATATCGGGCAAGTTACACGCGAGCACGGGCGAACATTCGGTTGCACCGTACCCTTCCAGAATAGTCGCACCAGTCTTTGCCCAAGTGGCACGTGTCTGATCCTTGACGCGTTCTGCGCCAGCTACAACGATGCGGATTGACGCCAGATCGCCAGCGTCGGCCGCACGGGCATACCCCTGCAGAAACGTGTCGGTGGCAAACAATACAGTGGCTTTAGTTTTGGCGATCAGATCCGGCACCTGCTTGTAGTGCAGCGGGCTCGGGTACAGCACGGTCCGCATGCCCGATAGGAGCGGCATGAGGGTCGCCGCGGTCAAGCCGAACGAATGGAACATTGGCAGTGGATTGAACACAATGTCGGCGGGCGTCAGCATGCCACTGGCATGCGCAAAAATCTGGCGCGCATTGGCCACCAGATTGCGGTTCGACAGAACGACACCCTTAGGGCTGCCTTCGGTCCCAGAGGTAAACAAAATCACCGCCGCCTGATCAGGCTTCAGCCCATGCGCCCGATGGAACCGCTGCGCATAGAGCGAGCGTGCAGCACCTCTGACCTTATCCAAGGTTCCAATCGATTTCCGGACATCCTCCAGGTAAACGATCTTGAGTGGTCGCCCGCCGGCAATCTTAAAGGCTGCGAGCCCCGCGACAAGCTCCTCGAGTTTCGCTGTCTCAATGAACCGCCGCGAGGTCACAACCGTTTTGATCAAACCGGTATTGACCGCAGCACCAAGGTTCTTGAGGCCGGCGGTAAAGTTCAGCATCGCCGCTACCCGACCGTAGGCATTGAGGCCAAACAACGTGACGGCTAGACCGTTGGTCGTTGGCAGCAGAACACCGACCGCCTCATTGCGCGTGGTCAGCAGCGCGAGTTTATGCCCCAGCACGAGACTGCCCAAGATCAACCGCTTGTAGGTAAGCGGCTGGCGCTCCTGATCCTCGATGATGCCTTTATCGGCCCCGTGCACCCGCGCCGCATCGAGCAGGGCTGCAAACAGCGTCGTCGCGGTTGCACTCTCGTCAAATACCGGTGTGATCGGTTGCTGTTTCATGACGTGGGACGGGTCCGGACTAAGTGCTGACGACAACCATGCACGGACCTTCGGGCGATCGCAACCGTCGCACCAATCAAGCCCCTTGCCGCAGCGCCACCACACAGAACACGACACCGATCACGGCGACCAGCGCGCCCAGGTGGCGCATCTCTGGAACGGCATGACCAACACCATCGGCGAGTTTGCGACCGCCAAAATAGGTAACAGTCGCGAGCGCGCCTTGAACGAGAGCAAGCCCCACCAGATACCCGAACAAGGGTAACGCTGGTGCGCCCACGATCGACTCGCCATAAGCGTAGCCATGGAACACGCCCGCAACAACGAACAGCGCCATCCAGAGCTTGGTTGCAACCGTCGAGCGACTACCAATTGCCAGCCCCAATAACAGGATGGACACGGAAACCGCGACTTCCGTCAGCGGCAAATCAAGCCTCGTCAAATGCAGGCCTAGTCCGCCTATTGAACTCGCGATGAATAGTCCCGGCATCCGCAACCCAAGGCCTAGGGCGCCGGCAGCAAGGCCTGCCGCCAAAATGAACACCAGATGATCGAGGCCGATAACCGGATGGGCTAGGCCCGACAGAAAACCATCGATAAATAGTGCTGGCATCTGACCATCATTGACGTGATGGGCAATGGCAGCCGTCGGGGCCATGACAACGCACGCCAAGGTCGCTTTGAACGCAGTACGCATTTTACACTCTCTTCTGTCGGTCTTTGGCCGTTCAATCCTGCTGATGCGCAACCGGTACGGCGGTCCCAATCATGCAATCACGGGTGATGATTTGTTCCAGTGCAGCTGCAGTCCAGTCGTCGGTGCCTGATGGCCGTTCGGGCAGAACGATATAGCGTAGATCGGCCGTTGAGTCGTGTACTCGAACTTCGGTCGACAGCGGTATTGCAAGGCCGAACTCGGCCAAAACATCGCGTGGCTGGCTTACCGTGCGCGAGCGATAGGCCAAGCTCTTATACCACGCCGGTGGCACGCCCAGCAGCATCTTTGGATAGCACGAGCATAACGTGCAGACGACGACATTGTGAATGCCGGGTTGATTCTCAATGACGCGGAATTCGGCCAGCTGACCGATGTCGATATCGAGTTGCGCAAGCGCGCCGCGCGTATCGGCAAGCAGTGCCGTCTTGAACGCTGGATCAGTCCAGGCTTTCGCAATCACCTTCGCGCCGAGGGATGGCGAGCGGCTATCCATCAGGTCGATTTGCGCTGCGATCTCTTGGGCCGTGAATACGCCCTTTTCGATCAGAAGTTCTCGCATCGCGCGCTCGAGCACTTCGTAGAGCGTCGCTGGACCAGCGTCATGGTCGCGGCGCGGCGCATGTGGTTCGCCATGCTCATGATCGTGGCTATGATCGTGATCGTCGTGCATCAAACCACTCCTGCGACAGCTGCGACGCGCGTTTTGGCACTGCGCTTGGCCGACCGTACAGGCGTCAACCACGGCTCGTAGATATCAACGTCGAGATGGTCCGCAGCTTGCCCCTTGTAGTTAGACCAAAGGTCAGTCTGGCGCATCCTGATTTTGTACAGAACTTGCGCTGGCAAACCCGGGCGATGGTAGGCTAACCGCACCGGATCGCGAAACGATCCGTGAATTTCCACCACGACCCCGCTTTTGCCGCGCACGTACCACGGTGTGCGGCAATGGCCGATGGCCGACTTTGCATCGATCTTTACCGCATCGCCCACAGCGAACCGAGGCGGCGTCGAAGTTGCAGCCGTTGTCATGGGCGGCCTCCCTTCTTGCCAAGCCCACTATCCCAGTCGATGGCTCCCGCCGCAACGTCTCTCCCCTCGGTTTGGAACGCTGCCGTCACCACTGCCACCTTGGCCTCGATCTCGGCAGCAGACAGCACATCCTGCTCGACCATCAGATTGCGCAGCGCCCGCACCCATTTCTCGTAGTACGTGGTGCTGTCATAGGCTTGCTGGCCGTAATCCTCAATGACCCGACGCATGCCATCGACCTTGAACACGCCTTTCTTGGCGTACAGCAGGATCATCATGGCATCGACGCGCTTTTCCCACTGGGCAAGGTCGTGCTCATCGCGGTCGATCGGACCAAAGTCGAGCCCACCAACATCATGAACGGCGCGGCCATCAAGCCCCTCGCGGGTATGCGTTTTGCGGCGCGGCGTGGTCATGGCATATCCTTCATAGGATCTTTTCTCGGACCGAACTTCAACTATGGAGGATGAATAAGGCTGCGGGCAATAGGTAACTCAGCGCCTGTGACGGTATTGGGTTAACGTGAGTGCCGAGCCTAGCAGACATCCGCCGGCCGCACTGGCGTCTGGTCGGGTCCGTGCTTAGTCTCATACACCAACGACAAAAAAGCTTGGCTATGCTGGCCGACTTCTGTGAGGAGATATCCATTCATGAATCTGACCATGAACCTGAGACAAGCAGCGCTATTTTTAGCGACCGTGTGCGCCACCCATGGGGCCGCAGCACAGGATCTCATCACGCGGAAGGAGACGCTGGAGATCGCCAGTTTCAAAACCCAGTCGGGTCGCGAGTTGAAAGGCGTCAAGGTAGGATACGAGAGCTACGGCACCCTCAACGCCGACAAATCGAACGCTATTCTGATCTGCCACTTTTTCTCTGGCACCTCACATGCGGCTGGCAAATATGCCGAGGCCGACAAGGTGCCAGGCTACTGGGACGCGATCATCGGCCCCGGCAAGGCCATCGACACAAACAAATTCTTTGTCGTGTCATCCGACACGCTTGTGAACCTTGGCGCCAACGATAAGACTGTCATCACCACCGGCCCCGCCTCGATTGATCCTGCCACGTCCACGCCTTACGGGATGACGTTCCCGATTGTGACGATCCGCGATTTCGTCGAGGCGCAAAAGGCGCTGGCAGACAAGCTCGGCATCAAGAAGTTCGCGATGATCGGTGGCGCGTCGATGGGTGCGCTGCAAACCTATGAGTGGGCGGCCACCTACCCCGACATGGTCGGTAAAATCATGCCGGTGATCGGCTTTGCCGAGGCCGATGCGAACCTCATCGCTTGGCTCGATATTTGGGCGACGCCGATCCGCCTCGACCCGAAGTGGAAGGGCGGGGCCTATGATCAAGGCGAGCCGCCCAATGCTGGCCTCGCGCAGTCTCTGAAAATCGTGACGATGCACGCCCAGCATTGGAAGTGGGCGAACACAACGTTCGGCCGCAAGTGGGCGAAGGAGGGGGAGGACCCGGCCACCGGCTTCGACAAAAAGTTCGCGATCGAAGCGGCGTTGGACTCCGCCGGTGCAGCGCGCGCGCTGACGTCCGATGCCAATCACTTTCTTTATCTCGTGAAGGCGAACCAGCTGTTCGTCGCAGGCGGCGGCGCGGACTACCTGAAAAAGATCAAAGCGCCGATCTTGCTCATTACCCAGCCCGACGATCTCGTGTTCCACGCAGATGGCGTAAAACAATTGGTCGACGGCGTGAAAGCTGCTGGCGGCAAAATTGAACACGTGACCTTAGCAGGCAGCCGCGGCCATCTCGACGGCGTGCTGTCGATGAAGCAAGCCGAGCCGAAGATTTCCGCGTTCCTCAACCAACCTTAAATCGAACCCAGAAAGGCTGCGCCCATGATTTTTGATCACCGCACTTATGTCTGCAAGCCCGGCACCATCAAGGCGCACATGGAGCTCTACGAGAAGATGGGCTACGGCCCGCAGTCGCGCATCCTCGGCAAGCCCGTGCTGTACGGCACGACCGAGGTTGGCGACGTCAATTCCTACGTCCATGTCTGGGCCTACAAGGACATGGCCGAGCGCTCCGCAAAACGTGCTGCCATGTGGACCGACGCCGAGTGGCTCGCCTACGTGAAAAAATCAGGCGAGTTGGGTGCGCTCGTCCATCAGGAAAATAAGATCCTGGTCGCAACGGCGTTTTTCAAAAGCTAATAGAAAGTCAGTGCAGCAGCGTCGGGCCACGTCCACTTGGCGCTGCTGGATTCACTGGACGCTTCGATGTCCGCGATTTGCACCTATCGCCTCGGCACCAAAAAATCTCGTGATTACGTTGTCAGCCGCCGTGCCTTCAAGGCCAGTTCGACGTGCGCCAGATCGTCGTCGATCAGGGGCGCATACTTATCGCGCATTAGCAGGAACTCCTGTTGCACATCTTCCAGTTCCTCGTCCGTCATGTGATCGAGGTTGATCAATCCGGTCCGCGCGCCACTCACGCCCCGTAGCAATTCGTCAAGCTTGAGGGCAACGATCCGGGTTTCGCGGTTCTGCGTGTACTGGATCAAAAAAACCATCAGGAACGTCACGATCGTCGTACCGGTATTGATGATCAGCTGCCACGTGTCCGAGAACTTGAAGTAAGGACCCGTCACCGCCCAAACTGCAATGGTGGCCAACGCCAGCATGAACGCCCAGGGGGAACCGACGGCGTGCGCGGTGCGGACCGCCAATTCACGAAACAGACGGCTCATGGCGTGCTCCTTTTGCTGGCAGCAGCACTGCCACCGAACATAGGCATACCCTATTCGCCCGTCGTAGCGGCTATTACATGTTGCCATCTGCCGGGATCGACCGGGAATCGTGCTACTCAAATCCGTCAACTCGGTACAGGAGAAACCCAATGTCGAAATCAAACTCGCGGTTTGCAGCGGCCCTCGTCGTGATCGCAACTGTGCTGCCGCTTGCACTGACCACCACAGCCTCGGCAAAGTCCTGTGTGATGGCGGGCGGCGAAGCCACCATGGTGACGCCGGACCTTGCACGCTTCATGGCCAATGCGGCGCTGAACAACTCGATGAAGGATAAGGGCCTGAAGCCCGTAGGCACCGTTGCGATGAAGTGCAACGACCCATCGCCGCTCACCTACTGCATCGCAAAACAGCGGGCGTGTAAGTAGACTTGCAGGTAGCGCCCTGTCGTACTCGCAGTGAATAAACCGTTTTCTGTTAGCGACTGATTCAGACGTTCGAGGCTCCAGCTAGAATACCGGGGGCCTCGAACGCTTGGACACTCCAAGACCTCACACCTTTGCCAGCGCCTGATCAAGATCAGCGATGATGTCAGATTTGTCTTCAAGCCCAATCGACAACCGCACAACGTCGTTGCCAGCCCCAGCGGATGTGCGCTGTTCGTCGGTCAATTGTTTGTGGGTCGTCGAGGCCGGGTGAATGATCAGCGAGCGCGTGTCGCCGATGTTGGCCAAATGCGAGAATAACTTGACGCCTTGCACGAGCTTGACGCCTGCATCGAAGCCGCCCTTAAGGCCGATGGTGAACACCGCACCGGCGCCCTTCGGGCAGATCTTTTTTTGCAGCGCGTGATACTTATTCTCCGGCAGTCCTGCGTACTGCACCCAGGCAATCGACTTATGCTTTTCGAGATGCTGAGCGACCGCCAGCGCGTTTTCGCAATGGCGCTGCATGCGCAATGGTAGCGTCTCGATACCGGTCAGGATCAGAAACGCATTCATCGGCGCGATTGCTGGACCAAGATCGCGCAGACCCATCACACGACACGCAATCGCGAAGGCAAAATTGCCGAAGGTCTCGGCAAGCTTCATATTGTTGTAGGACGGATTCGGCTCGACCAGCGTCTTGTAACGGTGCTTCGCGGCCAGCCAATCGTAGGTGCCACAATCGACGATCACGCCGCCGATTGAATTGCCGTGTCCGCCCATGAACTTGGTCAACGAATGCACGATGATGTCGGCGCCATGCTCGCGCGGGCGGCAAAGGTAGGGCGACGCCATCGTGTTGTCGACGATCAGCGGTAGCCCGTGCTTCTTGGCAATCGCCGAAATCGCATCCAAGTCGATGATGATGCCACCCGGATTAGCAATCGACTCGCAATAGATCGCCCGGGTCTTCGGTGTGATCGCCTTTTCAAACGACGCCGGATCAGTTGAATCCGCCCAGGCGACGTTCCAATTGAATTTCTTGAAGGCGTGGTTGAACTGGTTGACCGAGCCGCCGTACAGCTGCCGCCCTGCCACAAATTCGTCGCCCGACTCAAGCAATGTGTGAAACACAAGCAGTTGCGCTGCATGGCCTGATGCCACCGCTAAGGCTGCTGTGCCACCTTCAAGGGCGGCTACTCGGCCCTCCAGGACCCCCTGGGTGGGATTGCCGATGCGGGTATAAATGTTGCCGAAGGCTTCCAGACCGAACAGGCTCGCTGCGTGATCGACATCGTTGAAGACGAACGAAGTCGTCTGGTAGATCGGGGTGACGCGCGCGCCGGTCGAGGGATCGGGTGTCGCGCCTGCGTGAATGGCGAGCGTATCAAACTTCGGGGCTTGATGATCCGACATGGGTTGGAACTCCTCTTGTTATCGCATAGACTTCAATCACTGCGGCGTTTTGTGTACCTGTAACGTTGCAATTCGCCCGAAACAACGGATTTCGGCCGCTTGAAACGTCACTTCGGATGAACAGGCGTTTCCAATCGGACGACAGAAGGGTTCAATGAACAAATCGGTCCTCATTGCTGGCGTGAGTGCGGTTTTGCTCAGTGGCAGCGCTCTGCTCTCGATTGCCAATGCCCAAACGATTTTGAACCCGTCGGCGCCTAAGATGTGCGCCCAGTCCGACATTTCGACCACAATTGCCAGCATGAGTACTAAGCTCAAGAAGAACAACCAGGAGAACCAAGCTCGTCTGATGGCCCGGCTGCGTGAATTGGCTAGGGCCAAGGGCTGGACCGAAGCCGAGACCGAAGAGAAGGGCCTTGATCTACTGGAAGACGATGAAACCAGGGTTCAGGACGAAACTTCCAGTCATCTGCTCACGCAGATCGATCAACTCGGCCAGACCAGTGGTACGGCACCGACCTGCGCCAAGGTCGAGGAACTGAAGGCACTGTCTAACCAACTGATTGAAGTGACGAGCGCGAAGGCGTCGCACATTTCGGCCAAACTCGATACCGAACTCAAGGGTGCGCGCGGTACCGTCGCAAGTGCGGTCGAACCAAAGCCAGAAACCCCAAGGCCAGAAGCCAAGAAGGCTGCCCCCACACCGCCACCCGCAGCGTCAGCTGTCGAGCCAGCCCGGCCACCCGCCAAACCAGTTCCCGAGCAGCAGACAGCCTCGGCGGTCAAGCCAAACGACGCTTACGTGCCGCCCACGGCATTGCCGACTGCACCCGCTGTCGTCGATCCGGCAGCCCTGCAATTCACAGTCGACGATATTCGTGCGGCCGGTCGGGGCTTTTTCGGCACGCTGTCGGCTGAACTCGCGGCAGTGATTGAGTACACCTTCAAGAGCTACGGCCGACCCACAGGCTATATCCTTGGTACTGAAGGCGGCATCGCGCTGCTCGCCGGTCTGCGCTATGGCGACGGGCAACTCGTCACCAAGCTCGATGGAGAGCGCAAGGTGTACTGGCAGGGGCCCTCGGTTGGCTACGATTTTGGCCTCACCGGATCGCGCACGTTGATCCTGATCTACGGCCTGCGCACGCCCGATGATATGTACCAGCGGTTTGGCGGGATCGATGGTTCCGCCTATCTCGTGGGCGGTGCCGGTGTCACGGTGCTCAAGAAAGGACCGCTGATTCTTGCACCCATCCGCACCGGCGTTGGCTTGCGACTAGGTGCCAACGTCGGCTACCTGCACTTCACGCCGCGCCCCCGATTCAACCCTTTCTGACGGATGCCGCATCAATTCGAGTGCATCTCGGGTTCGTTTTGGTGTACTGGCCCGCAATCACTTCAATTGGGCGGACCTCATGGAACTCATCGATATTGTGCGGCAAGCGCAGGGCGGCAGTGCGATCACGAATATGGCGCGCGCTTTCAACATTGGCCCAGGCCAAGCCGAAGCCGCTCTCAAGGCGGTGATGCCCGAACTGGCGCGCGGCATTGAGCGCAACACGCTATCGCGGGGCGGCGTCGCCGACTTGATCGCAGCACTTGGCGATCGCCGCAAACTCGAAAACCTCAACAATCCGGCCATGTTCGGCAATGCCAACGTCCAGGCGGATGGCAATGCCATCCTCGGGCACATTCTCGGCACCAAGGATGCAAGCCGTGGTGTCGCCCAACGTGCAGCCCTATCGTCTGGCGTCGGCGAGGGCCTGATCAAAATGCTGCTGCCCTACATTGCACAAATGCTGATGGGGGCACTCGCCAATAAAACTCAGGGCGGGCTTGGCGATATCCTATCCAAAATTCCAGGCATGCCGGGCGCTCAAGGTAACACTGGCGGCACGGGCGGCAGCGCACCGTCGTTCCCGCAATCGCGCCAACAACCTTTCCCGCAGCCTTCAATGCCAGCACCACGGCAGATGCCGGAAAGCCGCGACAACCCATTCGGCAACGGCGATGTTAGCCGCGGTGGTAACGGCACGTTCGGCGGCGGTGCCCCGTTGCCAATTCCAACGGGCCTCCCCTCCGAAAGCAGTTCCAGCGGCGGAGCAGGCTCAAACCCCTATGGCGACCTGTCCGATATCATCCGAGGTGGCGGGGCGGCTGGCGGTGCAGCAGCAGGTGGCGGCACGCTGTGGTCAATCATCCGCAGCATGCTCGGCGGCGCACTTGGCTTCTCGACCAAGGGCGGCGTAATGGGCTGGATCTTTCGCGCAATTATCCTGCGCTACGGCATGAGCATCGTGCGCGCGATCTTTGGCGGTGTGTTGGGTCGCCGCTGATTAGCGACGGCAGGGGCGGGATTCGAAATCGCAGTTGTACTTGTTGCCGCCACCGCTGCATTTCATCGACTTGTTGGCCGAAAGACTGGCATTACCCCAGTGTGAGCCGTACTCCCAGCCGGTGAACTCCGCCCAGTTGCGCATGGCTGAAACCTCAGCAGCCTTGCGGCTTGGCATCCCGACGCTAGACCCTGTGTGGGTATGCCCGACAATACACACGAGGTTGCCCTCGCGGCGCAGGTCGTGCAGGGCCAGGAGCGAGCCGTCCTGTGGCAGCGCCATTGGAGAACCTGCGCGCCGCTGTGGCGATGCTGCACCTGCAGCCGTTGCCAACAGCGTGAGGCAGATCATCGCAAGAGTGAACACTCGGCTCATGGCTCATCATCCGCTTCAATATTGATTGCAGCACTACAGGTACAAGAGTCGTGCAAGAACGCGATAGACAGAACGTCGCGCAACGCCACTCGGGAGCGTTGCGTTGCGGTCGAGTCACAGTGCTGCCTATCGCTTAAGCAGTCGTGCCAATGCCACGCGCAACCGCTCGGGCATGACTGTGGGTCGTTGGCTCTGACGGTCAACGAAGACGTGGACGAAAAAGCCATCGGCGCGCGCATGTTCCTCGCCGACACCAAACAAGGCCAACTCATAGCGTACCGAGGATGAGCCCAGTCGGCCGACCCGCAGCCCCACTTCGATAGCCTCCGGATAGGCAAAAGGTCTGTGAAACCGGCATCCAGTCTCGACCGCGAAACCAATGACTGTACTTTGCTGAATGTCGAGGCCGCCGGGCTCGATCAGGTAGCGGTTCACCACCGTGTCGAAGTACGAGTAGTAGGTGACGTTATTGACGTGACCATAGAGGTCGTTGTCCATCCAGCGGGTCTGGAGGGTTTGGAAGTGCAGGAAATCAGCCCGCACCATCGGCGGGAGACGTTGGTCGCTCATGGCAGCTTCCGTTAGACCTTAATCATCTTGCCAGGGTTCATAATGTTTGATGGATCAAGCGCGCGCTTGATCGTGCGCATCAAATCGAGTTCGACAGCACTTTTATAATGTTCGTTCTCGTCGAGCCGCAGACGACCAATGCCGTGCTCGGCGCTGATCGACCCACCAAGTTCGACGACGAGATCATGCACGACGCGGTTGATCCGCTCGCGCTCGCCCGCAAACCGCTTGCCCTCCCAGTTCAACGGCGCCACCGGATTGTAGTGCAAATTTCCATCACCCACATGGCCGAACGCGCAATGGCGAATGCCTGGATAGTCCGTCTCCAACGCCGCATCACAGCGCGCCAGGAATTCTGGTATGCGCGACACCGGCACCGAAACATCATGCTTGATGCCGACACCGGCCGCCTTTTGGGCGTCGGCTAGGTCCTCGCGCATCTTCCAGAAGCGCTTGGTATGCGCGCCCGATGTTGCGATCATCGCGTCCTCGACCAGTTGCCGCCCCATTGCCTCCGACAGCGCTTCGGCGAACGGATCATCGAGCGAGCCCGGTTGACCTTGGCCCGACACTTCGACCAGCACGTACCAGTCGGCTGGCTCGCGCAGCGGCTCGCTGTGGCCAGGAACGCCCGCAATCAGGAATTCGATGATCGAGCGTTGCAGCAGCTCGAACGCCGAAATCTGGTCGCCAAGCCGCCCCTTCATCAACTGCAGCAGCGCGACGGCAGCTGTCGGACTTGGCACCGCGAGCCACGCGGTTGCCGTGGCGGAAGGCTTCGGAAACATGCGCAGTACCGCTGCCGTGATGATCCCCAAACTGCCTTCGCCGCCGATAAACAGCTGCTTCAGATCGTAGCCGGTGTTGTCCTTGCGCAGCCCCCGCAGTCCATTCCAAATGCGCCCGTCCGGCAAAACGACTTCGAGCCCGAGCACCAGATTGCGGGTGTTTCCGTAGCGGATCACCTGGGTTCCGCCAGCGTTGGTCGAAATATTGCCGCCGATCTGGCACGACCCTTCCGCCCCAAGGCTCAGCGGAAACAAGCGATTGTTGTCTGCTGCAATGGTCTGGATTTCCTGCAGAACGACACCAGCTTCGACGGTCAGCGTTTCGTTTGCCAGATCGATGCCACGCACGGCTTTCATTCGGGCCGTTGAAATGATCACCTCCGTGCGGTCCATGCCCGGCTGCCCACCACCCGTCAGCCCGGTATTGCCGCCCTGCGGAACAATCCGCGTGCCCGTCTCTGCGCAGATTTTGACGAGTGCCGCCACTTCCTCAGTCGACTTCGGGCGCAGGACCACCGCCACATCGCCCAGCCAATCGTCGCGCCAGCTTTTGCAGTACGGCGCAATATCGGCCTTGTCCTCGATTGTGCCATGCGGCCCGACCACGGCTTTCAGCCGCGCGATCACATCGGCTGCAACAGGCTTTGGCGCATCAGCTGCCATTTATGATCATCCTTATGCTAGGCAAAGCATTCAAAGCTGGCGGACGCTTAAGCACGTGCGACCGCCCCCTGCCAAGAGACGGACCCATGAGCCAACCACCGCAGCCACCCCTCACACGCAGTATGACGATGTCAGGCAAGCCATCCGGCTTCCGCAGCCTGCTCGGTTATCGTTGCATCCGTTGGGAAAATGGCTACGCCGAAATGGAGCTTGTGCTGGAGAACAAGCACATGAACAGCCTGGGCTACACCCATGGCGGCGTATACCTGACGATCCTCGATGCCGCATTCGGCCATGCCGCCACCTGGTGCGCGGTGCCGGGCAACGTGCGCGCGGTCGTGACGATTACGTTAACGACGAGCTTTCTTGCACCGGCCAAGGGTGGCATCCTGCGTGCCTTCGGTCGGTTAGAAGGCGTGCATGCGAAGATCGCCACCGTCTCAGGTGAAATCCGTGACGAACAGGGCCTGCTGCTGGTCACCGCCCAGGGCAGCTTCCGATACGTCGGCAACGGCGAAGCGATTGAAGGGATGGCAAGCCTCTCACCCCGGCGCGACTGAACGCGTGAGCTGTCTTTCGGGCGGCGCGGTCGTCTATTTTTCGACGGCTGCTTCTACGGTGAACAGGTCGAGCAAGGCCGCACCACCATCAACCGCCATGGCCGGACCGGAAAACTGGGACACGCTCACCTTGGACTTTGGGTTGAGGGTCAGGGTGAGGGTCTGCCCTGGGGTGTCGAGGAAGCGGCTCGCCGCATCAAGCACCGTGATCGCACCGACGTTTGGCACTGGTGCTGCCATCAACCGTGCCTTGGCATCGACAAGAGGGCCAGCAGCGTTTGCGCCTGAGGCGATATAGGCCTTCGTTCCGCCGCCATCGCGTACCTTTAGCGTGATGGCGCCGACGTCCATCGCTTGAAATGCAGCCAACATCCGCGCTGCGTCCAGACCGATCGGCTGACGACTTGCGCTGTTGAGGACGATGCTACCCGACAGCGCACCGAGCCCTTCGAGTTCCAAAGTGAGCGGCGCGGTGGTCAGTGCCTGGGTCGCCTCATTCCACGTGGTGCCGATATCGTAAGTAACCACTACCCGCTCACGACCCAACGGTTTGAGAAATGCGAACGCGGGTTGGCTGTCATCGATTGGCATTTGAGCTTTCATGGTCAATCGGGTGATCGTTGGCAAACCGTTGCTGAACTTGCCCCAAGCAGTTTTAAGCGTATCGATCCGCCCGATGAACTTTCCAGATTTGAAATCCGGCACGTCGTAGTCGCGAACTTCGAAGCCTTCGAGGGCACTGAACAGTGCCAATGATTGCCCTGCTGAGGGAGGTAGTCCGGCGCCCGACACAGCCGTTGTGCGCATGATCCGGGCCATGTCCAACCCTGCCAGCGACAGATGACCGATTTTCACCAGAGGAACGCCCGGGATCGTCAGTGCCATATCATTGATCGCGAATTCGGCGAGCCGCCCATTCTGGAAACCCGCCATCCGCATCGACCCGATCACCATCCCCATACCTGGCTGGCCGAACGCGGTCGTGATGCGCATCCCGCGCATTTCAACATCGGCGAGCTTGAAACTTTCGTACAGTTGCACAACTTTGTTCGCCAAGTCGGCTGTCTGGGACGGAGATTGCCGTACTCCTGGCTGTGGTGAGAGCTTCATAAAGTCGGCGAGAATCGAGCGATTGAACTTCGTCGGATCAATCGCAAGATCGCCCGATGTGACGGAATCGACCGTCATATTCATGCCCGGCCCAACCGAAAATGTGTAGGTGCCCATCGTCGTCTTGCCCTGCACACGCACGTATCCGTCGGTTGCGGGTCTTGCTGGCGCCTCGACGCCGTAAAGGGACAGCATGGTCAGCAGATCCATGTCGGCACTGGCGTAGCCATTCAACAACCCCTTCACACCACCTGCCGACGGGTCGCTTGCCAAGGCGATCTTGTCGACGTTAAGCGCACCGATATAGCCGTCGCGCAGATTTTTGATGGTGACGTTGGTATAGAGATACTTCATTTTGCCGCGATTGAATAAGCCAGCTCCTCCAACCTGCTGGGCCTCGAAGCCCGCTTCACCTTGCGGCACGTCGACAACCGCAGCCTTCACTTTGGCCAGATAGCGCATCAACTCAAGCGTTGAACCTGAGCGCGGCAGCATTTCCGGCGCGGCGAACTTCGTGACCGTAAGCTTCGGGATTGCTTGTGCGAATGTCCAAGGCTCGTCCTTGGTCGCCGCAAGCTTTATTTCGAGCCCGGTAACCTCGACCTGATCGGCCAGAATGGCGCCGCCCTCTCTCGTCAATCCGTGTGCGACAATGGTCGCCACGATTGTCTTGAGATCGCCCTCGCCCGCTGTCGCGAGACCAAGCGTTGGGATCGTGAGCGTGCGGCTCCAATAATCGTATGTGACGGGCCCGTGCGTCGCGGTTACCCCTGCTGCTTGCAGGGTTGCGAAAACCGCGTCGACTTCCGCTTCGACACGATGCTGCATCCAGGCTGGAACGCCCAGCAGCCCGATGACGGCAAGACCCGCCGCCACGGCACCGGCAAGTGCAATTTTTTGCATCAGGTTCCCCAATCGAGATCTCGGCTCAAAAGTAGTTGTCGTCGATGGCCGAACCTAGCGCAACTGAGCGCTCCTTGTGACACCAGTATCGCGAGCATTGCTAACCCTAATTTTGCACACTGCGACGGCGACGACCATGCTCCCGCGCTGCCTGTACCGTTTCGAACTTATGATCAAGGTGGGCGCGCAGGATCGCGGATAATTTTTTGCCGTCGCGTTGCTGCAAGGCCTTCAGGATCATTGCGTGCTCGGCAATCGCCTCGGCCCAGCGGTCAGGGCTCATGTTGGCGGTAAACCGCGCGCGGCGCACTTTCAATGCAACCTGCCCATAGAGTTGCGTGAGCACTGGGTTGCGTGCTGCATTGAGAATGATTTCGTGGATCATCTTGTTGATCTCAAAATAACCACGCAGATTGCCACCTCTGTGCATATCGACAAGTTGCCCCTGCAGTCGCGCGACCTCCGCAATCTCCCACTCATCGGCATGCTTGGCCGCCAACTCGCCGGCCAGCGCTTCGAGGGATCCCATCACTGGAAACGCTGCCGATAGCTCGTCCATGTCGAGGGGGGCGACAATCGCACCGCGATGAGCGATCAACGTGACCAGCCCCTCCGAGGCCAGAACCTTCAACGCTTCACGTAACGGCGTGCGCGAGACGCCGAAGCGCGCGCACAGATCTTTCTCGTCAATCTTGGTCTCAGGCAAAAGTTCGCCCTCGATGATCATCGCTCGCAGCCGACCTAGCAATTGATCGTGCAGTGACAGGCGCAGGATCGCTTCACGCGGACGGACGCCGCCTGTTTCAACACCCGGCGTGTCGATGGATGTTTTATGCACCATCACACGGCTCCTGATTTAAGCGCATCGCGCATGATGCTGGCGACATGTCGGGCCTTGCGCCCCGTTCCATCGTGGATCTGATGGCGGCACGAGAAGCCATCCGCCGCAATGATCGTTTCAGCGTCGGCTTTGCGCACAGCAGGTAACAGCGATACCTCGCCCATCGCCATCGACGTATCGTAGGTGTCGGCTGCATAGCCGAAGGCACCCGCCATCCCGCAGCAGCTGCTTTCGACGACTTCGAGGTGCAGCCCATCAATCAACCCAAGGGCCTTGGCAACGGCTGGCATCACGTTGAACGATTTCTGGTGGCAGTGGCCGTGCAACAGCACCTTGGCGTCGTGCTTTGCGATTTTCCCTTTGATACGCCCCGCATCGATCTCGGCTGCAATGAAGTCTTCGAAGAGGAATGCGAGCGGCGCGAGCGCCGTGGTCTCAGCGCCCGGCAATAGCGATGAGAACTCATCCTTGAGCGTGAACAGGCACGACGGCTCCAGCCCGATAATGGGTACGCCGCGTTCGACGAAAGGCTGCACGGCTTCGGTGAAGCGTTTGGCTTCGGCGCGGGCTTGATCAACGAGCCCAGCTGCCAAAAACGTGCGCCCACAGCACACGCGCCGACCCGATGTCGAGTGCACTTGATGGACGCGGTAGCCGAGCGCGATGAGCACATCGACCGCTGCGTGCAGATTTTCCGGCTCGAAGTTCGAGTTGAACGTGTCAGCAAAAATTGCGACGTCTCTTTTCTCCGTTACTGCCCTTCTACCAGCCTGCGTCTCTTGACTAGATCTCCCTTCTCCAAATTCTTCCCTCCCTCCCCCCTCGAGGAGGGAGGGTAAGAAAGTGGAGGGTAGGTTAAACCCACCACTGCGCCACTGCGGCAACTTTCGCTTCGCCGATAGTCCAAGCAATCGCTCGCTCAACCGCGCCAAGCCTGGCACCTGATCCCGCAAGTTCATGAGGCCCGATAGACGGCGCGCATAGGGCGCATAGCGCGGCAGATAGGCGATCAACCAATCCTTCCACGGCAGCGCGCGACGCTTGTTGGCTGCGGCCAGCACTTCGATCTTCATCTTCGCCATATCGACGCCCGTTGGGCATTCGCGACGGCATGCCTTGCACGACACACACAGCTTCATCGTCTCCAGCATTTCGTCAGACGACAGCGCGTCGGGCCCAAGTTGTCCCGAGAGCGCGAGCCGCAGCGTGTTCGCGCGCCCGCGCGTGACGTCGATCTCGTTGCCGGTGACGCGGAAGCTCGGGCACATCACATTCGAAACATGCTTGCGGCATTCGCCGTTGTTGTTGCACATTTCGACCGCACCTTGAAAACCGCCAGCGCCGCCTGGATAAGTCGACCAATCGAGAGTTGGCGTGATCTGAGACACGCCGTAATCCGGCTTGTATCTAAACAACGTGCGATCATTCATGCGGGGCGCGCGCACGATCTTGCCGGGGTTCATCAGCCCGTCTGGATCAAACCGATCCTTCACCGCCTCGAAGATCTCGACGGTTTTGCGCCCGTACATCATCTCGTGGAATTCGGAGCGCACGAGACCATCGCCATGTTCGCCCGAGTGCGATCCCTTATATGCCTTGACCATCGCGAAGGCTTCTTGTGCGATCGCCCGCATGGTGCTCGCGTCTTTCTCCAATTTGAGATTGAGGACTGGGCGCACATGCAGGCAGCCGACGGACGCATGCGCATACCAGGTGCCGCGCGTGCCATGCTTTTCGAACACTTCCGTCAGCCGTTCGGTATAGTCGGCCAGATGCTCAAGCGGTACGGCGCAGTCCTCGATAAAGGAGACGGGCTTACCTTCCGACTTCATCGACATCATGATGTTGAGGCCCGATGTGCGCACGCTCCAGATCGCCGTTTGACCAGCGCTGTCTGCGACCTTCACGACGGCGTTCGGCAGGCCCAGATCGCCCATCAGTTCATCAAGCTGATCGAGACGACGAAGGTTCTCCGCTGGATCGTCTTCGGCAAACTCAACGAGCAGCAGCGCGTCAGGACGCCCCTTCACGTAGGCGTCCATGACGGGGCGGAACATGGCGATATCACTCGCCAGTTCGATCAGCGTGCGGTCGACGACTTCAACCGCAACGGGTCCGAGTTTGACGATGTGCTGGGCGGCCTCCATGGCACTGCGGAACTTCGGAAAGTGACAGACCCCGAGTGCGCGGTTCTTCGGCTGGCTCGAAAGTTTGACTTTGATCCGCCGGGACATCGCGAGCGTACCCTCCGACCCGCACAGCAACGTCGCGAGGTTGATTGGCTGAGCCGACGGCAGAAGTGCATCGATCAGATAGCCGCCCACGCGGCGCGATACGTCAGGGAACGCAGTGCGAATGTGATCGGCCTCACGGGCCCCGAGTGCAAGCAGATCGCGCGATAGATGTGCAATTGGCAGCTCAGGTGTTTCGTCACTAAATCGACCAAGGCTGCCATCCGCCAGCACTGCATCGATCGCCTCGACATTGTCACGCATGATACCGTAACGGATCGAGCGCGTGCCGCAGGAGTTGTTACCAGTCATGCCGCCGATCGTCGCCCGGCTCGAGGTCGAGACATCGACGGGGAAGAACAATCCGGAGCCTTTGATTTGCCGGTTGAGTTCGTCGAGCACAATGCCGGGCTCGACCCAGGCTGTACGTGCCGCAAAATCGGTTGCGGTGATTTTGTTTAAATGTTTCGTGAAGTCGATGACGAGCGCACGGCCAACCGTCTGGCCCGATTGCGACGTGCCGCCGCCGCGCGGCAGAAGCGGTACGCCAGCCTCGCGCGCGATTTGGACCGCTGCCAGCACATCCGCGTCGGTCTTCGGCACGATGACGCCGAGCGGCTCGATCTGATAGATCGACGCATCCGTCGCATAACGACCGCGTGAGAACCGATCAAACAGCACCTCGCCTTCGATTTCCGAGTTTAGCCGTTTTGCCAACCCGTGGTCGATGCCTGCGTCGGACGGCTTCACGTGGATGTTCATGGCGCAGCTATTGCCTCGTTCAAGGAGTAAATATTTTACTTGATTTAATTTTGAATGCAAAATTAAGATTAGGTCAAGATGAGTTATCAGCGCCCACCACTGCGGGTTGGTGCAATTCAGCCGGAGTGACCACGATGTCGTCTACGAACCAGCCACCACGTCGCGCCGGCCGTCATTTCCTGCAGATCCCCGGCCCCTCACCCGTGCCGGATCGCATCCTGCGCGCCATGGCGATGCCGGTGCTCGATCATCGCGGCCCCGATTTCCAGAAGCTGGGACATCGCGTGCTGACCGGTATCAAGACGATCTTCAAGACGAAGAACCCGGTGATCATCTACCCGGCGTCCGGCACTGGCGCGTGGGAGGCAGCCCTCGCCAACGTATTGTCACCGGGCGATCACGTCCTGATGTACGAGACCGGTCATTTTGCTTCGCTGTGGAAGACCATGGCGACCAAGCTCGGCATCCACGCCGAGTTCATCGCATCGGATTGGCGCGCCGGCGTCGATCCGGCGCAGATCGAGACGCGATTGAAGGCTGACACGGCGCACACGATCAAGGCCGTTTGCGTCGTGCACAACGAAACCTCGACCGGTGCGACCTCGCGGATCGATGAAATTCGCCACGCGATTGATGCAGCCAAGCACCCGGCGCTGCTCATGGTCGATACCATTTCGGGCCTCGCCTCCGCCGACTACCGGCACGACGAATGGGGAGTCGATGTTACTGTCTCTGGCTCGCAGAAGGGTTTGATGTTGCCGCCCGGCATTTCGTTCAACGCGATTTCAGACAAGGCGATTGCCGCCGCCAAAACGTCGACGCTGCCAAAGCTGTTCTGGTCGTGGGAGGAGATGATCCCGCACAACAAGGCGGGCTACTTCCCCTACACCCCGGCCACCAACATGCTGTATGCGTTGGCCGAAGCCATCGACATGCTGCACGAGGAAGGCTTGGACCGCGTGTTCGCCCGCCACGAGCGCCACGCCGAGGCGACGCGCCGCGCGGTAACGGCCTGGGGTCTCGAAAACCTATGTACCAACCCACATCATTTCTCACCCGTGCTGACCGCTGTGATGCTGCCCGAAGGCCATAACGCCGATGCCTTCCGCAAAATCGTCCTTGAGAATTTCGACATGTCACTTGGCACCGGATTGTCGAAAGTCGCCGGTCGGGTCTTCCGCATCGGGCATCTGGGCGACACTAACGATCTGACGATCCTTGGCACGCTCGCTGGTGTCGAAATGGGGTTGGCCTTAGCGAAGGTGCCGCATAAATCCGGCGGCGTGCAGGCGGCGATGGCATACCTGTCCGACACGGCAGTTGCCCATTCGAGCTAATCCGGCGATGGCGCTCGTCTCATGACGTCGACCGCCGCCATCCCGCCCAGGTATTGAGGCCCAGCGCTGCCACAATCATCGCACTGCCGATAAGGCTCAGCGTGCTTGGAACTTCACCCAGGACCAGCGCCGCGCTGGTCAAGCCGAACACTGGGACCAGGAGCGCATAGGGTGCAACGACTGCTGCGTCGTAGCGGGCGAGCAGCCATGACCAGATCGCCAAGGCCAGCAACGTCACCGGGTAGGCGAGATAAAAAATCGCACCCAACGCTGTCCACGATAATGAACTCAATGCCGCGGCAATCTCCGTTGGCCCTTCGAAGAGCAACGACAACGCCAGCAACGGCGGAACGGCGGCTGCACTCGTCCACACGACAAAGCCGAGTGGCTCAAATTTGCCCGCCCGCTTCGAAATCATATTGGCGACACCCCAGCTGGCGGCAGCCGCTACGACGAGCGCAAACGGCGCCGCTCCGATCGGTCCCGACGCACTTCCCCAGCCAATGACGCCGAGCCCAACTGCTGCAACTACAAGGGCCGCTGTTTGCTCTCCCGTTGGTCGCTCAGGCGACAGGACGCTTGCGAACACGACCGTAAAAAATACCTGCGCCTGCAGCAGCACCGATCCGACGCCTGCCGTCATGCCGAGTTTGAAGGCGAAAAACAGCAGAGCGAATTTCACAACGCCGAAGGCCGCTGCATAACCGACGATCATTGCCCAAGGCAGCGGCGGTCTCGCAATAAAGAATACAGCCGGTACCGCCGCGCAGGAAAACCGAAGGGTTAACAGCAGCAGCGGTGGCACGTGCGCCACGCCCCACTTCATCACGACGAAGTTGAAGCCCCAGATCAGGGCGACCAACATCGCCAGCGCCGCGGCTTTTGCTGACATCGCGAATTACGCGCGCCGCGTCGTTGCAAGCCACAATCCGGCGGCCATGAGCAGTGCGCCGCTCGCGCCTTCCATGGCCCGCTTCCAGCGCACGTCGAGCATCTTCCGGGCACGGGCAAACAGAGCGGCGTAGGCACAATCGACGAGTCCGAGCGTCGCCACGAAGGCAACGGCTAAAACCACAAGCTGCGGCAATGCCGGACTACTGGCATCAAGAAATTGCGGCAGGAACGCACCGAGAAACAGCAGCACTTTCGGGTTCGACAGCGCGACGAACAGGCCCTGCATATAGAAGCGTCCAGAGGCATGCGGCGGCTGAGCTCCGGTGCTGGTTGGCAGTCGCAGCGCCCACAACGCACGAAGCCCGAGTAGGATCAGATAGAGCGCCCCGACCAACCGGATTACGTCAAACCACGTCGCCATGAACACCATCACCGATGACAGGCCAAACGTCACGATGGTCAACAGTATGCTGAGACCCGTGAGGCTTCCGAACACGGTGAGGAGCCCCGCCCGCAACCCGTGATGGGTGACGTTGGCAATGACGAGCGACATTGTCGGGCCAGGCGTTACCGCCAGCAGAAAACTGAAAAAAATGAATGTGCCGAAGGTGTCTAACGTCATGGTTTCATGTCTCTCGTCGTCGCATTCAGCAGCTAAGTTGGTCCAGTTGGCAATCTGCGGCGATGGCAGCCGCGATGCAACCGCTGCGCCCTGGCAACGCAGGTCACCTCTGTCTCGTTCGAGCACCTCAAGAGCCATCTGAAATGCAATCAACCCGCACCGGTTGTCACCGATGCGGGTTGATTTCGCACAAAAATGTCTTGTGGCCTAAGCCCTACATCGCCTGTGGCTCCAAGCCGCCAGGGCCTGGCTCTTCGCGCGGCGGCCGCGTCTTGCCAGCCGTTGGTACCGCCGTTCCAGTCGGGCCCTTGCTGTCATCGGGATCGATACGGACAACCGGTTTCCCGTTCATCAAGCCCTTGATCTCGTCGCCCGACAGGGTCTCGAACTCAAGCAACGCCTGGGCAACCGCCTCAAGTTGTCCGCGCTTATCCGTCAGAATACGGCGCGCCTCCTCGTAGGCCGTGCTCACCAGACGGCGCACTTCCGCGTCGATCTTTTGTGCCGTTGCCTCCGAGATATTCTGCTGGCGGCCCATCGACATGCCAAGAAACACTTCGCCCTGGTCGTCGCCATACATGACCGTGCCGAGATCGTCGGAATAGCCAAGACGCGTCACCATCGCACGCGCAATTTGGGTCGCCTGCTGAATGTCGCCCGATGCTCCCGACGTGATGTTCTCCTTGCCGAACACCAATTCCTCGGCGATGCGACCACCCATCGCAACGGTCAGCTGTGACGTGTACTCGATGTACTTCATCGAGTAGCGATCGCCCTCGGGCAGGAACTTGACCATGCCCAGCGCACGTCCGCGCGGAATGATCGTCGCCTTGTGCACTGGAATGCCCTTTGGCACGGTCAAACCAACCACCGCGTGACCAGCTTCGTGATAGGCCGTCAGCGTCTTTTCCTCTTCCGACATGATCATGGACTTGCGCTCGGCGCCCATCATCACCTTGTCCTTGGCATCCTCGAACTCGGCCATGGTCACAATGCGCCGATTACGGCGCGCGGCCAGAAGTGCGGCTTCGTTGACGATGTTGGCGAGATCGGCGCCTGAGAACCCTGGTGTGCCGCGTGCCAGAATGCGCGCGTCGACATCAGGGGCCAACGGCACCTTCTTCATGTGCACCTTCAGGATCTTCTCGCGGCCACCGACATCGGGGTTCGGCACGTTGATCTGGCGATCGAAGCGGCCTGGACGCAGTAAGGCTGGATCGAGCACGTCGGGACGGTTCGTCGCCGCAATGATGATAATGCCTTCGTTGGCCTCGAAGCCGTCCATCTCGACCAGCAACTGGTTGAGCGTCTGCTCGCGTTCATCGTTGCCGCCGCCCAGGCCCGCACCACGGTGCCGACCAACAGCGTCGATTTCGTCGATGAAGATGATGCAAGGCGCGTTCTTCTTCGCCTGCTCGAACATATCGCGGACGCGGCTCGCACCAACACCGACGAACATTTCGACGAAGTCTGAGCCCGAGATCGTGAAGAACGGAACGTTGGCTTCGCCAGCGACCGCACGCGCGATCAACGTCTTACCGGTGCCGGGAGGGCCAACAAGCAAGCAGCCACGCGGGATCCGTCCGCCCAACCGCTGAAACTTCTGCGGATCGCGCAAAAACTCGACAATTTCAACGAGGTCGCTCTTGGCTTCATCAACGCCTGCGACATCATCAAACATCACGCGGCCGCTGCGTTCGGTCAAAAGCTTCGCTTTCGACTTACCGAACCCCATGGCGCGGCCCGAGCCTGACTGCATCTGACGCATGAAGAATACCCATACAGCAATCAGCAGCAGCATCGGGAACCATGAGATCAACACGCTCAGGAGGGGCGACGCATCTTCATCGGCAGGGCGCGCCTGTATTTTGATGTTCTTCTGGCGCAAGCGCTCGACGAGGCCTGGATCTTCCGGCGCATACGTAGAGAAGGCCGTTGCGTTCTCGACGAACTTGCCGGAGATCCTGTTGCCCTGGATCAGCACTTCGGAAACCGAGCGTTGTTCAACAGCGCTCAGGAATTCGGAATAGGGAATGTCGTTGCGCCCCCGACTCTGGGTCGGGTTCTGGAACAGATTGAACAGCGCGACGAGCAGCAGGGCGATGAACACCCAGATCGCGAAGTTACGGAAATTCGAGTTCATCGTGTTCCCTTCTCCAAAGCCTGATCCCCGCCGATGCCGCGACCGTTGACCAGGCCCCATGATCGTGATGTCGCGCCAGCACCTGCCAGCGCATCCGATCGTTACGTTAAGATAAGCGTCTGCATGATGTTTGCCAAGTTGAACACGCAGGTTCGGTCAATCGAATTTTTCAATCCACCGGTTGCCGACGCTTGGATATGCCTAACGAATTGCGGCCCCTGGATCGTAAGGGTCGAGCCACCGCAGTCGCCGCGCATGTTGTGGAGGCCACAGACAGGTGATTTCCTCGTGATTGCCGGGTTGCAGTAGCCGGACGCCGCCCGGCCCGTTTACCCGCCATGAAGGCAGGCCAGCAAGGCTCGAGCGCGGCAATTTGGCAGCTAATGGCTCGATGGGCCCAGCCCCTAAGGGGCCAATCTCGACGGACGCAGCAGCTGTTGGGGTCACACTGATGTAAAAGCGCCGATCCCAAAAGATGCCTTGGCCCGGTTCGACCTGGCACGTCGGTAAATTGCCTCGTGAATGTTCGCGAAAAACCCGAACGCTGCGCCCGTGGACACTAGGTGCGATGTCAATCAGGCACCCGCCCAACGTCACGCGTCCCGCGCCCGCGTCCGACGTTGAGCAAACGCGCTCGGCCAATGTCTCGATCTGGGACAGTTGGGCCGGCAGTGCTGCGCCGCCAAACACGCTCAACAGTGGCGTTAGTAGCTGGACCGCTTCTGGAACTTGCAACACTTCGGCCTTTGCTTTGACGATCAACTCGCCGAATGCGCCATGGTGGTCATTGATCAATGCAGCGGCGAGCCTGGCGTTGTGGTGCTGCAGAACTGCACGCGCATCGCCCAGCCGTCGCGCGGCTCGACCGAGGCTTTCCCCCGTCAATCCCAATGCCGCAAGCGCCGGCGCTGCCCTTCGCACCCTGATTCGCTCGAAGCGCATATCGGCGTTGCTCGGATCTTCGCACCACGTCACGTTTCGATTGCGCAGTAAGGCTTGGATCGCCCCCTTCGACGTGCCCAGGAGCGGACGCCGCAACTTGATCGCTGTTTCGCGTACCGGATGGCCGTATTGGACCGCAATCCGTGTCTCATTGGTGCGCATGGCGCTGAGACCATCGATGCCGCTGCCGCGCGCCAGCCGCATCAGCAGGGTTTCGGCCTGATCTTCCAGCGTGTGCGCCAATAACAGCAGACGCGGCATGTCGTGCGCCGCGAGCCGGCCAAGCAACAAATCGTAGCGCGCGTTTCGGGCCGCCTCTTGCACTCCGCTTGCGGGCTTCGGGCCGTGCCACCGCAAGGTCTCATGGGTGAAGCCAAGTGCTGCTGCTTGCGCCGCAACGACGTTCGCTTCCGCTGCGCTCTCGGGCCGCAAACCGTGATCGACGGTGAGGATCAGGGGCGGTTCACGGCTACGTGCTACATCGCTGCTGGCGCGCCAGTCGGCGAACAAGTGCATCAAGCCGATGCTATCGGAGCCACCTGATACCGCAATCGCAGCGCGCTCTGCCAGGCCTTCAAACAACGCTGCGAGATCGCTGGCATTCAAAGCACGCCTCCCGCCGTCAACGCTGCCAAGGTCAACAGGCTAGACGCCGGCGCTCGCTATCGGCCCGCGCCTTGATGTTCTGCGAGGCGGTCGGAAAGCGCGTGGTCAACTCACCATAGGAGGTGCAGGCCGCATCTTTCTGCCCCAGGCGATCAAGCGACATGGCGAGTTTCAACAGGCTGTCCGGTGCCTTGGCACTTCGTGAATAGGTCTGATAGCCCTTCAGGAAGGCCCCTGCCGCCTGCTTATACTGGCTGCGCACAAAGAAGGCTTCGCCAAGCCAATATTGAGCGTTGCCAGCGAGTGCATCGTTCGGATGGCGGGCCAGAAAATCATCAAACGCGGTTTCCGCCGCTCCATAGTTCTGCTGCAGCAGATAGCCGTAGGCGGTCTCATAAAGCTGCTTTGGATTGCCGGCATCGCCACCAGGAACGGCAGCGGGCATTGGTCGCGCCGTGTCGTCACCGATGATCCGCCCGATCTGATCGCCACCGGCCGGCGTCACTGTCGTCGAACCAAAGCCAGATGCGGCAGCGGGGAGAACCGGTGGTGGCAACACACCAGCCACGCGCGTGTCGCCAGCATCCGGTGCGGCACCGCGACGGCTGTTCAGCGTGCGCACCTGATCACTCAGCTGTTCGACCTGGCCGACAAGGGCTCGCAACTGAATCTCCAAACCATCGACGCGCGATGATGTTCCGCTCGAGTCAGCCATCGAACCAGCCGATGCGGGCGGGCGATACGCCCCTGAGGACGCGCCGGAGCCACTCGTCCGCGCGAGTGATTCGAGCGTGCCGATCGTCACCTGCAAATCGACTAACTGCTCTTCCAATTGTTCAACGCGCGACCGCAATGGATTGTCGCCACCTGTTTTTGGCGCTGCTGTATCGGTTGTCATCGCTGCAGGTCCTGCAGGCTTCGCAGCCTTCGTTTGCGATTTGGGCGCAGCACCCGATGATTGGCCAAACGGCGCAGGTTGTTGCGCTACTGCTGGCAACGCGATCAAAACCAACAGCCCCAGGCCCATCGGCACCGACAGCCAAACTTGCAATCGCATCTGACGTCCTTTTCAAAACGGTGCGCATAACGCCGCGCCGCAGCTCACTTCGGTTCGCGCCGCTTGACGAGTGCTGCGGTGCCCAAAACGACTACAACCAACCAAGCCGTAAGGTGGCTCTTGAGCTATTATATGGCTTACATTGTCAAGGGTTGGGGGTTTCGCTGCGTCCTGTCAACGACCTGATGTGGCGACAAAGCTCTTGACTGCTTGTTGGTCGCGGCTGTCGTATTTGATCTGTCTAGCGCAGCCCAGCAACGGTGGTGGTCACTGTGGTAACAACACGGCGATTTTGACCAGCACACGATTGATCCTCGCACAACGCAATGCGCCGCTCGTTGCCATGCGCCACCACCGACAATCGATCCGGTGCGACGCCATCCTCAATGAGCCTATTGCGCACGGCCTGCGCCCGCGCCACCGATAATGCCTTCAGATCGCTGGCATTGCCTGATTCGTCGGCATGCCCTTCGATCAGAGCTGCCCGGTCCGGATGCTGTTTCAACCAAGCCGCCTGCTGCGCGAGCGCCTTTCGCGCGCGGGCACCGAGCTCGGCACTGCCCTCACTGAAAAATACGAGATCGCCGGCGCTTGCCCGCAACTCATCTTGCGCTGATTTCTGAAACCCAGTTGATGGCCTGATGCTGGTCCGCCACGCACTTATTGTCGGCTGCACGGTTGGCGGCTGAACTTCGGTGCGTCCCAACCGACTGATTTGCTCTGCCCCAGGCAATGAGGCCTGCAGACGCCCCCCGGCATTCATGTTGTAGAGCGTCGCCAAGTCCGTCCGCGCGCGGGCCGCACCCTCGGTATCGGGGAACCGCGCAACCAATAGTTCCAACGCGCGCTGCGCACCAAAGATATCGCCGGAACGCAAAAGCGTGCTGGCCGACTGGTAAGCCGCCGTAGCGTCAACTTCAACCGTCGGTGTTTTTGCTGTCGGCGTTTGAGCGCCTGTTCGCGTGGTCTTGGAAACGCCGATCACCACTTCCCGAGGAGTGGTTGTTTCCCGAGGAAAGGTTTGGGCAAGCGACTCACTTGAGCTTGAGAACGTGATCGATAGTCCGGCAATAATCGCCGCCACGACCATATGACTTCCGGTCGACGTCATCGTGCGCAAAATCTGCATGGCACGTCCCCTCGAAAACTAAAAAACCCCAGTTGAGGCCACGCTGGGCCAGAACTGGGGCGAAACTTTGATCTATCGCGGCGAAACCAAGAGGTGCACCACCTTCCGCGCAGTTATTACTGCGCAGCAGCCGTCCGATTGTTCAGCACAGTCTGTGCCCGGCGGTTCTGCGACCAACATGAGATGTCGTTGCAAACAGCGACGGGTCTTTCCTTGCCAAACGAGATCGTGCGGATGCGTTGTCCGTTCACACCGTTGCGGCCAAGAAAATCGCGGACTGATTGAGCGCGCTTGGCGCCAAGCGCAATGTTGTATTCACGCGTCCCACGCTCGTCGGCATGGCCTTCAATGGTAATTGAATACTGTGCGTATTGTTGCAGCCAGCGCGCTTGCGACGTCAACGTCTGCTGCGCCTCCGGCGTCAGGTCGGTCTGATCGGTCGAGAAGTAGACGATATCGCCGACGTTCTGAGCGAAGTCGCGTTGCGAGCCCGGCGTCGCCGGTCCACCCTTGCCGCCGTTCGGGCCGAGCTGAGCGCTATCTGGCGTCAGCTCTTTGTTGGCGCAGGCCGCAAGTGAGGCCATCACCACCAGAGCCGCGGCCATGCGGCCCACACGTGCCATCCGGTTCGAGACATCCATCACTAACTTCCTTCCTTACAGCGGCCTGTCTGGCCCAGTTCGCCGACGCATCCAGGCGCGTCAAGGGACCAAACCAATCAAGCTAATCCGGGTAGCGCTAGCGCGCGGATCGTACGAAAATATGGCCGAAGCGCACTAAAACCAAGGCGCAAGGCCCAAACCGGACGATAAACCGCTCGCCAGTGATTCGCAGCGGTACATACCCTGATCGGCAAAAAACAACTGTGCACAAAAAGCGGAAGGCCGAACTGCCAGTGCACGAGGCGCTGGCGGTTCGGCCTTCAGTAACGATCACGTGACGAAAAAAACGTCACACGATACGCAGATTACTTCGCAACCGATACAACGGCTACGTCTGCACCAAGCTTCATTGGCGTGTGAGCGACTTCTTTGCGGCACGCGCCAAGAGCGACGGCTGCAATAACAGTGGCAAGAACGATAGCGCCCTTCATTGTATTCTCTCCTATGCTGTCCCTGGCCTTACCGAACTTCGATCAGCGAGCGACCTCTCGGTCACAACCCCTAGCGAATCTCTGCAGGCTGTTCGGCTGTTGCCATGTAATGGGGTACTGGCGTGGACGGTTCAGATCAAGGACTGCGGTCAACTGGTGACTGTTTTCCAACAGGCTTGATGCGGAAATACCACGCCGCGATATTCGGGTTTCAGCCTCGTCGGACGCATCCGTCCAAACGCTCGAAGACTTGAAATTACACAACAATACGCTCCAGGCTGATCGGGTCCGGAGGACACGTAAGTTATCGCCTGATTCAGTTTAACAAGCCATGAACACAGATCGGACAAACTGTGGATGCTTCGCCCGCAACCGACTGGGATCATCGTTCAATCAGCATTTTGGCTGTGGAATCAGCTCAACAGCGGTGACCAAGCTGGGTCTGAGCCAAATCCAGGCGTCGGTACTTGGCGCTCGTTGTAGCCGGTGATATCGACGGAAAACAGCTTTGGCCCGCCGCTTGCGCCCTGGCTTTCACGGAAGAACATCAGCACGCGGCCGTTCGGCGCCCAGGTGGGCCCTTCGTTGTGATAGCCCTCGGTTAAAATGCGCTCACCCGAGCCGTCGGGCTTCATCACGCCGATCAAGAAAGCGCCGGACATTTGCTTGGTGAACGCGATATAGTCGCCGCGGGGCGACCACACGGGCGTCGAATAGCGGCCCTGGCCTGTGCTCAGCCGACGAATGCCGGCCGCGCCCATCACATAAAGCTGCTGGCTGCCATCGCGATCCGACTCGAAGGCAATTTGCTTGCCATCGGGCGAGAATGACGGACCGGTATTGATCCCAGCCCCTTGCGTCAGATTGCGGACCTGCTTCGAGCGCAGATCCAATTCGACCAACCCCGAATCGCCACCGTTCCCCAGGCTCATCACCAGCCGCTGGCCGTCTGGCGAGAACCTTGGTGCAAACGTCGTGCCTTCAAAGTTGCCGACGACATCGCGCTGGCCTGAGTCGATATTCATCACCATCACGCGGCCTTGCTGGCCGGAGTACTGCATGTAGGTGATTTCCTGGGCGACGGGATTGAAGCGCGGTGTCAGTACCAAGTCCCGACCCTGGCTCAGCACGCGTACATTGGCGCCATCCTGATCCATGATGGCGAGCCGCTTGACGCGTCGGTCTTTCGGCCCGCTTTCATCGACGAACACAATGCGGGTGTCGAAATAGCGCCCACCGCCACTAAGCTTTTCATAGGCGACGTCGGCTGCCTGATGCGCAATGCGCCGCCAAGCCTGGGCTGCCGCTGCAAACCGATTGCCAGCGAGCGGCTTATTCGTCACCACATCCCACACCCGCATTTCGAGTTGAATGCGCCCATCTGGCATCTGCCCGATTTGGCCGACGATCAAGGCCTCGGCACCAATGGTGCGCCAGTTGGCAACATTGGGCGGAGTATTGATATTCTGCACCCGGTCAATGAACGCCGCGCGGTCGATCGGCACGAATAGTCCGGAGTTGCCAAGGTCGGCTGCGACCACATTTGCCAGATCGAGCCCAAGCTTCGGGTCGCCGCCGATAAACTCGGGCACGGCAATAGGGATCGGCCTGATCTGCCCTTCGCGCTGTTCGCCACTGAGCTGCGCTGATACCGAACCTGAACCGGCCACCAGACCAGCCGCAGCACCGGCCATGAAGGTCCGGCGGTTCAGGTGCGGTTGAGCGCGCGAATTAAACGTCGTCATTGGTCACCTCTGTCGAACGCAAGCAATCACAGTGCTTGGTCCGGATTGAAATTCCACGTGATTTCGCGCCATACCGCATATTGGTCCGGCGGCAATTGGAATGGAACGCACGTTTGCACGGCCCGGATCGCTGCGCGCTCGGCCTGCTCGGCCAACGGATTGCCGCGATCCGTCTGAACGATTTTAGGCTCGCCGCTCAACGTGCCGTCGGGATTGAGGTTCCACTTGAGCTTGACCGCGGGCGCACTGACGCCACCGCCAGCCAACGGCTTGCTCCAGCATTCCTTGAACGCTGAATTCAACAGTGCGACGAGCATTTGCTCAGCGCGCGCCTTGTTGACGTTGTCGGTGCCGGTCTTGGTGCCAGCGGTCGGCCCCTTCGCGGTTGTCGGCTTCGATGGCGGCGTATCAGCGCCCGCCGCTGCTGACGGCTGGTCCGGCACTTTGTTCAGAAGGTCCGCCATCTGCTGGTCGAACGACTTGCTCTTTTTCGCAAGCTCGGCCTTCTTCAACTCTGCCTTTTTCAACTCGGCTTTCTTTAGTTCTGCCTTCTTCAGTTCTGCCTTTTTCTGCTCTGCTTTCCTAAGCTCCTCAGTCTTCTTGATCTCGTCCTGGCGCTGTTGCTCGGCAAGCTTTTCCTCAAGCTTCTTTTGATCGTCAGGGGTCGGCCCTTCCGGTGTCGGCGGCGGCGGTGCCTTCTCGATTAGCGCTGCGATCTGATCAGGCTTTGGCGGCTCGGGAGCAGGCGGCGGCTCCACCTTCACCGGTTCGGGCGGCGCGGCGGGTGGTGGCGGTTCTGCTGCTGGCGGCGGCTCGACCGCGCGCACGGGTTTTGGCTTCGGCGCATCCTTAGGCGAGGGCGCTTTGCCAACGCTTTGCGCCGCCTCCTCGATCTTCGAAAGGCTGTCGCCTTTCTTCTGTCTCAACTCAAGATCGATGGCCGAAATGATCGACACTTCAACCGGAATTTCTTCAGGCAATTTCAATGGTTTAGACGCGTTGAAGCCAATCAGCGCCCAACCAAGGATGCCAACATGCAAGAGGACCGATATGACCAGCCCAAAGGACAAGGTGTTCGCCTAGCCTCCTGCTTCCGTCTCGGTGACGAGCGACAACTTGCGGAACCCGGCTTCCTTGATCCGCGACATCACCCGGGCCACCGTGCCGTAGTCGACGGTGCGATCGCCGCGCACGAAGATCGCTTCTTCGTTGGCAGCGTCCGGCCCGCGCGCCTTCATGATCGCTTTCAGCTTGTCGCCCAATTCTTCGATCTTGATCGTATCCTTGTCTTGCTGGCCCAGATAGATTTTCCCGTCCTTGGCAATCGAGACGACGACCGGCTCCTTGTTCTGGCTATCGAGCTGTTTGCCTTTGGCCTGCGGCAGATCAAGCGGCACGCCACCAGTCATCAGGGGGGCCGCCACCATGAAGATGATCAACAGCACAAGCATGACGTCAACGAACGGTGTGACGTTGATTTCGCTCATTGGCGCGTGACGTTTGGTGCGCCGTTTACGCCCGCCACCGCCGGCGGCTTTGATACTGGCACCCATGGCTATATCCTAGCTCCGAACATCAATCTGGCGTGAAACTATGGCCGAAAACTCGTCGGCAAAGGCTTCGAGTCGCTGGCCGAGGCGAGAGGCGTCCGCCGAAAACTTATTGTAGAATACGACCGCTGGAATGGCCGCAACCAGCCCGATTGCGGTTGCAAACAGTGCTTCGGCAATACCTGGTGCCACCACCGCCAAGCTCGTGTTCTTCGAGATCGCAATCGACTGGAAACTCGTCATGATGCCCCAGACCGTGCCGAACAGACCGACGAACGGGGCTGTCGAGCCAACCGTCGCCAGGAACAACAAGCGCCGCTCAAGCCGCTCCATTTCGCGGCTGATGGTGACATCCATCACCTTTTCGACGCGCATCTGAATGCCGCCCAGCGCCCGAATATTGCCCTCGACCGAGCGCTTCCACTCGCGCATGGCTGCAACAAATAACGCTGCCATCGCTATCGTATTGCCACGTGACAAGCCCGTGTAGAGCTCCTCAAGCGATTGGCCCGACCAGAACAGCTGCTCGAACTTGTCGGCTTCAGAGCGTGCGCGGCGAAAGGATATCAACTTCTCGACGATGATCGCCCAAGACCACACCGATGCCAGCAACAGCCCAACCATCACAATTTTCACGACGATATGTGCCGACAGGAACAGATCGAGAAACGCCGTCGTTCCCACGCCGCCCGCAGTCTTCAAGCCTTCACCCATTTCCCCACCCGCAGCCTTCGCTTTAAAACTTGGTCCATACCGTTGCCAATCAGTTGCCCGCAGGCGAAATCAGGCCGAAACAACGTTGTCCCGCCCCCTTGTCCGACTCAAAGTCGATGCGAACCCGGATACCTTGTGTTTCTTACAGGTTTCCTTGCGATGCAATATGACGGAATGACGACCCTCTTGCGCTCTTAAGGGCATCATTTGCCGCACTTTTCAACAGTATTGGCGCCGAGGAGCCGCGGCACTCAGCTGTTGTCTCAAGACATTGCACCGCTGCCGCAATCGTCCGATACCTAGACAGCGACTCAATTGCCAGGAGGCCAAGACGCACCATGAGCGAAGGTCGAATCGAAGTTATATTTTCGCCCGCAATGATCGCTGAACGCATTGAAGCGTTGGCACTTGAGATCGCCGAGACCAAGGCATCCCCGCTGATCGTGGTCGCGATCCTGAAGGGCAGTTTTGTGTTTGCCGCCGACTTGATCCGTGCGCTCCATCGGGCGGGCCTGTCCCCCGAGGTCGATTTTATGACGCTGTCGAGCTATCGCAAAAGCACCAAATCATCTGGCGTGGTCGACATTCTGCGCGACATCGAAAGCGACGTTAACGGTCGCAACGTGCTGCTCGTCGACGATATTCTGGAATCGGGCCGGACACTGGCCTTTGCCAAGGATCTGGTGGCCGCACGCGGGGCTGCCCGCATCATGACCTGCGTCCTTCTCGATAAGGGACATCGGCGCGCGGTCGATATAACCGCCGACTTTAAGGCATTTGACTGCCCAGAAGTCTTTGTCGTCGGTTACGGCATGGATGTGGGGCATCGCTATCGTGAGTTGCCGTTCGTCGGTCAAGTCGTGCATGATTGAGAGTGCGCTCGCAGCCTGCAATCGAAAGGAGACGCCATGGCACGCGTACTGTTGGCCGACGATGATGCCGCCATGCGCGATCTTGTGAGCCGATCATTGGGTGCCGATGGACACACGGTCACCACCGCTCACGATGGCCAGGAAGCCTTTGATCTGGCGCGGGCAGCATCGGTGCCGTTCGATATTCTAGTCACTGATGTGCAAATGCCAGGCGTCGATGGGATCGCACTCGCAGGCCAGCTACTAGCACTTTATCCGGCTTTGAAAATCATCATCATGTCGGGCCTGCAAAGCGAAATGGCGCGTGCCGGAGGGCTGACGGCACAAGGCGTGCAGTTCATCTCCAAGCCGTTCTCGCTCGAGCAGATCCGCAGTCGCGTCCGCCTAGCGTTGGCCTGAACAACGCCCGCTGCCTTCAAGCCGCCCTGATGGGCACGGTAAGCCGTGCGGAGTTACCCACGGTACCGGCGTTCGATTGTCGCAACCGCAGCGTCGCCTGCACGAGGCTCTCGATCGAACCCGCCAACTGCTGCCACTCCGTGAAGGAAGCTCCGTACTTCTCGCGCGCTAACCTCGATGCGCCTTCGCCTGGATGCAGCACTGCTCTCTGGATCGCCGTGGAATGTGAAATGGCGTTCGTGATCGCATTCAGCCCGGGTATGCCGCGCTGGATCGTATCCAGCAACATTTGCTGAGCCGGGTTCGAGCGCATGAACATTGTCAGTAACACAAAAACCTGCTGCGGGACTTTGCCCTCGACGCCCAGGTCCGTGTCGAGAATAATTCGCAGGAAATCGACCATCGCATTGATCGAGTTTCGCTCCAGCATGGTTGGAGCCAAGACAATTGAACTGACGCGGAGTGCAGCCAGAGAGGTCGGCTGGATGCCAGCGGCACAATCAAACAATACGACATCGTAGTAGCCAGCGATCCGACTGAGATCGGGGTGCAGTAGGCGGGCGAATTCCAGATCGGTCCGTCGATTGCTAAAGTGTAGTCGCAACGCATCCTCGGCCTGGCGGAACTGGTTTAGCGATTGCGGATGAGACGGCACCAAATCAACGCGACGTTCGTCGCGCGCTTGCCGCAGTTCCGTGATATCGCTGACTTTTGGCACAATGAAATATGGCAGCGCGCCTTGTTGACCCGCAACATAGCCGCGCATCAAATCGATCATCGTTCGCCGTTCGCGGGCGGCCGCATCGAGCGCCGTGCCACTCAGCATCATGCGGCTCAACATGCCTTGTGGATCGAGATCCAGCACGAGGACTCTCGCCCCGTGAAACAGTGCCAGGCCTTCGGCAACCATCATTGTGCTGGTAGACTTGCCTACCCCGCCTTTATGGTTGGCGATGGCGATATTAATAGACACCGGCTTTGCAGCCTCCCCTACAGTCCGCGAAATTTGCCTAAAACTATCTTTGGAGTTTATCACAATTTGCAGGGTGCTGCGTAGTACTTAGTTGCGGCGGCCGATTGTCCGCCACATGAAATATCGGTTCAATTGGATCGAGACTCAGTATCTCGGCACGCACAAGGTTGGAGGCCTCAAGACTTGGACTACGAACGTCCGATCCCGCTCGCCGGCGATGTGCTGAAACAGCGGATTTTTTCGCCACTGGCGTATCCGTCTGTCCGCAATAGCAATGTTATCGAGATTGCCGCGCAAGAGGCGCCTCGGTATGCCGCGCACTTTCCGATTTGCTGGCGCAAGCAGGCAGATCGCCATCAACTGGTTATCGTGCGCTCTTTGATCGCGGATGGCCGCGGACATCCGATAGGCAGTCAGAAGGCCTTGGCATTCCTGCCAATACTGTGCCGCAGCTACCCCTTCTTGTACGCGCCTTCAGGCACAGCAGACGGCGCGATGCCAAAATTCATCGATCACGTTATTGCCGATGAGCCATCGGATATCGGCTCACCGATCTGCTTTACCGATGGTCGCCCCACCAAGGCGACGGCACAACGTATTACCATGCTCGATAATGCCGCCACATTGTTTGCCCAGACCGCCGCTATCGCCAGCCATCTGGCCGCAGCCGACCTATTCGAGGCTTGGCCCCTCCACTTCGAAGGCATTGAGGGCCAAACCCTTGATGTGCCCAATTTGTGGATCGTCAAGCAGGACGTGGTCGCAACCGGAGCGCTCAGTCCGTTAATGCGTGTGCATGGACTAGTGGCCGCCGACCTGATCGGCCTGCACCGGGTCTCGCTATTTCGCACCGGTATTTTACTCGCCAACGCTCGGTCCGCCCTCAAGGGCCAGCCAAACGATTCAGCCGCAACCGACCAACCTGAACTGGCAACGACGGAGGCCACCCCATGATCAGGTACACGACCTTGAGCGCTTGGCCGACAGCGATTGTGCCGGCCCACACGGCCTATAGCCACCTCGATACCATCGGCTGGGTGCCGCTGAGCGATGGCGAGTTGCTGTTGGCGTCCCACTATTTCCCGCTTGCGGTGCGGCTTGATGGCACGACCCCGGTCATCGGTGCCCTGGTTCGGCGCGACATGATGGTGCGCGCACTGGTCAGCCCGAACGGAGCGTGGAGCGGGGCCTACACGCCAATCGCGCTGCGGTGCTTTCCATTGCGATTGGCTGGACCGTCAACCGGCGACCCGATCACCGATACCGAAATCGCCCGCATTGCTCCTGGCCCAACGAAGCCACGCGGCCTGACTTTCAAAGACGAGGCAGGATTGCCATCAAAAGACTTGGCATCGATCTACGAAGGATTACGGACGATCGAACAAGGCCAAGCGCGGCTCGCCCCAGCGCTCGACTTGTTGCTGGTCGCAGGCGTGCTGGCCGCGATTCCTGAGCCCGAGCCGCTCAAAACGCCAGATTGGCCGCAGATGTTTACTGTTGCTCGGCGAGATTTTGCCATGGCTCAGAACCACACGCTTGAAGCCATGACGCGGACAAGCTTCACGAGCATCGACCTCGTGACCGTTTTGACGTTTTCGCAGACGCATCTGCGGTCCGAGTTGCGACCGGCCGCCGCCGGACCCGTCAATCCGGTCGAAGCGACGCCAACTGCCGAGCAGTCCTATGGCTTCGAATCTATTCTACCCTGGCTCGACACCAGCGAATTGTTCCCGGTCGCCTGGGCAACTGATTCAACGGCTTGGTTGCCGGAAACCCCAGCGCTCCTTAGCGCTCGCGCAATGCCACCGCCAACCGGTTGAACATCGGCGAGAATAGGAATTGCAGAACGGTGCGCTCGCCGGTCGGCACGATCACTTCGGTCGTCATGCCGGCGACCAGTTTATCGCTGATCTCCGACGGGATAGAAGCTCGATCAGCCTCTACTTCCATCGCGTAGTATGGCTGCCGATTGGTCTCGTCCAGCAGCGTATCGCGCGAAATGCTTTTGACTTCGCCGCGCATCGTCTCACTCTGAAAGCGTTGGAACTGCGGCATCCGAATTTCGACGGGAAGCCCCGGTCGCAGGCGGTCGACATCGACGGTCGAAACCCTTGCACGCACGACGAGCTTGGCTGAGGTCGGCACGACGTCGACAACAGGTTCGCCTGGTTTGACAACGCCGCCGACGGTAAAGATGCGCAATTGTTGTACGGTGCCACTGACTGGCGCAATAATATCGATGCGCTTCAAGGTATCGCGCGCAAGCACCAATTGTTGGCCAAGGTCGCTCAGCTGCTTGCGCACATCGGGAATGGCGTTGGCCGCTTCCTGAACGTACTCCTGCTTCAGTTGCTTTTGCTTCGATTCAATTTCTGAAACGCGCTCGATCGCCCGCGCGAGATCGATATCCGATTTCGCCGACGCCCCCTGAAGCTGCTGCTCCTGGCGTTCGAGCGTCAACACACGCGGCAGCGGCACGAGCCCCTGTTCCAGCAACCGGCGCAACGGCGGCAATTCCTTGTTAATGGATGCCAGTTGTTGCCCGACGGTCTGCTTATCGGATTGCGCTTGGCTCATATCCTTCTGCGCTTGTGCGATCTGACTTTCCAGAACCGACAACGCACTTAGGTAGGTGTTGCGGCGACTCTCGAACTGCCGCTGATTGTCGACCTGTGCAGCCCGCACCATCGGATCGTTGGCAAAGGCGTTGACCGCGGCCGGATAGACCAAACTGTCGAGTTGGTTGACCTGTGCTTGCAAACGCGTCTCCAGCGCCAGCATGATCGCTTGCTGTTTACGATAGAGTTCCTCGCTGGCCGCGCTCCGCGTTGGGTCTAGCCGCAAAATCACGTCGCCCTGCCGAACGATATCGCCATCGCGCACCAGGATCTCGCTGACGATGCCACCCTCGAGGTGCTGCACCGTCTTGCGGTTGGCTTCGAGCGAAACAGCACCGGGCGCCACCACGGCACTATCGATACGAAACAGTGCCGCCCACGCCGTGAGGATCGCCAAGGTTCCAAAAATCACGCCGTAGCCACGCCGGACGGTCGTTGCGTAGTCACCCGACGGCGTCGGTGCCGTCGCGATGACAACATCATCACTTTTAGCAATCATTTCGACTGCCTCGTCTCTACCGAGGCTGCACCCGAGCCCTCTACAACGGTCAAGTTCGGCTGCCGCAACTTCGACAATCGGTCAACGACCTGACCACGCGGACCGAAGGCCTGAACCGTGCCGGCGTTGAGCACCAGCACATCATCGCAGTACGTCAGCAGGCTCAACTTATGGGTAATCACAACGACGACACTACCCGATTGCTTGAGGCGCTCTAGTGCCAGTCCCAGCGCTTGCTCGCCCGCTGCATCGAGGCTCGAACTTGGCTCATCCAGCACCACTAAATACGGATTGTCATACACCGCCCGCGCCAGCGCGATCCGCTGCCGCTGCCCACCTGACAGCACATGCCCGCCGACACCGCCGACGCGCGTATTGTAGCCCTGTGGCAGCTCCTTGATGAGATCGGTGACACCGGCCATCCCCGCTGCTGCGACGAGCTTCTCGGAGGCCGTCGTAACTGTCGGATCGAACCGCGAAATGTTATCGGCAATGGTGCCTGGCAACAGTTCAATATCCTGCGGCATGTAGCCCATGTACTGGCCGAGATCATCCTCGTTCCAGTGCGCCATTTCATGATCGCCAATGGAAATGCTGCCACGGCGTGGACGCCAGCGGCCGACCAGAAACCGAGCGAGGCAGGATTTACCGGCGCCGCTTGGCCCGATCACGCCAAGCACGCGACCGCTCGGCACATTGAACGATACATCGTTGATAACAAGTTTCTCGGAGTCGGGTGCAGCACCAATGATGCGCGACACGTCGAGCGCACCGGTTGGACGCGGCAACGATACGGTGCGTGCCTTCTCGCCAGCAGTCAGCAATACGGCATCAAGCCGCTCGACGGCCGTCCGGAAATTGGCAAAACTGCGCCAACTTGAAATCACTTGATCGATCGGCCCGAGGCCTCGCATCATCACGATCATCGCGACCATCAGTGTCGCCAAGCTGACTTCGTTGCGCAGGAACAAGTACGCACCAACGGCGTAGATGATGATCGGCTGCGAGTTACGCAAGCACCGGTTAATCGCCTGGATGACATGACTGCGGTTGTTCGCAACCGACTGCCAACCCAGCGCTGCATGATGCATCCGGTACCAGACATCCTTTACACGCGGCAACATACCAAGTGCGACGACCGGCTCGGTGTTGCGAAAAATCGCGCTGCCAAACTCATTCGCCTTGACTGAGCACTGACTAGCGCTGCGGCTGCTGTCAGCAACCAGCAACTGATTTAGAACGGTCAGAAAAACCGAGAACACGACCATGATGAGCGCGAGGTAGCCCAACACCGGATGCGCCAGAAACATCACGGCAATGAAGATTGGTGACCAGAACGCGTCGAACGTCGCCCCTATGATGGGGCCCGACAGAAAATCACGCACACCGTTGATATCGTTCAGCGGCTGCGCCGATGCGCCGCCGGCCGAGTTATTGCGCTGACGGTTGAGCGCGTCGAAGACGACAGCCGTCAGCCGTGCATCGATCGCCACGCCGACCCGCTGCAACGTGCGCGAGCGCAGATAATCGAGGGCTGCGTACATTAGCATGATCACCATGGCGATGCCGGTCAGCACCCACAGGGTTGCTTCGTTACGGCTGAGCGCAACCCGGTCCATCACTTGCTGGGTGAACAGCGGCGAAACCAGGTACATGATCGGCCCGAACAGGCTGAACATGAACATCGTGGCGTAAACCGATGTAAATTCGCGCAATACGGCCAAAACCGGCGACGACTTACGTGTCATGAGCAATTACCCAGCATCAGCAAAGTCCTGATAAAAAATGCATCCCACCGAGTATTGAGATACCATAGCTAGGTCGAAATTGCCATGAATGGTTTACATAAAATCGCCCCGGCGCACCCGGTTTGGCGCAGCAATGTGGGGCAATCGCGACCACAACAGGCCCCGAGAAATCCCCGTAAATTTAGCGTGGCCCAGACAAGTCGATGAAACGTGCTTACGGGACGGCAACAACCCCGATTAGGCGCGGAACACTCGAACCCGGCGCGGCTCGGCGGGAGCAGCAGCCACATCGTTCCCCTGCGGTGCAGCATATCCATAGGCTGGTTGCGCCATCTGCATCGTCTGCTGGGCTACAATCGCAAGTCGCAGCCCGACCAGCGGTTCCCGCCCGGTTGGCCCCGCCAGCGTTACCGTTGACCCACTCATCCGGCGCGATGGAGCGCCCAGAAACAAACCTTCTGCGGTCAATTGATAGCTGCGGGCGCCAGGGCCTGACAACTCAACCATGAGGCCCAACAGGGGTCGCGCCCGTCCGCGCGATCCTGCAAACTCGCCAGCTTCGACAAGGCGCGCTTCGCCGGGCCTTTGACCGGCAATCGTCGCTGCATAACGCAACGAAACATCATTCGGCTTGCCTGGCCAGCGAACGACAAAGCCCTCGATCCGTGAGGGCGACGTTGGACCACCAAGCCACTGGTCGGGGCCGACCGTTACATCCCCGAGCCGCGCGACGTGACCAAGAACTTGCAGTCCAGTCAGCGTGTCGCGCGGTGGGGCTACCGATTGCGCGGCAATCCCAAAACCAACCGGTCCGCCTGAATCGCGCTTGAGCGGCTCGAATTTCAATGTCACGTCCAGCGTACTGGCATGACCGCTCGATGCAATCTCGACCTGGACGCCGCCACTTTCGCTGGCACGAATGACCAGCGCCTGGCCCGGAGCCGACATCGTGGCGCGGCCCTGTTCAGGATGCAGGATCACCTCATTGCGCCCAGCCTCGCAAACCACAGTTACAACAGGAGGTTGTGCCGGGTCGGCTGCCGACTCATAGCGCAGAACGTAGAGCCCGCGCTGGAGCGCAAAACTTTTCTGTTTGCGTTGAATATGTTGCTGTAACATTCGGAACTTCCCCGCACCGCATAATATCGCAAGGTTACAGTAGCCGTGTTCAATTGGTCAACGCTACCTGATAAACATACGGCTTACAATTTCCATGTGCACTGTGATCGAACCGTGCCAACGCCCCTCAGTTCCTGAATGTAAGCCGTGCAATCCTACCTAACCCTTGTATGCGAACCAGGCGACACGGCGTTGATTGCCCATTTCGCCGATGAACAAAAACACGCAGCGGTGCTCACCAGCCTCGCATCGCGCAGCCTGACTCGGGGGCGAACCGAGATCGCGCTGATGCTGGCCGACCGCCGCTGCCGGATTGCGCCGTTACCAGAGCCAATCGATCTCGTGCTGCGGGCCGAAATTTTTCACCGCATGGGGTATTCGGTCCTGGCGCTTCGCGATGTCGAGGCAGCGCTTGCGCTCGAACCCGACGACCGGCTGGCAAATCTGAAGTTGCTCGCCTGGGGATCGCCGGCGCATCAACAAGGCGCCGCTGCGCACTTGATTGAGGTTGAACGAGAGCTTGGGCCACTGATTGCGGTCCTGCGAAGCCTGGGTGCCACAGCTGCCGGACAAGCGACGCAACTCAATGGCCGCATTGACGGCTGGGTTGCCTGGCAAGGCGCAAGCGCATGCACGTTCACAGTGCAGGACCGCGATCAGCAGCACCGTCTGAGGGTCGAAAGCGATCCGACCCATCCGCTCGCTGCGGGCCTCGGGGCAGCCGCGAATTTCGTGATCGAAGGCCCGCGATCAACCCTTGGTCGATGGTCCGGAACTGCCACGGGCAGCGCTACCCTAGACTTGACCCGTGCCTTCAGCGCCATCGATGCCGATCCAATGCCGACACCACCCCGGGTGGTGCAACACCGCTCGACCCCGTCCAATCCGTTCGTGACCGTCATCATCCCGGTGTTCGGTGACTTCGCCGCGACCCGAGCCTGCATCGATAGTCTGCTTTTAGCACTCAAGACCGAGCAGCGTTCAACGCGCGTGCTGGTTGTCAACGACGCAAGCCCTGAGCCGGAGATGGCCGGCTACCTGGCGACATTGCCGGTCGATTTACTTTCTCTCCCGCGCAATGTGGGCTTTGTCGGCGCGGTCAACGCAGCACTTGATGCCTGCCTAACTGGGGATGTGGTGCTACTGAATGCAGACACCATTGTGCCATCAGGTGTGATCGGTCGTCTGGCCGACGCCGCGCACGCGAGCACTGACATTGGCACCGTCACGCCGCTTTCTAACAACGGCGAACTGACCAGCCTGCCGCTTGCATTTCGCGAGAACCCGTTGCCCACTGCTGCCGGGCTGGAACGGATCGATCAGATTGTCCAATCCGTCAACGCTGGCGCACTGATCGACCTGCCGAGCGGCATCGGCTTTTGCCTTTACGTGACGCGGCGCTGCCTTGACGCGGTCGGTCGGCTGTCGAACCTCTACGAACGTGGCTATGGCGAGGACGTGCACTTATGCTTGGCGGCCCGAGAAGCCGGATTTCGCAACGTCTGCGCCCTGTCGATTTTTGTCGGTCATGTCGGCACGCGTTCGTTTGGGTCGACCAAACGACGTCTCGTCATGCGCAACGCCAAACGAGTTGCCGAGCGCTTCCCCGACCATGAGGCGGAGGTCGCAGCTTTCGTCGCAACCGACCCGCTACAGCCAGTACGACATGCGATTGGTCGTCGGTTGATCGATGGCTTCACCGGCCGCTTGATCATTGCGGGCAACGCTCACACCAATGCTGCGCGACAACGACTGACCGAACGCTGGCCCGATGGCCTCAATAGCCTTCTGATCCAGCACACTCAGCCCAACACCATCGTTCAGGCCTTCGCCAGCGATGGTGCACTTCAGGCCGAGACCGCCTTCGCTTGGCCGACAGACATAGAAGCCTGGCGCCGCCTGCGCCGATCCCTGCAGCCCGAAAGCATCGACGTTTACGATCCCGTGGCGTTCGCAGCACTTGGATTTGATCCCTGCGCGTCGGCCATTGATCTAGCTGTCGTCGACGCCACTGCCCTCGCCAATCGAATGGGCGAGGGCGCCGCATCAGCGACAGCGACATGGCTGGAGATCGCGACGCAGGCCCGACAGATCATCGTGCCGGATGCCGCTGCCATGGCATTCGCAACCGCCACGTGGCCGGATTGCGCGGCGAAGATCCGACCGTGTGCTGCGACTTTGCCCGCCACTGTCGCACCAGCCCCTGTCGGCCATCATCCCCGTCTTGGCGTCGTGCTGCTCAGCGAAACGGCGAACTGCCGCGACTTGGTCCGAGCGCTTGCCGCAACGGTGGCCAGAGGTCGAGATGGCGCACCAGCCGTTGTCGTCCTTGGATCAACCGCCGACGATCACGGCCTGATGCGGATCGGCGGGCTGATGATCACCGGCACGTGTGAACCGAACGAAATCGCGATGCTGTGCGATATTTATAAGCTTACGCATCTGTTCGCGGTCACATCGGGTGCGCACTTTGGCTCAACGGTCGAAACCGCAGCTGCGGCGACCGGCCGACCGATGGCGCGATTTGACTGGTCGCTCGGCTCTAATCGTGCACTGTTGCCCGACCTGTCGATTACACCACAGCTGGACGATCCGTCGGTCTGCCACGCCGTTGCTGAATGGATGTCCAAGTAGACCCTATGGTTGCATTTGGGGCACAGCGAAGGTCCCAAGCGAATCAACCCACGCGCAACCCGATTGCTCAAGTGCGTGAACTGCATGATTGTGCGTTGAGATTTGCTAGGGAGGCACGCGTCGTGCGATCACGATTCACTCGGCTCGAAGCCTTTACCCGCGCGATCACAATCGCCAGCGTCATGCTCGCCTTAGCATCGCCTTTGCCTGTGATGGCCCAATCTGGGCCTGGCGGCGCGATCAACCCGAACCGGGACTGCCAAACCATCCGTACGTGTAATTTCAGCCGTGGCGGTAGCTTTCGAGGTTGCATCTCCTCGTACAGCTGCCGGGTGTGCCAGTTGGTTGCCCAGCGCTGTAGCATCGGCGATCAGCGTAGCAACTGCCGCCAGATGCGCTGCAACTGGGGCGCATGAACGAACCCCTGTCCAGGTTGCGAATAGGCATTGATCTTGGCGGCACCAAAATCGCAGGTGTTGTGCTCGATCAAAGCGGCGCGGTAATCGCCGAACGACGCATTCCATCGCCACAATCGGATTACGCAGCAACCATCGCCGCACTCGCGACGATCATCGGCGAACTTGAGCAGTCAGTTGGAGCCACGGCGACCATCGGCATCGGTATGCCAGGTTCACTGTCGCCAAAAACCGGCCTCGTGCAGAATGCAAACTCGACGTGGCTCAACGGGCGCCCGCTGAAGGCTGACCTAGAGTCACGTCTTGCGCGCCCCGTCCGTCTCGCCAACGATGCCAACTGTTTTGCCCTGTCGGAAGCTACTGACGGAGCCGGCCACGGGCACGACATCGTGTTCGGCGTGATCGTCGGCACCGGCTGCGGCGGCGGCATCGTGATCAACCATCGGGTGATCGATGGACCGCGCGGCATTGGGGGCGAGTGGGGTCACAATCCCCTGCCCTGGGCATCGGCAGATGAACACCCAGGCCAACGCTGTTGGTGTGGGCGGCTCGGATGCATGGAGACGTGGGTTTCGGGCCCCGGAATGGCGGCCGATCATTTCCGCGTCACGGGCGAGACGGTGACGGCGGCGGACGTTGCCGCGCGAGCAGCCGCCGGTGATGTATCAGCCCAGGCCACGCTGGACCGGCACGCGTCGCGGCTGGCGCGGGGGCTGGCGCACGTGGTCAATCTGATCGACCCGCACGTGATTGTGCTGGGTGGCGGCCTCTCCAACATGGCGGGCCTGTATCAGACCCTGCCTAACCTGATGCAACGCTTTGTGCTGGCCGATGACGCGGCGGTCGACATTCGCCCCCCCAAGTGGGGCGATGCCAGCGGCGTCCGTGGTGCCGCGTGGCTCTGGAACGCGTGATTGGATCAACGACCGATCAGTTGCGCGACCTGTTCATAATCATGCGCGATAGCGTGGGCGCCTGCTGCCAATAACTTGTCGGCATGACCATCCCGAATGTGCGAGCCGCCGAGGAACCCAATCACCTGAGCACCGGCTGCAACGGCCCCCTGCACGCCCGTTGCACTATCCTCGATGACGATTGTTGCCGATGGTTTGGCCTGCATTTCGCTGATGGCGAGGAGGAAAATGTCGGGCGCCGGCTTACCGTTCGCGACACGGGTCGCGCTGAACAGATTTTTGCCGAACACCGACCGGATGCCAAACGCATCGACGCAGTGATCGAGCCATTCGATCGACGACGATGACGCCACGCAGCGCTTATGGGCGACCGGCTGTTCCAAAAACGCCTTTACGCCTGTGATCGGACCGACTTGCGTGCGCATTACGACTTTGACGCGCGCCCTAAAGGCGCTCTCGAAATTGTCTGGGATCGGTCGGCCAATGTAGGTCTCGATCGCAGCTAGCGTGTCGACGTGCCGTTTGCCCATGAATAGGCGCATGGCGTCGTCGGTCGACGTTGGATGACCAAGGCTCGATAGATATTCGGCCAGCAACTGATTGGAGATCGTTTCGCTGTCGGCAACGACACCGTCGAAATCGAAGATTAAAAGATCAGGGGCACCAAGGCGCTTAACGGACAAATGCAACTCCTTTTTTCAGCAAAATTTCTGCCTCAGTGACCATACGCTCAAGGATGACCGCTGCCGGTTCAATCGAATGGATGAGGCTGACAGCTTCGCCAACGATGACAGCAACGGTGTTCGGATCGGCGGCAAGTTGCGCTTCGGCGTAACGCTTCACGGTCGGCCCCGTATTTGCACGCAATTCATCTTCGCGTCCCAGCCACTCCGAAACAAGGTCATTGCGCAAAACGCGACCGGTATAACGCTGCGGCCAAGCCCGCCCGCGCACAATGTCAAGAACGCTCTGTCGCACCGTCTGATCCCCCGTCGCGGATAAGGCCGCTTGATGCAGGCTTGGCGGAACCAGCGCTTCCTCGGACGCCCAGAACCGAGAACCCACAACCACACCGTCGGCACCCAGCATCAGCGCCGCTGCAAGCCCACGCCCATCGGCTATGCCACCGGCGGCGCACAGCAACGTATCAGGCGCGCGGGCAGCAATCAGATCGGCGATCTCAGGCACGAGGGTCAACGTCGCGCGCGCGCCCCCGTGACCACCGGCTTCAGAGCCTTGCGCCACGATGATGTCGACACCGCAATCGATCGCACGGATGGCGTCGGCCCTGGTTTGAAGCTGGCAGATGACAGGTACCCCAGCAGCCTTCACCTCCGACGCGAACGGCTCAGGATCATCGAACGACAGGAAGATCGCCTTTGGGTTTCTCGCCAACACTGAACACAGCAACTCCGGCCGCTGACGCAGCGACCACGTGATGAAACCGCAGCCCACCGCCTCGTTTCCAGTCGCTGCAAACTCGCGAGCGAACCAATCGGCATCGTCGGCATAACCACCGCCGAGAAATCCAAGTCCACCGGCGCGGGTCACAGCTGCTGCAAGCCGCCCGCCCGATATTACATCCATTGGCGCCGATAGCACCGGGTGTGCGATGCCGAGCCGTTCGGTCAGTCGTGTTGCAATGGGCATTGTCACCTCCGTCAAGGTCGTTGACTCTGAATCCCTATACTCAACTTACCCACCGACGACCATCGGCAGAAGTTATCATCCGCCGAGACCACGATCCTGTCTGCCAGTTCCGATGCGGACGACTGATGCGGCAGGTTATCACTGCGATACCTGCCACGTCTCGTTCAGCCGCCGTTCAGACGCGCTGCTCAAAACTCTGTTGCAGCCGGGAAGCTCGGCGCTGGCACGGCCAATAACGTTTGCCGACCATCGCACAACACGAACGAACATGGAGAAAAGACATGACCTCTAGATTTCGTGTGGCACTGATTGTAGCGGCACTTGCATGCGGCGGTGCCTTCACCAGCGGTACGGCGTCTGCCGCTCCCGCTGGTCCGTTCAGTCCCTTGCAAACTGCAACCGTCGCCGACGGCGGCGGCGTCGAACTGGCGAATTACGGTCATTGGGGTCGCCGGTGCTACCGCGACTGCTTCGTTGGCCGTCACGGACGCACCTATTGCACGTGGAAGTGCTACCGCCCGCGTCGTTGGTGGTAACGCACACGTTGTGACCAACTAGTGCCCAAGATAATCGGCGCGAACGGGGATCGTTCGCGCCGATAAATTTACGGCCAAGTTGTACAAACTCCGTGAACCTATGGAAGTCGCCTTTCGAAAAAAACGAACCACCAAGCGTTCTGCATACAAACAAAGATGCAATTCGCGGGACAGCTGTTAATACTCAATTAGAGCTTGAGGCCTAGATTGGTGATGGATCTCCCTTTAGGGTTCTTCACGCGGCCAGCTCATGATCAACGGCACCACACACGGCAGCAAGTCCAACTCTTTGATGAGCGAATATTCGTCGCTGTTGGGCGAGGCAATCCTGCGTAATCGGACGCGGGCGGCTGAACACTCGGCCCGGATCGAAACGGAACTCGCCAATCAGGTGAAATCCGAATTCATTTCGAACATGAGCCACGAGCTGCGCACGCCGCTCAACACCATCATCGGATTTTCGAAACTGCTGAGCGAGCATAATGCGCGTCGCCTGCAGGACAACGACATCGTACAATATTCGCACCTGATCCATGATGCAGCCGGCCAGTTGCTGGCCGTGATCAACGACATCCTGGACATATCCAAGATCCAGAGCGGCCGCTACACGATCGATCATCGCGAAGTCGACCTCGACGAATTGTTGGCATCGTGCGCTGCGTCACACAAATCGGCGGCCGAAGACGCCCAAGTCGAAATTCGAGTACAAATCGATCCCAATTTGCCCACCGTGCGTGGCGACGAAAACAAACTGCGCCAGATTTTCACGAACCTTCTCAACAACGCGATCAAATTCACGCGCCCCGGCGGCACCGTCACACTCGAAGCAATGCGCACCAGTGATGGCGGTGCAGTGGTGGTTGTTCACGACACTGGCGTTGGGATGACAGCCGATGAGATTGAGATCGCCCTGACGCCGTTCGGCCAAGTTGACGGCAAGAAAACGCGATGGCGCGAGGGCACCGGACTTGGCCTGCCAATCGCAAAGGCGCTGGTTGAGTTGCACGGTGGACGACTTGAAATTCGCAGTGCCAAGGAAGTCGGGACGGCGGCCGCCGCATTCCTCCCCTCTCGCCACAAGGTAACCGTTCCACAAGACCGGGAATCATTTTTAGCGCAAAGCTGATGTCAGCAACTGCCTGTCAGCTTACGAATTCGCCTTGGAAGGTATAACTATGCCCCTACCCACTCTCACTTCCGAGCCCCACGCATTGCACATCGACGCCTCAATCGGCCGCATTGTTTCGGTCACAGGCTCGAAAGCCATCGTGCTACTCGACTCGAGCCAATCTGGCGGTGCCAAGCTGTCAAACCAGCGACCGGAGATGGGCACACTGCTGGCCATCGAACAATCACGCACCGTTGTGCTCGCGATCGTCTCGGCGTTGAGTGTACCCGTTCCAGCCCAACGCGAGGGCGAGGCCGAAATCTGGATTGCCGAGTTGGGTCTCGTCGGCGAATTGTGGAAAGCGCGGGACGGCAAGGCCGGTTCCTTTAATCGGGGCGTGACCATCTATCCATTGCTCGGCGACCGGGTCCGTTGCGCAACCAAGCCCGAGCTGGAGCTGGCGTTTTGCGGCGACATGCACAATGCGGTTCGCGTCGGCTGCATTCGGCAAGACAGCTCCATCCCATCGATGGTCCGAGTCGACGACCTGCTCGGCAAACACTTTGCAATTCTTGGCACCACCGGCACCGGCAAATCCTGCACCACGGCGTTGATCCTGCGCGCGATCCTGGAAAAGAACCCAGCTGCCCACATCGTATTGCTTGATCCGCACAACGAATACGCCACCGCCTTCACCGAGTGGGCCGAAGTCGTGTCCCCGCGCAATATGCAGTTGCCCTACTGGTTGCTGACATTCGAAGAACTGGTCGAAGTTCTGCTGGGCGACCCGGAAGGCCGGAAAGCCGAAATCGAAATTTTGCAAGAACTGATCCCGATTTCGAAAAGCCGCTATGCCTCGGGCCGCGAAAAGACGAACGCCAGCTTACGCCGTGGCATGCTCGATCCCGGTCGCTTCACCGTAGATACGCCCGTCCCCTATCGCATCTCGGATCTGACGAGTCTGATCGACGAGCGCATGGGCAAACTTGAAAACAAGAAAGACCTCCAGCCCTATCGACAACTGCGCACGCGTCTCGACATGATCAGCCAAGACGCTCGTTATGCTTTCATGTTCGGGCAGCTGACGGTGTACGATGGCATGGCGCAGATCCTTGGCCGCCTGTTTCGCGTGCCAGTGAACAACAGACCAATCACCATTCTCGAGTTGACCGGCCTGCCGACCGAAATCGTCAACGTCGTCGTCTCCGTCGTCTGCCGCATGACCTTCGACTTCGCGCTGTGGGGCGAGGGCAATGTGCCCGTGACGTTAGTGTGCGAGGAAGCTCACCGCTACGTTCCAGCCAACCCAAGCGCCGGGTTCGAACCATGTAAGCGCGCGATCGCCAAGATCGCCAAGGAAGGCCGCAAGTACGGTGCCTCGCTATGCATCGTGACGCAACGTCCTGCAGAAATTGATCCGACCATTCTATCGCAGTGCAATACCGTGTTCGCGCTGCGCATGTCGAATGATCGCGACCAAGCTATTGTTTCGTCCGCCGTGTCAGACACCGGGTCGGGCCTGCTTGAGTTCTTGCCGGCCCTTGGCCAACGAGAAGCAATTGCCTTTGGTGACGGCGTGGCGCTGCCCGTGCGGATCAGGTTCGACGAACTGCCGAAATCAGCGCTGCCGCGGTCGTCGACTGCGCGCTTCAGCGAAAAGTGGCAGAAGCCGGTTGGTGATGAAAACTTCCTGGATCAGGTGGTCGAACGCTGGCGTGCCGCAGGCTCCGGCGCTGGCACCGATCCGAGCATGCAGATGGCCATGTTTGCCGAGGCGATGGGACTGAACAACGCCTCCGAAGCCGAGATCGCGGCAGCCTTGGCGCCGATTGCAAGTGCTGCGGCCATGCCCGCAGACCTGAATCCCGCCGCTGCGGGCGAAGAACGTGCTCCTTTGCGCCTCCGCGAGGCAGTCGAACCGGCCGCGTTACGTCAGGCCGGCATGCCGACGCCGGGGGCTGCCCTCTCTTCGGTTGGAACGGGCAATCGGTCTGCGGCTGGCTCCATGCTACGGCGTGAACCAACGGCGACACCTGCCCCGGTCGCGATCCCTCGTGTGCCGCTGGCCACCCAGCGCCGCGACGCCGCAGCGCAGGCCGAGGCGGGCTCCCCGGCCCAAAGCGCCATGCAATCGCTGCGTGACCGCTTGATGCAGCGCGCGCCAACCAAGTAATGGAGCGTGGATCATCACGAGGAATGCCCATCGCCCGCCGCATGCTTCGGAAAATGTCGCGATTGGAACACAAGGCACCTTATTGGGGTTATCAAGCATCGGGCATTCGCAATGTCAGCCGACTGCATCGCTGATGAACGGTTGAGCACCCCGTGCTCAACCTGCTAATCATTAAACGAATCACGACTAAGATCGCCGCGTGTCGGATGTCCGTCCTGCAATAGAGCCACGTCGGCGGTATGGTCGCATCTGAACGATAAGGCCCGCCGGAGAGATAAGTCCCATGCAAGCGCTGACGACCGCCCAAGTTACTGCAAGCCACCTTTATCCGGTGGTCCTGTCCGGCGGGTCGGGCACTCGGCTATGGCCGCTGTCGCGCGCCATGTATCCGAAGCAGTTTATCCGGTTCTTCAATGGTCAAGGTTCAAGCTTTCTTGGCTCGACGCTTGCCCGACTCGGCACCGACCATGGCTTCGAAGCGCCGACCCTTTTGTGCAACAATGACCATCGATTCCTGGTCAAGGAAGAACTCGATAAGGCTGGCATCAAGCCACGGGCCATTATCCTAGAGCCGGTCGCCCGCAACACGGCAGCAGCAATCGCCGTTGCAGCCTTGTCGGTCGTCCGCGAGAACCCATCGGCGATTATCGTAGTCATGCCGTCGGATCACGCGATCAATGACGAAGTAAAGTTCACTGAAGCCGTTCGCCGCGCCGCCAAGGTCGCAGCTACAGGGCGCCTCGTGCTGTTTGGCATCAAGCCGACCGAGCCGCAAACCGGCTACGGCTACATTCGCCAAGGTGCTGCGCTCGAAGGCTTCAACGGCGGTGCCTTCAAGGTCGATCAGTTCTTCGAGAAGCCGAACGCCAAGACGGCCGAGAGTTACTTGGCGGCTGGCACTTATTTCTGGAACAGCGGGATTTTCGTACTGCACGCGCGTACCTTCCTGGAAGAACTTGGCCGCCTTGAACCCAAGATCCTGGAAGCTGCGCGCAACGCGTTTGCCAAATCCACCGATGATCTGGGCTTCCAGCGTCTGGACCGTGCAGCCTTCTCCCAATCACCAAATATCTCGATTGACTATGCCGTGATGGAGAAGACGAACACCACCGCGATGTTGATGATCGACGTTGGCTGGAGCGATGTCGGCTCATGGTCGTCGCTGTGGGACATTGCCCCACACGACCAGAACAACAACTATGTGCATGGCGACGCCGTGCTCGAAGACACCAACAACTGCTATGTTCACAGCGAGCGTGGCCTGATCGCAACCATCGGCATCGATAACCTTGTCATCGTCGACACGCCGGATGCGCTCCTGGTGGCTGATAAGTCCCGCACCCAGGATGTCGGCAAGATCGTCTCGAAGCTACGGCTGTCAAACCGCAAGGAGCAAGAGCAGCACCTACGGAATTATCGGCCATGGGGTTATTTCGAGACGCTGAGCGTCGGTCCGCGCTTCCAGGTCAAGCTGCTGCATGTCAAGCCCGGCGGAAAGCTGTCGATGCAAATGCACCATCACCGATCCGAGCACTGGGTCGTGGTGCAGGGCACCGCCAATGTGGTCGTCGGCGATATGGAAAAGCTCGTGCGTGAAAACGAAAGTGTCTACATTTTCGCAACCCAATGGCATCGCCTCGAGAACCCAGGCAAGGTGCCGCTCGAAATCATCGAAGTGCAAAGCGGCACGTATCTGGGCGAAGACGATATCGTGCGCACCGATGACGTCTATCACCGCGCGGCGGATGAGACAAAGTAACAAACATTAGGTGCGCCGAACCGATCAACCGACAGGCGATATCGGCCCGGCACTACGGGCCCTTAGGTTGGCCTCGAGCCCTAGCACCGCAATCGAGAAGCATTTAACCGCCCCCATTGCCAACCAGAATGACAAACATCTCGGTCTTGGAATCGGTAGTGGGCCCCCCTGAGCGAACACCTCCAGAACCTACTTCTGCCCCTGAGCCGAAGTGGCGCCCGTAGGACTGGCCCGGTCCAGTCGGACCCGCTTATGACCATCGCATCAGCAAGGACGGCTTCGAACATGGCCATCTGTGAGGATCGAAGTCACAGTTTGATATTTCGAACTGCGACTTGCCCCACCATCATCGGCGTCGGCCATTAACCTTACCGGCATTTGCTCAACTGTAGTGCTAGAACAGGGGCCACGCTATGCTGGTGCGAGCATTTGCGGTCAAAGGGCCAACGTGACTAAAACAACATCAGTCGTACCCCCCTCTCCACATCCCATACATCTAGGTGTGGAAGAGTATATTGATCTTGTCGACAACCTTCCGGTGTTGTGCTGGATGGCGCGCGCCGATGGCCACATCTTTTGGTATAACCGCCGTTGGTACGACTACACCGGGATGTCGCCAGAAAGCCAAGAAGGGTGGGGCTGGCAGTCGGTTCACGATCCAGACGTGCTGGATGGGGTCGTGCAACAATGGAAAGCCTCACTTGCTAGCGGCCAACCGTTGGAGTTGACGTTTCCGCTTCGGGGAGCCGACGGCCGTTTTCGCCCGTTTCTGACACGGATCGTACCTCAACGTGACGCGACCGGCACTATCATCCGATGGTATGGAACGAACGTTGATGTTTCGGCGCAAGTCGAAGCCGAGAACGCCCTTCGGTTTAGTGAAACTCGGCTTCGCACGTTCACAAACGCAATGCCTAGTCAGATATGGACAGCGTCGCTCACAGGCCTGTTGGATTGGTTCAATCCGCAGGTTTACGAGTATTCGGGCGCCTCTGCCGGTGAACTTGATGGCGAAGGCTGGGCCAAACTTGTCCACCCCGAAGATCTGCCGCAGGCTGCAGAAAATTGGAGCAAGTCGCTCTCGACCGGCGTCTTTTATGAAACTGAATTCCGCTTGCGCCGCCACGACGGAGCCTATCGCTGGTTTATCGCACGAGCAGTTCCCATTCAGACGGCATCTGGTGGCGTTGCCCAATGGATTGGCACCAACACAGACATCGATGACCATAAGCGCATATTGCAAGCACTACACGAAAGTGAAAAGCGGCTATCCCTGTCGCAAAACGCAGCCGGCATCGCCTCACTCGAACTCGATATCGCAACCGGCAATGTATTTGGCTCAAGCAGATTCTGGGCGCTCTGGGGACTTAGCCCTCGGGACAGCATTCACATCAGCGTCCTCGAACAACTGGTTATTCCCGACGACCATAGCATTCGTTCGAACCCAGCTACTCGCAAGGAAGGAACAGCGGTACGAGAGGTCGAGTATAGAATTCGGCGCGCTGATACCGGCGAATTGCGCTGGCTTTGGCGCAGTGTCGATTTTATGCACGATACCGTTGGTAACCCCACCAAGATGTTTGGCGTCATCCAGGACATTACTGATCGCAAGGCGATTGAGGTCGCTATGCGAGAAAGTGAAAATCGATACAAAGTTGCGCTTAGCCTCGGTCGGATGGGCAGCTGGGAAACGAACTACATTACGCGAAAGCGTCATTGGTCGCCCGAAGCGCAGCTTCTCTTTGGGATGTCTTTGCCCGACGGAATCGGTCAGGTCGGCGGGGACAACGATGAATTCAAATTGGCACTTCATCCTGAGGACCGTCATCTTGCGGTGAAATTCCACAAGGCCGCGAACTCCGTCGATTCCTTCCCGGCCGAATATCGCATCGTCCGACCGGACAAAACCGTTGTTTGGTTGTCGGGCCACGGCCAAGTCATCGAGCGCAATGCGGACGGAACGTGCCGAAGACTTGTGAACGTAGTCGCCGACGTCACAAGTCGTAAGAAAAAGGAAGATCACATCCAATTTCTGATGCGGGAAGTGTCGCACAGAGCAAAGAATTTATTGGCCGTTATACAATCGATTGCAAAGCAGACGGCGCTAACTACCAGTTCATCAGCTGAATTCCAAACAAAGTTCGAAGATCGTTTGCAGGGGATCGCGGCGTCTCATGATCTGCTCGTAGAGCAGGATTGGCACGGCGCTGCATTGAGTGATCTGGTCAAGCGTCAACTCGCCCCATTTGTCGACAAAAGCAGCTCTCGGATCACGACCCAGGGGCCGGATGTTCAGATCAACTCCGGTGCCGCTCAGGCAATTGGGCTTGCGTTGCACGAACTTGCAACCAATGCCGTCAAATACGGCGCTTTGTCCGTGGCCAAAGGTTCTGTGAGCATCAGTTGGAAGTTTAATGGAGCTGAAAGCGGCGAACCTGAATTAGTCTTGAATTGGGAGGAAATTGGTGGGCCACCTGTGGTGGCTCCATCGCGCAAAGGATTCGGTTCCGTCGTCATTGCGAAAATTGCGCCATTGTCGGTATCCGGAGTGGCGACCGTTGATTACGCTCCCACAGGTTTGCGCTGGAACCTCATCATTCCTAGGTCGGCCATTGCAACAAACTTTGACTGATACGCAGTTTGCTGCGGTAAATGCACGCCGACGCTTGAGCCATCGGCGCGCGAACGGACAGCGAAGAGCCGCTACCAACGACGCCCTGCTCGAAGGTCATGCGCCCAGCACTGTTCTGCCTATTACCCAATTCAGTCTTCGAACGTTGACATGAAACGCTCGTTTCCGTACCCAGTTCCCATGAACAAATCTCTCACCATCCGACGTGGTCGTAACACTGGCTGCCGAACGGCGCGAGGTCGATGACGCTTATCCGATGCGTTCATTCGAAAGCCGCGCCAGTTGCGCGGCTTTTTTATTTGCCGATGGAGTTAAACATGTCGACGCCTGAAATCACCACACTGACTGCCGCCGACTTTGACGATCTTCGCGGTTTAATAGACGAATTCGTAGTTGCGCACCCTTCGCTGCCGTTTAGGGAGACCTATTGGGACACCCTGCGTCCATGGCTTGCGACAAAAATCAATGACGAGAACACCGTGCAGCTGGTGACGAGGCAAGATGGTCAACTGACCGGCTACGCACTTGGCTTGGTTCAAGATACCGGCCCCCTCATTGCGCCGGGAAGGGTTGGATACGTCAGCCTGTTCGTCGTCTCACAGAGCTTCCGAAAGGCAGGCATAGGCGCTGCTCTGTGGAAAGCGCTTCAAACGTCGTTTTTGGACAGGGGCATCACTGAAGTGGAACTCTTTACTGCCGCAGCCAACCCAACTTCAAATCGCTTTTGGGAGCGGCACAACTTCATGCCGTTGATGATTAAACGGCGCCTCACATCTTGATGCTGTTCTTGAAGTGACAGGATTGGATCAGATGGAAAGTTCCGCTCGATGGCTTATTGTGAATGACACTCGTCGCCGCACCGTAAGGCGCCGATGCCGAACATCTTCAAGGCAACGCGCAGGACCCGTGCGCCGCCAACGGAGCATCGCGATCGAGAAGCATTTAACCGCCCCAGTTGCCAACTCGGATAATAAACATCTCAATGTTGGAATTGGCAGGGCCTGCTACTGCTTGAACACCTCCGGGATTCACTTGTGGCCCAGCTCTGCCATCGCTCCGTCTTGCGGAGTCGTAACGGTTCACGTCCGCTGCCGTTCGATGCAGACGAAGAGAACGAAGAGGGACTGCGCCAAGACGAGACTCATGCGCTGCAGCAAATTGGCGCCGGTCAACCTTAAAATGGGTGCAGCGGATTACCTCTGGCCTGTCCGGGGCAATACGATCTTAAACTCAGTAAACAGCCCGGGCTCCGTCTCGACATCGATGCTGCCGCCGTGTTGTTTTACGATGATGTCGTGGCTCATCGAGAGGCCAAGCCCGGTACCTTCACCCGAGGGCTTGGTCGTGAAGAACGGATTGAATATTTTCTCCTTGACCTCTTCGGGGATTCCGGTCCCGTTATCGCGAATACGGATTTCAACTTTGTCTCCGAGGTTCTTCGTCGCAGCAGAAAGCATTGGCTCGAAGCCTTCACCGGCATCCACCCTGCGTTTCGTCGCGGCGTAAAACCCGTTCGATATCAGATTGAGCAGGACCCGCGTGATCTCTTGCGGATATACATCGGCCATTCCGACGGATGGATCGAGATCGCGTTGCAAAGCGATACTGAAGCCCGCCTTTTCTGCTCGAGCACCATGATAGGCCAAATTCAAGCTTTCGTCGACGATCGAGTTGATGTCAGCAACACGATGCTCGCCGGAACCTTCACGGGAGTGCCGCAGCATGTTTTTTACGATGGAGTCGGCCCGCTTGCCATGCTGAACCACCTTGTCGAGGTTGGACTTCAGAATTTGCGTCAGCTCGTCTAGTTCGCTCCGCGTTGTCGCGTCGAAAGCGGTCTTTGCAAGCACATCGTTCATTTCTCCAACCAACTCTGCCGATAGAGCGGAGAAATTGTTGACGAAATTGAGTGGGTTCTTGATTTCGTGCGCGATACCGGCAGTCAGTTGACCAAGGGAGGCGAGTTTCTCGGTCTGTACCAGGCGGTCCTGTGTGGTCCTCAATTGCTCTAGCGACTTCATCAAATCTCGCGTGCGGGTTTCAACGCTCTCAAATAGACGCGCGTTCTGAATCGCCAGAACAGATTGCGCTGCAAAGGTTTGCAGAAGTTCAATCGTGTTCTTAGGAAAATCGCCAGGCTGCTTGCGCCGGACAACTAGCGCACCGACCGTATCCTCTGAGCCAAGCAGCGGGATATACAGCAAGGCGCGGAAGCCCGCGCGGACAATTACATCAAGGGTGACAGATGTGTCGTCCAGGACATCCGCAATCTGGATCGGCGCGCGCCGTTCTACCGCCTCGCTGATGGCGGTCTGACCGACCCGGATCTTGCTGTCACGAATTTCGGCGACAATCGGATCTGAAAGCCCATAAGTTGCTCGCAGCCGGAATTCCTGGCTGACGTTGTCGAACACATAAATCGCGCCAGCTTCGGTTCCGGAAAGTTGGGTTGCTTTCGCTACAATGGTCGTGAGGACTGTTTCGAGGTCGACCGAAGAGTTCACCGCCCGGATTACTTCGCCAAGGGCCTTCAATTCTTCGACCGACTCACGCAAACCCTTCTCGCGCTCGGCCAGAGACGCGACGAAGAAATCGGCGGCCCGGGCGATATCAGAAATCTCGTCGTTTCCTGAAACTGTGATGGAAGTCGTGCGGCCAAACACGGAGGCACGCATGTTATGGCTCAGATTGCGTAGTCGCTGAATGATCGAGCGGTTGATATAGAAGAACACGGCGCACGCTCCACCGACGCAGAGCAGCGACAATATGGTGAAAAGCCTCGAATAATCGGATATGCGCTGACGAAAGTAGTCGCTCTGGGTCCGCGCATCCGCTTGCACGTCGGCAAAGACAAGTTGAGCCGATGCAACGAACTGGGCGGACGCTATCTTGGTGTCAAGCAGCGCGCCACGAACCGCGGAGGCCGACATGATCTGCGCGGCCCGCACATCGAAAAGATTGGGCGAGCCGCTGCCATATTGCGATAGGATCTGCCCTAACGGTTCGATAGAACCGGCGAGCAGCGGTTCAAATCGCGCGCGCGCTGTGAAAGTCCGGGTTGACGTCTCGGTGAATTCTTCACGCAATCGGTTCAGTCTGATGGTGGTATCGGCACTTGCCGTCGACAACAAGATCACGATCGCCTCGTTGGCGGCAGCAATCCAAGCGCCTAGAGCGTCAGCCTGGGCTCGCCCATTTTGCTGACCGGCGAGTACTGATAACAGATCGCGATCAGCCGTCCGTATCCGCACTGAGAGCGTTCGCAGTCGCAGCATGAGATTTGCTGCGACTCGGTCTGCATCGATTTTTTTCGCGACTAATCCATCTAGTTTTTGAATATTGTTTTTGAGTAAGGCCTCAACCTGTGTGTGGGTGACGAGGCCTTCGGTCGAGGGAGCCAGTATTTTGATTTGCTCACTGGCATCAGCAATGGATCGCAGTTGATCTGCTAGGCTCTCGCTAATAGCTCGACGGGCAAAATGGCCGTCGGCGACTGCCAAATTCGGCGCGTTCGCGGCCATGGCTTCGCTGCGTTGAGCGAGATCACTCGCCGCAACCAGGGCCGGAAGACTGGCGGACGCGATACGGCTGAAGCCATCTCCAAATTTGCTGAATGTGTACAGCGCGATCACGCTTGTAAGAGCAGCAAGCGCCGTTATTCCCGCAAATGCAATCGCCAGCCGAAATGCGACACCGAAGCGAGTTTTCTTTTCAGCCTCCACGAAGTCAGGACGCATGCCACCGCTACCGGTCGAGCCAGCGAGTACGGGCGGCGCGATTAGATTCGTGGTTGCCATTTTCGCCTTACTTCGGCACGAGCGGACAGTTGCCCTCCGCCACGGGCCGAAACGCTTTATCTCCTGGGATGATGGATAGAACCCTGTAGTAGTCCCACGGGTATCGCGATTCTTCAGGCGGCTTGACTTCCACGAGATACATGTCGTGGACCAGTCGTCCGTCCATCCGCAGTACGCCGCCCGGCGCAAAGAAATCATCAACCCGAAGTTGCCGCATACTATTTGCGACGATCTTGCCTTCGTCGGTTCCGGAAGCGCGGACTGCACGCAAATAATGAAGCACAGCGGAATAAACGCCTGCGTGGGTCATCGTTGGCATTGCCCCGCGACGCGCATAGAACCTATTGGACCAGTCGCGGGTACGACGATTGTTGTCCCAATAGAAGCCGTCGACGAAGGTCATGCCATGCGCGACCTCGAGTCCGAGAGTATTGACATCTGAGATAAACACCAAAAGCGGGACTAAGGTCTGCGATCGCGGCGAGATACCGATTTCGGCGGCCTGTCTTACGGCGTTTATTGTGTCGCCGCCTGCGTTTGCCAGGGCGATTACCTTTGCACCCGAATCCTGAGCCGCGGTGAGATATTCGCTGAAATTGTTTGTGTTTAATGGGTGGAGAGAACGCCCGATCACTGTGCCACCGGCATTTTTAACAGCTGAGCTTGCATCCTGTTCGAGCGTCCACCCGAACGAGTAGTTGGCCGTTATGAAGTACCAGGTGTCGAGACCAAAGCCGACCATGGCCCGCGCGATGCCGACAGTATTTGAATAGGTGTCGTAGGCCCAGTGGAAGCCAGTGTTAGTGCATGCTTTGCCTGTTAGATCACTCGTGCCGCCCGATACGGTCACCGCAATCCTGTCGCGGGCGTCTGCGAGTTTTTGCGTTGCCAAGGCAACTGTTGAATTCGGCATGTCCACGACAGCGCCGACGTGTTCATCGTTGAACCACTGTGTTGCTATTGCAGAGGCGACATCAACCTGGTGTTTGTGGTCACCGAAAAGCACGCGGATTCTTTTGCCAAGGACCTCGCCGCCGAAATCATCGACAGCCATTTGGGCAGCAACCACAGATCCCTCACCGGCTAGAGTGGCGAAAAGGCCGCTCATATCGGTCAGCACGCCGATATTGATATGGGGGTCACGCCCTTGCTGTGCACTCGCCGCAAGCGACCATGTGGCCGCCCCGCCGCCCAAGAGCGTTATGAACTCGCGCCGCCGCACTTGGCCTCCAAGCTCAGGAACCAACATTTTATCGGCTCAAGCGAGTAGTCTAAAGCGAGCTAAAGTAGCATAAAATCCCTTGCCGCAGCGCACAACCAATGTCGCAGTTGGGACAACTTCGGCCGTCCGTCGCCATCTCTGACTGTCAGTTATCCTATCTATCAGCAGCCGAAGCGCAAGTTCCATATCGCAGGATTGCGAATGTCCGCATTTGCCCCAAAGCTGATCACGTCGTCAGACAGACGGCCCCGGAAATAGAGATACGATTCCCAATCCGTTATCTCACCGCATCGAACCCCAGCTGCAAATCGGCGATCACGTCGGCTGGGTCTTCCAAGCCGACGTGCATCCGGATCAGGGCGCCGCCGCTCCAGCCTTTGAGACGCTCGGGCGGATAGGTCAGCGCGAGGCACTCGTAGCCACCCCACGAGGCGCCGATGCCGAACATCTTCAAGGCATCAACGAACGTGTTCGCGTGCGCTGGAGTCACGCCCGGTTTGAACGCCACCGAGAACAGGCTGTTGGTGCCTTTGAAATCACGCTTCCACAATGAGTAGTTCGGATCGGTCTCGAGCGCTGGATACAGCACTCGTTCGACCTCGGGCTGTTTTTGCAACCACTTGATCACAGCCATTGCGTTCGCCGCCTGCATGGTCAGACGTGCGTGCGCCGTGCGCAGACCGCGCAACGCCGTATAGGCATCATCCGGCGTCACAACCTGGCCGAGGACGCCGGCCATCTTGTACAGCAGATCGGCACAGCGCGCGTTGGCCGTCACCGAGCCCATCAGCAAGTCGGAATGCCCGGCGATGTATTTGGTCACGGCGACGATTGAGATATCGGCGCCGAGCGTCAACGGACGATAGACGCCGGGCGCGCCCCAGGTGTTGTCGACGGCGATGAGAATGTCGTTGCCTTTGCCTTTGCACACAGCGGCCAGCGCTGGCACATCCTGGATGTCGAACACGATCGAGCCCGGGTTATCGAGATAGACCATCCGCGTATCGGGGCGGATGCGCTTGGCAACTTCCTCGTGCCCGCCGGTATAGAACTCGCAAACGATGCCGCGCGGGGTCAGGTAGTCCGTCGCGAGGGTCCGGGCTGGTTGATAGATCGTCTCGGCGAACAGTACGTGATCGCCGGGCTTCAGGATCGCCAACAAGGGGTGCGCTACGGCCGCCAGCCCGCTGCCGAACAGCATCGTGCGCGCGCCGCCCTCGACCTCCGTTATTGCGTCTTCCAGCGCGAACGAAACCGACGATCCGGCGGTGCCGTAGTTCCACACCCGCTCGCCTTTGCCCTTGCGCTCGACCAGTGCCGTTCTGACACCGATGTTGCGATAGAGCACGGTCGAGGTGCGCGCGATTGGCGGATTAACCGGCGACAGATCCGCCCCGAGATGGTCGCGTCCGGCATGCACGAGGCGCGTTGTCGGGCGCTGTTTCCTGTCGTCGCTCATCGGGTGAGTCCTTGCCATTTTGGGATGAAATTTCTGACAAACACGTTAGATGCGCAACTGTCGTTGCGTCAAACGATTGATACGAGCACTGCTATTGCGAACGCGCCAGTGCAGCCCGTCGCGCGGCAACCATCGCCGCAACGAATGCCTGACAACTCTGGCCGAGCACCCCGCCGTATCTGGCAGCCGTTGCATTGAGTGCCGAGATAAAGCCATCATCAAGGGTTGATCGTCCATCGCCGATGCGGGCCGAGAACGCCGACACACATGCTCCGGCAATGCCAAGTGCGTCCATCGCGGGCAACCGCGAAATGCCGGCATCATCGATGCCGCGATCTGCATCGTTGGTGACGGCGGCGAACACGGGATACTTCACCGGCACCGCCGCATTGCCGCCGAGCAGGCCGCCGTGCGATGCCGTCACGATGATGTGGCCGACATCGGCCGGCGTCACCAGAGAAATAGAATCGAGCACGAACACCCGCACGCCTGCGTGCCCAAGTTCGGTGTGTTCAATGCGTGCCTCATGCTCAGGCCCCGGGCGCGAGGTCGGCACTTTGGCAGCACGCGCCATTAGTTCCGCCGCCGCGACACAGGCAAGCCCGACCTGAACCCCCAACTGAGCGGCCGCATCATTCACATGCGAGATCACACCATGATCATGCGCATGCTGCCCCTGCCCGATGCGCGCCGAGCGATGCGACAGGCACGCGGCTGGTATGCCGTGTGCGCCCAACAGGTCGAGCCCGGCGATACCGGCTTGCTCGCGCCCGACACCGGCATCGTTCAGGATGACGGCACCAATTCCCTTGGTCGCCGCATACCAGCCGGCATAGCGCCCGCCGTGCGACGCGCAGAGCGCAGCGCGGCCTGCGTGCTCCGGCAATAGATGGGTCACGCTATCGAGGATCAGGGCTGGCATCGTCACGACAATGAACTCCTCAGGCTCGCACCGATTGCAATTTGCGGCACACCGTTCAACTTGATTTTTAGCGCATGCGGCCTAAACCTCGATAGGGGAAACGTCAAAATATTTGAAACAACATCGGGAGCATTGCGCGCGCATGGCATCGAAGTCCAAGCCGTCGGGAGCGGGTGACAATATCAAGCGGCTGCTCGATCTCTACCGCACCATGGTGCGCATTCGCGCCTTTGAGGAAGCAGCGCTCGCCGCCCACAAAAGTGGCGACATTCCAGGCCCGCTGCACGTATCGCTCGGCCAGGAAGGAGTGGCCGCCGGTGTCTGTATCAATCTGCGCAAGGATGACAGGCTGACCTCCAACCATCGCGGGCACGGCCACGCCATCGCCAAGGGCGCGCAGCCTGACCGCATGATGCTCGAGTTGTACGGACGGGAGGGCGGCTATTGCGGCGGCAAGGGCGGGTCCATGCACATTGCCGATTTCTCGGTCGGGATGCTGGGCGCGAACGGTGTGGTCTCAGGCGGAATTCCAATTGCCGTCGGCGCGGCACAGGGCCTCAAGATGCTCAAGTCCGACGCACTCGCCGTCTGCATGTTCGGCGACGGCGCGATCAACCGTGGGCCATTCCTCGAAGGACTGAACTGGGCGGCACTCTACAAGCTGCCCGTTTTGTTCGTGTGCGAAGACAATGGCGTCGCAGCCTTCACCGCGACGGCGAGCGTCACCGCTGGACCGGGCGTTATCGCCCGCGCCGAAAGCCTCGGCGTGCCAGGCCTATCGGTTGATGGCAACGACGTCGTCGCCGTTGACGATGCGACGGCCAAACTCGTGGCGAAAATTCGCGCAGGCTTCGGCCCACAAATCCTGCACGCGAAAACCTACCGCTGGACCGGCCACACCTCGACCGATGCCGCCGCCTGGCGCGACCCGAAGGAAGTGGAAGCCGGCAAAGCCCGGTGTCCGATTGCGCGGTTGGAGAAGCTGCTGGGGGATCGCGGCGTCGAGGCGCCCGACTTCGCAATCATCGCGACCCAAGCGCAGAGCGAAATGGGCGAGGCCCGTGACGCGTCCAAGGCAGCGCCCTGGCCAAAGCCTGAAACAGCCTACGCCGACGTTCAAGATGTAGGAGCCGTCGCATGCCCGAAGTGACATTGATCGAAGCCGGGCGCTTGGCAGCCCTACAGGAAATGCGCCGTGACCCGACCGTCTGGGTACTTGGCGAAGACGTCGCGCGCGGCGGGCTTTGGGGCCAGTACAGGGGATTCCTTGAGGAGTTCGGGCCAGAGCGCGTCGTCTCAACACCGATCTCGGAATCGACGATTATGGGAGCTGGCCTCGGTGCCGCCCTCGTCGGCACGCGCCCGATCATCGAAATGCGCATTTTCGATTTCGTGATGTGTGCGATGGACGAACTCGTCAACCAGATCGCCAAGGTCCGCTATATGTTCGGCGGCCAGGCCAAGCCCGCCGTTGTCGTGCGGATGCCGCACGGCATGTGGCGCAACTCGGCAGCCCAGCATAGCCAGATGCTGGAAGCCTGGTTTACGCATCTGCCGGGCGTGATCGTGGTTGCGCCATCGTGCGCCGAAGATGAGGCAGGTTTGCTGGTGTCAGCCATCCGCTCGGACGATCCGGTGCTGTTCTTCGATCCGAAGGATTTGTGGCAAGCGGGCGGAACGATTGCCGATAAAATTGAGCCGATCCCGTTCGGCAAGGCGCGGCAATTGTCGAAGGGCGATGCGGTCACAATTGTCACGTGGTCGGCGATCGTGCCGAAGGTTGTCGAGGCGGTGGCTCAGCTGGCCAAGGATGGCATTGCAGCCGACGCCTACGATCTGCGCACACTGTGGCCCTGGGACGAAGATGCAATTGCGGCGTCGGTCAAACGCACTGGCCGCTTGCTGGTCGTGCACGAAGCGGTTGAAGTCGGTGGCTTCGGGGGAGAAATCGTCGCCCGCATTGTCGACCGGCTCGGACCGCAGAACATCAAAAGCGCGAAGCGGCTCGGTGCACCCCGCCTACCGATCCCGTTCTCGCCACCGCTTGAAACCCAAGTCCGCGTCACCACCAACAAGATCGTCGCGAAGGTGAAGCGCATGATGGGGTAACTTAAGACAATCGATTGAATCAGTTCGATTGCATTTTACCGGTCAGCCCCCCCCCACCCTAGCCCTCCCCCTCAAGGGGGGAGGGGATGAACGGAGGAGAGGAAACACGGGAGCGCATCACAAAATTTGACCACCGAATACTGCGCTTTCGAATAGGCTCCCCTCCCTCCCCCCTTGAGGGGGAGGGTCGGGGTGGGGGTGCGCCACAAATTCATCATCGAACAGTACGCGCCACGTGCGCCTCGACGAGGCGAGCGACGGCAGCGGCATGCGTCATGGGGAGAAAGTGACTGCCGCCGTCGATGGTCGCCAACTCGGCTGCGGGCATCGTCTCAGTAAGCAATTCGGCAATCCGCAGCATAGCCGGATGCCCCTTGCCGCCCCGGATCACGAGCGTCGGTGCACGGATCGCGCGAAAGGCCGCCAGCGGCGGCTGAAATGACGCCGCCGACGTCCAGTCTCGAATATTGCTCGCAGTGGTCGCCACGACGTAATCGCGCACCTTCGGCGGAAACGCGTCAAACGCTCCGACACCACCGTAGAAGTCGATGACGTGTCGCGCGGCATCGGAACGACCGGCATCGAATTCGGCGAAGTAGACGTCGGTCATGGCGCCGAACATCGCATGCAGCGCGTCATCACCGGCGGTACGCAGAATTTCGAACGGATTGGCTTCGACGAGGGTCAGGCTCGCGACCTTCTGCGCTCCCTTCATCGCGTGGACAATCGCGCACAACCCGCCGAAGGAATGGCCTATCACATGCGTCGGTGCGCCGATACGTTCGACGATGGCATCGAGCACTTGGAGCTGCTGCGCCATGGTCGCATTGCCCAGTGGACGGCGCTCGACAGTCGCACCGTAGCCGAGCAGGCTGGTCGTTATGATGCGATAGCCGCCACCGAGTGCGTCGATCACGCCACGCCAACCTGCACCGGTTCCGAAACTGCCGGGCAGGAACAATAGCGCAGGCCCCTGCCCCCGCTCGGAATATTCGATGTCGGCTGTGAGTTGCGGCATGTGCCAACTCCGAGGTCGAAAATCAACGAACGCTTTATGCTCCCATCAAACATCGTCTAGATCAAGAAATATGGCATTCATGCGTGAGCATCCACGTAACGCTCAGCCCTGACAAAATAGTGAATGCAGCGACTAGGCCGTCGCGCTACTTTATGACATGCCCATCATCGAACCTGCCCCATGGCGACACCAGTATTTCCAGCACATCCCGTGTCCCGATGACGTGTTCGTGCCAGCCGACGATCCGGAGGCATGGGCGTGGAACCCGAAGCACCGTTGGGTGTTCGACAAGCTGCAACTGGCGTTGAGCCAGGGCCTTGATGCCGGTCCGCATGGGCTCACGCCGAAGCACTTTCCGGTCTTCTCCAAGCCAATCTTCAACTTCGGCGGCATGGGAGCTGGCAGCCGCGTGATTGCGAGTGCATCGGCGTATGCCCACCACAGCACGCCGGGCCACATGTGGATGCCTCTGCTCGATGGCCCGCACATCTCCACCGATATGGCGGTCGTCGATGGCGACGTTGCCTGGATCAGACACGCCACAGGGCGGCCGACATCAGGCGGTATGTTCGACTATTGGACGGTGCACGCGGATGCCATGCCCGATCATGAAGCACGGTTGCGATTATGGGCCAAAGGCAATCTCGGCGGCTATACCGGCATCATCAATGCCGAGACCATCGGCGGCACAATTATCGACGCACATCTACGGTTCTCCGACCAATGGCCAGATCTTTACGGCACGGGCTGGGTCGAGGCGCTGATCGGGCTCCATGGAAAACAGCGTTGGACGTTCGATGACAGCCAACGCCGCGACGGTTTTTCACTGGCGCTGTTTTTCCCCAACGGTCGCCGCTTCCGCCATCCGCCCGCTGACATCGTGAACGTTGCAGCGCGCATGCCCGGCGTCTCAAGCATCCAGATCACGTTCTATGAGGATCGCTTGCCCGAAGCCCACACCATGCCGCCCGGTGGTTTTCGCGTAGCCCTCGTCAACGCTTGGGACTTGGGCGGAGGCCAAGCCGCGCGCACCTATTTGCGGCGCTGGTTCGACACCTATGGCGTCGTCAGTGGTTGAGCGCTACAACGCGCCAAACTCCTCTCAACACGGCGAGCGCACCGATGGACGTCAAAGATTGCAATGGCACGAAGCTCACCGAAGGCTGCTCGGTCACGCTGATCAAGGACCTGAAAGTGAAGGGCTCCTCCGTGACCTTGAAGCGCGGCACGCTGTTCAAGGGCGTGCACCTGACCGACAACGAGGAAGAAATCGAGTGCCGCTCGGATAAGGTCAAAGGCCTCGTCCTGAAAACCGAGTTTGTGAAGAAAGTGTGAGGCGCCTGAACCTGCCACGCACCGCCACTTTTACCAACCACAGCCCAGGGCGACCGTCTGCTGTTTCGTCGTCTCCAGTGCTTGCTGGCATAAAGCTGGCACGCGATCCTTGGTCACTGGATCAGCGGCAAGGCTCGCCCACATCAACCGCATTTGCTTGATGGCGTCTTTCAACTGCGGGGTCTGGGCAGCGACCGGAACCTTAGCGGCAACGCATGCTTCGTACTTCGCCAGGAAGCTATCGCAAGGTTCGACACCAACCTTGTCTTGTGCCTGACCAATAGATGCCGCTGCCATGATGATCGCAAAACAAACGAGCACTGCACTGACGTTTCGCCTCATTATTACGTCCTCTCGCCCGCACCTTTTCGGCTCAACAAACGCTAGACCGTCGAACTATACGGTCAATCGATGGCCCGTGCTATCCGTGACCGAGCGTTGGCAGCGCCCAACTTAAACCCGGCGCCAATGTCGCCGTCGCATACTCCAAATGCAGCACCCGGCGCCGACGCGGCATGCGCGCCTTCTGCGAGCGATGGACGGTTAGTGGACGCATCGCCAGAATATCGCCGCGGGAGCAAAGGCAAAGCATGGCTTGCCTGCTCTCGACCGTCGAAGCAATCGCTGCACGATCCAACCGACCTTGGGACTGCGACCCTGGAATCGCTTCGAGCGGGCCGTTGTCCTCATCGCAATCATCAAGATGGATGCGCAGCGTCACCATGCCTTCGAGAATGGGCACCGGTGGTTCGACCTGAAACGTGCCATCCTTGATCGTCAAGTTGTCATAGCCTTGGGCTTCAACACGTGCCGCAACCGCAATACTGCGATCCTGGTGCCACGGCACGAACCAATTGGCCGCTGGCGATTTATCAAATGCGAGGCATCGCACCAGCCGCGCTTCGGCACCGGCCAACCGCGTCGAAAGCTCGATCAGCGCAGGGTGTGCCGCAAGCCAATCGCGCAGATCGCCTGAGATGGCGTCCTGTCGCGAGCCTGCGGTCACACCCTCACGACTGAACGCTGCCGCCATGCGAACAAGGTCAGCTTCAACAAGTGCATACTCGATAATCGCGACGCCGTGCGTGGCGAAGTGCGGGGTGAGGGTCAAGGCTGTGACTTCACGAACGCCCATACGTGCGAAAACAGGCCATCGCGCACCAGGCCATTGTGGCCGGAGCCTGGCATCCGAACGAATCGCTTCGGCTCGCGCGCCATCGCAAAAAGCCGCTCGCCGTGCTCGATTGGGATGACCTGATCGCGGTCGCCATGCACGATCAGCACGGGCGCGTTGACACGGCCGATGTAATCGCGCGAGCGGAACTGGTCGCGCATCAAAAGGCCCGTCGGTGCCCACGGCATACGCTCGGCGGCCACATCGACAGCGGCCGTGAATGGCGCTTCGAGGACGAGGGCGCGAATTCGGTCGGGCCCCGCGATTTCAGCGGCCAGTCGCACCGCGACGCCCGAGCCCAGAGAGTGCCCTTGGATGATAATATCGCGGGCGGCGTGCTTGCTGCGCAGCCAGTCGAAGGCGGCCCGCGCATCGAGATGCAGGCCGTCCTCGGTCGGCTCCCCGCTGCGGGGCGCATCGCGCGAGCCCGGATACCCGCGATAGGACAATGCGAGGACGCCAGCACCGGCTTCACGCAAATACTGCCAGCGCTCAACCTGCCACGCCAGCCGTCCACCCTGGCCGTGCAGGAACAACACCATTGGCCTGCCCAGTTTCGGCGCAACGTACCACGCCGACGTCTCTACTCCGTCGCTGGCGGTCAACTTGATAGTCGCCGCCCCTGGCACCGCAATGCCGTTGACTTCGGTGAGTTCTGCCCCATCACCCGACTTGAACAGCATCTGCCGCTGCGACGCATAGATGCCGACCACCGCCGTCGCGTAGGCGATGGCCGGAAGTGCCAGGACGGCATAGACAGTGCGACGAAGGGGGAAGCGTCTCATCGTGCGCGCATAAACCTCAAACAAAACGACCTTCGAGCCGACAGGCTAACCCAATCTCTGTTCAAGTTCGAGCATTGAACGCTGATGTTACAATCGGTCTAACTTGAGCGACGGCCAACACCGAATTGGGGCGCCCGCAACGAGCGAACAACGCGGAAGTGACACACGAGCACCTTCAATTATCGCACGGTTGCATCTGACGCCAATCGTTGATCATAGGCTTTTAGCCGCACGAACCCTTCCGATGTTGCCGCGCGGCCCCAGAAGGCTTCGACTTTACCGACGTTGAATTCACTAGCTACGGTCGTGCGTGCTTGATCCAAAGTCGCTCCTGGAAATCCTCCGTAGGTTCCTTCGTGAATGACCAGGGTCAAAATTTCGCCCTGCGCGGCAAGTGCTTTCGCATCCTTTGCATATCCAGGGTTCGGATCATCTGGTTTGCCGGTGACGTCTTCGAATACAATCCGTTGCACAAAATCGTGTCCCAATTTTTGGCGCAACTCGCGGATATGAGCGGGCTTCGGGCTCTTGGCGACGTAGCGAAATCCTGCCGACTGAGCCGCGATCGCATCATTCAACCAATCCGATGCCTCATTTCCCGAACCACTCAATCCACCAACTTTCTTTTCGCGAGCGCCGTCGAGTTCGATGAGATTTGCAAACCGATCCGCTCCATGCGTTTCGGCAAACTGGTCTTGCTTTAGTCGTGCTTCTTGGATCCGTGCAGTGACCGACGTGCCAGTCGCCGCTGGATCGTCAATCTCCTCGACGTTGGCCTCGACATACCACGAGATCTGAAAGCCCTTTTCGGGGTAGTCGAGAACCCAGCGAATTTCTGAAAGCTCCCAGCGATGATGCGCCGCGATCAACGTGCCGGGCGCAAGTGCACTCAAAATTTCATCTGAGATGCCACCTTCACGCGTCACCCAATGTGGATAGTACGATTGAATGGGTTGGGATGTGTTGGTTTGGCTCGCCATCAGGCTGCTACCGCACAAAATCGTGCCGATGAAACACGTCCGCAAAAGCATCGATGAGGAAATAAATCTCATGACTAAGTGCTCCTTAGGCTGAACTAAGGAGACAACTCATAGTTAACAGATCGGTTCCCGTTTGCAGGTAGAGGGGCAGACCTGCCGCTGTGACGCATCGCCACCAAGCGCCGTCACATGTACGTTGGCCGCCTTCCAGCCCATGGCGGGACGGACAACCGCCCGCTCAGTGCGCCATCGCCTTGTTGATGGTCTCGGTCATCTTCTTGGCGTCGCCCAGCAGCATCATCGTGTTGTCCTTGTAGAACAACGGATTGTCGACGCCTGCATAGCCCGACGCCAGCGAGCGCTTATTGAACATCACGGTGCCAGCCTTCCACACTTGCAGCACGGGCATGCCGTAGATCGGCGACGTCTTATCTTCTTCCGCCGCCGGATTGGTCACGTCGTTGGCGCCGATCACGAAGGCGATGTCGGCCTGGGCGAACTCGCTGTTGATGTCTTCGAGCTCGAACACTTCGTCGTACGGCACGTTGGCTTCGGCCAGCAGCACGTTCATGTGCCCCGGCATACGACCAGCCACTGGATGGATCGCGTACTTGACTTCGACGCCGGCCTTCTTGAGGAGATCGCCCATTTCGCGCAGCGCGTGTTGGGCCTGCGCCACTGCCATGCCATAGCCCGGCACGATGATCACCTTCTGCGCATTCTTGAGCAGGTAGGCTGCATCTTCGGCCGAGCCGAGCTTGACCGGCTTTTGCTCACCAGCGGGGCCGCTCGCGGCTGCAACTTCGCCACCGAAGCCGCCTGCGATCACCGAGATGAAGGAGCGGTTCATGGCCTTGCACATGATGTACGACAGGATCGCACCGGACGAGCCGACGAGCGCGCCGGTGATGATCAGTGCCACGTTACCAAGGGTGAAACCGATGCCAGCTGCAGCCCAACCCGAATAGGAGTTCAGCATCGACACAACGACCGGCATGTCGGCGCCGCCGATGGGAATAATCAGCAGGCCGCCGAACGCAAGTGCGCCGAGCACGATCAGCCAGAACAGGAATTGGGACTCGGTCTGGCAGAACCAATAGATCAGCACGATCAGCAGCAGCCCGAGCGCCAGATTGATGACATGGCGCATTGGCAGCATGATCGGCTTGCCGCCCATCCGCCCCGACAACTTCGCGAATGCGATGACCGAGCCGGTGAATGTGATCGCGCCGATGGCAGCGCCGATTGCCATTTCAGCAAGGCTCGCACCGTTGATCGTGCCGGGCTTGCCGATGCCAAACGCGTCGGGCGCGTTGAGCGCAGCAGCGGCCACAAACACGGCCGCCAAACCAACCAGCGAGTGGAAGGCTGCGACCAGTTCCGGCATCATCGTCATTGGAATGGTGCGCGCGGTGTATGCACCAATGACAGCACCAGCGCCAAGGCCCGTCACGACCAAGACCCAGGTCAATACACTGTCGCCAGCACCGAGATTCGCCAGCGTTGTGACGACAGCAATCGCCATGCCGACCATGCCGTAGGTATTACCAACCCGCGAGCTCTCCGGGCTCGACAGACCCCGCAGCGACATGATGAACAAGACGCCGGAGACGAGGTACAGAATGGCGGTCAGATTGGCGGACATTGGGTGATTCCAAATAGGGGAATAGGGAGTAGGAAATCGGGAGTTGGGAAAGACGAAAAGTGCGGAAATCAAAACTACTCCCCACTCCCCATTCTCTACTCTCTCACTTCTTCTCTTTTTTCTTGTACATCGCGAGCATGCGTTGGGTGACGAGGAAGCCGCCAAAGATGTTGACGGACGCCATCACGAGGGCAAGGAAGCCAAAGAATTTCGACAGCCCGGAACCAAAGCCGATCAGCGGCACGCCAACGGCCAGCAGTGCGCCGACAACGATGACGGATGAAATTGCGTTGGTGACCGCCATCAACGGCGTGTGCAGGGCGGGCGTTACGCTCCAGACCACGAAGTAGCCGACGCAAATCGCAATCACGAACACCATCAACTGATAGATCGCGGGCGAAACATCCGCGCCGCCTGCAGCATGGGCCATGGTGGCTGACGCAATCAGCGCCAAAACCGAGTTAAAGAGTAAACGCATCATGCACCTTCCTTTTTGACGAGGCTCGGGTGCACGATTGCGCCGCCCTTGGCAACCAACGTGCCTTTGATCAACTCGTCATCCCAATTGATCGCCAGCACCTTCTCCTTCTTGTCGATCATCGTCTCGAGGAAGGTGTAGAGGTTTTTGGCGTAGAGGCTCGAAGCGTTGACTGGGACCGAGCCTGCGATATTCAGCGGGCCAGAAATCCGCACCCCGTTGTGATCGATGATCTTGCCTGGAACCGTCAGTTCGCAGTTGCCACCACGCTCGGCTGCCAGATCCATGATCACAGCGCCGGGCTTCATGCTATCGACCATGGCGCGCGTGAGCAGTTTCGGGGCCGGGCGGCCTGGGATCAGCGCGGTCGTGATCACGACGTCTTGCGTCTTGATATGATTAGAGACCAGTTCGGCTTGTTTCGCCTGGTATTCGGCGCTCATCGGCTTGGCGTAGCCGGTTGCCGTCTGCGCCTGCTTGAACTCCTCGTCCTCGACGGCAATGAACTTGGCGCCGAGCGAGGCCACCTGTTCCTTGGTTGCTGGTCGAACATCGGTTGCCGTCACGATTGCGCCGAGACGCCGTGCCGTTGCAATTGCCTGCAGTCCCGCAACGCCAACGCCCATGATGAATATCTTCGCGGCGGGCACGGTGCCAGCCGCCGTCATCATCATCGGCACGGCCTGCTCAAACATCGAGGCGGCATCGACGACTGCCTTGTAGCCGGCAAGGTTCGCTTGGCTCGACAGCACGTCCATCGATTGGGCCCGCGTGATGCGCGGCATGAATTCCATCGAGAACAGGCTTGCCCCGGTTGCTGCCAGCGCGTCGAGATCGCTCCGATCATCGTAGGGCGACAAGATTGCAGCAACGATTGCGCCGGGCTTCAAGGTTTTCACTTCATCGGCCGAGGGGCGACGGACTTTCAACAAAATGTCGGCGCCATTGGTTGCCTCGGCAGCGGTTGCGGTGACGGTTGCCCCCGCGGCTTGATACTGCGCATCTGAGAACCTGGACTTGAGGCCAGCGCCTGCCTGCACTTTCACGGTGCAGCCCAACGCCACCAGCTTCTTGGCGGTTTCGGGCGATAGGGCGACGCGCGGTTCATCGGCGGCTTCAGCGGTACTGACGATCGTAACCATGGCGATTTGTCCAAGTGGCGCTGTTGACCGCAAATTGATCAACCCGACGCATAAGGGATGGAATTCAAAGCTGCACGAAAAACGTCGCGGCGGCACGGCTCAAGCGTTGAACTGCAAGCCAACCGAGCCTCACACGAGGAAAATGAACATTCCGACCATGATCGCAACAACGATGCCGATCAACACCTTGGTGCCGGTCAGGAAGCCGTCGTAGGTCCGGTTATGCTCGCTATAGTCCATGTCCGGGTGACCGCCCGCGTGGTTGTCGCTCATCGCTTGTCCTCAGGTGTTGGATAAACACTATCGCATTTGCTATACCAAGCGCTGGCCTGCATCAAGCAACTTGCGAACACGATTTCACCCCGAAAAATCCGCAAATCCGGGCTTTGACTAACCTGATCGCACATCGACGGCAGTATTTGCCGCGCGCACCGGAGGTTTTCGCCATGGCCCAACGCCCCTCGCAGTCGCCCCGTTCGTCACGCCCAACCTGGGGCTCGGCCCTGCTTCTTACAGCACTGGGCACGTGGGCAGCGGTGAGCCACGCCGCCACGCCCAACGGCACCGACGTTAAAAACAATTGCTTCTGGGAGCTCGCCCGGGGCCAAGGCGCCGATCTCATCTGCCAATACCCAGCTTGGCTCGCCGACAAGGAGCGCGACGAGATGCGCCGCCTTACGCGCGATACGCTGAAGGATGCGCGCTGCATGGTATCGATCAAGATTGCCCGCAGCCTGCTGAAACGCGCACTGACCGAAACCAACATGACGTTTGAGGCGCCGCCCCAGTCCGTCGTCTGCGAGGTCACAACTGGCGAAACGGCGATCCCGGTCGAGGCGACGTTTTCACCGCGTGTCGTCATCAAGGGCGGCGTGGCGATCACGGCAACGCCGGGCTTGGCGAATGTGACCGGCGTCAACGACTATCTCGCCTGGCCCGTCGTCGAGTACGTCAACCGCTCCGCCACCGTGCGCGCCGAAATGCTGAAAATGATCAACGCCTATCTGAATTTGCGCTCGATCACACCCGACGTGAACTCCAGCGGCAAATCGTAACGGGCCGGACAGCGGGGACAGTTACCGATTTGGCGAAGTGCCAGTCATTACAATGAGATGGTCAAAATCGGTAACTGTCCCCGAAGGTCGGATTGCCCGCAGGCGCTAAGCATCCCATGTCGCACGAAAGGCGATGGCGAGGCTGACGCCGTAGACGATCAAGCCAGCGGCAGCCACCACCGCGAGCCCGCTGAGGCCAGCGTTGGTTAGGTGGATTGCAATCCAACCGCCGACTACGACCACAACTGCGCGGTTTACCACGCCGAGAATTGGCCACAATGGACGCCTGGCTGCTTGGAACGCCGACGCTAAGGTGAGCGCGACCCCAAGAAACGGAAAGGCGAGGCCGGTGATAAATAGATAGCGACCGGCGAGGGCGTGCACTGCTGGATCTTCGGTAAACAGGCTTGTCCAAATACTAGGCGCCGTGACCGCAAACAATCCGACGCATCCAGTTACGGCAGCCGCAAGCGCAGTAGCGGTCCATGCGACGCGTATGGTGCGTGCGGTGTTGCCGGAGCCGATACTGGTTCCAATCATCGCAAGGGCACCCGCGCCTAGGCTAAATGCCAGTGGGTAAAGCAGATATTCAAGACGTATCGCGACTCCGAAACCAGCGAGGTGGGCTGCGCCCAAAGTGCCGGCAAAGCCTGTCAACATGGCGAGTACGAAACTGTTGAGGAAGGGTTGTAATGACATCGGAGCGCCGACATAAAGAATCTCGCCGAACAGCCGCTTGTCGAGCCGCACATTGCGGAGTGAGAGTTTGATCGCCGTGCGCCCTGAGGCGATGTACCAAGCCAGAACAATGCTCGACGCTGTAAACGAAGCGACGGTCGCGACGCCCGCACCAGTGATCCCGAGCGGCGGGACGGGGCCAAGACCAAACACGAGTACCGGCACCAGCAGGATATGAAAGAGCTCAGCGCCGAGATAAACCACCGCCAACACCGCGGCCTGACCAGTACCCCGAACAATACTGGTGAGCGTGCTGAGTAACCAGTAAGCGAGCGCACCAGCAAAGATTGCGTTCGAGTACTCCAGCGCAGCTGAGTAAGACTCGCCTTTGCCACCCATCAAGGCATAGATAGCTGGACCACCGATCAACAGAACCGCTGTGAATATTGCAGCCATTCCGAAAGCAATGACCAATGCGTGAATGACTAGCGCAGAGGCGTCGCCGTGATGGCCAGCACCGATCGCTCTTGCGATGGCCGACGCGACGGCCCCGCCCATGGTGGCGTTCGCCATCTGCTGCATCAGCATGATAAGCGGGAAAACGAGCGTTAACCCCGCCAAGGCGTTTGGCCCCATCTGACCGACGAAATGCGCATCAACCGTCGTTGTAACGGCGATAAGCACCACGTTCACGACGAGGTTGGGTGCTGCAAGGCGAAGTAGCGTTGAAACGATCGGCCCTTCGAGAAGAAGCCGCGTGCGCGCGTCACCTTGGGTCGCGATGGGCTTTACGGTCGTGGTGGGAGAGATTTCTTTTCCGGTGTCCATAAGTACTCCATCCCCCAAAGGAGGTTCGGAGCAGCTCTTGGGACATCAGCGTCCTCAAAGCTCGGGTGGCCGCAGTCAGAACCCGAATGTGCCTCGAAGCGAAAGGCTGGTCGGGATAATCATACAAGCAGCCGTTTAGCAACGTGTATTTTTTCGGCATACCCGCGAATTTCTCGGTAGTTCGCGGTTACATCTGACCCGATCTCGCCGACAGCGGCGGTCTCTGTCGACACCGCACCGTGGTGTTTATCGAGATCAATCGTCGAAGTAGGCCCAAGGCGGTGCATACGGGTGTTCGGCTCCTTGCTTCGATAGCGGGAAGCCGGGGGGAAGTTGCCACTTTTAAAGAATGAAAGTGGCCACAAGCACTTGAGCCAAAGCGGCAACTGTCGTCTTAATGTCACCTGTGAGCCGCAAACAAACCGAGGACATTCTATGTTTTACGACGCGATAGAAAACAAACATGGTCTCAAACACGACCCCTTCAAAGCGCTCATCGTGCCGCGCCCTATCGGGTGGCTCTCAACCGTCTCTCAAGGAGGCGTTGTCAATCTTGCGCCTTACAGCTTCTTCAACGCCGTCGCAGAGAAGCCGCACTACGTCGTCTTTGGCTCGGCCGGCCTCAAGGATAGCTTGAGCAACATCAACGCCACTGGCGAGTTTGTCTGCTCGATGGCGACCTACGATACACGTTATGAGATGAACACCACATCGGCGACGGTGCCGTACGGCGTCGACGAGCTTGCAATGGCCGGCCTCACCGCAATCCCCTCACGGCTCGTCAAGCCGCCGCGTGTCAAGGAGGCCCCAGCCTCGTTGGAGTGCAAGCTATGGAAAGTGATCGAGCTGCCCAATATCACGCCCGAGCACAAGACCACGCACTACATGGTTGTCGGCCGCGTCGTCGGCATCCACATCGATGACCGCTTCATCAAGGATGGTATGGTCGATACCGGAGCGATGCGGCCCATCGCCCGCCTTGGTTACATGAACTACGGCGTCATCGAACCGGAAAACGTCTTCACGATCAACCGGCCTGAAGTTGTCGACGGCAAAGTCGCCAATGCCCGCCCTGAGGGCGAATTCGACGGCAACTACCGGTAATCTCTAATTGTTACTGCTCTGTCGTTGAATACCACGCGGACAGTTACCAATGTGGCGAGGTGCACGTCATTACAATTGAATGGTCAAAATCGGTAGCTGTCCCCGTAGATGCGCACCACTTCCTCCTCATGCGTTCCCGGACAGCCGCGCGTTGAAGAGCGAACCCATTGACGACAACCCCAGCGGGCTTTCCGGGAACGCGGATGTAAGAGTTGGGTCCGCGAAATTGGATGTGTAGACGCCGAAATTCACGACGTTGAAAATTATCGCGGCGAGAAAACGCACCCAAACTTATCCCCGCTTGCGCCACCCGTGAGATACTCCTCGTGTTCTGCTTCATCGAGGGCGCGCTTCGAAGGCGTTCTGAGTGCGGGAGCTGAATAGGACGGTCCGGGAATTAATTCAGCAACGCGCTGGAATTCTGGGAGGGTTCCGCGTGCCCTGTAGCGAGACCGGGGCCAGCCAACAGGTCTAGAACGGCCTGAACCAACCTCGCCTAAAACGCGGTGGGACCCCGCGAAAATCCGTCCGGCTGGGGTGGCTCTGAGCCACTTGTTACAATGCGGCAAGACCGCCGTGTGGATCACGGCCACCCCGCCCCCTCGATTGAGAGGGGAAAAAGAAAAAGGCAAGTGAAGCGACGCCATTAAACCGCTCTCAAAGTTGTATAACCTCTTCGACGAGGCGAACCTTTGCATTTCCGGCCCGACATCGCGTAAAGAGCGCCCATGACAATCACAGCCAAGACCAAATCACCGACCCGCCGCAGCTCGGCCCTGCCACCCAAAGCGCGTCGCGCGGGCACGCCGAAAATCCCCAAAGTCGGCTTCGTGTCGCTCGGCTGCCCGAAGGCGCTGGTCGATAGCGAGCGGATTATCACCAAGTTGCGCGCCGAAGGCTATCAGATCGCGGCCGACTACGACGGCGCCGACGTGGTGGTGGTCAACACCTGCGGCTTTCTCAATTCGGCCAAGGAAGAAAGTCTGAACGCCATCGGCGAAGCGATGTCGGCCAATGGCCGCGTCATCGTCACCGGGTGCCTCGGCGTCGAGGAAGACCGTATTCGTGCAGCGCACCCAGGCGTGCTCGCCGTCACCGGCCCGCACCAGTACGAACAGGTGATGGATGCCGTGCACGCAGCGGTGCCTCAGTTGCACGACCCGTTCATGGATCTGGTGCCGCCCGAAGGCATTCGACTGACGCCCAGGCACTACGCCTACCTGAAGATTTCGGAAGGCTGCAACAACACCTGCTCGTTCTGCATCATCCCGGATTTGCGCGGCAAGCTCGCCAGTCGGCCGGCAAACCACGTCATGACCGAAGCCGAAAAACTGGTGAAAGCTGGCGTCAAGGAACTGCTGGTGATCAGCCAAGATACCAGCGCCTACGGCCTCGACATCAAGTATGCGACGAGCCTGTGGAAAGGTCAGCCCTTAGCCGCACGCTTTCTCGACTTGTCGAAGGCGCTTGGTGATCTCGGCGCCTGGGTCCGCATGCACTACGTCTACCCTTACCCACACGTCGATGATGTGATCCCGCTGATGGCCGACGGCAAAATCCTGCCCTACCTCGACATCCCCTTCCAGCACGCCTCGCCGAAGGTGTTGAAGGCCATGCGTCGCCCCGGCAACCAGGACAAGACCGCCGCGCGCATCGCCAAATGGCGCGCGGTCTGCCCGGATCTCGCTATCCGATCGACATTCATCGTCGGCTTCCCTGGCGAGACCGACGCCGACTTCGAAATGCTGCTCGACTGGCTGAAGGAAGCCCGCCTCAATCGCGTCGGCTGCTTCAAGTACGAGGCGGTCGAAGGCGCCAAGGCCAATGCGCTCGACGGCACCGTACCGGAAGAGGTGAAGGAAGAACGCTGGCACCGCTTCATGGCAGCCCAACAGGAAGTCAGCCGCGAGATCCTCGCCACTCGCGTCGGCCGCACCATCGACGTGATCATCGACGAGACCGATGCCGAAGGCGCGCTTGGCCGCTCCAAGTGGGATGCACCGGATATCGACGGCAGCGTCTTCATCAATGGCGCCACCGACCTCGAAGCTGGGCAGATCGTTCAGGCCAAGATCGTTCACTCGGACGAATACGACCTGTGGGGTGAGCTTGTATGAACCGCCCGCGCATTCTGCTGACGCACACACCGGACATGCGCGAAAACTACTACGGCGCGCGCGCGTTGAGCGGACTGCAAGCACTCGGCGATGTCGTGATGCACCAAGGTGCCGCGCCACTCACGGCAGCCCACGTCATCCACCTTGCGAAAGGCTGCCAGCTGATCGTCTGTGACCGCAACACGCCCGGCCATGGCGACATTTTCGACGCCGTTCCGGACGTGATTGCGTTCCTGCGCGGTGCCGTCGACATCCGCACGATTGATGTCGAAGCGGCATCAAGGGCTGGCATCCTCGTCACCCAAGCGAGCCCCGGCTTCGTTGCATCGGTTGCGGAGTTGGCCTTTGGCATGATGATCGATCTGGCGCGCGGCGTATCACAGCATGTGAGCGACTATCGCGCCGGGTTGAATCCTGTGCCGCGCAAAGGCATCCAGCTTTCGGGCGCGACCATCGGGCTACTGGGTTACGGTGCGATTGCCCGCCACATCGGCAAAGTCGCCAACGCCTTCGGCATGACGGTGTTGGCCAACGACCCTTACGTCACAGCGTTCGAACCCTACGTGCAACGCGTGAGTTTCGATGAGGTAGTCCGCAACAGCGACTTCGTATTGCCGCTCGCGGTTGCGACAGCCGAGACCGAGAACATGATCGACGCTGGTGCACTGCGCCGCATGAAGCCGACAGCATTTCTCGTCAACCTGTCGCGCGGCAATCTGATCGATGAAGCCGCATTGGAAAAAGCACTGACCGAGAAATGGATCGCGGGCGCTGCCATGGACGTCGGCCGGGCCGCCGACCAGATGCCAAGTCCTCGACTGGCTGCCCGCGCCGACGTGATCGCAACCCCGCACACAGCTGGCCTGACGCCCGAGGCCATCGAGCATCAAGCGATGGAGACAGTGGCGCAGGCCGCCGAAATCTTGGCCGGTCGAATTCCCAAAGGCGCCGTCAACGCCGATCACGCCTCACGAATCCGGCAGACGCAAATATAAGACGTGCACGCCTAATGTGATCTGTGACCTACTCGGCAGCAACTCTGAGCGGCGCGGGCTTTGGATCGCGCAGCATTGCCATCAGCGATGCTTCACGCTTTTTCGCCGCTTCATAATTCGCGTGCTTGACGTGACCGAAGCCCTTGATCTCTTCCGGTAACGAGGCGAGTGCAACAGCCGTCGCGTGGGTTGCCGAAGTCAATCGTAGCGCAATTTCGTCGAGCAGCTTTTCGTAATCGGCAATCATTTGCCGCTCAAGTTTACGCTCGGTCGAATAGCCAAACAGATCGAGCGCTGAACCACGAAAGCGCTTGGCTTTCGCCAATTGACGAAACACCGGCAACATCCATTGGCCAAGCTTCACCTTGCGCGGTTGACCTGTCAACTTGTCCTTGTGGAACCAGCTGAGCATTGGTGGCGCCAAATGGAACTCGATCGACTTCACGCCATCGAACTGTTCGGCCAGCGCCTTCTCAAACGTACCATCGATGTACAGACGCGCAACTTCGTACTCATCTTTGATCGCCAGCAGCTTGTGATAATTGCGAACCACAGCATCGGTCAAGCCTGATTTACCCGGCGTCTTATCCTTCTCGATGCCAGCAATCCAAGCGACTTTCGAGCGATAGCGCTCGGCCAAACTTGCATCTTGATACGCGGTGAGGTGCTGGCTGCGGAAGGCAATCCGATCATCCAACGTTTGCGGCTTCGGCACGACGTTCGAGACCGGTTTGATCAACCGCTCGATGGCAGCTGGATCATGAACCGCCAAACGCCCGAAGCGGAAGGCTTGCAGGTTCATCGCGACCGCTGCGCCATTGAGTTCAACCGCCTGTTCGATAGCAGCTGAGCCAATTGGCACATGACCCTTTTGAAAGGCAAAGCCGAGCAGGAACATATTCGACGCAATCGAATCGCCGAACAGCTTGACCGCGGCCTCGTGTGCATCGAGCATATCGAGCTGGCCCTTGCCAACGCGATCCGCAATCGCCGTGCGCAAGGCAAGACCTGGAACGGTGAGGTTCGAGTTGCGAGTGAAATCGCCGGTCGTCATTTCATAGGTCGACACCACAACGGCTGTGTGATCGGGCCGCATGGTCTCGAGGATCTTGTTCGACGCAGTGACGACGAGGTCGCCGCCCATAATCAGATCGGCATTGCCGACGCCGACGCGAATGGCGTGGATCTCATCTGATGTCCGCGCAACCCGCATGTGACAGGCAACAGCGCCGCCTTTTTGCGCAAGGCCGGTCATGTCGATCGAGCCGAACCCTTTGCCCTCGATGTGGGCTGCTTGGCCAAGCACGGCCGAGATTGTCACAACGCCAGTTCCGCCAACGCCTGTGACGATCATTGAATACGGACCGTTCAGCGTCGGCAGTGTTGGCTCAGGCAACGCGCCCAAGATGGTGGCGATGCTGCTGTCGGCTGCAACGCCTTTTGATTTCTTCACCTTTGCGCCGTGCACGGTGACGAAACTCGGACAGAAACCTTCCGTGCAGGAGAAGTCCTTGTTGCAGGCCGACTGGTCAATCGCACGCTTACGGCCAAACTCGGTCTCAAGCGGAATGACCGCCACGCAGTTCGATTTCTTGCCGCAATCGCCGCAGCCTTCGCACACCGCCGGATTGATGAAGATGCGCTTGTCGGGATCGGGAAACTCGCCCTTCTTGCGACGACGCCGCTTTTCGGCAGCGCAGGTCTGGTCGTAGATCAGAACCGTCACGCCATCGTTGGTCGAAAGATCCAGCTGGACGGCCTGCAAATCGCGGCGGTGATGGACGACAACGCCGGAGGGAAAACTGACGCCTGGCGCATATTTATCCGGCTCGTCGGTGACAATCGCGATTTTCTTGACGCCTTCGGCAGCAACCTGGCTCGCAATCATTGGCACGGAAATTTGCCCATCGAGCGATTGGCCACCGGTCATCGCGACAGCGTCGTTGTAGAGGATCTTGAAGGTGATATTCACGTCAGCTGCCATCGCGGCGCGGATCGCAAGGGACCCTGAGTGAATGTAGGTTCCGTCACCGATGTTCTGGAAAATGTGCCGCCGCTTGGAGAACGCCGCTTCGCCAATCCAATTGGTGCCTTCGCCGCCCATTTGCGTGAAACCGTCGGTCGCACGGTCCATCCATTGGGCCATGTAATGGCAGCCGATGCCAGCATATGCGTGCGCGCCTTCCGGCACGATGGTCGATGAGTTGTGCGGGCACCCAGCGCAAAAATAAGGCGTGCGGCTGAAGGCTTCCTTTGATAGCGGTGCGTTGCCTTCGAGACGCTTGAGTTCGGCGACCTTCGCCTTAACGCCCTCGCCTGCACCGAACTTGATCAGCCGCTCGCCGACCGCGATTGCGATCTCACTGGGGTCAAGCGCGCCCTTGGCATGGAACAGCCACTGCTCGTTCTCGTCCTTCTTGCCGATCACCACAGGCGCATTGACGCGTCCGTATAACTGCTCCTTGACCTGCGTTTCCAACAGCGAGCGCTTTTCCTCGACCACGATAATCAGGTCGAGGCCTTCGGCGAATTTCCGCACACCTTGTGGCTCAAGCGGCCACGTCATGCCAGCTTTGTAGACGCGCAAACCGAGTTGGTTGGCCGAAACCTCATCGAGCCCAAGCTCGTCGAGCGCTTGGCGCGTATCGAGATAGCTCTTGCCGCAGGTGATGATGCCGATCTTGGGAGCTGACCCTCCACTCATGATGGTACGGTCGAGTTTGTTGGCGCGGGTGAAGGCCTGGATTGCGGCCCGCTTGTAGTCGTGCAGACGGGCTTCCTTATCGAGCGCCTGATCGCCGAGACGAATGTTCAAGCCGCCCGGTGGCATGACGAAATCATCGGGGATGACGACTTTTACCCTGTCCGTCGAACCATCAACGGTGGAGGTCGATTCGATGTTATCCTTCACGCATTTAAGGCCGACCCAAACGCCAGCGTACCGCGACAAAGCGAAGGCCAATAATCCGAAGTCGAGAATTTCCTGGACGCCAGCCGGGTTGATCACCGGGATCATCGCATCGACGAAGGCAAATTCGGATTGGTGCGCGGAGGTCGAACTTTCGCAGGTGTGATCGTCGCCCATCAGGGCGACGACGCCGCCGTTCTTGGACGTGCCCGCATGGTTGGCGTGGCGGAACACGTCGCCCGAGCGATCGACGCCTGGACCCTTGCCGTACCAGAGTGCGAATACGCCGTCATATTTGCCTTCGCCGCGCAGCTCCGCCTGCTGCGTGCCCCAGATGGCGGTGGCGGCCAAGTCCTCGTTGAGGCCCGAGTGGAAGTGGATGTTGTGTTTCGTCGTAAGGGTTTTTACCCGTTGGAACGCGCCCTCAAGGCCAGCAATCGGCGAGCCGCGATAGCCTGAGATGTAACCAGCCGTGTTCAGCCCTGCTGCTTCATCCCGCTTCTTCTGAGTAAGCGCCAGGCGCACGATCGCCTGGGTGCCGGTCAAGATTTGTCGGGTCTCGTCGAGGTCAAATTTATCGCTGAGTGACACGCCGCTCTTTGCCATGGGAACACCTCAGCCGCTTCAATCGCCTTCAATGCTTGATTGAAACATAGTTCGTTTCGTTCGTCATGGCAAGTTAGGTCAGCAATACTGACCTAATGATCGAGCAGGCTCAAACAACGTTGTTACGCCGCGCGTGCTTCGGCGGCCCAACTGACCCAGGTTTTGATCTTTTCGATGTCGGGTGGGTTGCCGTCGCGCAGCACGCGTTTGCCGTCGGTGCTGGTGGCGAACTTGAGTACGTCAGCCGACAACTGAACCGGATCGGCAAGGCCGACGGCCTCGGCTGTCAGATAGCCAGCGCCGACCAGCAACTGCGCATGCGTTCCACGCAACCCAGCAACCTCCATAACCATTAGCGCTTGGTACTGCCACTCTTCGACCAAGCTGCCGTCGATATTGCGATCCGCCAGCTTCGTCGCAATGGCGTCGGGTGACAAATCGAGAAAGTCAGAGACAGTCTTGACGCCAAAGCTCGCGAACCGCTCGGCCATTTTTGGCCCAATCGAGGGTGCTGCCTCCAGGTCGTCGCCTTCGCTCAGATAATATTTGCGTGCAGTCGTCTCCCTTGGCTCTGCTGCGGCCTTGATTGAGGGCACGGACGTTGCAACTGCCATTGGCGCAGCTGGCATGACAGGAACCGCTTTCGGCACAGCCGCCGCAACAGGCGCAACAACTGGGCGGGCAACAGCGGCCACCGGCTGCGCAATCGTTGGCACCGAAACTGCTGGCACGGTCGGCACAACTGACGCCGCCACTGGTGCTAGTGGCGCTGCCACCGGTGATGGCTGTTTCAGTGGCGGCATTGCGGCGACGGGCGCAGGTGGTGTTACGCGGGCAACCGGTTGAACCAACGGAGCCGCAACGGTTGACGGTACAGTCGTTGGGTTGGTCGCCAACGATTTGGCCACCGCCTCGACTTTTGCCAAATTTGGCTGATGTGCAGCGACACTAACGGGTTGAGCAACCTTCATGCGTGCAGCGCGCTCAGCGGCCTGCTTGACGAGTTTGGGCGCAAGCACCTCCTTCGCATGCAGATCGCGCACCATGCGATCATCTTCCGGCAACGTCTTGTCGACGCGGCCGGTCGACTTCAGTTCATCGTACATCGCCTCCACGACCTTGCGATCTTCGATATTAGACAATCGCTTGGCCAGCGCCTTGGCCGGGATTTTGATTGCAGCCATGATTGTATTAAGTGTCAACTCAACGTGCGGCGGCGCGACGGCTGCCTCATCGATTGCCTTTTCCAGAATCCGGGCAAACCCGGTCGCTGCATAGACCAACAGTTCGGCAACGATTCCGCGCGCGATGCCATCGAGACCAGCCGGCGGATCCGTTACACCACGATGAATGTCGTAGTGTGCAATCAGCTTCTCATAGTACCGATGCGAGAACTCGGCACCGTTGCACACCATGCCTTTAAGCCAATCGGGACCGACTGGCACCGGCACCGCGAGCACCGGATAACGCTCGACGCCAAGCTTGCGCAGATCGTTGTAAGAGCGATTAATGCTCCATTCGGCGGCGCGATGGATCGCGTTCTCGGCTTCGGTCTGGCCCGTGTGGAAGGGATGGATCGGGTCGGTGTAATAATGGCTCGTCACGCCTGCCGCATAAACGGCATCGGCCCAGCGCTGCTCCTTCAGAGCATCGACCGTTTTGCCATACCAAGCAACGACTTGCTCGGGCGCGCCGCCCCAGTACGTGTCGCCCACATGCAGCACATGATTCTTGAAATCCTTGAAGATGTTATCAGGATCTTTGGCACCGATCATGTACGTTTCGGCGTGTTTCATAAACAGGCGCGTCCAAGCCTCGCTGTTTTCGATCTGCAATCCCTGCAAGGCGTCGAGCGCCAACTTGTGGTGCGTGCCGTTGGCGTGGGCGGCGTAGACGATCCGGAAGAGCAGCGACATGGTTTGCCTCTCAAAAGACTAAGGGTTGAGTTTAGGCCGAGTCGCTTGGGGGCACCCTGATCTGCAATCGAAAAACATTGTTCTTTCAACAGGTTTTACGAATCCAAACGACGTCAGAGGCCCGGCACATCGAGGCTTTGCAAAGACCGCCGCAGATCCACATCGCCGACAAAATGCACAGTCTTTAAGCCGAGCGATTTCGCGGTTGCGATGTTGGCCGCAGAATCATCGATGAATACGGCGCGCGCCGGGTCAATATCCCGGCGATCAAGCAACACCCGATAGATCGCCGGATCTGGCTTGATCAGCTTCAGCGCGCCGGAGACCACGGTTTCCTCGAAGGTGGTTAGAAACGGAAACAGCCGACAGGCTATCGGAAACTTCTCGGCGCTGAAGTTGGTGATGGCGTGAACTGTTGTGCCTGCCTTTTTCAGATCGGCAAGTACCGCCACATTTTGCTCAATCGCCCCATCGAGGCAATCAATCCAGCGCGAATTGAATGCCAGAAGTGAACCGGCGTGATGGGGAAATTTCTCGGCAAGTTCAGCGGTGCCGACAGCGAACGGCTTGCCCGCATCAAACTTGGTATTCTCGGCCTCCAGCCCAGTCTCGCTCAAAAACGCAGCGATCTGCGCATCGGTTGCGAAGATTCGGCGATATAGATTGTGCATATCCCAGCGGATCAACACGTTGCCGATATCGAAGATGACAGTGTCAACCGTTGCCATTCGAAGGCTTCCCCCAAAATTTTACCCTACAGCGTCCGCAAACCGCGACGACCAAACCAGAACGCAGTTATGCCCGCCACAACCGGCAATGCGCTCCACAGCGCCAAGCTACGCCAGAAGGCCGACGGATCGCCGGCCCGCGTCACTGTCGTGCTGGTTTTGCCGACGATGTACGTCATCTCGCCGCTGCCTAACGCTGCGTAGCCAGTCACGATGCCGAGGAAGACTCCGACCATGCCGAAGAGCAGCAACATGCCAAACAGGCCCAAGCGGAACAAGTAACTACCCATCGTTATCAACCTCGATTTGATTACTTCGGCGCTTTACCCAGAATGCCACCGGTCATTGGCAGCGCAACGCCAGTCGTGCCCGGAAACGTAATCGGCAACTTCAATAGTGAGCACACGGCCAGATAAGCCCAGGCTTCGGCTTCGAGCGAATCACCATCGAGGCCGACAGCTTCTGCTGGCACGACGGCATTCTCGACCCGGGCGGCGATCATACTCATGAGCGTCTTGTTGCGGCGCCCACCGCCGCACACGATCCACAATTGCGGTTCCTCGGGAAAATGCTCCCGCGCGCGCGCTATCGCTTGGGCGGTAAAGGCCGTTAGGGTCGCCGCCCCATCTTCGACCGACATGCCGTCGACCAGATCGGAAAAGAACGTCTGCCGATCAAGCGACTTGGGCGGCGGCGCGGCGAAGTAGGAATGGTTCAGGTAAAACCGCACGACGTCATCGCTGATGCGTCCCTTAACTGCGGTCTCACCGTTCTCGTCACGGGCGCGACCGGTATGTTTCATCATCCAATCGTCGAGCAGCGCGTTGCCGGGGCCGGTATCGAACCCGATCAACGCGCCATCGCGCCCGATGTACGTCACATTGGCAACGCCGCCGATATTGAGCACTGCAACTGGTCGCTGGGGCAACCTGGCGACCAATGCCCGATGATAAACCGGCACCAGTGGCGCACCTTGTCCACCTGCCTCGCAGTCGGCTGCCCGCATATCGTAGATCACATCAATTCCAGTGGCGCGCGCGAGCTGGCGACCGTCGCCAAGTTGCACAGTCAGCTGAAATTGGCGCGGCGTTGTCGTGACACTGGGCGCGAAAATGGCGTTGTTCCAACTGGAGTCGATCCGCGTAACTTCGGTGTGCAGCACCGTTTGCCCATGGAACCCAATACAGTCGACCGCCGACGGCTGCAACGAATGCTGCCCCATGAAGCGATTGACGATCTCGGCATGACGCTCAGTCAACTCCTGCTCGACCGCGCGCAGACAGCCAGGTCGCTCGTCGCGATCTGTGATCGCCTTCGCATCTTCAAGCGCCCGCACAAGTTTCGCGCGAAATTCCGCCTCGTAGGCGACCGTCGCCGATGGTCCGCGCCAGACGTGCTGCGCGCCATCGGTTTCGATCAACGCGATGTCGATGCCGTCGAGCGAGGTGCCGCTCATCAGGCCGATCGCCCGCATATGGCCGGGACGCTTTGGCTCAACCATACTTGCCCTCGTGACCGTTGCCGTGCATGGATGCCCAATCCTTCACCCTCAAGCTAACAAGAGGCGCCGCTAATTGTGGCGCAGTGTCGATGACAATGCAGAAATCAGACTTCTTACGCATCCTGACAGAGCGTGGTTTCATTCACCAGGGCTCGGATATGTCTGGGATCGACGACCTCGCGGCAAAAGGCGGATTGGTTGCCTATGTCGGCTATGATTGCACCGCCCCCTCACTGCATGTCGGCTCGCTGATATCGATCATGATGATGCACTGGCTGCAAGCGACCGGCAACAAGCCGATTGCGTTGATGGGCGGCGGCACCACGCGTGTTGGCGATCCATCCGGCAAGGACGAAAGCCGCGCCATCCGCAGCATCGAGGATATCGAGGCCAATAAAAACGGCATCAAAACCGTGTTTGCCAAGATCCTCAAATTTGGCGATGGCAAAACCGATGCTCTGATGGTCGACAACGCCGAATGGTTGGCGCCGCTTAATTACATTGATTTCCTGCGTGATGTCGGCCGCCACTTCTCGGTCAATCGCATGTTGACGATGGACAGCGCCCGCATGCGGCTCGAGCGCGAGCAGGAGCTATCGTTCATCGAGTTCAACTACATGCTGCTGCAGGCCTATGACTACGTGGAGCTGAGCCGTCGCTACGGCTGCAACCTGCAAATGGGCGGCTCGGACCAATGGGGCAACATCGTCACCGGCATCGATCTCGGCCGACGCATGGGCACGCCGCAATTGTATGCGCTGACCTGTCCGCTGCTTACGACGGCGTCCGGTGCAAAGATGGGCAAGACAGCGTCCGGCGCGATCTGGCTCAACGAGGCGCAGCTCTCGACCTATGATTACTGGCAGTTCTGGCGCAACACAGAGGATGCAGACGTTGGCCGCTTCCTGCGCCTGTTCACGACGCTGCCGATGGATGAGATCGCGCGGCTTTCGGCTTTGCAAGGGGCCGAGATCAACGAAGCCAAGAAGGTGCTGGCGACCGAAGCGACGGCACTGGTACACAGCCGCGAAAAGGCTGAGGCAGCGGCGTTGACGGCGCAGAAAACATTCGAGCAAGGATCGCTCGCAACCGACCTGCCAACGATTGAAATTCCTGCAGCCGACATCGACAATGAGCTTGGTGTGTTGGCAGCGTTCGTGACCGCTGGCCTCGTCAAATCAAATGGCGAAGCGCGTAGGCAGGTGGCTGGCGGCGGCTTGCGGATCAACGATCAACCGATGACCGACGAGAAGGCCAAGTTGCGCCGGTCAGACGTTGGCCCCGATGGCGTCATCAAGTTGTCGCTCGGCAAGAAGAAGCACGTGCTGCTGCGGCCTGTGTAAAGCCGACGCAACCTTACTATTTCTTGCGCTCATCGACTGACGTCGACCACCCGCCCGATACCTCGGGCGTGATAGTGGGTGAGCGTTTGGTCGGAGCGGAGCGCACTGGTTCACCACCAGCTGGCGCTGGCAGAACCCGCTGCTTAGTTGGTGCCGCAGTCGGCTTTTCATCACGCGGAATGACGCGTGGGTTCTGCGTCGTCATCTGGAACATCTCGCGGAAGATGCCTGGTGCAATCATAGACAATGGATTGACGATCACTTGCGGCTGCGCCATCGGCCCGACGATGCGGAATGTAATGCCAAGCACGCCTTCGCCCTTTGGCCCAGCCAACAACTGCCCAAAAAGCGGGATGCCGCCAACAGCCGCGTTCAGCCCCTGCAACGGCACATAGGTGCCGCCAATGTCGACGCCTTGCGCTTTGAAGTCGGCCTTGCCACGCAGCGACGCTCCAAGCAGGGGACCGCGCAATTCCGCATCTTCCAGCACAAACTGATTGTAGCCGACGGAAAATGGTGCGCGCATCCAATCGAAATCCGTCGTCTGCCGCTCGACACGGCGTGTCGGCCTGCGACCAGATTCTGCGGCGGGCTGACCATCACCAGACGTTTGCAGCACCTCGCTAACGATTGGGTCGCCGAGAATTCGAAAACGCTCGACAATCAACAGGCCGGTCTTTTCAGCCGGTCCCTTGCCGTCAAGATTGACGTCCAGCCGCATCTGCCCGCCTTGCAGGTTCGGGTAAAACCCGATCAAGCGAAAGGCTTGGCCCGCATCGTCGGTCAAAACGACGAGCTTGCGCGGCTCGTTCGAAACCGCTTGCATGCCGATCTCGATGGGCTTGCCACCGCTGATATTTCCGCGCGCGATCAGCCCCGATAGCCTGCCGCCACGCCGCGACATCTGTAGCCGCAAGCCTTTTAGCGAAACATCGGAGTGACCCAAAATGTTGTCTATGTCGGCCTTGAGATCGAGACCGGCTTGATCTTTCTTGGCCGCACCCAGCTTCTCCGGTGCTTGCCCGATCGAAAACAACGAGCGGAAGAAATCGCGACCATCCCAGTATTGCCCATGGACCTTTACGTCCCACACGTTGTCGCTGCGAAGCGCGCCTTGCACATCGAGGCGTGAGACCAGCGTCAGAGCAAAATCGGGGAATTGAAACTCAACGAGTTTGCCTTTTGCGTCGAGCGCCATCGAGCCATCGATCGCGATGTCATCGCCGACGACCTTGAAGCCCTGAAGCAATGTCTTCTGGCGCTCGCCCTTGGCGACTTCAAACTGCAACGTTGCGTGTCGACCGGGGGCCTTGCGCCAACTCAGCGGCTCAATGTTTAGTTCAGCGCCGGAGAGATCAGCGCGCACCTTGATCTGTTGTTCATTGCGCAAACCGCGTGTCATCGTCAATTCAACGGGAACATCTCCCTGCACAACAGAATTGATATCGAGCCCCAGTTGTGCCCGATCTGCCGCATCAAGATTTGACGTCAGTCGCAACGGTGGTTGTTTGTCTTCAGGCGCGCCAAAGATGCGTTGAAAACTAAGCTTGGAGGTCACCCCGCCCAGCAGCATTTGTCCGGTCGCATTGACAGCGCCGTCACCCACATCAATCGAGATCGTTGCACCTTGAATGTCGTGAGGACCGATCACCTGCTTGGCGCGGCCATCTGCGACCTTGGACTTACCTTCGATCTTTAGGTCCGACAGTTCAACACCAGATACCAGTGGAAGCGAAATCTTGAACTGGCCCTCAACCTTGCCGTCGAGCCCATCATTCGGCAAACCAAGTGACCCGATGTTGAGGCTTTCCTGTTCAAGGTAATCGACGGCTGCCGCCAACGGACCTTGAATGCGAAACGCTATTTCGCCAGGCGTTCGGTCACCGTAGATGTCAACAGCCGTCAGCCGTCCCGTTTTTAAATTGAGGCGTCGGCCAGCAACAACTTGCGTGCTGGCATCAGGTATTGAAATCTCAAGGCTCTCGCCTTCGATCCGCACCAGCGCGCGGGGTAGTTCGATGGGCGCCAGAGTTTTGGCCGGGATAAATGCCGCGTCGGCGATCTCCAGCGACAACGAAATTCGTTCCGCTTCGCGGGCCGAAAACGTCTCGCTGGCGCGTCCCGACATTGCGACTTTGAACGTTCCGCCAAGCAAGCGGCCTTTGGTCACCTGCCGGCCGACCCAGCGCCGCGCGCCTGGTCCCAGAAAACGTGGCCAAACGGCTTTTGCGACCGCCGCAGTTGCTGGGCCTATTCTGCCATCAACGCGAATGCTGCGATTGCCGAGTGCGGTGCCGATTTCGCCGACCGCATCGACCTGCGCGCCGCCAGCCCTAATAACTGCCTGGGTAACCGACAACACCCCGGACCGCGGCGAAAATACGCCCTTGACGGACGCTTCATCGAGCTTGACCGCCGGCGCATTGAATTCCGCCGCCGACAGTTGCCCTTCAGTGTTTCGAAGATCAACTGTCCACTGCGAATTCCCGGTTTGGTCGGTAGCAGCCGTCGCCGTTCCAACCATCGTCACGCGTCCATCACTCCATTGCAATGTGGAGGGCGCGAGGTCGATCCGTTTGGCTGCCGCATCGTAGCGAACATCCAGGTGCCCACCGTCAATCGGCATCGAGCGCTCTTCGAGGCCAGGCACGCGCACAACGCCGCGCCCCAGCTCAAGCTCCATATTCGCACCGGTGACGCGGCCATCGGGCTCAAGCGAGACACGGGCTATTCCGCTCACAGATGCGTCGAGCGTCTCGAGCAGCGGAATCTCGGGCAACATCGCTGCGATCCCACGTGGCACCAAGTCGCGCACCGAGGCTTCCAAGGCGACGCTCTGGGATTTTTCCGCTTCTTCAATCTTGAATGCAATTCCCCATGGGCCAGACGGGCTCGCCAAAGTGAGCGAACCTGTGAGCGTGCTACGGCGCTTCTTGTGTTCGAGGTCGATGTCACCTTCGATCACGGTCCAGATGGTCTGACGGCCACTGCGATCGAGCACGACGGTTGCATTGCGCACGCCGATTTCGCGCAAGTAGGACGACGCATCAGATCCGCTGCGTGCACGCTGACCAGCGTCAGCAACCAAGCGCGCAATATCGACGGGGCGCAGCGCACTGATCGCTTCGTCTTCAGGTGTGGTGTTGCCTTCAGACTTGCCTTGCGCTGGTACCTTTTCACCCTGTCCCCCAACATCAGCGCTGCTGGGTTTGGCAAAACTGACACTCAGCCCGCCGTCTTCCGTATAGACCAGCAGCAGACGCGGCTCGATCAGCACGATCTTGTCGGGTGCCAGGCGTCCGGACCAGAGGGCGGAAGCACTTATGCCAACGGCTGCCAGCGGTGCCAGCGCAATTGGTGCGGCCTGCGCATCCAAGAACCGCACATTGCGCATGCGCAGCTCGAAACTGCCGCCCTCGGTCAAACGCACAAGTGCATCTTCGATGGCGACATTGATGCCGGGTAACTCGGCCGCAATACTGCGACTGATAGGGGCTGCCAGGAACTGCAGCGAGATCGGACCATTCAACAGCCGGACGTAGAGGACGCCAATACCCACGGCGACCAACAGCGCCAGCGGCAGCACGCATTTTGCGACCAGCCGACACGGCCCACCGATGGCCGACCCGAAAGCGCGCATCTGCGACGGTGCCGCACGCGCAGCACCTTTCCCACCCGGTCGCTTGGACTGGGTGCGCGTTACGGCCGGCGGTCGCGTCGGTGTTTCCACCCGTATGTTATCCACCTGATTCGTATTAAAAAGTCAGCTCAACTGAACGCCAACACAGGCCACACGACAGCCGAACGCCGCTAGATCTGGGCTCTAGCACATCCGACTCCAACTAGCCTACGTTATGAAACGAGAAGCATCGGAAAAAGCGTCAAAAGAAAGGCTCCATTACTATGGTTCTAGAGGGTAAGGTTGCGCCAGATTTTGAACTACAAGCCGATGACGACAAGCCGGTGAAGTTGTCCAAGCTGAGGGGCCATGCCGTGGTGCTGTACTTCTACCCGAAGGACGATACGTCTGGGTGCACCACCGAGGCCAAAGACTTCACCGCCCTCATGGATCAATTCAGGGCTGCCGGTGCCCAGGTCATCGGAATTTCGCCCGACAGTGTCGCCAGTCACCAGAAATTCACGAAAAAACACGCGCTTGGCGTCAAGCTGGCGGCTGACGAGGATAAGTCGGTCGCAACCGCCTATGGCGTCTGGGTCGAGAAATCGATGTATGGCCGCAAGTACATGGGCGTTGAACGCTCCACATTCCTGATCGACAAGGGTGGTCGGGTCGCACAGATCTGGAACAAAGTAAAAGTTCCAGGGCATGCCGAAGCCGTGCTTGCGGCGGTCAAGGCGTTGAAGGCGTGACGAACGCTGGCTCTGCAACAACCAACGATCAATCCGAAACGCCGTCGATGCCGACCGATCTGGCGCGGGCGGCACGTGCGATCGTCGCAACGCCCGTCCTCGCGACCAAAGTGGCCCTGGCGCGGGCAACGGCAAAGGCGTGGTTTGCAGGCAAACTGCCTGTTGGAGCCATCAGCACGGCCCTGCCGATGCCCGACCGGCCCGGTCGACCAGATCGACCGGTGCTCATGATGCCACGCGATATGCCGCGTCGATCGACCGGGGGTGACAAAGGCCGATTTGCCCTCCTGCACGCGCTAGCGCACATCGAGCTGAACGCCGTTGATATGACCTGGGACCTGATCGGGCGTTTCGCGCATCAAACAATGCCGCGTCCCTTCTTTGACAACTGGGTGCAGGTCGGCCTCGAAGAAGCGAAGCATTTTGATTTGTTGTCGAGGCGACTGATCGAGCTCGGCGGCGCCTATGGCGACCAGCCGGCCCATGATGGACTTTGGCAAGCAGCGCAAGCGACTGGCCACGATCTGTTGGCGCGCTTAGCTGTTGTGCCACTCGTGCTTGAGGCGCGCGGCCTCGATGTCACACCAGGAATGATCCGAAATCTGGAAAGCGCCGGTGATCTAGCGTCGGCAAAGATCATTGCTATCATTTACAGGGACGAGAAACGGCATGTGGCCTTTGGGATAAAGTGGTTCCGTCACATGTGTGTTGCCCAAGGGTTACCCTTGGAGGCGACATTCCATCGACTCGTGCGCGAGAATTTTCGGGGGCCGGTTCGGCCGCCATTCAATGATCGTGCCCGCGCCGAAGCTGGACTGACCCCTGGCTTCTACAAGCCGCTGTCGGCCTTTGGCGCAGCAAAGTAGGTCTTCGACCTCGCCCGATGCAATGCCCGCGCCTCGTTTGCGATCCGGGCATCAATGCCCATCACGCACTACAATAATTCCAATTTCACACAATCCAATGTGATATCGAAAGCCATTTCCGCCGCAATAACGCCTGAACCTAGCTAGGCAAAAGGGCGCGCCTGAGCGTACAGTCGAAATAGTGAACAGGTGCTGATCTGCCCATGCGGGCATAAGGCTAAAGTCAGACCGCAGTACCTTCCGGAGTGTGTGCGTCCATGTTATCGAACTTCACGACCAAGAAAACGAGTACAGAGGGTGGACCGATGAGTTTTGCCGCGACGACGCCAGCGATCCCACCGGCACTGCCTCAGGTTGGTGGTGCTAAGCCCGCAACAACGGCTGCTCCCCGTGCGACGGATAGGGTCCCGGCGTCCGTTATCGGTCCCGATCTTGTCATTCTCGGCAACCTCATCTCGAAGGGGGAAGTACTGGTTGAAGGCGAGGTGCAGGGCGACCTCAATGGATCGCAAATCATCATCGGTGAAAAGGCCAAGGTCACCGGCAGCATTATTGCCGACGAAGTGGTGGTTCGTGGTCATGTGATGGGCTCGATCCGCGGCCGCAAAGTTATGCTTCAGGCCTCTAGCCACGTCGATGGCGACATCTACCACAACACCCTTTCGATCGAGCAGGGCGCATTCTTCGAGGGTAAATCGCGCCGCGCCGAAGATCCAACGGCAGCAGCTGCCCGCGGCGACGCCAATAGCGCGATCCCCGTTCCAGGTTGATCGGAATCGGATCAGGGCAACCGCGTTACCCGCGCCACGGCGTCAAATGAACCAACTTCATTTGCGCGTCGCTTTTGCTTGCTTGTAGCCGCATCGATTGGCACGTCAGCATAATCACCTGGTGGCGCGCTGATGCTTGCGTCAACAGCGCGATCAACGCGCCAAAGCGCGCATCGTCAGCGTACACCAAAGCGTCGTCGAGCACCAATGGTACAGATGCGCCACGCTCGGCCAGCAACTGCCCATACGCTAGGCGGACTAATACGGCGATTTGTTCTTGGGTGCCGCCACTCAACCGCGTTGGTGCAAATCGTTGGCCCGCCCGCACCAAGCCTTCGACGCGCATTGCATCACCCAGCTCGAACGTCGCGTCGGGTAGGATCGATTGCGCAAGGATCTGCAATCGCGCGACAACAGGGGCAAGTTCCATCGAGCGGCGGGACAGCCCCTCAGCATCGAGTAGCGAGGCCAGCAGCTCAAGTTCCCGCACGTCTTTCTCGAAATTGGCGACCCGCGCTTGCGCTGAAATCAGCCGCTCCTGCAGCTCGATGACACGCTGTCCCACCCCGTCGTGCTGATCGCGCTCAAGGGCACTTTCGAGCCCTTTGATCTCAAGCGCGAGCGTCTGCTGCGTTAAGTCGGCATCGCGCACTGCGCGCTCAGCGATGGCCAAGTCTCTCGCAAGTCCGGCGCGGGTTGCAGCATCGGGGATTGCCGATTGCCATGCACCCAAACTGCGAATGGCTGACTGGAGGGCGTCGAGCAAATCCGATAGTTCGCTCTGCCTCGAGGCAAGCATCGCTGCGGCAACGTCAGCGCTTGGCAAGCTCGCGTCGAGCTGCGCCAGCCGGGCGACGGCACTCGCCTGGGCAGCGGTCGCACTGGCCTCACGCTTCGATGCATCGAGCTGAGCCGCTTGGGCATGGCGTGCTTTTTGCTCCATATCGGCCAGTTCGGCGCGAACCTTGTCCAATTCAAAAACCAGAACGTCGTGCGACAAGGATGGGGGATCGATGATTGCGCCGAGTGCTACGACATTTGCCACGGCCAATTCGTAGTCGCTTGTGAGTTGTGCTAAGCTGTCCGGTGAAACGTTGGTCAATTGCGCACGCACCCTATCTCGATCCGCCGTGCACGTGACGCGCGCGGCATGCAGCGCTTCGGCTTCACTTACCGACGACACATTTATCTGCGCCAGCAGAGCCCGCAGTCGGTTATTCGCCGCCGCCGCAAGCTGGCCCGGCGTTGCACCTTCCGTCGCCAAAGCCGTTGGTGCTGTGACAGTGATGCGGCCAATCCCTTCGATATCGAGTTGGATGACTTCGCCGCCTGCAATTTCTCCGCTTTGGGTTGCCGTGCCGTCGGCCAGCCGAATGCGCCCTTCGGCTCCAACCAAATAATCAATGCGCACGTGCGGCAAACCGGCTGCAAGCCGCGCCGCCAATCGATCTGCCTCGGCCTGTGCCTGTATCAGGTCGCGCAGCACACGATCCGTAACGGTAAGCGCAACCAGATCGCGATCAAGATCCGCCAGACGTGCAGAACCGGCCTTCGCTGCCTCCAATCGTTTGCGAACTTCGGTTGCCTGCTGCGATAGCCGTTGCTGTCGCTCGTACCGCACGTGCGCATCAAGGGAGCGCTGTAAGTCGCCCGCCGCCTCGCGCACGTCCGCTTGCCGCAGGTTCAGCCGCGCAACCTCGCCGGTGGCAGCCTCCACCTCGACTGCCAGATCAGCCAGTGTTTTGACATGGTCGTGTACCGACGCCCGCAGCCGGTCCACTTCCGCCATGTCTTTCACAAGACTATCGTATCGGGCCCGCGCTTGCTGATGCCGCGCTTCGCTGGCAGCGACGGTTTGCGTTGCCAGCCGCATTTCTTCTTCGGCGTGGACAATCTTGGCCATTTGATCTCGAAGTGCCGCAAGCGTGGCCGCACGAGCGGACACCGCCTCAGGTTCTTGCAACGCTTGGATCTTGGCTCTTGCGCTTTCGAGATCCGACAGGCGTTTGGCGGCCAAAGCTTGAGCGGTCATTGCGGTATCGAGTTCTGCCATCACGCCATCGAGCGCCTCGATCGCCACTCTATAGGGCGTGCCGGTTTTCGGCTTGCGATTGCTTTTCGTGATCAGCCCGTCGAGATCTTTTTGAATTTGCGCGCGCACCAGCCGGGCTAGTCCGCCGCCCCCTGCATCGGCGATCTCGTCTTCGATCAGGCGGCCAATGCTGCGGGCAACGTCGGGATCACCATCTGGCAAGGTGACGCTCTTTTGCTGCCCCACCCACATCAAGCCGAGCAGACCTGAGCGATCAAGCCGCCCGCCTAACAACTGAGTGAGCTTCGTTTGAGCATCGGCGCCGCGCAGCACTGCACCGGTTGCCTGTTGCACAAGCTCGGCCGATTTCTGCGCCAAGTAGCGCTTCCGCATGCGCCACATCACGTCGTCGATCTCGAAATCGACCTCGATCAACGGGGCGCCACCCGACGCCGAGGCGAGATCCTTCACCACCTGGGCTGTGCTGGTGTATTCAAGTTTGAACAGCGCCTCGATCGCGCGAAAGATCGTCGACTTGCCCATTTCGTTGGGCCCAGCCAGCACGTCAAAGCCGCCGGATAGCCCTTCCAGCGCCACCCCTGAATTGAACAGGCCGACTTCGCTCAATCTGACGGCGCGCAACTTCATGCGGACTGCCCTTCCGCCCGGCGCGCGAGACTATAGAGCCGACGCAGCGCCGCGTCGGCGATATCAGCAGTCTCGTTGCTCCCACGAAGGGCCACCAACCGCTCCGCGACCGCCGCCAACTGCGGATCGGCAAGCGACGCCACATCATTGGATGCTGCATCGATCTTCAGTTCGTCGAACTTCCGTCGCAGATGAAACAACGCCGGCTCGAGGGTCGCGATCCGCGCGGCAATCAACGCATCGTCTGCAAGCGACACGGCACCGATTAGGGTCAATTCCAGCAGCAGATTGCTTTTCGCCGGTCCCAGTTGCGTAATCTCGGCGTCCAATGCCGCCAGATCATCGGCGCGCGATACCGTGTACGCCCGTTTCATCCAGGTATGCGCGGCGGTTGAAATCCGCTGCACGCGCGGGCTGGCACCTGCCGCATCAATCGTCACAACAAGCGCAAAGCCAGGCTCATTGTTCGGGAAATCCTCAGGTTCCGGTGTTCCCGAATACCAGACGCCATCGGCAATTTCCCGCACGCCATGCCAATCACCGAGTGCCAGATAGTCGAGTCGCGCGGACAGTCGTCGGCCGGCTGAAATGGTGCCGTTCGAAGCGTCGGCGCTGCCAAACCCTTGCGTTGATCCATGCGCAACCCCGATCCTGATATGACCGACAGGTGTTGTTGCAGCGTCCATCCAACCGGTGGGATCGCTGCTGACAGTCTTTGACAACAACGGGGCTGGCAGCACCACAACGCCGGGTGAAATCGTAACCGGGGCCGGTTCCAGCAAAACATGCACGTTTTTTGGCAAGCCGAGCTTGATCACACGCGACCAAATGCCATCGACCCGCGCCGGATCATGATTGCCGGGCAGCAAATGCCATGTGATCGCGTTGTGCGCCGCTAAGCGGGCAAGCGTTGCTAAGAGTTGCTCATCGGCTAATCCGGGCCCGTCGAAGACATCTCCGCACACGATCGCATGCGCTGCGCCGCTCGCGGTTGCGACCTGCGCCAAGCGATCAATCGCGGCCAATCGCGCCCGCCGCAGGATGCTTTGGCTTGACAGCTCGAAGCGACCAAACGTGCGGCCAATGTGCCAATCGGCGGTATGCAAGAACGTGAATGCCATGCGTCCCGTGTGCCTTGAGTTCGAGTGATTGGGAGAGGTTTAGGTTCTTTATTTGTTCCAAGCAAGTTCAAGGCATGCGTCATCAACAGTCCTGGTGACGGATTCGTTGCTGTCGGTGGTCGAGGTCTGCATTCTATGCCATCACCGCCCGCGGTCGTATCAGTTCAGCACCTCCAGGAATTCCCCATGGCTTTCGATGTTGAAACAATCGTTGTCGGTGCCGGGGTCGTTGGCCTCGCCATAGCGCGAGCATTGGCGCTGCGCGGGCAGGACGTGCTGATACTAGAGCAGCACGATCTGATCGGCTCCGAAGTGTCATCGCGCAATAGCGAGGTCATTCACGCCGGGCTCTACTATCCGTCCGGCAGTAGGCGCGCGAAGTGGTGTGTTGCGGGCAAGGCAGAACTCTATCGGTTCTGCGCCGAAAACGGTGTTGAGCACGCTCCTTGTGAAAAGCTGTTGGTCGCCACATCCGACGAACAGTTGCCGAGACTCGAGGCGATTGCAGCAACCGCCAAGGCCAACGGCGTTCATGATCTTGTGCGACTGACGGCGACCGAAGCTCGACGGCTCGAACCAGCGGTCGCCTGCGTCGCAGCCCTGCTGTCTCCTTCGACTGGCATTGTTGACAGCCACGGCTTCATGCTGGCGCTACAGGGCCACGCCGAGGCGAACGGCGCGCAGACCGTACTCAATAGCCCGGTCGAGGCCATTTCCGCATTGCCCGGTGGTGGATTTGAATTGACGGTCGGCGGCGCGGCAGCTGCACGCATTTCATGCGCCAAACTCGTCACCGCTGCTGGACTGCATGCCACGCGCCTTGCCCGCCTGCTTGAGTACCCAAGCGGATACGTTGCGCCTGAGACCTATTTCGCCAAAGGCCAGTACTACGCGCTCGAGGGGCGCTCGCCTTTTAAGCGGCACGTCTATCCGATGCCACAAGGCGCGTGGCTCGGGCTGCACGCAACTGTCGATCTCGGCGGGCGTTGCAAGTTTGGCCCCGATATCGAGTGGATCCCCGAGATCGATTACAGCTTCGAGGCAGCAAAACTCGACAAATTTATTGGCTCGATCCGCACCTACTACCCAGACCTCGATCCGACCGCCATTCACCCCGACTACACCGGCATTCGCCCCAAGCTTTACCGCGAGGGCGAACCCGTTCCAGATTTCGAAGTGCACGGGCCGAACCATCATAAGCACAACGGCCTCGTCATGCTGTTTGGCATCGAAAGCCCCGGGCTCACCGCATCACTGGCCATCGGCGACCATGTTGCGGGCATGGTCCAAGCAAACGAAAAGGCGGCTCCCAACTGAATGGGAACCGCCTTATCGCTAAATCACTGCGCCTGTCGTGCGCTTAGTCGCAAACCGTGCGGCTTGGCTCGCAGACCTTGTAGCCACGACGGCAAACTTCTTCACCGTAACGGTTGATCCAGCAGCGGCCTTCCTGGAAGCGGCATGAGCCGGCAACGCGGTAGCAGCCTTCGCGATAATAGGTGCGCGGGCTGGCGTTGGCAGCAACTGCACCAACGGCGAGCGCACCGAGCACGCCCAAGCCGACGATGGCAGCGGTGCGGCCGCCGCGCTGAGCTTCAGCTGGCTGCGCCGTTGCAGCGAGGCCCAGACCGATAGCGACAACGGCCGCCATAACGATGTTCGTGAGTTTCTTGAGCATGGGTTCAGGTCTCCCCTGGTTGTATTTGACTGACTTGAGCTACGTCCCACCTGCCGGATTGGTTTCAGCAGCAAGACACGAGCGCAGTGGAACGTTGTCGATTCCGGTTCGCATTGAAGTGCACACCACATGAATATGGCATGAACGCGATCTCAACGACACTGGTAACAAGAAAGTTTATTACCGCGGTCTCACCATAGTGGCCTTGGCTACCAATGCCACGGATAGTGGCGGCCGTGGTTGTCAGAATGCCACTGTCGCTGGTTCCAGTGCTCCTTGGTATAGCCCCAAGCCGGGTAGTACTTCGGCAGGACATAGTGTGGCTTTGGGCGATTGCGCATCTCATGCGCCGGGCGCCAGTAACCGGAATTGTAGGCCGGGTAGTAGCCCCGATGTTCTGGTCGGTAGGCATAGGGGTCGGTTGCCCCATGGATTTTATAAACGTGGGTGTAGCGCGGGTAGTAGACGTAGTGCTTCACCACACGCTGATGGCCCCAGCCGTCTGGCGGCATGGTGCGATGCAGATCCGTTGCCGATGCCGGAAGCAATCCGACCAGGCCAAACGAGAGGACCGCGAGTACTTTCAATGCAAGCTTTTTCCAACGCATACTGGAACTCCTGAACACAACGCTATAATGCGTTAACGCTAAATCACCCGAAATTGGCTAACAAAGACTTAATATATTTGGTTTGTCGGCGCGATTCGATTTCGTAAGACATAGTTGACCCAAATTGCCGACGGTCAGCTCGCGCTCTTAATCGAAAACTCACCGTCTTTACCCCACTGTAGCTCTGGAAGACCTGAGGTCGGCAGTTGTGCTGTCGTGACCGGTCGTCGTTCGTCGGGGTAATCGAGTGACGCGTGAGCCTAAATTTGTGACGCTGGAGCCACCTTCCGAACCGCTCGACGAGACGAGCGAGCGGATGAACGCGGCTGTGCTGCGTCTACAGCAACTGCTTTCTGATCCGGGCCCCGGTATTACCGTGACCCGCCTTGGCGCTACGCACGAGCTGTCGGGTGAGGCTACGCTCGACGTGAACGCGCCACAGCCAGCGCGACCACTGATCCTCGAGACCAAGGCAGACTCGTCTCGGCCACCGACGAAGTCGTCAAAATTTGGTAATAGCCTGACCGACCGCCTGTCAAAGCTCGTTGCAGGCGAGGTCGCGCCGCCATCGACAATCGCCCCACTTTCCGAGAAACCTCAACCACAACCCGGCGAGAGCGAAATCCGCGCAGCTATTCGTGCCAGCAACCACGCATTCAAAGCGACCGGCGTGTTCAGCCTTGTCATCAACGTATTGATGCTGGCCGGACCGCTCTTCATGTTGCAGGTCTACGACCGCGTCATGACGTCGGGCAGCATGCCAACGCTCGTCGCGTTGGCGCTAATGACGGGCGTGCTCTACGCCATCATCGGTGTGCTTGAACTGGTGCGCACTCGGGTAATTGTGCGGATCGGCGTCGAGATCGACAATCGGCTGGGCGACCGCATTTTCCAGGCCTCGCTAAAGCGATCATTAACTGGACAAGGCACTTCGATCCAGGCTCTGCGCGAGCTCGACAGTCTGCGCCAATTCATTGCGGGTCCAGGCCCATTGACATTCTTCGATGCACCTTGGACGCCGATCTACATTCTGGTGATCTTCCTCACGCATTGGACGCTCGGCATCACGGCGACGCTCGGTGCGATCTTGCTGATGATCATTGCCTGGATCAGTGAGACTTCCAGCCGCCAGCCATTGACGCAGGCGGGCAAGGCTGCCGGCCGCAGCCTTGAATTGGCCGAAACCGGCCAGCGCAACGCCGAAGCGATTACTGCCATGGGCATGCTCAGCGCCTATCGCGCGCGTTGGCAGCAAGCGAACGGCGAGACGCTCGCCTGGCAGATCGTCGCTGCCGACCGACTCGGGACCCTGTCTTCGATCTCGAAGGCACTGCGCCTGCTACTGCAATCGTTGATGCTGGCGATCGGCGCGGCACTCGCCATTAAGGGCGAGATCTCATCGGGTGCCATTGTGGCCGCCACCATCATCTTTGGCCGGGCACTCGCCCCTGTGGAACAGGCGATCGGTCATTGGCGCACCTTTATCAAGGCCCGGGAAAGCTACGCCAAGCTCGATGATCTGCTGCGCCGGGAACCGGAGCCACCGGCAAAAACCGCGCTGCCAGCCCCGCAAGGCGAGCTTGAGGTGAGCGGACTGCGCGTTGCCGCACCCGACACTCGTCAACTCATTCTGTCGAACCTCAATTTCGAAGTGCACCCGGGCCAGATGCTGGCCGTCATCGGACCGTCTGCGTCCGGCAAATCGACGCTTGCCCGCACCCTGGTCGGTCTGTGGCCCCCGTTCGGCGGCTCGATCAAGCTCGATGGCGCACGCCTTGATCAATGGAACCAGGAAGACCTCGGGCAGCACTTGGGCTACTTGCCCCAGGACGTCGAACTGTTTGCTGGCTCGGTGAAAGAAAACATTTCACGCTTCCGCGACGATGCAAGCGACGATGACGTCATCGAGGCTGCCCAAATGGCGCACGCTCACGATATGATCCTTGCGCTGCCGCAGGGCTACGATACGCAACTCGGCAACTACGGCACCTATCTGTCAGCAGGCCAGCGTCAGCGGATTGGCCTTGCGCGCGCACTCTTCGGCAATCCGGCACTTGTCGTTCTGGATGAACCAAACTCCAACCTCGACCGGCTTGGCGACGAAGCGCTCGCCTCCGCCGTCAACGGTATGCGCAAGCGTGGGCAGGCCGTCGTTCTCGTGTCGCACCGCGTGCAAGCAATCGGCCAGGCCGACACTTTGCTCTATATTGATCGCGGCATTCAGCGCGCGTTCGGCCCGCGCGCGGAAGTCATGAAACTGTTCCAAGGCCAAAGTGTCAGCGGCGCCCCGCAACCGAAGCCCGAGGGGGCACTACCGACCGCCGCTCCTGCACCCTTAGCCACCACTGCAAGCTAACCATACGAGTTCCAACCCCCGTGTCCAATTCCGTTGCACTGAACGCGTCTGCGCTACCGAAGGCTTCCAAGCGAGCCCTGACGACGCCGCGCGGCCAAACCTTGGTTTGGCACGCGACGGACCACTGGATCACCATTGGTAACCGCACGGTCTATTGGTTGCTCGGCGGAATGCTTTTGTTCACGGCCGTAATCCCGATCAACGGGGCGGTTGTCGCGACTGGCACGGTCACGGTTGAAAGCAACTACAAGACCGTCCAACACCTCGACGGTGGTATCGTCGCCAAAATTCTTGTGCGCAACGGCGACCGCGTTGCCCAGAGCGACGTTCTGGTGCGGCTCGACGACACGGCTGCACGCACCAACCTTGCGGTGGTCAAGGGTCGCGTCAACGATCAACTCGTGCAGCAAGCGCGCCTCGAAGCGGAACGCGATCGCAAACCGCAAATAACGTTGCCGCCTGAGGTATTGGCAAGCGCCTCCGATCCGGCCTTGGCAAAAATCATCGGCACGCAGAAGTCACTGTTCGATGCCCGTCGTGCAGCCCACCTTGGCGAAGTCTCTGTGTTGCAGCAGCGGCTCGCGCAATTGCAAGCCGAGCGCGGCGGCATCGAATTGCAGCTTTCAACCCGCACCCGCGAATTCGACATCACGACGCAGGAACTGGCGGGCGTCAAACCGCTGTACGAGAAGGGCTTTGCCAATCAACAGCGCTACGGTGGCTTGCAGCGTGATGCGGCCCGTCTCGAAGGTGAAGTTGGCCGCTTGAAAAGCGATCACCTGCGCACGCTTGGCGCCCTTGCCGAGGCTGAACTCAAGATCCTGCAAAGCGATAAAGACTATACGCAGACCGTCGTCGACGAACTCAAAAAAGTGCAGGCAACTCTCGCTGAACAAGAGGAAAGTCGCACCGCACTCAACGACAAGCTTGAGCGAACAGAAATAAAGTCCCCACGTGCTGGTCGCGTGCATGCGCTCGCCGTCCACACCGAAGGCGGCGTCATTCAATCGGCCAGCACGATCCTGCAGATTATTCCGGAGGGTGAGAAGCTGATCGTCGAAAGTCAACTGCAGCCGCAGGATATCGACAAGGTCTACAAGGGCCAAACCGCCAGTATTCGGTTCCCGGCTTTCAATGCCAAAACGACACCGAGGCTTGACGGCACAGTCATGAACATTTCGGCAGCTCAAATCACCGACAACCAAAACAAGAGCTATTTCACAGCGCAGATCGAGATTTCAATAGAAGAGTTGAAGAAACTGGGTGCGGGCCACGAGTTGAAACCAGGCATGCCAGCTGAAGTCTACATCGAGACTTCATCGCGTTCGATCCTGAGCTACTTCCTGAAGCCACTCGGTGACATAATGTCCAGGACCTTCCGCGAGAGTTGAAAGCTAAAGTGATGCTATCGCTTGGCGCCCGCCTGCCGCTTACTACGCACCATGGCTCCTTCCCCGCAGCGAGACTTCCAAGTGGTCGCGAGGCCATGACGGCAATCGTTTGAGTCCTTGAGCTCCCAGGGATTCAACCGACTTAAGCGTAACACGAGCTCAAACACGGCTGATCGGCCCGACAACTGGTTTTGTCAGGCCTTTTTCGTGGTCGACACCTGGACGCTGACCTATCGCGTGTTAGAACAAATCGGATATTGACCTGGAAAAAGCAACGAGCACCGGCCCCCTGATGAGCCTCGCACCTGCCGCAAAGCCGCGCGTCGGTCTCTTTGTGACCTGCCTTGTCGACCTGATGCGACCTTCGATCGGCTTCGCCGCGGCCACCCTGATCGAACAATCAGGCTGTCAGGTCATTGTCCCAACCGCACAGACGTGTTGCGGACAACCGGCCTATAACTCGGGCGACAAGTCGAATGCGAAGGCCCTCGCACAGCAGACCATTGCAGCCTTCGAGGACTGTGATTACGTGGTTGTCCCGTCCGGCAGTTGCGCTGGCATGCTCAAATCGCACTATCCAAAACTGCTCGCTGATGATCCAAAGTGGGGACCACGCTCAAAAGCGTTTAGCGAGCGCGTCCACGAGCTTGTCTCGTTTCTTGTGCACGTGCGTGGGATGAAATCGGTTGATGCGGCATTCCAGGGTCGTGTGACCTATCATGACAGTTGTTCGGGCCTGCGCGAGCTTGGTATCAAGCAGCAGCCGCGCGATCTGCTGGCGACCGTTAAAGGCCTCGAACTCGTTGAAATGGCTGATAACGAAGTGTGCTGTGGGTTCGGTGGCACGTTCGCAGTCAAGTACGGCGATATCTCGAATGCGATGGTCGAAAAAAAGACCCGCCATGTTGCAGCCGTCGAACCGGCTTTGTTGTTGGCCGGTGATCTCGGCTGCCTGATGAATATGGCAGGCAAAATGAAACGTGAGGGCCGCAACATTTCCGTGCGCCACGTTGCCGAAGTGTTGGCTGGCGAATTATCCGATCCGCCCATTGGCGAAGCGGGTTAGGGATCGAACCATGGTCGAGATCAAAACGCGCGAATTCAAGTCGAATGCCAGAGTAGCGCTCGACGACCCGCAGCTGCAACGCGCGCTTGCGGGCTTGCCGGGCGGGCTCGTCGCCCAACGCACGGCCGCCCGCGATAAGCTGCCCGAGTTCGAAGACCTGCGCGACGTTGGCCGCGACATCCGCGATCATACTTTGGCGCACGTCGACCTGTACCTGACCGAGTGGGAAACCAAGGCCAAGGCTGCCGGCGCGTACGTGCATTGGGCACCGACGGCCGCAGATGCGCGCGCAATCATCGAAAAAATTTGTCGCGATGCGAACGCAAAGATCGTGACCAAGGGCAAGTCGATGATCTCTGAGGAGATCAATCTCAACCATCACCTTGAAGGCAAAGGCTTCGAAGTGGTCGAGACTGATCTCGGTGAATACCTCGTCCAAATTCGCAAGGAGACGCCAAGCCATATTATTGCACCGGCAATCCATTTGACCCAGGAACAGGTCGAGAAGGATTTCCGCCGCGTGCACACGCATCTGCCGAAGGATCGCGTACTGGTTGAAGCCTCGCAGCTCGTCAATGAGGCGCGCCAAATCCTGCGACAGAAGTTCGTCGAAGCTGACGTTGGCATCACCGGTGCGAACTTTTTGATCGCGGAGACCGGTTCAACGATCATCGTGACCAACGAAGGCAACGGCGACCTGACGCAAAGCCTCGCCAAGACCCACGTGGTCATCGCCTCGATCGACAAGGTGATCCCGACACTAGAGGACGTGACATCGCTCCTGCGGCTACTAGCGCGCTCGGCCACGGGGCAGGAATTCTCGACCTACTGCACCTTTTCGACCGGCCCTCGTCGGGCGGGCGACCTCGACGGCCCAGAAAACTACCATGTGGTGCTGCTCGATAACGGTCGCTCTGAACTGCTCGCCACCGAAATGCGTGAAATTCTGCGCTGCATCCGCTGCGGCGCCTGTATGAACCATTGCCCGGTCTACAATGCCATCGGCGGTCACGCCTACGGCTGGGTCTATCCCGGCCCGATCGGTGCGGTACTGACACCCTCGCTGATTGGAGTGAAGGCAGCAGGCAACCTGCCGAACGCCTCGACCTTCTGCGGCAAGTGCGAAGCGGTTTGCCCAATGAAGATACCGCTGCCGAAGCTCATGCGATTGCATCGTGAAACCGAATTCGATCTCGGCAACGTGCCGCGCGGCTTCGCCTACGGTTTGAAAACGTGGGCCTGGTTTGCCAAGCGTCCGAAAATGTACCAATTGGCGGCGCGGTTCGGAATTGCAGCCCTTGGCGCGCTCGGGCGCGTGAAGGGAACCGGCGCGTTCAAGAGCCTGCCCTTTGCTGGCGGTTGGACGAAGCATCGCGATTTCCCAAGCCCGCAGGGCCGCACATTCCAGCAACTGTGGGCCGAGAAGCAGGCCGGGCTGGATCGGCCAAACGTGACGAAGAGGGCTGCACCATGACGGCGCGCGATACGATTTTTGCAAAGATCTGCCAGGGCCTGAAAGGTGAATTACAGGATAAGGGTCGGGAAAAAAAAGTCGCCTCACGCATCGCCGCGCGGTTTCGACATCCGACACCGGGGCGGGTTGCGGGCAAGTCACATGAGCAGCACATCGCGCTGTTCAAGAGCCATATGCTTGGTCAGTCGGCGACCATTCTCGATGCGGCGTCGATGGCCGACGTGCCATCGCTAATTGCTGATTATCTGCGGCAGAACAACCTGCCTGCGCGGCTCTCGATGGGCGATGATGCGGCGCTGGCGTCACTGCCGTGGTCGAAGGAGCCAACCCTCACACGCAAGTCCGGCCGTGCAGCGCCAGACGACGAGGTCGGCCTGAGCCACGCAACCGCCGGCATCGCCGAGACCGGCACACTGATGATCGCATCGGGATCCGACAACCCGGTTACAATCAACTTCCTGCCGGAGACGCACATTGTGGTGCTAGAAGCCCGCGACGTGGTCGGACCCTACGAAGATGCCTGGATGAAGATTCGTGCCCGCTTCGGCGACCGCACCATGCCGCGCACCGTCAACATGATCTCCGGTCCGAGCCGCACAGGCGACATCGGCGGCAAACTCGTCATGGGCGCGCACGGGCCGCGCCGCATGTGCGTGATCGTAGTGGCTGGGTGAGGCGGGGGCTGCCTCAAACCGGCAGCCCTAGCAAACGAAGAAACGCTTTCAGTCGGGCCACGTCGACATACTCGTCGAGCTCGGTAATCAAACCATTACGCACGCGCCAGACGTGACGCAGCGTACCTTCAAATGTTTCACCGCTCTCCAGATGCCGAATTTCCACTTCGACACTTGTTCGGACGGTATCCTGGTCAATGTAGTTATGGTTCGGAATAGCCTTTAGAAAGCACCAGTCAGCATTGATCTTCGCGATGCGGATCATGCAGGCACCACGTCCATGGGTCTCACCGGTAAAGGGCAAAGCTGGATCTTCAAAGTGCTGGCTGAGTCGGATATTTTTATCCAAACAAACAGCAATCGCTGGCATGTCAGCTTGCAACCATGCCTTGTAAAATCGATCAACAATTGCTTCAGGAATACTCAGCACAAGCCGACACCTCAACTCAAGGCAGACGCTCCAACGTACACGTTATTTTACCTGTGAGTTGATACGAATACAGTCGTTTCAGCAAGACAAACAGCGATACTGGCGCCCCAATCGGCAGCCAAACAACGAGCGCGAGCTAAAGCGTTGCGTGGCTGCGCCGCCAGCTGCGCGATCCAACGCGCCGCTGTGTCGACACATCAGTTCCTGCGGAGCGTCGTACTGGGCCACGCTGCTGTGGCCGTGGGCGAGCAGCCCTGGACCCAAAGATTGATGTGGATCAACTCGGCAAACATCCCGGGGATGCAAGATACTAGGCAGGACTAGCTGCGGTGGCGTGAGGGGCAAGCTCCATGGACAAGCTGCGAAAAGCCTACACTGGCTACGACAACGCTGACCTCAAAACGTTAGAAGCAGCTTACGTGGAAGCGCTCGCCACGCTTGGCGTCGATCCTCATTGCGCGGCAGGGCAGCAAGAAGTCTTGGCCAAGTACATCATGCAGATCTCATTAGCAACAGAAGAAGACGTGCCGGAAATTTCCAAGCGAGCCGTCCCACTGATGGAAAAGTGTGATCGAGACGTGGCGTGCCACTATCCTAACTGCCGCCTGAAACATAGTGCTACTCTAGTCAGTTCGCAGGCGGCATCTGGCGTCACGCAACAAACATCAACAGGCAACAAAATCGGGAGCGGATTCCATGAGTTTTTACATTGCCAAGGCGCTACAGCTGCCGTTTGAAGCGGTCGTAAAAAACGTCGTTGCAGCCCTGAAAGAAGAGGGCTTCGGCGTTCTCACCGACATCGATGTACAGGCGACCTTGAAAGAAAAACTGGGCATCGTCGGCAGATCATATCGAATACTGGGAGCGTGCAATCCGGCCCTTGCGCATCGGGCGCTTCAAGCCGAAGACAAGATCGGCGTTATGCTCCCCTGCAACGTAATCGTGCAGGACCGCGGCGACGGCACGGTTGAGGTCGCAGCGATCAACCCGAAGGCTGCGATGGGGCATCTTGGCAGTCCTGCGCTGACAGCCTTGGCCGAAGAAGTCCGCACAAAATTGGCGGCAGTTTTGGCCCGGCTCTAAGCAGCATTTCTTGTGATCGGGAGTTAATGGCTGCTCCGTGCGCACTGCTTCAGCAGGATATTTCTCAAGACCTGCAAGAGCACTTTGAGGAAAGGCCTGTCTAGATAACCGCCCCAAAAAGTTTTCCGATGACCGCGGTCGCCGCCATCGCGAGCGCACCCCAAAACGTCACGCGCGTAGTGGCCTTCCAAATATTCGCTCCGCCAGCCCTTGCTCCCACGGCGCCGAGCAGCGCGAGGAAACCGAGCGACGCTGCCGTCACAATAGGCACGAGCTTGTCAGCAGGCACCACGAGGACCATCAGCAACGGCATCGCCGCACCGACGGCAAACGTGAGCGCCTATGTCAGTGCGGCTTGGACCGGGCGTGCGGTGCTGATATCGGAAATACCGAGTTCGTCGCGGGCATGCGCTCCGAGGGCGTCTTTCTCCATAAGTTGATCGGCCACTTGGCGTGCTAACGTCAGTTCAACCCCGCGTTTGACATAGATCTGAGGCAGTTCCTCCCGTTCGTAGGCGCCGTTGCTATCGAGTTCCGTCTGTTCCCGGTGAAGGTCGGCTTTCTCGGTGTCGGACTGAGTTTCACAAGTCCGACGAGAGCACTACGTATGTCGAGGATAAAGCCATTCATCCTCAGACCTCCGCGTTAACGACAACCATCGCTGACGGGATGCGCCCGCTTCGGATGTCAAAGTCCGTGCACCGTAGCTCTAGCCATGAGGAAGCGATACCTTTGGAAACGACCTATCCTGGTCCGCGGTCAGCGAAACGTGATGGCCGGTCAGAAACTGGGGCTCAAAGAGGTCGACGACGGCATTTGGCTCGTCACCTTCATGACCTACGATCTCGGGTATATCGACTTGGAACAGAAAACTTTACAAACGATCGACAACCCATTCGGCATCGGGATGTCACCTATGTCTTAGGTACAAATTATTACCCATGAGTCCGGGTCTGACAAAACGCGGTTGGCGGAGGGGGTGGGATTCGAACCCACGGTGGGCTTTCACCCACGCCGGTTTTCAAGACCGGTGCCTTAAACCACTCGGCCACCCCTCCAGCATGTGCACGACCGAAGCGCCCGGCGCATTCTCTACTCTGCCAATACGGGGAGGGCAAGTCTCGAACCCATTGCCCGACCGCAGATCTGCATCACCCATGTTCAACTACGACTGGCGCGGCGCGTGCCCCGCACGCATTCAATGCACGTGCGCACCGGCCCGGAATAACTTGTAGTTGATACTGTCGAGCAGCGCCTCGAAACTCGCATCGACGATATTGGGTGATACGCCGACCGTGACCCAACGGTCACCAGAGGCCTTGTCGAGTGTTTCGATCAACACGCGCGTGACTGCCTCCGTGCCGCCAGTCA